>CANRIP010000028.1 GCA_947630715.1 uncultured Acetatifactor sp.
AGAAGGGAATACCATGAGAAAAAAGAAGGTAGCGGTAATTTTATTATCATTGCCACAAGATGGAGGCGGGCATCAGTATGCTTTTCTGATGATGGAATGTCTGAAAGAGATGCAAAACAAGTATGAGATTGTTGCAATTTGCGGCAATTGGTTTTGGCGTTCATGGTGCAGGAAGAATAAAATACGCTGTCTGGAAGAAAAGATTCCGGATACAACAGAGAATCAAATGCAATTTAACCGCATATTTCCATATTTGGCAAAAATATATAATACCTATCTTACGCCTATGGGAAAAGCCTTAAAAAAAGAAAAGGTAGACATACTCCTGTCAACTGTTCAGATATATTTTATTCCTAATTATGATGTGAGAATAATTTCCATTGTGCATGATTTGATGCACAGGTATGAAAAAAGATTTTCAGAAGTAGGTTCGGAATTTAAACATAGGGAAATGATTTTGAAAAGCATGGTGCCGTATGAGGACTGTGTACTGACTGACTCAGAACTGGGTATCAAGCAGTTCAGAGAATCTTATTTGAACAGAAATACGAAAAAGCCACAAATAATTAGTCTGCCATTTACTGTACCTGAACATATTCAGGATAGACAGGAAGAATATATTAAGCTTCCGTGCAAATATGTTTTTTATCCTGCCCAATTTTGGACGCATAAGAATCACATTAATTTGGTCAAAGCAATACAGCTTTTAAAAGAGTCTATTGAAGATATTCATTTAGTGTTGGTGGGTTCAGAAAAGAATTGCCTTAAAAGCATCAAAAAGTATATTGATGAAAATGATTTGGAAAGGAATATCACTATATTAGGTTTTGTGAGTGATGGCAGCATTACGTATTTATATACGCATGCGGTCGCGATGATTATGCCATCGTATTTTGGACCAACTAATATACCGCCGTTGGAAGCGATGGCGTTAGGCTGTCCGGTTGCAGTTTCCAATAAATATGCAATGCCGGAACAAGTAGGAGATGCTGGATTGTTGTTTGATCCGGATTCGCCAGAAGAAATAGCTGAATGCATGAAAAAGCTTTGGCTGGATGAGACTATGCGGGAGAGTTTAATAGAAAAAGGGTATCAGCAAGTAGCCAGATGGGGGAAAAAAGAGTTTTGTAAAAAGTTAGACAATATACTGGATAGGGTGTAAAGCGACCATGTGCTTTGGAGAGGATAACTAATGTATATTAAAAATTTGTACAATGTATGTACACATAATAAGATTATAATAAATGAAAAAAATGTTTTAAAGAGACTGAAAATATTGTTATCGATAAAGTGGATTATAGATGGGAAAAATAATTCTATTTTTCTAAATACAGGGGGGGTATACAATTGTGTGACGATTCACATAATAGGAAATGATAATAAGATAAAAATTGAAGAAGGAGTTTCGATAGCACGGTTGGAATTGAGAATTGATGGAGAAAATGGGATAATTAAAATAGGCAAAAATACCACGATTGGAGGTGCGGTTATAGATGCATCAGAAGGTTCTAGAGTTGTTATTGGAAAGGGATGTATGATATCAGACGGGATTGATATGCGTAGTAACGATGGTCATAGGATATATTTTTTGAAGAATCCAAAGGAAAGGATTAATCAACCTAGAGACATATTGATAGGTGATCATGTATGGATAGGGAAAAATGTACAATGTTTAAAAGGAACGGTGGTGCGGGATAACAGCATGATTGGAGCCGGTTCTCTAGTAACAAAAAAGTTTGAAGAAGCAAATGTAATAATAATAGGCCGCCCTGCAGAAATAAAGCAGAGAGGCATTACGTGGAAACGATAAAATAGTTTGAAAGCCTGGGCAGGCAGAGAGGAATAATATGAATAAAAAAATTTTATTAGCAACATTTACAATAGGCAGCGCAGTAGTTGGAGCAATGCTTGGTGTAGCAGCGACAGCCGGTGAATTAGAGAAACAGATTAATGAAAAGAAAAAAATGTCGGATAAACATTTGGATTTATATTTGTTGATGAATCAATGGGTTAAGCTGAAACAAAAAGGAATAAATCTTTCAAAATATTTTGAAAAGAATGGATATAACCGAATTGCCATATATGGAATGAGTTATGTGGGAGAAACGCTTGTTGAGGAGTTAAAGGGAACAAATATTGAAGTTGTATATGGAATAGATCGAAATGCAGAAAATATATGGATTGATAATATGAATGTACTGTCCTTAGATGATGAATTGGAGGATGTAGATGCTGTTGTAGTCACAGCGATTTCTTCTTATGATAGTATTAGTGATTTATTAAATAGGAAATTTGTATGTCCGATTATTTGTTTGAAAGATATTCTAGATGAAATTTCGTCAAATGTTTAAATAATAGCTTAATTAAATTTGAAAATATAGGATATTTTCAGAGGAGCAATTAAGGTAGATAATATGTGAAATTACCATTTTGTGAAGACTTAATCCTATATGCGGTGATAAAAAGTCAGCCATCGGGCAGAAAAATGCACATTGACAATTCCATACTTGATATTAGATAAAAAAGTAACGACGTGAATCTGCTTGCAATGATAGCATAATTAAACTACAATAGCAGTAAAAGGGAGCAGTAGTAACATCAAAGAGGCAGTTTTATATGTACAGATGCAGAGTGTATAGGAAAATGCGATGCCGTTTAGGATCTGTATAGCAGGACTTATAAATGATAAGAGGATAGGGGCAGCAGAAGGGGAGCTTACTGTACTGGAAGACATAGACAGGTACAATGATGAAATTGAGGATTTGCTTGGATGTTTTATGAAAGTGCTGCCGGATACGCATATTATTTTATGGGCGCTTATGGATGATATTAAGTTCCCTTTAAAGCCAGGAACTGTTATAAAGGAAAATATTACCTTGTAATAAAAAATCTGATGTAAAGTATGGAATGGACATAGTTTACATCAGATTTTTTAGGATCAGAGGTAGAAATAAGACAATGATGCGATGAACGTTAAAGATGAGGGCAACACTGGAAAAGGAGAAAAATTATTATGAAAAAAGGAGTGATTTTAGCAGTATCAGCAATAGGGGGTACAATTGTTGGCGCGTTAGGCATCAATATAATGAAGGAGAAACAAGTTAAGGAATGGGAAAAAATATCAAATAAGCATCTTGCCCTTTTCCAGATGATGAATCAATGGGTAAGAGTCAAACAGGAAGGAAAAAATCTTGTTTCATATCTTGAAGAAAAGGGATATAAAAAGATAGCAATATACGGTATGAGCTACATTGGAGAAACCTTTATTGAAGAACTGAAAGGCACAAATGTCGAAGCAGTATATGGGATAGACAAAAATGCAAATAATATTTATGCGGACATTGATGTGCTTTCAATGGAAGACAGTTTGCCGGAAACAGATGCGGTCGTAGTGACTGCGATTACTTTTTTTGACGAGATAGAGAAAGAATTGTCCGGAAAGCTGGATTGCCCGATTATTTCTTTGGAAGATATATTGTATGGAATTTGACGAATAGGCCACTTATGATATCAGAAGGCTAGTCTGGATGGCTGCCCTTTTACCGAATGTTTAAATATTGGAGAGGGGATTATTATATCAATATTATTTTCCGTGCATATAATACCGGAAAAAGTTTTTGCGTTTCTTGGCTTTCGGTTTTACCGATATATGGAATTGAGCGCAAATGTCTGGAGGTGCAAAGTGATTATTGTAAGGATATGGGAAGGACTGGGCAATCAAATGTTCCAGTATGCATATGCCAGGGCTTTGTCAATACGGATGAAACAGCCAGTGTTTTTGGATGCGAGGGGAACCGGGAAGGCTTTTGGGGATATGGGATTGGCACGTGAGTATCGGCTTGCAAATTTTAGAATTTCATTGCCGCAATGTTTAAACGCAGATTATTTTTATCCATTTTTGAGCAAAGATGGCAGATGTATGAATGTGTTGAAGAAAATGTCGGAGAATGGTCTGTTGCCATACAGATACTACAAAGAAAAAACGGTAGCTTATAATGGAGAGTTGGCACGGCTGAAAGGAAACTGGTATTTACAGGCATATTTTCAAGATGAGAAGTATTTTAAGGAATATGAAGGGCTTATACGGAAGGAATTTCGACCTAAAAAGAAAATCAGAATAAGCAGCGAACTGAGGAATATATTGGAATCAAAGAATACCGTGTCCATACATATTAGGCGGGGGGACTATAAAAGGTTTAATGCGGAATTGCCGGCGAGATATTATAGACAGGCCATAGATTATATAGAAGAGAATATAGAAAATCCTTTTTGGGTAGTTTTTTCCGATGAGCCACAATGGGTTAGGGAAAACATAAATTTTAAAAATTCTTTTTATTATGTAAGCGGCAATGAGGTGCTGGAGGATTATGAAGAGATGCTTGTTATGAGCAGGTGCAGAAACCATGTCATATCAAACAGCACGTTTGGCTGGTGGGGAGCTTGGCTGGATGAAAAAAAAGACAAACTGGTTGTTGGCCCCCGCAACTGGTTTTTAGGAACAATGTCCGGCTACCGTACCAATATTATGCCTGAAGAATGGAAAAGAATATGAAAAAAGTAATTTTATTTGGAATTGGAAATAATGGCAGGGATGTAATGGATGCATACAGCGTTTATGACAGGGATTTTGAAGTGGTGGCCATTGCTGATAATCATGTTGATTTGAATGAATATGCTGGTGTGAGGGTGATTGCGGCGGATGAGATTAATGATTATGAATACGATGAAATCTGGATTGCATCCATATATCATAAAGAGATTAAAAAGCAGCTGATGGAGAAACTGGCAGTGCCGTCATACAAAATACGGCATATAGAATATCCACTTCCTTTTTTGGAAAAGGTTTTTTATGAAAAATATAGCCGGGAACTTGCCGGAATTTGTAAATGTTCATCCGGTGAATTGCAGGAAGTGGTTGATTATGTTGCCGGTAATGGTGTCAGAATGTACTGTTATCCTTTTTACGATGAATATATGGATGCGGATGCAGCAATATATTTTGATGAAGAGTCTGGCTTGTATTATGGAATTTACTCCAATCGCAGAATGTATCTTTCGAGAAAATATGACACGCATGAAAAAGCGGAAACGTATTTTCAATATGTGTGCATGGAGCAGGACAAAAGATCTCCGCACTGTTACCTGACAGAGCATTTCTGCATTTCTGAAGGGGATGTCGGCATTGATGTTGGCGCTGCGGAAGGAATTTTTGCGCTCCAGGTGATGGACAGAGCGGCGCATATTTATCTGATTGAGTCAGATCCCGGTTGGTGTGAAGCGCTGAGGCTTACATTCCGCAGCGATCAGGATAAGGTAACCATTATTCAGGGATATGCATCAGACAAGGATGAGGATATGGATCTGTCTTTGGATAAAGTTTTTGGAAACCAGAAAATTGATTTCATAAAAATGGATATTGAAGGGGCTGAGTTAAAAGCACTTTGCGGTTCGGAACAGATGATAAGAAGATGTATGCCAAAACTGACAGTCTGCACCTATCATTATGCAGAGGATGAAAAGAAGATACGGACGTGGCTGGAAACAATCGGGGGCTATGCTGTAAGGAATTCAGCGGGATATGTGGTGTGCCAGGGTAGATGGGAATTGGAAAATATAGAGAATGCGGATTTTAGAAGGGCTTTGTTATGGGCGGAAAGGGATGGACAGTGAGGCTTGCTATATGTATACCAAATTATGAACGGCTGGAGGAATTGAAAAAACTGCTCTTGCAGATTGCACAGCAGATTCAGGAGAATGGATTGTTTTCGGAGGTGGAAGTCTGCATTAGCGATGATCATTCACTAAACGCACCGGATGAGATGATCGGTGAGATGCAAAAACAGTATCCTCAGATGAATGTGGTTTATCACAGAAATGGGACAAACCGGGGAATGGATTACAATTTTCTAAAATCAGTCATGATCTCATCAGGGGAATACTGCTGGATTATAGGCAATGATGATGAGCTTGAAGCGGAAGCCATCAAAACGGTCATGCGCTATATCGTGGACAATAAGGCGGATATATTAGTGAGTCCCTTCAACGTATATGACAAGGATGGAGTCTTTTTGAATGCAGTCCGTCCATTGTATGCAGATGAGAATGAAACCTTGTGTTATGATACTTCTGATGAAGTGGAATACGATGCTTTGATCAACAGAGTCCAGACGGGTGATGCGTTGTTTTGTTTCTTATCGAATGTTGTTTTTAAGAAACGCAGATGGATTGAGCATGGAGATATATTTGAAGATAAGATGGATTCAATTTTTATTCAGATGTATATGAATCTGCAGACATTGAAGGAAGGAGCGGTTTATTGCTATATCCCTGAAAAAATTGTTAAGAACCATGCAGATCCTTGCGTAAATAAGACATATCAGCGGGAGTATGACATTTTAGTGGGTCTAAATGGGGTGGTTGATTATTTTTTTGATGGACGGCAGCGTGAAAAATTGAAAGAGAGGATCGTTGATCCCAGGATCAATGGAAGGATGTGGGGGCTGCCGGAGGGATCCCCGATGAAGATGGCGGTTGAAACAATCAGTTCTGTGAAAAATGGCTATTACCAAAAATATTTTATTAGGCAGGAAGAAAGGGAAAGTTTTTTCAAAGGAAAAAATATTATTTTATATGGTGCAGGAAATTTGGGGCGGCAGGCTCTCAAGGAATTGTCCGGCTGTCAGGCGAAAAGCATTTCGGTGTATGATTCCGATCCATTGAAATGGGGGCAGGAGATAGAGGGCTGTAAGGTCAATGAATTGGAAAAACTGGAGGAAGAGTATCGAACAAAAGGAAGTACGGTAGTTGTTGCAAATAACCTTTCATTAGTTGTGATTGTCGATATGCTGCTGGAAAAAGGCATACAGCGCATTGCGATTATCAATTAAATTTTGTCTGGGGGCAGGAAATGAGACTTTGTAATGCGGAAATGGATGGCTTTTTAGATTATATACATGGAAAGGATTTGTATATATATGGATTGGGGGAATATTTCCAACGCTTTCAGGAATGGGACATTTTTAAAGAGCTCCATTGTTCTGTGGCGGGTCTGATTGACAATGGCAGGGCCGGAGAACGCCTGGAGATTTTGGGGCGCAGCTATACGGTTCAGGATACGGGCAGCCTGAAAAAAGCGGATGTCGGCATAGTATTGCTCTGCAGTACAAAGCAGCTTGATTCGATGTATCGGACATTGTGCGAGGAGCAGCTTCCAGATGCCATAGAGTGCTTTGCACTGCCTTTGATTTGGGCTGTTACAAGCGGAAAAGAGGATCCTGCTGTTAAAAAGAGGATGAAGGAATATAATGGGAAAGATTTAAAAATCGAAAAGAAAATTCATTGTTTCTGGTTCAGTGGTGAGAAAAAGCCGGAAAAGTATCAAAGGTGCGTTGATACATGGAAAAAGGTGTGCCCGGAATATGAGATCATTGAATGGAATGCGGATACATACGACTGTGGAAAGAACCGGTTTGTAAAACAGGCTTATGAAAAGAAAAAATGGGCGTTTATTTCCGACTATGCCAGGTTGGATGTCGTGAACCAGCATGGTGGGATTTATTTGGATATGGATGTGGAACTGGTAAGACCGATGGATTGCCTGCTCCAGTTTGACAGTTTTTTCAATTTCGACATGCAGTGCCATATTGATCTGGGTTCCGGTTTTGGGAGTGTAAAAGGAAATCCTTTTTTAGAAGAATTAATGCAATTATACCAGGATGTGGATTTCTGTGATGAAAACGGAGAGCCTATGATTTGGAAATATGTGCAGCCGGAATACATTAGAAACGCTTTTCAGAAAAAAGGGGTGCGGATGGACGGCAGTATGCAGATGATTGATGAAATGCTGGTTCTGCCTAGAAGTTACCAGTCTCCCAAGGATTGTTTTTTGTTAGAGCAGTACGTCAGGACGGAAGATACGATCAGTGTCCATCATTATAATTCAGACTGGTGTGGAGAGGAATTTTTGAAACAGAGAAGGCAGAATGCATTTTGGAGAGAAACGGCGCTGGACTGCAATGGCTGGAAAGGCAGATTGAGGAAACAGGAATGGCTGGAGAAATAGTTATTTTTGGGAGCGGCGTGATTGGCCGGAAATGTTTTCATTATATTGGTGAGCGCAATGTTGCATTTTTCTGTGATAATAATGCGGCTTTGGCAGGCGGGCAATGCTGTGGGGTTCCGGTCATCAGTTATCAGGAACTCATAGAACTGAAAAAAACGGACCAGGATATGATAATTTTAATCTGTGCGAGGGACAGCTATGCGGAGCAGATGATAGATCAATTGATGGGAGATGGCATTGTTGATGCGGTTGTGATGAATGATGAGGCGGTTTTTGCAGCGGAATTCCGAATCTCAGAAAACGCCAGACGGACTCTGGAATGCCGTGAAAACAGAATTGCAAGCGCATATCAATGGGTATATACAAGGTTAAAAAGAGAAAAGAAAATTGTGGAGTATTTAAAGCGGCATATTGAGCCTTCCGCCATGAAACCCGCAACAGGGCAGTTGCGCCGGGTGCAATTGGAAAATGTATCATTTACCAGGGAAACGTTGGATTTTCTGGCGGAGAATTGTCCGGTGAGATGTTGGGTGGATTATGGCATACTGCTTGGGAAACTGCGCCATAACGGATATATCCCCTGGGATGATGATGTTGACCTGGGAATCATGCGCGCGGATTTAAAGAAACTGATTGAATTTTTTGAACAGTATTCAACCGTTTATGTGCCGGATGCGCTTTATGCGGACAGAGGAGCAGGCGGCGCCACAGCATGGGAGGATACTATGCAGATCGCACGGAAGTATGAGGGGAAATATATCCTGCAGAGACAGCCGCATATGTGCAGGATCATAAAGCTGGACAAATATGGAGGGGAAGGCTTGGAATTATGGGTATATGATTACGTGCGCAGCGGCGTTTCCATTAAACAGGTGAACGGTGCAGTCCGTGAATGCCTTGCTCTGAAAACAGCGGAAATTACGATGACGGATCTTCTGGCGAGGCAGGAGCAATTGATCAGGGACAGCGGGTATTTCAGTTTGTCCGAAACGGAAAAGATCATGCCAGGAATTGATAACGGTTTATTTGATAGGATTAAACGGACCTATGATATTGTGGACATCGAGGATATATTTCCACTTGTGGACTGTGAATTTGAGGGCGTCATGCTACCGTTCCCAAATAATAAAAAAAGAGTGCTGGAATTGAGCTACATGGAGTGGGAGAGCCTTCCGGATGATATTGGCGTAAATCATGTGGGTGATCTTGATTGAATAAACGATGTCATATTTTATGAATATAACAGAGGGGTTTATTATGCAGCAGGGAGATTACATCAGTATCATTATACCGGTTTATAATATCAGGCAATATATAGTGCAGTGCCTTGAGAGCGTTGTGAATCAGACATACAGCAATCTGGAAATCATTCTGGTTGATGACGGTTCCACGGATGGGTCAGGGGATATATGCGATCAATATGCTATGAGTGACAGGCGGATCAAGGTAATACATAAATCAAATGAGGGGCTGGTCAGGGCTAGGAAAACAGGGTTGGAGAAATCAACCGGTCGATTCATTGCATATGTAGACGGGGATGACTGGATTGAAACGAATATGATGGAAAAATTGCATACGGCTCTGGTGCGTGAGCAGGTCAGTATTGCTATGTGCGGGCGGTACGAAGATACGGGAAACGTATCGCGTGCGGTATGTCAGGGAATCGGTGGAGGCAGGTATGATAAAAGGGGGCTGCTGGAAAAAGTTTATCCACGGATGATAGTAAACGGGGCTTTTTTTGAATGGGGGATTTTCCCAGGCGTATGGGACAAGCTATTTCGGAGAGAATGTTTGGAACCATTTCAGATGGCGGTGGATGATGCGCTGGTGATGGGGGAAGATGCTGCCTGCACTTATCCGGCGCTTTTGAATGTCGACAGTATTTATATTTTGCATGAATGCTTGTACCACTATCGGCAGAATGCCGTTTCCATCGTACACCAGGGAATGGACTGCGATTCGGAGAGACAGAGTTTTATGCTTTTGCATAATACAGTGCGGGCTTCTTTGGAAAAGTATAAGGATATCTATGACTTAACCAGCCAGTGGGAAGAGTATCTTTTGTTCTTGATGGTGCCGCGTGCAGATGCATTGTACAAGGACATGGGGAAACTTGATTATCTGTTCCCTTTTCCAGAGGTAAAGCGGGGAAGCAGGATTGTCCTGTATGGCCTGGGGACATATGGACAGCGGTTGTATAAGTATTTGGAGAAGACGCATTTTTGCAAAGTTGTGGCGTGTGCGGATAGAAATTATGCAGAATTGTCAAAACAAGGATTGCCTGCTGTACCACCCGAGAAGATCACGCAATATGATTATGATTCTATTGTGGTGGCCAGTTCGTTTGCTGAGAGCAGAAACGAGATATATAATTTTTTAGAGCGTTTGGCACCGTCGGAAAAGGTGCATCTGATGGACGTGTCTTTGATAAAAAGCAGGGAAAGTTTAAAGGCGTTTGGACTGGCATCTGATATGAACATGTAGAAAGGGAGCAATATGATAGAAAAGAAACATACAAGAATTAAGAAAGATATTGTCAATATTGACTATAAGGATACTTTGAATTTTTTTGATCATAGGGCGGAAAAGTATAATAACAATAATCCGTATACCGTGACAATGTACCAGGACAGCCATCCTGAATTGGTTCAGGAAAGGAATAGGGCTGAGACGGATAAGCTGCTGCCACTGTTACGCTTGGATGAGCAGTCCAGGGTGCTGGATCTGGCATGTGGAATTGGAAGGTGGTCCGATGCAGTTCCCACAGAAATCCGGGAATATTGTGGGATAGATTTCAGTGAGAAACTGATAGATATTGCAAGGGAGAGAAATCATAAGCCAAACCGCTGTTTCTATGTTGGTGATGCTGTCAGGTTTCGGGATGTGCTTACAGAACATGATAAAGGCAAATACAGCAGGTTTCTCCTGATCGGGTTGCTTATGTATATTAATGATGATGATGTGATGTCGATTATGCGTCAGCTGCTGGAAACCGCAGACAGGCAATCCATTATATGCATCAGGGAACCGTTGGGGATTGATGAGAGGCTCACTTTAAAGGGATTTTATTCAGAGGAATTACAGACGGATTATTATGCCGTTTACAGGACACGGGATGAATTAATGGATATTTTTGAAAAAACACTGCTGCAGGAGGGATTTCAGATTTCGCAGAGCGGTTTCCTGTTTTCAGGGGAGGCATTAAACAATCGGAACGAAACAGCCCAGTATTATTTTGTTCTGGAGAGAGGATGGGAAGAAAGCAGGGGGCAGAAGTAAGGCAGGTAATGGTTCATGGGTAGATGTATTTTTTTGTTTTATTTGGATTCCGTAATAACAAGGCAGACAATATTGCCAACAGTTGCAGAAAAAGCGGGAGTATATGAACAGATAACGGCTTTGAAGGAGCAGGGAATGCGTGAGGGGCTCCCGTTTCGTCAGAGCTTTCTTCAGGAAATTGATCTTTTAAAAAAGATTCCGGTGTCTGAAGTGCAGGATATAGTTTGCCATATCGAACGGAATGAAAGATTATTGGAATTTATACATACACATAAAAAGAGAAGTTACATTGTTACTGAGAATCTGGATGTATGGATAGAACGGCTGATAGCGGAGCTTGGAATGGAAAGGAATGTATTTTGTTCCAGAGCTGTGACAGATGGAGATTATGTGCAGGATGTATTTAGTATAGTAGATCCGGATGCTTTAGCAAAGCAGATCGTGTTTCCATTTGTGGCCGTTGGGAACGGCAGTCGTGGTGCGGGAATGATTGAGGCGGCCGAGGTTGGAATTGGATACGGAGGCATCAGACCGATTGCTCCGTCAGTGATGGAGCATGCCACGCATGTGGTTTATGAAGAGGGCAAGCTGGTGGAATTTTTGAACAAGCTGGTATAGGGCATGAAACACAGATACAGATCTGATGTCAGTAAATGGATTTGGAAAAGATATGGAGAATGTGTATGAGATTTTCAAGAACAGTCATTATTAGCTGTGCAGGCATGGGAAACCGGTTGGGGCTGGGCATGACAAAGGCACTGCTGGAAGTGGATGGAAAGCCTCTCATCATAAGGCATCTCGAAAACTTAAAAGAGGAAAGAGACATAAGGATTGTTGTGGGGTATCAGTCGGAGAAAGTTATAGATACTGTAAACAGATACCGCAAAGATATATTGTTTGTATTTAATCATGATTATAAGAATACCGGGACGGGAGCCAGCGTGGTTTTGGCGTCAAAATATGCGAATGAATATATACTGTCACTTGATGGCGATCTGCTTATCCATCCGGACGACATGCGGAATATTTTGTCCTGTAAGCATGAATTTGTCGGTGGAAATCCCGTTGCATCTGATGATCCATGGTTTCTGCAGACATTTGAACAGGATGGAAAAGAAATGGTCAGCGCTTTTTCGCGTTGCAGGGGAAAGTATGAATGGAATGGGGTAACCCAGATGCGTTCTGATAAAATGCTCAGAGGCAGCGGCCATGTTTTCCAGCTGATTGAACAGTATCTTCCTGCTGAATATATGGAAATTAGGACAAGGGAGATAGATACGGTTCATGATTATGAGACAGCGGCAGAGTGGGTGCGTAATGGTTTTAGATAGAAGTTATAACGCATGAAACGGTATGAAATATGGCATTTTAAGGTTCCGTTATTTTGAAAACATTGTACCGGAAAAAATGTTGGGGGAATATTAATTCATGAATTTAGCAATTTACGGTGCTCAGGGTTACGCTCTCGGCACGCATGAAGCGATAAAAACGTTATACCCAAAGAGGGAAGTTTCCTGTTTCCTTGTGACACACAGGGAAGGTAATGCATCTGTGCTGAATGGAATTCCTGTGAAGGAGCTCCATGCTTTTGCAGAAGGCAAGGCTACTGAGGAAAAACGGAATACGGAGATTCTCATTGCAACACCGGAACAGGTGCAGCCGGAAATAGAGGAGATACTGGAAACGTATGGTTTTGACTGCCATATCCGGTTGACGTTTGAACGCTGGTCAGAATTGATGATGCTGTTTCATGCAAAACTGGAGAAATTTATGCCTTTGACGGCGCTCCCAGTAGGCTATCACAAGCCGTTTATTCGATTATACATGGCAAAATCCCATGCGGACAGGCCTTTAAAGTACAGTTCCGCTGTACCTGAGTATGTCTTTCCGGTTCAGGCTGGGGCAGCCTGTACTGCTATGCGGACAGCCTGCCTTGTAGATGACACAGGAACACACATTTCAGGGAAAAATGGTAATTACTGTGAGCTGACAGTCCTTTATTGGGTATGGAAAAACAAGCTTGAGGCAGGCGGTACAGTGAATGGAGGAACAAAACAGTATTATGGCCTGTGCCAGTACAGACGTGGGTTTGATTTTACAGAGGATGACCTGCTCCGGCTTGTGGATAATGATGTGGATGTAGTATTGCCATATCCTCTGCCGTATGAGCCGGATATCCATGCCCATCACAGGAGATATATAAAACATACAGACTGGGAGGCATTATTAAAAGCACTTGGCGAATTGCAGCCAGGGTATGCACAGATGCTTGAAGAGGTTCTTAAACAGCAGTATTTATATAATTATAATGTGATTTTGGCGAAAAGGGAAGTGTTGAAAGACTACTGTGAATGGTTGTTCCCAATCCTTGAGAGGACGGAAGAATTGAGCATACCCAAAGGGAGCGAGAGAAGTGACCGATATATCGGTTATATAGGAGAAACACTGGAAACGCTTTATTTTATGGCAAATAATGATAGGCTGAACATTGTTCATACGGGCTGCAGGATTTTAACATGATAATTTTTGATTATATTGACTGTGTTTAATATATAAAATGCAACAAATGGTCAAGTTTATAATAATTTTTGTACAAGCTTTTAGAGAGGTAATGGTGAATTAGGAAATGGATTTTGAATTAAACGCCTCCATGATGTGCGCGAACTACGCCCATCTGGAGACAGAAGTAAAAAACTTAGAGGAAGGAGGCATAGACTCCTTTCATATAGATATCATGGATGGGCGCTATGTCCCAAACTACGCTATGTCCCTAAATGACATGCGCTACATAGCAAAAGCGACAACAAAACCACTTGACGTTCATCTAATGATCGAGCATCCCAACAACACGATCGAGCTTTTCCTGCAAAATCTCCGTAAAGGGGATACCGTGTATATCCATCCGGAGGCGGAATACCACCCCTCCACGACGCTGCAGAAGATCATCAACGCTGGAATGGTACCGGGCATTGCAATCAACCCCGGCACCTCGGTGGAGACCGTTATGGAAATGCTGCGCATCGTTAAGAAAGTGCTGGTGATGTCGGTCAATCCGGGCAATGCCGGGCAGATGTTCCTTCCTTATGTGGGAAAGAAGATTACAAAACTGCTCGCCATTAAGGAAGATATGGAGTTTGAACTCTATTGGGATGGCGCGTGTAGCGCAGAGAGGATTTTAGAGTATGCTCCCAAGGGTGTAAAAGGTTTCGTGCTGGGCACGACGCTTCTCTTTGGCAAGGACAGGCCTTACGGGGAGACGCTTTCCGACATCAGGAAACTGAAATTTTAAGGAGGACGTCATGAACGCTGCGATCCTGTTATCAGGCGGCGTTGGGAGTAGAATGCATTCCGACGTGCCAAAACAGTACATATCTGTCGGTGGAAGGATGCTGATTTCCAATGCCCTTGCGGCTCTTACGGAGTCGCCTTTTATTGATCGGGCACTGATCGTGGCGGAGGAGGGATGGCGGGAATCCATCCTTTCAGACGCCGCTAAAGCCGGAGTATCGGTTGATAAGGTTATGGGGTTTGCCATGCCGGGTTTTAACCGTCAGGCGTCCGTCATAAACGGAATGCGGGAGATCATGTGTCAGGCGGGGGACGGCGGCATTGCGGATGATGACACTGTATTCATCCATGACGCCGCCCGCCCTTTGCTGTCCAGGCAGCAGATCTCGGACTGTTTCCACGCGTTGTCAGGGCATGACGGCGTGATGCCTGTCCTGCAGATGAAAGACACCGTGTACTTGAGCCGGGACGGGCAGACAGTGGCGGAGCTGATTGACAGAAACCGGATTTTTGCGGGGCAGGCGCCGGAGCTTTTCCGTTTCAGGAAGTATTATCAGGCAAATATGGCATTGACGCCGGAACGTCTGGCTACCATTAACGGCTCCACAGAGCCTGCGATAATGGCGGGCATGGACATTGTGATGATCCCCGGCGATGAAAATAATTTTAAAGTCACAACGCCGCAGGATCTGGAACGTTTCCGCGGTGCAGTGCGCTTTGAAAAATCATAGTAATATATAACGCTGTCATCTGCCTGACGCTCCGATTTTATTGGGACGCGGCACATCAGCGGGAAATGGAGCAAGCATGAAAGCATGGGTATTGCAGGATATCGGAAACATTACATACAGGGATGTTCCCGATCCGGAGCCGGGAGAAACGGAAACGCTGATTCGGGTAAAAGCGGCAGGGATTTGCGGCTCGGACATCCCGCGCATATACAGGGACGGCGCTCATAAAATGCCGCTGATTCCCGGACATGAATTTGCCGGAGAGGTCATTGCTGTTGGGAAACGAACAGACAAGAAATGGCTGCATAAGCGGGTGGGCGTGTATCCGTTGATTCCATGCCATTCCTGCGCAGCCTGTCAAAAGGGGCGTCACGAAATGTGCAGACAGTACAGTTATCTCGGCTCCAGGCGTGACGGCGCTTTTGCGGAGTATGTAGTTGTTCCGCAGGAGAACCTGATGGAGCTGCCTGATGTCATATCCTACGAGCAGGCGGCCATGCTGGAGCCATTGTCGGTGGCCGTGCATGCCATGCGCAGAGGTTCTATTGCGCAGGAAGAAACGGTTACAGTGTGCGGGCTGGGGACAATCGGGATGCTGCTCGCCATGCTTCTTATGGAGCGCGGCATAAGGAACGTCCTGCTCATAGGAAATAAGGAATATCAACGGAAGAAAGCGTTGGAAATGGGGCTGTCGGAAGAAAATTTCTGCGATTGTCGGAAGGAAAACGTATTGGAGTGGATAAAGCGTCGCACGGACGGGAACGGTGCGGATGTGTTTTTTGAATGCGTTGGCAAGAATCAGACAGTTTCCTGGGCGCTGGACCTGACGGCTGCTGGCGGAAAAATCTGCCTTGTGGGGAATCCATATACGGACATGACGCTGAATCAGCAGACGTACTGGAAAATTTTAAGGAACCAGCTTTTACTGACAGGCACATGGAACTCATCCTTTTTTGTGACCGGAGTCCCGGAAGAACGAGAAAGTACGGACTGGGAATATGCTATGCGCTTGCTGGAACAGGGGCGGCTCATGCCGCAGCGGCTGATCTCGCACAGGCTGGGGATGGCGAAACTGGAACAGGGGCTGCGCATCATGCGCGATAAGTCGGAAGACTATTTGAAGATAATGATGTGCGCAGATGACTGTTGACTGCCGTGACAGAACCGCAATAAGTGAGCAGGAAACGGCAGAATATGCCGAGACAAAAAGGCGTCTGTGCCGTATCATTTTGATTGTAATTCCGAACATCAAATCAGGAGGGATCGGACATGGACGCTTTTGAGCATCAGACATACAGAAATCTTTTTGAGGAAAGCGGCAAAACCAGGCAGGAGGTGGAAGAAAGGCTGCACCGGATCTGGGACACCTTTTTTTATGGCTCCGAGCAGGAACGCATTTATCATCCTGTCGGCAGCGACATGGGATACCTGGAGGATACGGGCAACCATGACGTGCGCACCGAGGGAATGTCCTACGGCATGATGATCTGCGTTCAGATGGATCAAAAGGAGGAGTTTGACCGGATCTGGAAGTGGGCCTATACCTACATGTGGCAGAAATCCGGTGAAAACGAGGGATATTTTGCCTGGTCCTGCGGGCTTGACGGACATAAAAACGCAGAGGGAGCCGCGCCGGACGGGGAAGAATTTTTCGCCATGGCCCTATTTTTCGCCTCTCACAGATGGGGGGACGGGGAGGGAATCTACCGATATTCCGAACATGCGAAGGCGATCCTGAGGGCGGCCCTCCACAAAGGGGAAAACGGCCGGCCTGGCCAGCCCATGTGGAACAGACAGAATAAACTGGTGTTGTTTGTACCGGGCATCCATTTTACAGACCCCTCCTATCATCTGCCACATTTTTATGAGTTGTTTGCCTTGTGGGCGGACGAGGAGGACAGGCCCTTTTTTAAGGAGGCGGCCGCAGCCAGCAGGAATTACCTGAAAGCCGCCTGCCATCCGGTCACGGGGATGAACGCGGAATATGCGGAGTTTGACGGTTCGCCCATGAGCAGAAAGCTGCCCTGGTCCGATGAACGGCATGACTGGTTTTACAGCGACGCGTACCGCACGGTGGCGAATATCGGGCTGGATTATGCCTGGTTCGGCATAGACCAGGGACAGGCGGCCGCTGCTTCTCGGCTGCAGAAGTTTCTGGGAGACAGGGAGGACCCCTATCAAATATACGAGCTGGACGGCGTCTGTCTGGGAAAGGCCGCCCTGCATCCTGTGGGAATGATGGCCGCCACGGCCCAGGGAGCTTTGGCGGTGATTGGAAGGTCAAAGGACAGGGCAGAGATACAGACCGCCTGGCAGTGGATCGAAAAACTGTGGGAACAGCCTCTTCGTCAGGGAGAGCGCAGGTATTATGATAACTGTCTGTATTTCTTTGCCTTTCTGGCTTTGAGCGGCAATTACAGAATCTGGTAAGCGGGCCCGCCCATGCGCGGCAAACGTAACCGTAACAAACCCCAACGAAAGAAACCCCCGAACGAAGAAGTTCGGGGGTTTTTGCCGGGATGAGCGGATATTTGAACTTTTCCGCGCCGAAACGGTTTATACGGTTCCGGCCACGGTCAGAATGCTGACGCCCGGATTTACGATCCATGCGCCGGTTTCAGGATCCTGCGTATAGGTGGCTGCGGGAACGGTGATCTGACCCGCCGTGGTTGCGAAGGCGCCGGTCAGATTGTTGTAGGTGTATTCGGAAGATGCGTTCCACGGAACGTTTCCGAAGGTGACGTTCAGCGAGTTTAATACGGGGTTGAAGGTATCCGTTACCGTTACGTTATCCGCCGCTTCGGCAGCCGTATTGCCAAGATTCTGGATGATAAAGGTATAGGTGAGCCGGCCGTTTTCTGCCACGGTGGTGGGAGAGAGGGATTTGCTGATGGTCAGCATGGCTCTGGCCGCCGCCGTGATCGTTTCCGAAACCGTAATGTCTGAGGAAAGGCCGCTGCCGGACACTGTGGCGGTGTTGGTGATGGTACCGCCGGTGTTCAGGGGTGCAAACCGGTTTACGTTTGCCTGATAGATCAGGGCCGCATTGCCGCCTGCGGGCACATTGATTCCGGTGAATACAAGCTCCTGGGCTGCGGTAACGGAGGGATCGGGCTGCCGGACGCCGTTCACATAATACTGCGCGGAATCCGGAACATAGGTGAGAGGGTATACGGTGGCCGAAACGCCGCCCACTGTGGCGGATGCGGCGCCCAGATTGTCCGTGACGGTCAGCCCGTTGAACGCGGTAGTCCCGGAGTTGACGATATTGATGATATAGGTTACGTTATCATTTGCGGCATAGGTGCCGATCAGGGCTGTCTTTGTGGCGGACAGCACCTCCAACAGTTCGCCGGCCGTAATGTTGGAGGTAGTGGTGTTTCCGTTGTAGGAGAGAGTCGCCTGATTATAAAAAGTTGCCATAATAACTCCTTTTGAAATATTCGGATGAATATTTCCCTGTTTTTTTCCATATAATATATGATGTTTTTGCAAAAACAGTTCAGCGTTCCGTCACTTGACGAAAGGAGCCTTTTGCGTTATGCTGATTAGCAAATGGGAGCGGGGAAAGGGAGAGGGCTGCTTTGAGAAGAATGGAGTTTAAGATGGAACGGCCCGGGCTGTTGGAGCCGGGGCAGAAAATCACCGTGACGGAGGGACTGTTACCCAGCAATTATTATTACACCATCGACCCGTCCCTTGCCATGTCGGTGAATATTCCCTTCCGGTACCGTTTAAAGAGCCGGGAGGGCGTGGTGGTCGATGTGAAGGAGAATGCAAGAGGCTATTATGTGACGGCTGAGTTTGACGAGCCTGACACAGATGAGCATAAATCATGATGAATGCAGGAGGAATGCGAAATGTTACAAAAAATTTCAACTGACGGCGCGCCCGCGGCGATCGGGCCTTATTCCCAGGGAATCCTTGCAAACGGATTTCTGTTTGCCTCCGGGCAGATCCCTCTGGATCCGGCCACAGGCGGGGTTGTTGGCACGGATATTGTCTCACAGGCGGAACAGGTGATGAAAAATGTGGACGCCCTGTTAAAAGCAGCGGGGACGGATTTTGTGAACGTAGTGAAAACCACCTGTTTTTTGGCGGATATGAATGACTTTGCCGCGTTCAATGAGGTTTACGCCCGCTATTTTACGGAAAAACCGGCGAGAAGCTGCGTGGCGGTGAAAGCGCTGCCGAAAAACGTACTCTGCGAGGTGGAGGTGGTTGCCGCCGTTTAAGAGGCGTAGCCCCTGCGCGGATTTTTTGCCCCGTCCGCTGAAAATGGGCGTCAGTCATAAGGCGCGTCCCTGTGCATCCTGTGCGAAAAAGCGGATGTCATACATATTTTACAGAAAACGGCAGAAACTAGAGGATAGAAAAGCCCGCTGTTTGGGAATCGGAGGACGGCGGCGCGGATGAAAGGAGTATGCCGGAATGGATTATCTGAAAGCGTTTTTGGTGGGCGGTCTGATCTGCGCACTGGTTCAGATCCTGATGGAAAAGACAAAGCTGATGCCGGGGCGTATCATGGTTCTCCTGGTGACCACGGGCGCTGTGATCAGTTTTTTTGGCTGGTACGAGCCCTTTACGGAATTTGCGGGGGCCGGCGCCAGCGTCCCTCTTTTGGGGTTTGGGAACGTGCTGATGAAGGGCGTAAAGGAAGCGGTGGATGAACAGGGCCTTTTGGGAGCGTTTGCCGGAGGATTCAAGGCGGGGGCCGTGGGCTGCGCCTCGGCGCTGATCTTCGGGTACCTGGCCAGCCTGATTTTTAAGCCCAAGATGAAAAAATAAAGAAGGCGTGACAGGGGATAAGGGGGAAACTCACAGAATCTCCCAGGCGATCCCCTCCTTGTCCAGAAATTGTTTCAGAGCCCGGTCCCAGATGGTATCGGGCTCTTTTGACAGAAAAAAGGAGCGGGCGGCGGTGGCGGTGGTCAGCGTTGCCTTTGCGCCGTCATAGCGGATATTCACGGCCAGAGTCTCAATCTGCGCGGGATCCGTTTCGCTGCATGTTTCCCGGAGCAGCCGTTCTGCCAGTTCCGGCTTTAACTGGAAGGTAAAGCGGAAAAACAGGGGTGTACGTTTGCCCCGGATCAGTTCAAAGCATAGTCCCCTCATCTCGCTCCAGGGCCTGAACGGAGGCAGAGGGGAGAGGGTGTCCTGTTCTTCTCCCTGGTAAAATTTTTTGTTCACATGGCCGTCTATGGTGATGGTGGATGCGGCGGCGATCACGGCCTCCTCCAGAAGAAAAATATCAAAGCTTTCCGAAGTCAGCAGTTTTTTCATAAAAAGTTTCAGGTTTGTGATCTGAAACGCTGTCATGGGTTTTCTCCTTATTTTGGGGCGTTCTTCATTCTATCAAAAGGACGGGGAATCCAACAGGCGGAACAGGCAGGCGGCGGAAAGCTGCAGAAGGAAAATGGCGGGCATCCCGTATCGGAAATACCAGTGCCTGGTTTTATGGTGAAACACACGCATACCCAGCGTGGCGCCAAGCGCTCCCCCAAGCAGGGCGGCAAGGAACAGGGAGGCCTCCGAAATGCGCCATGCGCCCCGGATGGCTCTGTGTTTGTCGATTCCCATCATGGCAAAGCCGATGCAGTTGATAGCGATTCCATAAATCCATAACATGGCCACGCGCCGTACCTCCCACTGAAACTGCGGCTGCCCGAAACCGCCGAAACCGCCGGCCGGGTCCGATTTTGCGTTACGCCGCATAAAAACAGCGGAGAGAGGGCTCTCCGCTGTGGGATTTTTCCAAAGAGTATCCGTTTTAGAACAAATCGATGCCCTGCTCCTGCATTTTCATGGCGCGGACTTTGCTGGAAAGGCCGAACAGATTGATGAATCCTTCCGCATCGTGATGGTCGTAAAGGCTGCCTGTGGTAAAGGAAGCGATACTCTCGTTGTACAGGCTGTAAGGGGAGGTGGTTCCGGCCTTTATGATATTTCCTTTGTAGAGCTTGAACTTTACCTCGCCGGTTACATATTTCTGGGTTTCTTCAATGAAAGCCTGCTCTGCCTGACGCAGCGGCGTAAACCATTTCCCTTCGTAGACGAGGCTGGCGAAACGGCTCCCCATCTCCTTTTTGAGCGCGTAGGTGTCGCGGTCAAGGATCAATTCCTCCAACTGCTGGTGCGCCTCCATGAGAATGGTTCCTCCAGGCGTCTCATACACGCCCCGGGATTTCATGCCTACCACCCGGTTTTCCACAATATCGATAATGCCGATGCCGTGTTTGCCGCCAAGCTGATTTAAGACGGTAATGATCTCGGACACTTTCATTTTCTTCCCGTTGACGGAGGTGGGTACGCCCTTTTCAAAGGTCATGGTCACATATTCGCCCTCGTCGGGAGCCTTCTCGGGGGTAACGCCCAGCACAAGAAGATGTTCAAAGTTGGGTTCGTTGGCGGGATCCTCCAGCTCCAGTCCCTCATGGCTGATATGCCAGATATTCCGGTCGCGGCTGTATGAGGAATCCGCTGAGAAGGGAAGATCGATGCCGTGAGCTCTGCAATATGCGATTTCGGACTCCCGGGAGTCCATGGTCCACTTGTCGTTTCTCCAGGCGGCAATGATTTTCAGGTCAGGCGCCAGGGCCTTGATGCCAAGCTCAAAGCGGATCTGGTCGTTGCCCTTGCCGGTAGCGCCGTGACAAATGGCGGCTGCGCCCTCCCTGCGGGCAATCTCCACCAGCTTTTTGGCAATCAGGGGACGTGCCATGGAGGTACCCAGCAGATACTTGTTCTCATAGACGGCGTTTGCCTGTACGCAGGGAACAATGTATTCGTCGCAGAACTCGTCGATCACGTTCTCAATGTATAGCTTGGAAGCGCCGCAGGACTTTGCGCGTTCTTCCAGGCCGTCCAGTTCTTCCGCCTGACCGCAGTCCACGCAGACGCAGATCACTTCATAGTCAAAGTTCTCTTTCAGCCAGGGAATGATGGCGGTGGTGTCCAGCCCGCCGGAATAAGCGAGAATCACTTTTTCTTTCATCTTACTCTCCATTCTGGAGCGTTTACGCGAGGGGGCGACGCGAATCTCAAATTCGCGTCTGCCATCAGGGGAATTTGTGACGCTCCGGCACAAATTCTTGTGTGAATAATCAGCACATCAGTGTGATTTTTCACACTATGAGCCTCCGTATATCGTGTCTATATTTTTTACAAGCTGAAACCACTATACAACAGAACCTCCGGAAATGCAAGCAAAATTGACGGGACGAAAGACTTGGGGAGCGCGGCCTGTTATGTTTTTGGGAGTTCGCTCCGATATAATTAAGCAAAGGAAGAAAAATCAATGCCACGGATGGTGCGGTTGACAACGTGCCATCCTTTTTTGGGTTACGGGCAGTGAGCCGTATACCGGCCCTGCGGGGACAGCAGGCCGGTTTTGCCGAATCGGGCGGATGGGCCAGGGTACTGAAAAAGGATTGGGGCACACGGAAATGGAGGACAATATGCAGATTGAAACCAAATTCGCGTCTGGGGAGATTTCCACGGACAGAGGCCAGCGGGACGTCTTACGGAGACGTTTTTCCCAGGGGAGTTACGCCGCAGCCTGGGCTGCTGCCAATCAGTCCCATGGGCTGAAAATCGAAGGGAATGGGAAGGAGACGCCGGAACCGGAGCAGACGGAGACGGAGCACAGGAAAACGGAGCGGTCCCAGGCGGAAACGATCTACCGGGCGGCGGCTTCCGGGAAAACCTCCCCAGAGCATGTGAGGGCGGTCAGTAAGGTGCCTTACGGATATCTGGCAAAGGACGGCGTCATCACATACAACGGGGTGACTTTTGTATGCGACGAGAGAACAAACAGCATTTGTCTGGGAGACATGACGGATCAGAAAAACGTGCTGAACATTCCTTTGTCGGGCGGCGGCCATCTCAAGGTAAACAGGGATAACATCGGCGATCTCTCCAAAGCCATCGGCATGTTTACGCCGGAGGATGTCAACCGAATCCTGCGCGCCATTCATCAGGATGCAAAAATCCGCTCCGTGGAGCAGGAGCTGGAGGACATGGAGAACAGCGTGGGTAACCACGTATCCGCCGGCGCGTCTTCCGGGGAAACCGATGAAATCGATGAAACCGAGGAACGTCTCCCTTGACAAAAGAACCCGGTTTCGCTAGAATCACTTTGTAGTGATATCATAGGAAAGTCACTTTCAAAGGAAATCTGGGAGGCAGTATGATTAAGGCGGGGATTATCGGCGCTACGGGCTATGCGGGCGGAGAGCTGGTGCGGCTTTTGCAGGGGCACAGGGAGACACAGATCGTCTGGTATGGCTCCAAAAGCTACATAGATCAGAAATACAGCGAGGTTTATCAAAATCTGTTTCGGATCGTGGAGGACGTCTGCCGGGACGACAGGCTGAACGAGCTGGCGGATGAGGCGGATGTGATTTTCACCGCTACGCCTCAGGGATTCCTGGCGGGGGTTTTGACGGAGGAAATCCTTTCCCGGACAAAGGTGATCGATCTTTCCGCCGATTACCGGATCAAGGATGTGTCGGTGTATGAAAAATGGTATGGGATCGAACATAAATCCCCCCAGTTTCTTCCGGAGGCCGTTTACGGCCTGTGTGAAATCAACAGAGGACGGATCACTCCCGCGACCAGACTGGTGGCCAATCCGGGATGTTATACCACCTGTTCCATTTTAACCGCGTATCCTTTGATGAAGGAAGGGCTGATTGAGGCGGATACGCTGATCATTGACGCCAAATCCGGGACTTCCGGCGCGGGCAGGGGGGCAAAGGTGCAGAACCTGTTCTGCGAGGTCAACGAAAACATGAAAGCCTACGGCGTGGCCAGCCACCGACATACGCCGGAGATCGAGGAGCAGTTGGGCTATGCCTGCGGGAAAAACGTCACCTTGAGCTTTACCCCTCATCTGGTTCCCATGAACCGGGGAATTCTGGTAACGGCGTACGCCAGCCTGAAACGAAAGCCCGACGGCAGCCTTCCGTCGGAGGGGGAGATCAGGTCGGCTTATGAAAAATACTACGGGGAGGAAAGATTTGTCCGGCTGCTGAAACCCAATGTCTGTCCGGAAACGAAATGGGTGGAGGGCAGCAACTATGTGGACGTCAATTTCGTGATCGACGAAAGGACGGGCCGCGTGGTCATGATGGGCGCTCTGGACAATCTGGTGAAGGGCGCGGCGGGACAGGCCGTTCAGAATATGAATCTGCTGTTCGGGCTGCGGGAAAGCGAAGGCCTGGAGATGGTTCCCTGTTTTCCGTAAGGGAAACGCCGGGGAGAAAAAGGAGCATCCGTATGAAATTCACATTTTGTCCTCACTGCGGGCGCAGGCTGATCCAAAAGGAGATCGGGGACGAAGGGCTGATGCCCTTCTGCCAGCAGTGCAGCGTTCCTCTCTGGGAGACGTTTACCACCAGCGTGATCTGTGCGGTGGTAAACGAATACAAGGAAGTGGCCCTTCTGCGGCAGGGCTATGTGTCCGAAAACCACTATGTATGCGTGGCGGGCATTATGAAACCCGGGGAATCGGCGGAAGACGCCGCCAGGCGGGAAGTGCGGGAGGAACTGGGGCTGCCTGTGGAAAAACTGACTTATATCCGCAGCTACCCTTATGAAAAGAAGGAAATGCTGATGCTGGGATTTCGGGCGGACGTGCGCAAAGCGGAGCTGAAACTCTCCCGGGAGGTGGACGCGGCGGAGTGGGTCCCTCTCAGGGATACTCCCGGAAAGCTGCGGGAGGGCGGCATCGCCTGGCAGCTTGTGGCCAGCGTGGCAGGGAATCCTGTCTGAACAGGCAGTTAAAAAATCAGTGAGAAAGCAAAGAGGAAGATGAACGGAAATTATACGGTCAGGACAATGACGATTGAGGATTATGACGGGCTTTATGCCCTTTGGATGACCATAAAGGGTTTCGGCATGAGAAGCATCGATGATTCCAGGGAGGGCGTGGAGCGCTTTTTGAACCGCAACCCGGGGACCAGCGTTGTGGCGGTAGGAGAGGACGGCTCCATTGTGGGCGGAATTCTCTGCGGGCATGACGGAAGGCGGGGATGCCTGTATCATGTGTGTGTGCGGGAGGACTGCCGACGGCACGGCATCGGCAAGGAGATGGTGGTCCGGTGCATGAACGCCCTGAAGGCGGAAGGAATCAACAAGGTCAGTCTGATCGCCTTTACCGTCAACGACATAGGAAACGCTTTCTGGAACCGAATCGGCTGGACCAGGCGGGAGGATTTGAATTATTATGATTTCACGCTGAACGAGGCGAATATTACGGCGTTTAACAGGTGATGGGGAAGGAAGGAACGAAAACATGAAACAGGTTGAGGGCGGCGTGACCGCGGCGAAGGGATTTCTGGCGGCGGGCGTGGAGGCTCGCGTCAAGTATCAAAACCGGAAGGATATGGCGCTGATTTACAGTGAAACGCCCTGCGCGGCGGCGGGGACTTTTACCCGGAATCTGGTGAAGGCGGCCCCTGTGAAGTGGGATCAGAAGGTGGTGGAGGAATCGCCCTTCGTGCAGGCTGTGGTGGTAAATTCCGGCATTGCCAACGCCTGTACCGGCGGCCCGGGAATGGAGTGCTGCCGGGCGGAGGCGGAATGCGCGGGAAAACTGTTACACATACCGGCTGAGGCGGTTTTAGTGGCGTCCACCGGCGTGATTGGCATGCAGATGCCGCTGGAGCGGATTACGGCGGGCATCGAGCAACTGGTGCGGGAAAAGAAAGCCACCTTGCAGGGCGGCAGCGACGCGGCCCGGGCGATTATGACCACGGACACCGTTCCCAAGGAAATTGCCGTGGAGACCGTGATCGGCGGAAAGACCGTCACCTTGGGAGGAATGTGCAAGGGCTCCGGCATGATTCACCCCAACATGTGTACCATGCTGGGCTTTCTCACAACGGACGCCTGCATTTCCGCGGAGCTGTTAAAAAAGGCGCTGCGGGATGATGTGATAGACACTTTCAATATGATTTCCGTGGACGGGGACACCAGCACCAACGACACGGTTCTGCTTTTGGCCAACGGTCTGGCGGGCAACGAAGAAATCACCGCCCCGGGACCGGATTACGACGCTTTCTGCCAGGCGCTGCGGTTTGTCACGGTTTACCTTGCCCGGAAGATGGCGGGGGACGGCGAGGGAGCCACCGCTCTTTTTGAATGCAGGGTGGTGGGAGCCGCCTCCAAACAGGACGCCAGGATACTGGCGAAATCCGTGATCTGTTCCTCCTTGTCCAAAGCGGCTATCTTCGGACATGACGCCAACTTCGGCCGGTTTCTCTGCGCCCTTGGCTATTCCGGCGTTTCCTTCGACCCGGAAAACGTAGATCTGTATTTTGACAGCGAAAACGGCTCCCTTCATATTTTCAGCCAAGGCTGCGCTCTGGATTACAGCGAGGAGGAGGCCGCGAAGATCTTGTCCGCGCCGGAAGTGACGGTGACGGCGGACATGCACATGGGAGCGGAGGAGGCCGTGGCCTGGGGCTGTGACTTAAGCTATGAGTATGTGAAAATCAACGCGGATTACCGCAGTTAATGAACGGGATTCCCGCAACGAAAGGAAACGATCCACATGGAAAAGGACATGCAGCAGGTGATGCAGAAAGCGGAGGTGCTGATCGAGGCGCTTCCCTATATTCAGCGTTTCAACCGGAAAATCATTGTTGTGAAGTATGGCGGCAGCGCCATGAGCAATGAGGAATTGCAGAAAAACGTCATCAAGGATGTCACACTGTTAAAGCTGGTGGGCTTTAAGCCCATTATCGTCCACGGCGGCGGCAAGGAGATCAGCCGCTGGGTGGAAAAGACGGGCGGACAGGCCCGGTTTGTCAACGGTCTGCGGGTTACCGACGGGGAGACGATGGAGATCGCGGAAATGGTGCTGAACAAGGTGAACAAAAGCCTTGTGACCATGGTGCAGGAGCTGGGAGTGAAAGCCGTGGGTGTCAGCGGCAAGGACGGGGGACTGCTCCGGGCGGAAAAGAAATACGCCGACGGCGAGGATATCGGCTATGTGGGAGAGATCAAACAGGTGGATCCCAAGATTCTCTACGATCTTCTGGACAAGGATTTCCTGCCTATTGTGGCGCCCATCGGGCTGGGGACGGATTACTGCACCTACAATATCAACGCGGACGATGCCGCCTGCGCCATCGCCAAGGCGGTGGGAGCCGATAAACTGGTGTTCCTTACGGATGTGGAGGGACTGTACCGGGACGTGAACGATCGGAGTTCCTTTATTTCCAGGCTGACAGCCTCCGAGGCGGACCGGCTCATGGAAAGCGGCGTGATCGGCGGCGGCATGCTGCCAAAGTTAAACAACTGCACCTCCGCGATCCGAAACGGCGTCAGCCGGGTTCATATTCTGGACGGCCGCGTCCCCCACTGTCTGCTGCTGGAAATCTTTACCAAGGAAGGGATTGGGACCGCGATCATCGCGGACGACGACAATCTTGCCACCGGCGTCAAAAGGGACAGTTTCTGCGCGGATCACTGAGCCGCGTTGGGGGCAGGAAAGGGGCGCGTTAAACAGCGTATCGGAAGTGGGCGCGCTTACAAGCGTATGGGAAACGGCGAGGCGCTTACAAGCGTACCGGGAAACGGCGGCGCTTACAGGGGGCGCAAAAAGGAGTCGAATATGGAAATGACAATGCAGGGATACATAGAGGAGGCGGAAAAGGATCTGCTCCATGCCTATAACCGCTACCAGATTGTTCTGGACAGAGGGGACGGGGTGTATCTGTATGATACGGACGGAAAAAAATACCTGGATTTCTGTGCGGGCATCGCGGTATTTGCCCTGGGCTACGGCAACAGGGAATACAATGACGCCCTGAAGTCGCAGATTGACAAAATCATCCATACGTCCAATTATTATTACAATGTGCCCGCCGTCCAGGCGGCCCGGAAACTGAAAGCGGCCTCCGGCATGGACCGGGTCTTCTTCACCAACTCCGGGGCGGAAGCGGTGGAGGGGGCTTTAAAGGCGGCCCGGAAGTACGCTTATTTAAAGGACGGATGCACGGATCATGAAATCATCGCCATGAATCATTCCTTCCACGGCAGAACCTTCGGCGCCCTTTCCGTCACGGGCAATCCGAAATACCGGGAACCCTTTGAACCCATGATCGGACATGTCAAATTCGGGGAGTTAAATGATTTTGAGAGCGTTGAGGCTCTTGTCACGGACAAAACCTGCGCCGTGATCCTGGAGACGGTGCAGGGAGAGGGCGGCCTGCACCCCGCCTCCGGGGAGTTCTTGCGCAGGGTGCGAAAGCTGTGCCGGGAAAAGGATATTCTGATGATCCTGGATGAGATCCAGTGCGGCATGGGCCGGACGGGGTATCTGTACGCATGGCAGAGATATGACGTAAAACCGGATCTGATGACCACGGCAAAGGCTCTGGGCTGCGGTGTGCCCGTGGGGGCGTTTTTGATGACGGAGCATGTGGCGCGGCATTCTCTCGCCGCCGGGGATCACGGAACCACCTACGGAGGCAATCCTCTGGTCTGCGCGGCTGTGGAAAAAGTCCTTGATTTATTTGAAAAGGGCCATATAATAGATAATGTGAGAGAGGTTGGACCGTATCTGGAAAAACGGCTGGACGAGCTGAAAGACCGTTACGGTTTCATTCTGGAGCGGAGGGGCCTGGGGCTCATGCAGGGCCTGGTGTTCGACCGCCCTGTCAGGGAGATCATAGACCGGGCGCTGGAACGGGGGTTGATCCTGATTAACGCGGGAACCCAGATCATTCGTTTTGTTCCGCCTCTGGTGATCACAAAGGAAAATGTGGATGAGATGATTTCTATTCTGGATACTTGTTTGAAAGACGAGGCGCCGGCGGGACGGCAGGATTAGAGGAAACATGAGCAGAAAGACAAGATGGATGGAAGTGACAGCCGTGGCAGCCATGGCTGCCGTTCTTTTCTGGGGAAGCACGATGACGCCGAAACAGCCCGAGGAGGATGCCCTTTCCTTCTTTGATCGGAAGGAGACGATCTATTTCTGGTATTCCGATGAAGATATGAAGGACTGGATCAACAGCGCGGCGGTGTCCTTTGGGGAGAAGGAGGACGTGCGGGTCATTCCCGTGCTGACCTCCGACAGCGAATATCTGGAGGCGATCAACGATGCCTCCCTGCACGATCAGCAGATTCCGGACGCTTACCTGATCAGTCATGAATCTCTGGAAAAAGCATACCTGGCCGGACTGGCGGAGGAAATCGAAGATGCCGGGAATGTCTGTACGGAAGAATATTTTCCGAAAGCCGCTCTGTCCGCGGTGACATATAAGGGGAAATTGGTGGCCTATCCCTGTTTCTTTGAAACCAGCGCCCTGGTGTACAACGAGACTTATCTGTCCCAGTGGGCGGCACAAAGCGCCCAGCGGGAGCTGGCGGGGGACGCCTCCCAGGGAGAGGGGGAAATGCCGGAAGGATCGGAGGAGACTCCGGCGGACGCAGATCTTCTCGCCCAGAAGACGGAAGAATACTTCCTGCGCGCAATCCCGGCTACGGTGGACGATATTCTGAGCATTGGGGACAGCTTTGACGTGCCGGACGGCGTGGACATCATGAAGTGGGATGTCTCCACCATTTTGTATAATTACTGGATCGTTGGCAATTACATGAATGTGGGGGGAGAGGCCGGAGACGATGAGACGGTTGTGAATCTGGCAAATCCGGAAACCATTAGCTGTCTTGAGGTATATAAGGCCTTGAACCAGTTTTTCTTTATCGAGTCGGACACGGTTACCTATGAGAGCGTACTTCAGGACTTCCTCGACGGCAAGCTGGTGTTTACCGTGGCGACTACGGACGCGGCGCGGAGATTGGAGGACGCGAAGGCGGACGGGAGTTTTGCCTTTGATTACGGCTTTGCGCCGATGCCGGACGTGAGCCCGGAATTAAAAAGCCGTTCCATGTCCGTTACGGGCGCTGTGGCGGTGAACGGATACTCCGAACATAAGGAGCTGGCGAACCGTTTTGCGGCGTACCTGGCGGAAGAATGTTCCGATTTGATTTATGAGAGGACGGGCAGGATGCCCGCCTGTAAAAACGCCTGCGCGGACGATGGGGCGGTGGATATTTTCCGTCAGGAATACGGGGACAGCATTCCCCTTCCCAAGCTGATGGAAGCGGGGAATTACTGGCTTTATCTGGAAAGAATGTTCGCGAGGGTCTGGAACGGGGAAGACGTGACGGCTCTTGTGCAGGAGCTGGACAGACAGATCAGTTTCCAACTGGGTGCGGAAACTGGGGATCTATAACGAATATTTGGCCGATCCTGGGATACACTGATGTAAAACGAAAGGTGGTGTATCTTATGATCGGTCTTTTGATTGCACTGATTTCAGGAGCGCTGATGAGCGTCCAGGGGGTTTTTAACACGCAGGTGACGAAGGTATCCGGCATTTGGACCGCCGGGGCCTTTGTGCAGTTGACGGCGCTGATCGTGTGCCTGGGCGCGTGGTCCCTGACGGAGAGAACCAGCCTGTTACGGGTGTTCCGGGTGCGGCCCGGATATATGCTGCTGGGGGGCGTGATCGGCGCGTTCATTACCTATACGGTCATTCGCAGCATGGATCTGCTGGGGCCTGCGAAGGCGGTGATGCTGATTGTAACGGCGCAGCTCATCGTGGCGTACCTGATCGAGCTGTTCGGCTGGTTTGGCGTGGAAAAGCAGCCCTGGGAGTGGAGAAAGGGCATCGGCATGCTGGTCATGGTGGCGGGCATTCTCATTTTTAAGTGGAAGTAAAAGTTTTTTGATTTCACCCTTGTCAAAAAACGCAGTTTCCCTTACAATTATTTTTATCAGCATAGAGAGGCAGCCTTTTCATCCGTAGAAAAAAACGGAAGGAAAGGAGCTATGGTGAAAAAAACGGTTCAAAATCGGATCGCGGTCTGCGGTCTGGTTCTGTGCGCTTTTCTGGCAGGATGCAGATCAGATCCTGAAGAAACCCTTCTGATCGGCTCCGGTGATGGGGAGGAGGTTCCGTCCCCGCAGGAGAGCGTCAAAGAGGAAATTTCCCAGTGGGAATGGGGATCGGGGGAAACCCCGGGACAGCCGGTTCAGACGCCGGCAGAGGATCCGCTGCCCCAGATGTTTCGCGTGTATGTGTGCGGGGCGGTGAAGGAGCCCGGGGTGGTTTCTCTGCCTCAGGGCAGCATCGCGGAGGACGCGCTGCTTGCGGCCGGCGGTTTTTCCGAAAATGCGTGGCGGGATTATGTGAATCTGGCGGAACGGGTTACGGACGGTGAGAAACTGTATTTTCCCTCCCTGGACGAGAGGGATTCCTGGGAGGAAACCGCCGACCAGGCTGCGGTTTCCGGCGCGGTGAACATCAATACGGCGGATGCGGCGCTTTTGTGCACCCTTCCGGGAATCGGCGAGTCAAAGGCCGGGGACATTATCGCTTACCGGGAGAAAAACGGGAATTTCGCCACAAAAGAGGACATTATGAAGGTTCCCGGGATTAAGGAAAGCGTTTACGAAAAAATCAGTGACAAAATCACGGTAAAATAGCCCCCAAGGGGCGGACGGAGAGGGTTGGACAGATGGCTAAGAGAGCGTTGGTGGTGGATGACGAAAAACTGATCGTAAAGGGAATCCGGTTCAGTCTGGAGCAGGAAGGCATGGAAACGGACTGCGCCTACGACGGCGAGGAGGCGTTGGAATACGCCAGAAACAACCGGTATGACATTATTCTTCTGGATGTTATGCTGCCAAAGCTCACCGGTTTTGAAGTGTGTCAGCAGATCCGGGAATTTTCCAATGTGCCGATCATTATGCTCACCGCCAAGGGCGACGACATGGACAAAATTCTGGGGCTGGAGTACGGCGCCGACGATTATATCACAAAGCCCTTTAACATCCTGGAGGTGAAGGCGCGGATCAAGGCGATCATGCGCCGCACGGAACCGAGACGAGTGCTGGGAGGCGCGGCGGCCGCGCCCAGGCTGCTGGAGAGCGGCGATATGAAACTGGACTGCGAGGGAAGAAGGGTCTATATCGCCGACAGGGAGATCGGTCTTACGGCCAAGGAATTTGAGGTTCTGGAGCTTTTGATGCTGAACCCCGACAAGGTTTACAGCAGGGAAAGCCTGTTAAAACTGGTGTGGGGCGAGGATTATCCCGGGGACGTGCGCACGGTGGACGTTCATATCAGGAGACTGCGGGAAAAGATCGAGCAGAACCCCAGTGAGCCCAGATATGTACATACGAAATGGGGCGTGGGATATTATTTCCTGAACGCATAGGGGAGAATCTGGCGGAGAAAATGATCAAGGACTTATTTCACGGATTTTTACAGCTTATTTCTCTGCGCAGCCTGAAGGCTCGCATTTTTCTGATTATACTGCTGGTCGGCACGATTCCCTGTGTGTTTATGCGTTACGGCATTTTGGACAATTATGAGGAGCGCACGGTGGAGCTGCGCATTGCCGCGGTGCGCAATCAGCTACGGGTGGTGGGAAACCATCTGCTCAACAATCACTTTCTGGGCGGCAGCCAGCCGGACGATCTGAATCAGACGGCCTCCCGGAATGTCATAGACGCGGAGCTGGAAACCATTTCCGATCTGTACGAGGGACGGGTGGTGATTGTGGATTCCAGCCTGAAAGTGGTGATGGACACCTATGGCATCAGCGAGGGGAAAACCATGATTTCCGAGGAAGTGATCCGCTGCTTTCAGGGACAGAACACCTCTTATTATGACAGGGAGCACGGTTACATAGAGCTGACGGTCCCCATCATGGACACAGGCGCTCAGAACAGCGAGGACAACTCCGGCGCCTCCGGCGTCATTGTGGGGGTGATGCTCACCAGCATTTCCAACGAATCCATCATCAGCACTCTGGAGGTGCTGAACCGCCGGGCGCTGATCCTGCAGAATATTATGCTGGTGTGCGTGGTGGCGGTGGCGTTTCTGATGGCCGTGCTGGTGACCAGGCCCTTAAACAAGGTTACGAACGCCATCAACGATGTGCAGGCGGAATACACGGACGAAAGAATTTCCGTGCCGGGCTATTCGGAGACGGCGCACATTGTGGATGCTTTTAACCAGTTGCTGGGAAGAATGAAGGTGTTGGACGATTCCAGGCAGGAATTCGTGGCGAACGTCTCCCATGAGCTGAAGACGCCCATGACATCCGTCAAGGTGCTGGCGGATTCCCTGCTGGCTCAGTCGGATGCGCCGGCGGAGCTTTACAGGGAATTTATGGAGGATATTGTTTCCGAGATCGACAGGGAGAATCAGATTATCACGGATCTTCTGGCGCTGGTAAAGATGGATAAAAAGGTTCAGGAGCTGAACATTACGTCCGTGGATATCAACGCCCTGACGGAGCTGATCCTGAAAAGGCTGCGTCCCAT
>CANRIP010000029.1 GCA_947630715.1 uncultured Acetatifactor sp.
GGTGAGGAAAGTCCGGGCTTCACAGGGCAGGATGCCGGATAACGTCCGGTGGAGGCGACTCCAAGGCCAGTGCAACAGAAATAAACCGCCGGTCATCTGTCCGTGGGACAGACGATCCGGTAAGGGTGGAAAGGCAGCTTAAGAGACTACCGTCCGTCCGGTAACGGGCGGAGCCATGTAAACCCCATCCGAAGCAAGACCAAAAAGAAAGCCATAGGCTTGCCCGGCCTGCTTTCAGGTAGGTCGCTGGACGCGGCTGGCGACAGCCGTGCTAGACAGATGATCATTCACGACATAACCCGGCTTATCGTTTTGCTTGCATGAGCCCCTGTAAATCCCGGGAAACCGTGGGCTTTACAGGGGATCTTTCTACTCCAGCCCGGCCCTGCGGCTTTTAGAAAAGTTTTAGAATCCGGCTGTTGACAATCGCCAAAATGTGGTAGATTATGATAGGTAGCAAAAAAGTCCCCTGTGTGACAGGAGAAAGGAAGGATATCATGACAAAAATAGATGTTGTTTCAGGTTTTTTAGGCGCGGGGAAGACAACCCTGATCAAAAAGCTGTTAAAGGAAGCGCTGGACGGCAGCAAAACCGTCCTGATCGAAAATGAATTCGGCGAGATCGGAATTGACGGCGGTTTCTTAAAAGAGGCCGGGATTGAGATCAAGGAGATGAATTCCGGCTGCATCTGCTGTTCTCTGGTGGGGGATTTCGGCGCGTCTTTGAAAGAAGTGATTTCCACCTACGCTCCGGAACGGATTCTGATCGAGCCTTCGGGGGTGGGCAAGCTGTCCGATGTGCTGAAGGCCGTGGAAAATGTGGCGGCCGAGCTGAACGTGAAGGTCAACAGCGCCGTGGCGGTGGTGGACGCCTCCAAAGCGAAAATGTATATTAAGAATTTCGGCGAATTCTTTATCAATCAGATTCAGTTTGCCGGGACGATCCTGCTTAGCAGGACGGACAAGGTCACCGGTGAGAAACTGAAGGAGTGCGTCGATCTGATCCGGCAATACAATACCCGGGCCACGTTAATTACAACGCCCCTGGAGCAGTTGGACGGCGCCAGTGTGCTGGAGACAATCGAAGGCGCGGACACGCTGGACGAGATGATGCAAAAGATGCTGGACGAGGCCGTGGAGGAGCATCACCATCACCATGACCACGATCATGACGAGGATTACGATCACCATCATGACCACGATCATGACGAGGATCACGATCATGACGAGGATCACGACCACGACCACCACCACGACCACGATCATGACGAGGATCATGACCATGACCACCACCATGACCATCACCACGATCACGGTCATGACGAGGATCACGGCCATGATCACCACCATGACCATGATCATCATCATGACCATCACGGACACCACCATGCGGACGAAGTATTTGCAAGCTGGGGCAGGGAGACCACCGCGGTATATTCCAAAGAAAAGCTGGAGAGCATCCTGACCGCTCTGGACAGCGGGGATTACGGTTCGATTCTCCGGGCCAAGGGAATGGTGGCCGGGCCGGACGGCAAATGGATTGATTTCGATTTTGTTCCCAACGAGCATGATATCAGGGACGGCAGGCCGGATGTGACCGGCAGGATCTGTGTCATCGGGGCGCAGTTAAAAGAGGATCGGATCGGCGAACTGTTTAATGCGTAAACCCGAAGGGGACAACAGGAGATTGGGAAAGGCGGCGCAAAGGCATGAAACCCGTATATGTGATCAATGGTTTTCTGGAGAGCGGAAAGACGGAATTTATCAGCTTTACATTGGATCAGCCTTATTTTCAGACCAGGGGGACAACGCTGTTGATCCTGTGCGAAGAAGGGGAAAAGGAATATGACAGGTTTCTTTTGAAACGAACCCGCACCGAAGTGGAACTGATCGAGGACGAGGGGGATTTTACTCCCTCCCGTCTGATGGAGCTGGAGAAAAAACACAAGCCGGAGCGGATTATTATCGAGTATAACGGCATGTGGAATTATAAGAACGCAAAGCTGCCCTGGCACTGGAAAATCGAGCAGCAGATCACCATTATTGACGCCTCCACGTTTCCCATGTATTACACCAACATGCGCTCCCTTTTGGCGGAGATGATCCGCAATTCCGAGATGATCATTTTCAACCGCTGCGACAATGTGCGGGAGGAGCTGGGCGGCTATAAACGAAACATCAAGGCGGTCAACCCGTCCGCGGACGTGATTTTTGAGGACGCAAGCGGGGAGATCGATGAAATTTTTGAGGAAGATCTGCCCTATGATCTGAACCAGGAGGTCATCCAGTTGGACAACAACGGGTATGGGATCTGGTATCTGGACGCCATGGATCACCTGGAGCGGTATGTGGGAAAGAAACTGTGCTTTACCGCCATGGTGTTAAAGCCGGAAAACTTCCCGGAAAACTATTTTGTGCCCGGGCGTATGGCCATGACATGCTGTGCGGAGGACATGGCCTTTTTGGGGTATGCCTGTGAATTTTCGGGAGCGGGGGCGCTGAAACAGAAGGAGTGGGTCAAGGTGACCGCTCTGGTCGCAAAGGAGTTCTGGGAGGATTACAAGGGCGAAGGCCCCATCCTTCACGCGGTCAGCGTGGAGAAGACCAGGGCTCCCAAGGAGGAGGTCATCAGTTTTTCTTAAATCATGGCGCAGGAAAAGGAAAAAGAAATCCAACAATTAAAGAACCGTTTCCGTGATCTGGCGCAGAGGTCTTATCGGCAGGGAATCTATACCTTTACAGGTTTCCTGGGCCTGAGCGAGCAGGACATTTTCCGGCAGCAGGAGAAGGAATTAAGCTACGCGGGATACACGCCGGAAGGGGGTTACCCGGGGGCCGAGCGCGTCGTGATCCGCTTTGGGGACGAGGAACGGTTTGGGTATCCGGCGGATTTCCCCATTGTCTGTATTCATATTGCCCCTCTGCGGCAAAAATTTGCGGAGGATCTTTCCCACAGGGATTTTCTCGGGGCGCTGATGAACCTTGGGATCGAAAGGGATACTCTGGGGGATATCCGGGTGGGGGACGGGCAGGCGTGGCTGTTCTGCCTGGAGAGCGTCTCCGCTTTTATCTGTGAAAATCTGGATCAGGTCAGAAATACCCATGTGCGCTGCCTGGTTTCGGCGGATGTGAGGGCGTTTCCCAAGGAGGAGCCGGAAACCGTCAGGGTTTTGGTGTCCTCTCTGCGCATTGACGCGGTGCTTTCCAGGGTATATAATATTTCAAGAGAAAAAAGTCTGGAACTGTTCCGAAGCGGGAGAGTTTATGTGGACGGCAGGCTGTGCGAGAACAACTCCCGGCTTTTGAGGGCGGAGGAAACGGTGAATGCCCGAGGGTTCGGAAAATTTTTGCTGGCCGGCGAACCGGAGACGACGAAAAAAGGCAGGCTTGCGGCGGAAGTAAAAGTGTACAGATGACAGGGGGATATTTATGTACTCGTATACGGTCTATCAGTGGCTTTTCTTTTTTTATTTCTATTGTTTCGGGGGATGGTGCGTGGAATCCGCGTACGTTTCCATCAAATCCAGAAAGCTTACCAACCGGGGCTTTATCCGGGGGCCGTTTCTGCCTTTGTACGGCAGCGGCGCCATGATGATGCTGGTGGTGTCGAAACCTTTTCAGGATAACGTCTTTCTGGTCTATGTGGCCGGCTGCGTGGGAGCCACCATTCTGGAGTATATTACAGGGGTTCTCATGGAGGCGCTGTTTCAGGTGCGGTACTGGGACTACTCCGGAAATAAATTTAATTTCCAGGGGTATATCTGCCTCGGCACCACCCTTTCCTGGGGCTTTCTCACGATCTTGACCACAGAGTTTGTGCATGTGCAGGTGGAAAAATGGGTGCTTGCCATCCCTTCCCAAATTTTGAATCCGCTGACGGTGGCGCTGACGGTGCTGATCGGCGCGGATTTCGCCCTTTCCTTTAAGGCGGCGGTGGACATCCGGGAGCTGCTGGCAAAGATGGAGGGAACCAAGAAGGAGCTTTTGGCCATCCAGAAACGGCTTGACGCCATCATTTCGGCGGCGGGCGAGAGCATCGAGAGCCGCAAGGACGCCTTCGCGGTCAGCATGGAGGAATTAAAATCCGGCATCGAGGGAAAATTCGAGAGCCTGAAAAACATGGCGTTATCGAAACCAAACGAATATCTGGAAAGCGTCAAGGGCGAAGTGGGAGAGCTGCGGAAGAAATACGCGGTAAATGTGGAGATCCGAAAAAGGCTGGGCGGTACCCGGGATATTATCCAGAAGGACATGATCCGCTCCAACCCGTCCATGACGTCCGAAAAATATTCGGAATCCCTGGATGAGCTGAAACGGCAGATCTTTCGCAGGAAAAAGAACGTCAAGGAACAGGAAGGCCAGGAGGGCCAGGAGGGCGGCACGGAAAAGTAAAACGCCGCCCCGGGCCGCAGGGGAAACCTGCCGGCTCCATGTCACGCTTTCGCGGTGGGGGAGTATTTTTCCTCACAGTATTTACAGCGGTAGACTTCGTTTTCCGCATCGGCCAGATAGAAAATGTGGGGCAGTTCCTGCTCGATGGATGTGATACATCTGGGATTGTGGCATTTGATCACGTTTTTGATCTGCCGGGGAAGATCCAGCTCCTTTTTTTCAACGATCTCGCCGTTTTTGATCACGTTTACGGTGATGTTGTGATCCAGAAAGGCAAGCACGTCCAGATTCAGCAGATGAATATCGCATTCCACCTTCAGAATATCTTTTTTCTCCATTTTGTTGCTGCGGGCGTTTTTGATGATCGCCACAGTGCAGTCCAGCTTGTCCAACTGCAGATGCTCGTAAAGCTCCAGGCTTTTTCCGGCTTTGATGTGATCCAGTACAAAGCCTTCCTCAATTTTTCCTACGTTTAACATGATGGCATTCCTCGTTTCCGCGTGTTGCCGCGCTCTGTGATTTTCGGTTACAAAACCCTGCCGCCTGTCCGTCCTGGCAATCCGGGGCAGGGGACGGGGTCAGGCGAGGCCCAGAAGCGTCAAGATCAGGGCCATCCGCACATAGACGCCGTATTGCGCCTGTTTGAAATAGGCCGCCCTGGGGTCGTCGTCCACCTCAACGGAGATTTCGTTCACCCGGGGCAGCGGGTGCAGCACCAGCATGTCCGGTCTGGCCCTGGAAAGCTTGGCGGAATCCAGGATGTAAAAATCTTTCAGTCGGACGTAATCCTCCTCGTTGAAGAAGCGTTCCTTTTGCACTCTTGTCATATACAGCAGATCCAACTGCGGCATCACATCCTCCAGCCGGATGACTTCCTGGTAAGGGATTCCCTTTTTCCCCAGCATATCGGTGATATAGTCGGGGACCCTCAGCTCCTCCGGCGAGATAAAGAGAAAACGGATGTCCTGATAGCGCACCAGCGCGTTGATCAGGGAATGCACCGTGCGGCCGAATTTTAAGTCCCCGCACAGCCCGATGGTAAAGCCGCTCAGAGAGCCTTTCAGACTGCGGATGGTGAGAAGATCCGTCAAGGTCTGGGTGGGGTGCTGATGCCCGCCGTCTCCTGCATTAATGACCGGGATCAGGGATTTTTCCGCCGCAACCATGGGAGCGCCCTCCTTGGGATGGCGCATGGCGCAGATATCCGCGTAACAGGAGATAATGCGGATGGTATCCGAAACGCTTTCCCCCTTCGCGGCCGAGGAGGAAGCGGCGTCGGAAAAACCGATGACCCGTCCTCCCAGCCTGGTCATGGCGGATTCAAAGCTCAGCCGCGTACGGGTGCTGGGCTCATAAAAGCAGGTGGCCAGAATCCTGCCCTCGCAGGCGTGAGCGTATTTCCCGGGGTTTTTTTCTATATCCCCTGCCAGATCGAACAGCCTGTCCAGTTCCTCGGTGGTAAAATCCAGCGGACTCATCAGATGTCTTAACATGGTGATCTTTCCTTTCTTCAGGTAAAAGGGGTCTGAAAAAAGCCGAAGGCGAAACCTTCGGCTTATACGCTATGATTGATAGGATAGTAATTCCTCTGTGGTCTTTCGTTTGGGGGCGGCGGGAGACTCATCCGGATAACCGACGGCGATCAGCGCGGCAAGCTCTCTGTCCTGGGGCAGATTCAAAAGGGACTCCGCCTCCTTTTCCCGGAACAGGCCCATAATGACGGTGCCGAGGCCCTTTTCGTGCGCGGCCAGACAAAAGGCCTCGCTGGCGATGCCCGCGTCGAACATCTGCCAATGGTCGCCCTTGGAGGTGGAAAAAGAGCCGTCCCTTTCATATCCGCACCGGCCCTTGATCAAGGTGACGGCGATCACCAGGGGAGCGTTGTCCATGATGGCGGTATTGCCGGACCAGTCGGTGCATTTTGCCAGCGCGGCCTTTTTTTCTCCTTCTACTGCGATATAGCGGGTGATCTGCGTGTTTTTCCAACTGGGGGCGAAGGACGCGGTTTCCACAACCTGTTCCAAAAGTTCGTGGGGAACGGGCTGATTGGTAAATTTACGGATGCTTCTGCGGGTTTTGATGCATTCCTCTGCGGTCATGGCAAACACCTCCTGAAATATTTTATTCATGATATCACGTCTTTCCGGGAGTTTCAATGGGGAAATGTTTAATTTTTTGGGAATCTTTTCAAAGAAGGTTTGCCAGATGGGAAAGGATCTGGTATGATTCAGAATAGAGGGAAATGACGCAGGAAAGGTCCCCGGGTCAGGACGGGTAAAACTGCCGGCAACGGGGGACGTTTCGGAAACGTTTCCATCGCGGGATAGGAATCTGCGCGCTGCCGGACCGAACCCCGTTATGCACAGGAAACAGCGCGGAAATGGAGAGAAATATGGAATTTACGGAAAGAAAACGGTGGTTATTTTTTGGCCTTCCCTTTACGTTCACCAAGTATGCGATCCGGGAAGATATGATCACCATTGATACGGGACTTTTGAGGACCGTGGAGAATGACTGCTATATGTATAAGGTGCAGGACGTGCAGCACAGCGCCACCCTGGTGGAAAAAATGTTCGGCCTGGGGACCGTGACCTGTTTCACAGGCGATACCACCCATCCCCAGTTGATTCTCTCCCATATCAAACATTCCAAGCAGATCAAGGAGTACATTCTGGATCAGTCGGAGAAGGCCCGGATCAAGAGAAGAACCGTAAACATGCTGGATATCGGATCCGGCGACTTGCAGGATCTGGACGATCCGGACTAAGGGGCCGCTGCCCCGGGGAAAGCCTTAAGACGGCATGGGGCGCCTATCGGGGAACCCTTTTCCTTCACAGCTCTGCAATAACGGCGGCTCCGTTATTGCGGGGCGTTTTATCGGGTGGGGATGGTAAGGGGGCTGTCCGCGCCCGTTACGCCCTGTCTTCCCGCTTTTTCGGGCCGCAGAGAAGGCGTTCAAACAACAGTCCCGCCGCGAACCAGCAGGGGGCGTAATCCAGCCGGATCACCCGTCCTATGTTCCAGCGGCTGCGGCCGTAATCCCAGGGGCACAGATGATATCGGCTTAAAAGTCTGCCGGCGGCAAACTCCGTGGAAAAAATCATGCACATATAGGCGGCGCCTCTTACCGGGACGGGTTTCCTTTTTAACAGCCGGCTGAAGGGCAGCAGAAAGGCGGCGCAGCCGTAGATGGGAAACATCCAGAGGGAGGTGCTGCCCCGGAGCGTCATGTCTCTGCGGCGCAGGGAGCCTGCGGCGGTGAATACAATTTCCAGGCACCATCCCGTAAGGCCGCATTTTAAAAAGCAGTTCAGAAAAGAACGTACGTTATTCTTTGTGATCATTTCCTTCCTCCGTCCGATGCCCAGCATTCGGTTTCACAGTGACAGTATGTCCGGCGGCGGAAAAATTATGTGAAACTGCCGAAACGGAAACGGTCACGGGAGAAAAGAGGTCAGCTATGACGGAAAAACAGGTGATGGAATATTTGGAGCAGGCCGGCGCTTACGGCATCGTACCGGGGCTGGACGGGATCGGAAGGCTCTGCGAACGGCTGGGAAATCCTCAGAAGGAACTTCGTTTTGTGCATATTGTGGGGACCAACGGAAAAGGCTCCGTATCCGCGTATCTGTCCTCCGTCCTGGAATGCGCCGGATACCGGGTGGGAAGGTATACGTCGCCTGCGGTGTTTGAATACCGGGAAAAGATTCAGGCGGCCGGCAGGATGATTTCCAGGCGGGCGCTCTGCCAGGGCATGGAGCGGATCAAAGCCGCCTGTGGGGAAATCGTCTCCGAGGGACTGCCCCACCCTACGGTCTTTGAGATGGAAACGGCGCTGGGGTTTCTGTATTTTCAGGAGAAAAAATGCGATATCGTGGTGATGGAGGCCGGGATGGGAGGCCTGACGGACGCCACCAACATAGTGCAAAACACGGTGGCGGCGGTGTTTGTCTCCATCAGCATGGATCATATGAAATTTCTGGGGGATACGCCGGAAGAAATCGCCGTGCAAAAAGCGGGCGTGATAAAGCCGGGATGCGCCGTGATCAGCGGTTTTCAGACCCCCGGGGTGCAAAGCGTGTTACGGGAAAGGGCGCGGGAATTATCCTGCCCGTTTACGGCGGCGGATCCCGGCAAATTGGGAAAAATCCGATACGGGCTGGAGAGCCAGCGTTTTGATTACGGGGAGCGGAAGGGCCTGGAGATCCCACTGGGGGGGAAGTATCAGATCGACAACGGGGTTTTGGCGGTGGAGGCGCTGGACGCCCTGGCGGACAGAGGGTTTCCGGTGACGGAGGAACAGCTCAGGAGGGGGCTTTCGCAAACCCGCTGGCCGGGAAGGTTTACCGTGATTCACAAACGACCGTTATTTTTGATAGACGGGGCCCACAATGCCGATGGAGCGAAAAGACTTGCGGAATCCATCACTTTTTATTTTACAAACCGGAAAATTGTATATATAATGGGAATATTGAAGGATAAAGAATACCGCAGGATCATTGATCTGACTCAGGAGTACGCGGATCACATCATTACGGTGGCGGCTCCCGGAAACCCCAGGGCGATGCCGGCCTATGAACTGGCCGCCGAGGCGGCGAAGGTCCATCCGGATGTGACGGCGGCGGACAGCTTGGAGGAGGCGGTGGAGATGAGCCTTCTTCTGGCGGGGACAGACGGCGTGATTCTTGCCTTTGGCTCTCTGTCCTATCTGGGCAGGCTGACGGAAATTGTAAACCGGGTCTGCGGAAAGGCGGCGAAGGGACATGATAGACGAAAGAAAGATCAAAGAGGCGGTTCGCCTGATGCTGGAGGGAATCGGTGAGGATCCGGACAGGGAAGGGCTGCTGGAAACGCCGGATCGGATCGCCAGGATGTACGGCGAGATTTTTTCCGGCATGGACGCGGACGGAAGCGCGGAACTGTCCAAAACGTTCCATGTGGAGAATTCCGGGATCGTTCTGGAAAAGGATATCACTTTTTATTCCATGTGCGAGCATCATATGCTGCCCTTTTTCGGCAAGGTTCACATCGCCTATCTTCCGGAGGGGAAGGTGGCGGGCTTAAGCAAGCTGGCCAGGACGGTGGAAATTTACGCCGGCAGGCTGCAGCTTCAGGAGCGTATGACAGCGCAGATCGCGGACGCGGTCATGCAGTTCCTTGCCCCCGCCGGCGTGATGGTGCTGGCGGAGGCGGAGCATCTGTGCATGACCATGCGCGGCGTGAAAAAACCGGGCAGCAAAACGGTGACCAGCGCCGAACGGGGGGTGTTTGCCCGGGACGCGGCGCTGCGGGAACAGGTGCTGCGGATGCTGGCAGGGTAGCCGGGAGGAAGGGTATGGACAGGGCCCAAAGGATCATAGAATGCGAAACCTTTCGGAACCATCTTCAGGCGAATCTGGCGGCTGAGCGGGGAAGGATGTTTTGCAGGCATGATTTGGCGCATTTTTTGGATGTGGCAAGGATTGCCGTCATCATGGCCGGTGAGGAGGAAATACAAGTCCAGAGAGAGCTGCTTTACGCTGCGGCGCTTTTGCACGATATCGGGCGCCACAGGCAGTATGAGCAGGGAACCCCTCATGAACAGGCCAGCGCGGAAATAGCGGGCGTTATTTTGAATCAGTGCGGGTTTACGGAAAAAGAAACGGGCGTTATTACAGATGCTATCCGATCCCACCGGGATCCGTCGGCGGCCGGGGAATCCAGTCTGCGGGGGCTTTTGTATCGGGCGGACAAGGCAAGCCGCCTCTGCTTTGCCTGTGAGGCCCGGGATGCCTGCAACTGGAAAGAGGAACGGAAAAACCGGGAACTCTTATACTGAGGCCGTTCCACACCCTGGTAAAGAGTGCCGGGAGGGCAGCCGGGGAAAGCGGCAGGAGAAACGCCGGGAGGGCAGCCGGGGAAAGCGGCAGGAGAAACGCCGGGAAGGCAGCCGGGAGAGCGGCAGAAGAAACGCCGGGAAGGCAGCCGGGGAAAGCGGCAGGAGAAATGCCGGGAAGGCAGCCGGGGAAACGGCAGGAGAAACGCCGGGAGGGCAGCCGGGAAAGCGGCAGGAGAAACGCCGGGAAGGGCAGCCGGGGGAGAAACGGCGCAGAGAAAGGGGACGGTGGGATGAAGATAGGCGGAAAAGAATTTCCGGCCCAGGGACATACCTATGTGATGGGAATCTTGAACGTAACGCCGGATTCTTTTTCTGACGGGGGCCGGTTTCAAACCCTGGATCTGGCCCTGGCCCACGCGGAACAGATGGCCCGGGAGGGAGCCGATGTGATCGACGTGGGGGGCGAATCCGCCCGCCCCGGGTATGAGAGCGTGACCGCGGAAGAAGAAATATCCCGGGTGGTTCCGGTGATAGAGGCCCTGAAAAAAAGGTTTGACCTGCCGGTTTCTCTGGACACCTGCAAAGCGGAGGTGGCAAAGGCGGGGGCGGAGGCAGGCGCGGATATGATCAATGATATCTGGGGGCTGAAACGGGACGGGGAAATGGCGGATCTCATTGCCCGGAACGGGCTGTCCTGCTGTCTCATGCACAACAGAAGCAGCGGCGAATACGGCGATCTGATGAAGGACGTGGCCGCGGATTTACGAGAGAGCCTAAAGATAGCCAAGCAGGCGGGAATCCCGTCCGACCGGATCCTGCTGGACCCGGGAGTGGGATTTGCCAAAAGCTATCGTGAAAATTTAAAAGTCATGGCCCGCGCTCAGGATCTGAAGGAGCTGGGATATCCCCTGCTGCTGGGCTGCAGCCGGAAATCGGTTATCGGTCTTACCCTGGACCGGCCGGTGGAGGAGCGGCTGGAGGGAACTCTGGCGGCGACGGTGATTGCGGTGACGCAGGGATATCTGTTTGTGCGGGTTCATGATGTGAAGGAAAATGTTCTTGCCATAAGGATGGCGGAAGCCATTCTGAAGGAGGGTTGAGGATCATGTACTCAGAGTTTGCCAACGACAAAATATGTATTGAAATGCTGGAGGTGTTTGCCCATCACGGCGTGTTGGCGGAGGAACAGGAAAAGGGCCAGATTTTTCAGGTCAACGCGGTGCTGTATACCGACGTTCACCGGGCCGGCCTGGAGGACAATCTGTTCTATTCCATCGATTACGGCCAGATCTGCCAGTTTATCACGAACTGGATGCAGGAAAACACCTATCAGCTCCTTGAGGCGGTGGCGGAAAAAATGTCCAAGGCGCTTTTGCTGAAGTATGACAGGCTGGCCGCGGTGGAGCTGGAAATCCGTAAACCGCAGGCCCCCATCCCTTTTCCGTTTGGCTGCGTTTCCGTAAAGATCCACCGAAGGTGGCATACCGCGTATCTGGCCGTGGGTTCCAATATGGGGGACAGGGTTCATTATATCAGCGGCGCCATCCGGGCGCTTTCTTCCCATCCCCAGATCAAGGTGGTAAAGGTGTCGGATCTGATTCAATCCAAACCTTACGGGGTCACGGATCAGGAGTATTTCCTGAACGGGGTTTTGGAGATTGACACTCTGCTGGAGCCGGAGGAGCTTCTGGACGCCATTCACGACATGGAAGACGCCGCAGGCCGTACCAGGGTAAGGCGCTGGGGGCCCAGAACGCTGGACATTGATATTATTTTTTATGATAAGCTGATCTATGAATCGGAAAATATGGCAATTCCCCATGTGGATATGCAGAACCGCGATTTTGTCCTGGAGCCGCTGAGTACCCTGGCGCCTTATTACAGGCATCCGGTTCTGGGGAAGACGGTGATGCAGATGTTTCAGGAGCTGCCGCCGGAAAAGAGGACAAAGACGGAACTAATGGATTAGGCCGGGCCATGAAGGGAAACCGGCTGGAAAGGAAGAACCCGGGTTTTCAAGGGAAACCGGCTGGAAAGGACGCCCCCGGCGGTTTTAAGAGCGGGGCAGAAAGTGGTCGGCCGAAAAGGCGCACAGGCCGGTGAAAAGCCCTGTGAGGATGCCTCCCGGCAGAAGAAAGGGAAGGTAGGCAATCACCCCCGGCGTGGCGGTGACGGCCACCGCCGCCGCAAGCTGGGCCGCATTGTGAAACAGGCCGCCCATGGCTCCCGTCAGCAGGGGATACCGGCGGCGCAGGAGCCGGTTTACCACAGACATGACAAACAGGCTGCAAACCCCGCCTGCAAGGCTGTATAACAGGCTCATGGCCTGGCCGAACAGCATGGCGGACAAAAGGATGCGCACTGTGAGCACCAGGGCGGCGTCCCTTGTGGTTCCGCGCAGCAGCAGGATCAGGGTGACGATATTGGCCAGCCCCAGCTTAAAACCCGGGATGGGCGCCAGGGGCGGCAGGGCGCTTTCCGCGGCGTAAATGGCCAGGGAGAGCGCGGCGTACAGGGAGAGAACGGTCAGTTTTTTGGTCCCCATAGGGATCCATCTCCTTTCAGACGTTTCTGGGGCGGGCGGAAATTGGCCGGCGATCAATAGGTGGTCAGATCCGGGCTTTCCGAAACAGTTTCTGCATCGTTCCGGATCAGAATCACCAGTCCGTTTGGAACACAGGCAACGGGAATCAGGGGACTGTCGATAAAGCCCTGCCGGACGCAGATCTGGTCGGGACAGTCGGCCTGAAGCACACCGATGCTGCCAGGGCGTACTTCTATGAGATTCCGGCCCCCATTCTCCCCCTCGATCAGAAAAGAGAAGGGTTCGGAAACCTGATCCAGAGGGATGGAGCGGATCAGGAGGCCGTTTTGGTAAATTTCCGCCACAGGGCCCCTGGAAGGGGGTGCGGCTGCGAAAAGGCAGCCTGCGCTCACCGCCGTTACCAGGATCAGAAAAATGGTTATGAAAAGGGCCGTCCGACGGACGCTTTTTGCGTTTCCCATGGTTCTGGCATCAGAATCCTTTCCGGAGGGCGCGTCTTTTGCCTCCTATGGGAACAGTATAGCAAAAAGGAGAATAGAAATGAAGAACATTTTTCCTGGGGCCCTGTCCGTGTGCCTCTCGGCCATTTTGATCCTGGCGGGAGGATGCGGGCAGGCGGGGATCCGCGAGTTTACCAAGACGGATACCGCCATGGGTACCGTAGTGCGGATCAGTGTTTATTCTGCGGGGGAGGATCCCACCGGCGAGACGCTTTCCCTGATCCGGCGGCTGGAGGAGGAAACCCTGTCCTACCGGCTGGATACTTCGGAGGTGTTCCGGATCAATGAAAGCGCGGGGGACCCGGAGGGAATCCCTTTGTCGGACACGATGTACAGGACGCTTGCGGCATGTCAAAAGCTGACCGAAGATTCCGGAGGGGCCTTTGATGTGACGCTGGGAGCGCTGACCAGGCTCTGGGACATTGACCAATGGGCGGCGGGGCTGCGGACCGGCAGCTTTCAGATCCCGGAGGAAGAAGACATCAGGGAAGCCCTTTCCCGCACCGGGGCGGACAGGCTGTCCCTGGAGGCCGTTTCCCATGGCGGCGCCGCGTATCTGGAGGAAGGCACGGCCCTGGATCTGGGCGCTGTGGGGAAGGGGCTGGCCCTGGACGAGACGGCCGGGTATCTGGAACAACAGGGAGACATTACGGCAGCGGCAGTGTCCGTGGGCGGCAGCGTTTTAACCTATGGGGAGAAACCGGACAAAAGCCCCTGGCGGATCGGAATTGCGGATCCTGACGACCCCTCCCGCACCATCGGCGTGTTGACGCTGCGGGGACAGTGGTGCATCTCTACCTCCGGCGATTATCAGCGCTATGTGGAGGTAGACGGCGTCCGCTGCCATCATATTTTGGATCCGGCCACGGGATATCCGGCCAAAAGCGGCGTCCGGTCCGTCACTGTGGTAAGCGCCCAGGGAATGCTCAGCGACGCGCTGTCCACCGCCTGTTTTGTGCTGGGGGCGGAAAAGGGGATGGAGCTGGCGGCCGAGTACGGGGCGGAGGCCCTCTTTGTGACGGACAGCGGCGCGGTTGTGATGACGCCGGGAATGGAAGAATGGTTCCAGGAGACGGAGAGCGAAAATACCGAGGAATAACGGGACATAACGGATCACCGAAAAAACAGCGCAATCGAAAAACGGATGATCGAAACAAGACGAAAACCGGAAAAACAGATAACCGGAACAAGACGAAAAACCGGAAAAACGGATAACCGGAACAAGACGAAAACCGGAAAAACGGATAACCGGAACAAGACGAAAAACCGAATCATCGGGAGCCTAACGGACAACTGCCGAAAAGGAGTGGGAAGTATGGAAGAAAACAACTATCTCCATGTAGAAAAGGAAATTTTGAAGGAGATTGACGAAACCATGCCGCCGGAGGAGGAATTGCAGGATCTGGCGGAATTTTTCAAGGTATTTGGGGATGCCACCAGACTGAAAATTCTTTCCGTGCTTTTGTGTTCGGAAATGTGCGTATACGATATCGCGGCGGTGCTGGGGATGTCCCAGTCCGCCATATCCCATCAGTTGAGGGTGTTAAAGCAGTTGGATCTGGTCAAGCACCGCAGGGAGGGCAAGACCATTCTCTATTCTCTGGCGGACGCTCATATCGTTACTATTTTAAGACAGGGGCTGGATCACATCGAAGAATAGGTTTTTGGCCTTTACGGGGTTTGAGGGGCAAAGAGACTGTAACCTGTGCTCCCCAGGGGCGCGTGATACATGGTGGAATCGTCGTCGAAGGGCTGGAAGTACACATACCGGGAGGTCAGATTGATATGGCAGTATACGCCCTCCGCCAGCACATAGGATTCACCGCCCTCCGTGGACATGAATCTCAGTTGGGGCGAGGTGGCGCTGTTGGTCTGATAATACAGGTAACCGCTCCCCACATTGAAACAATCCACCCGATCCTCGGTCATGACCTGAATCTCGTTTCGGGAAATGCTGTATCGGCAGAGTCTGTAATTTTCCGCCACATCCAGATAATACACATAATCCCCGGAGCGCACGGGGTACCAGACGTTGCCGCGCCAGAACTCGCTGGCAATGTCCGAACGGGTGTCCAGAGCGTAAAGATAATGGTTGGTCTGGGTGCCGTTGTAATAAATGATCCCGTCCAGGGCGCAGGCGGGGTTGATGGCGTAATCCGCCAGCTCCACCTGTTCGGAACGGTCGATTTTCAGCTTGTAGAAGGAGATGCCGGACGAGGACGAGGTGAGAAGATACAGGTAATTGTCCACAAGCTGACCCGTCACCACCACGTCGCTTGTCAGGGTGGCGGATCCGGAGCCGTCCAGCCGGCACCGCTCAAAGGCATGGACGCTCAAAAGGGCGCCGATGCCGGTTTCCTGGGACTGAGCGGCCCCCTGTTGAAAATAATAGAGGTAATCGCCTCCCGCCAGAATATTTCCCACCTTTAGGGAATTTAATCTGCGGGGATTTCCCTCGTCGGGATCCATCACAAAGAGACTGCCGCCCTCCGCCAGGTTGGAGAAATATACGGCGCCGTCATATTCACAAAAATAACCGCCGTTATTTAAATTGCCGCCTGTGTTTCCCACCGTGCCGGAGGGATTCATCGTCACTCTCTTGGAGAGATACAGGGCGGCGGCAAGGCCTGCGAGGATGCAAAGGATCAGTATGGCAATCAGGGCGTTTTTCAGTTTCCTGCTCATGGATTCCTCCTGGAACGCCAGCCTTTCAGGGGCGTTTTCTTCTTTCCTATGATACACCCCTTTTTACTTGCTATCAAGGGGGATTTGGTATAAGATAGATAAAGGTGTTATCCGATTCAGACAGGAAACTACCGTGAAGGAGCATAAGAATATGGATCTGATCAAACTGCGGGAGCAGATCGACGGAATTGACGAGCAGATCGTGGAGCTTTACGAAAGACGTATGGAGGTCTGCAAACAGGTAGCCGAGTATAAGATTGAAACAGGGAAAAAGGTTTTTGACCGGCAGAGAGAGACGGAAAAGCTTTCCCGGGTCAAAGCCCTGACCCACAACGATTTTAACAGCAAGGGCGTGGAGGAGCTGTTCGAGCAGATCATGTCCATGAGCAGAAAAATGCAATATCAACTGTTATCCGCTCACGGAAACCTCGGGAAGCTGCCCTTTATCGCGGTGGACCAGTTGGAGACGAAAAGGGCGAGAGTGGTGTTCCAGGGGGCGGAAGGGGCATACTCTCAGGAGGCCATGACGGAGTATTTCGGGGAGCAGGTGAACAGCTTTCATGTGGACACCTTCCGGGACGCCATGAGCGCCATCGACGAGGGCAGCGCGGATTTTGCGGTGCTGCCGATCGAAAATTCCACCGCCGGCATTGTGAGCGAGATCTATGATCTCCTTCAGGAATATGAAAATTACATTGTGGGGGAACAGATTATCAAAATAGAACACTGTCTTCTGGGAGTGCCGGGAGCGGAGCTTGGGGAGATTCGGACCGTATATTCCCATCCCCAGTCTCTGATGCAGAGCGCCCGGTTCCTGGCGGAGCACGGCTGGGAACAGATCAGTATGCAGAACAATGCGTTCGCCGCAAAGAAGGTGGCGCAGGACGGGGACAGGACAAAGGCGGCCATCGCCGGAGAGCAGGCGGGAAAGGCTTACGGCCTCCAGGTGCTGCAAAAGGGCGTGAACCAGTCCGGCTCCAATTCCACCCGCTTTATCATTGTCACCAATCAGAAAATCTTTCTGAAAAACGCAAAGAAGATCAGCATCTGTTTTGAGCTGCCCCATGAAAGCGGCTCCCTGTACCACATGCTGTCTCATTTTATCTATAACAACCTGAATATGACAAAGATCGAGAGCCGTCCCATCGAGGACAGGAACTGGGAATACCGTTTCTTTATCGACTTTGAGGGCAACCTGGGGGACAGCGCCGTCAAAAACGCCCTGCGGGGCCTTCGGGATGAGGCGCGGAACATGAAAATCCTGGGGAATTACTGAGTTTGGGAAAGGCCGGACGGGACAATGCCGGAACCAGGGCATCGTCCGCCAAAGCGGGCGGGAGGACAGGGAAATGAGCGTCAGGAACAAGGAACTGATTGTATACAGAAAACTCAATGATGAAAAACTGTTTCAGGACATGTGCGAGTTTCTGGAGCAATGGCAGGAGGATCCGGATTCGTTCCGGCAGGGGAGAGAGCGCCGGGAACAGTTGTACGGGATTCTCCACGGTCTGATCGACCTGGCGGACAGCCGGGGGTTTAGCGGCAATCTGTGGCACTGTTATCTGACGGATCTGATGGTGAATGACGAAAACAGTTACAGTTTTGGCTGCGAGGGCAGGGGAGCCCCGGAGGGAACCCTGAACGACGCAGCGCTGCACGATATGAGTATCCTGAAGGAGCTGTTTGATTATGATTTTACCCCGGTGGCGGTGGCGCTGGGGACGCCGGAATTTTCTCTGGCGGAGCGCTATGTGGGAAGCGGCCGGAGCAGCCGGATGTACAATCGGCGGATCTGCTCCCGCATCTGCGAGCTGGCAGAGCAGTTTTGCGCCAACCGTACCCCCGGGCAGATGAAGGATACGCTGACCCGGTTTTATCAGGAGTACGGCGTGGGGAAATTCGGGCTCCACAAGTCCTTCCGGATTGTCCACGGGGAGACGGGAGTGCAGATCCAGCCCATCCGCAACATTGCGCATGTGAGCCTGGAGGATCTGGTGGGGTATGAGATCCCGAAACGGAAGCTGACGGAAAACACGGAGGCCTTTGTGGCGGGCAGGAAGGCTAACAATTGCCTTTTGTACGGGGACGCTGGAACGGGTAAATCCACCTGCATCAAGGCGATTGCCAATGAATATTATGACAGGGGACTCCGCATCATAGAGCTGTACAAGCACCAGTTTCAGGATCTCAACGAGGTGGTTGCTCAGATCAAGAACCGGAATTACCGTTTCATCATCTATATGGATGATCTCAGCTTTGAGGAATTTGAGATCGAATATAAATATCTAAAGGCGGTCATCGAGGGAGGACTGGAAAAAAAACCGGACAACGTGCTGATTTACGCCACCTCCAACCGGCGTCATCTGATACGGGAAAATTACAGCGACAGGGAAGAAATCCGGGAGGACATGCACACGGGGGACACGGTTCAGGAAAAGCTTTCGCTGGTGCATCGTTTCGGGGTGACCGTATACTTCGGAGCCCCCGACAAAAAGCAGTATCAGGAGATCGTCAGGACTCTGGCGCGCAGAAACGGCGTGACGCTGCCGGAGGAGGAGCTTTTGCGCAGGGCGAACGAGTGGGAGCTTGCCCACGGAGGGCTTTCAGGCCGCAGCGCCCAGCAGTTTGTGGACTATCTGGCGGGCAGCGGCCCGTGGGAATAAGGAGAGAAACGGGATGGGGGTAAAAAGTTTCGCGGCAATCGATGTGGGCAGCTTTGAACTGTCCATGAAAATATTTGAATTTTCCGGGAAAAACTGTATCCGGGAGATCGACTGCGTCCAAAGGCGTCTGGCCCTGGGAACGGATTCTTATCTCAACGGGAAAATCAGCAACGAGAAGATGGATGAGCTGTGCCGGACCTTAAGCGAGTTTTCGGACCGGATGCGGGCGTATCAGGTGACGGATTACAAGGCCTACGGCACCAGCGCGATCCGGGAGACGGAGAACACCACCATCATCCAGGATCAGATTTCCCAGCGGACGGGGATGAACGTGGAGGTCTTAAGCAACTCCGAACAAAGGTTTCTGGGATATAAATCCCTGGCCTTCCGGGGGGATATTTTCCGGCGGATCATCGAGGAAAAGACCGCCATTCTGGACGTGGGCGGCGGCAGTATCCAGCTTTCCCTGTTCGACAACGACACGCTGGTTTCCACGCAGAATCTGCGCCTGGGGGTTTTGCGGCTGCAGGACTCCATCAACCGCTTTGCGGTTCCCAATTCCAAAGTGGAGAACCTGATCGATGAGATGGCCATGGCGCAGCTTGGCACTTATAAAAAGCTGTATCTGAAGGATCGGGAGATCCAGAACCTGATCGTGGTGGACGATTATGTGTCGCCCTGCATGGTCAGGCAGTACGGCAGCGAGGTCATGCTGGAGCCGGGGGATTACAGGGAATTTCAGAACCGGATGGTGGCGGGAAACCTTTCCAGGACGGCTCAGACGCTGGGCATTCCCGATGAAAAGGTTCCCCTGGTGTTTATCGGCACCATACTGGTGGAGCGGATTGCCCGGCTGATGGATGTGAAGAAGATCTGGGCGCCGGGGGCCACGCTCTGCGACGGCATTGCCTATGAATACGCGGAAAAGAACCGGCTGCTTCAGGGAGAACATGATTTTGAGCAGGATATTGTGGCCTGCGCCGCCAATATCAGCAAACGGTACATGGGCAGCAAGAAACGCTCCGACGCTCTGGAAAGCATCGCCACCACCATTTTTGACAGCATGAAAAAGGTTCACGGGCTGGGGCGCAGGGAAAGGCTTTATCTGCGGCTGGCGTCCATTCTGCACGACTGCGGGAAATATATCAGCATGATTAACATCGGGGAAAACTCCTACCAGATTATTATGGCCACGGAGATCATCGGGCTGTCTCACCTGGAACGGGAGATTGTGGCCAACATCGCCCGGTTCAATTACAGCAGGTTTGTCTATTTCGGGCAGCAGGCCGCGGGATCCGGCCTGGATCGCAGCTCTTATCTGATCGTGGCCAAGCTTACCGCCATTCTGCGGCTGGCCAGCGGCCTGGATCGCAGCCATAAGCAAAAGCTGACGGGGCTGAAAGCGTCGCTGAAGGACAACAAGCTGATGCTGACCGTGGACACCCAGGAGGATATCACGCTGGAAAAGGGATTTTTCCGGATGCGGGAAACCTTTTTCAAGGAGGTTTTCAGCGTGGAGCCGGTTCTGAAACAGCACAAAGACTTTTAAGGCGATCGACAAGGGGATGGGACGAAATATGGCAGAGATCGACTTTCGGAATCCAAAGTATTATACCAACAGGGAATTGAGCTGGATCCTGTTTGACCACAGGGTGCTGGCGGAGGCGAGGGACAGGGCCATTCCGCTGTTTGAGCGGTTAAAATTCCTGAGCATCAGCGCGTCCAATTTGGATGAATTTTTTATGATCCGGGTGGCTTCCCTTCAGGATATGGTGAACGCGAAATACACCAAGACGGACATTGCGGGGCTGAAACCTCAGGAACAGCTTAAGCTGCTGGATCCGGCCATCCACAGCCTGGTGGAGCTTCAGTATTCCACCTACAACCGCTCTCTGGTGCCCCAGCTTCGCCAGAACGGGCTGCAGATTATCCGCCAGCATGAGGAACTGACCGAGAGCGAGGCCGTCTTTGCGGACGCGTACTTTGAGGAACATGTGTACCCGGTGCTGACGCCCATGGCGGTGGATTCCTCCCGCCCGTTTCCGCTGATACGCAACAAGACCCTGAATATTGCGGCGCTGGTTCAGAAAAAAGGAGGGAAGGGCGAGCTGGAATTTGCCACCGTGCAGGTGCCCGGAGTGCTGAGCCGCGTGGTGGAGCTGCCCTCCCAGGACGGCCGCAAGGTGATTCTGCTGGAAGAAATCATCGAGCGGAATATGCACAAGCTTTTTTTGAATTATGACATCGTCTGCGCCCATCCCTATCAGATTATGAGGAACGCCGATCTGACCATCGAGGAAGACGAGGCGGCGGATCTTTTGAAGGAGATTGAAAAACAACTGAAAAAGAGACAGTGGGGAGAGGCCATCCGCCTGGAGGTGGAGGCGGAGATGGACAAACGGCTTCTGAAGATTTTGAAGGAGGCGCTGGGGATTGACGATTCCTACATTTACAGGATCGACGGGCCCCTGGATCTCACGGTGCTGATGAAACTGTACGGGCTGGAGGGGTTCGAGCATTTGAAAAGCCCTGTCCACACGCCGCAGCCGGTGCCGGAGCTGCAGCCGGGATGCGACATTTTTGCGGAGCTGAGGAAAGGGGACGTGCTGCTGCACCATCCCTACCAGACCTTTGAGCCGGTGGTGGATTTCATCCGGCAGGCCGCAAGGGACCCGGAGGTACTGGCCATCAAACAGACCCTGTACCGGGTCAGCGGCAATTCTCCCATTATCCGGGCGCTGGCTCTGGCGGCGGAGAACGGCAAGCAGGTGACGGTGCTGGTGGAGCTGAAGGCACGGTTTGACGAGGAGAACAATATCGTCTGGGCGAAGATGCTGGAAAAGGCCGGCTGCCATGTGATTTATGGGCTGGTGGGACTGAAGACCCACTGCAAGATCACGCTGGTGGTGCGCAGGGAGGAAGACGGCATCCGCCGGTATGTGCATCTGGGAACCGGCAATTACAATGACGCCACCGCAAAGCTTTACACGGATATCGGCCTTATGACCTGTCATGAGGATGTGGGCGAGGACGCCACGGCAGTGTTCAACATGCTTTCCGGCTATTCCGAGCCGTTAATCTGGAATAAGCTTTCCCTTGCCCCAATCTGGCTGAAGGAGAAGTTTCTGTACCTGATCGACCGGGAGAGACGTTATGCCCTGGAGGGAAGGCCCGCCAGGATTATCGCCAAGATGAACTCCCTGTGCGATGAAGACATTATCGAGGCCTTGTACCGGGCCAGCGCAGCGGGGGTCAGGATCGACCTGATCGTCAGGGGGATCTGCTGCCTGAAGGTGGGGATCCGGGGCGTCAGCGAAAACATCACCGTCCGCTCCATCGTGGGAAGTTTTCTGGAACACAGCAGGATTTTTTATTTTGAAAACGACGAGCATTATGAAATTTACTGCGGCAGCGCCGACTGGATGCCGAGAAATCTGGAGCGGAGGGTGGAAATCCTGTTCCCGGTGGTGGATCCCGGGCTGAAGGAGAGGATCGTCCATATTCTGCGGGAGCTGCTGCGGGACAATGTGAAGGCCTCCATTCTGCAGGAGGACGGCAGTTACGAAAAGGTGAACCGCAGGGGGAAAGCCCCGTTCCAGGTTCAGGAAGCCTTCTGCCGGGAGGCTGTGGCGCTGGCCGGAAGGGAAGATCAGGAAACGCTGTCGGATAAAAGGACGTTTATACCGGAGATCAGTCATTAGACGGAATGGAGATTAGTATGAGAATCATATTGGCATCCGCCTCTCCCCGCAGGAGAGAGCTTTTGGAGCAGATCGGGCTTTCCTTCGAGATTCTGCCCAGCCATGTGGAGGAAAACGCGAAGGCGAAAACGCCGGAGAAACTGGTGGAGCTTCTGTCCGCGCAGAAAGCGGAGGCGGTATTCGCCGCCGTTTCGGAGGAAGAATCCGTGCTGGTGATCGGCGCCGATACGGTGGTCGCCCGCAAGGGGAATATTCTGGGCAAGCCGAAGGACAAAAAGGCGGCGGTGAAAATGCTGAAACAGCTTGCCGGAAAGGCCCATCATGTCTATACGGGCGTCACCCTGATCTACCGGCCGGAGAGGGCGGAGGAACCCTGCCAGGTGCGGAAAAAGACTTTTCATGAGGCAACCAAGGTGCGGTTTTATCCCATGACCCGGGAGGAAATCCAAGCATACGTTGCCACCGGCGAGCCTTTGGACAAGGCCGGGGCTTACGGCATACAGGGGGTGTTCGCCCGGTATGTGGAGAGGCTGGAAGGGGATTACAGCAATGTGGTGGGGCTGCCTGTTGGAAGGCTTTATCAGGAACTCAAACAGTGGCTGGATCCGGGGCAACTGCCTGCTGTCAGCGGAGGGGAGACCAATCCCGCCGCAGAAGAACGGGAGGGCTGTCATGAGGGAATTTGACGATGATGTGTTGCAGTGTTTTCTGGACAATCAGTTGAAACTGTTTCCGGAAAAGGTGGCCGAGACGCCGGATGAGGCGGACGAGTTTCTCCGGGATTGCATGGCTGTGGTGGTGGAATCGGTTTCGGCTTACTTTGAGGAAGAAGGGGTCGACACCGAGGGCGCCACGGAGGAGGAGCTTTTGGAAGCGGCCGAGGTGTTTGCCGTGGGCAACGGCAGATATCTGATTGTGGAGGGATAAACGGGGTCAAAGCCGCCCTAAGGCTGTTTTGATCTCCTGCAACAGTGTACAGGGGACAAACAGGCTGCCGTAGCCGCTCCCCAACTGAAGGCCGGGTTTGTTGGCGCCGTGGAAATCGCTTCCGCCGCTTATGAGAAGATGGTATTTCGATGCAAGGCGGCGGATTTTCCGCTGGTCGTCTTCGGTGTAGGTGCTGTAAATTGCCTCGATCCCCATCAGTCCCGCCTCTGTTAATTTCTTCACCAGCGTATCCAGCCCCTCGTCGCTCATGTGATACAGGATGGGGTGAGCAAGCACGGGAGCGCCTCCCGCCGTCAGGATCAGTTCCACGGCCTGGGCGGGGGTGATTTTTTCCCGGGGGATATAACAGGGAGCGCCGTCGCCGATGTAGCGGTCAAATGCCTCCTGCCTGGTTTTGACGTAGCCCTTTTCCAGCAGATATCTCATATAATGGGCTCTGGTGATCACGGAGTCCGGATAAGCCGAAAGCAGCTCCTGATAGGTGATCGGTATGCCCTCCTTTTGCAGCAGGGCGCACATTTTCCGGTTCCGCTGCGTACGCGAGTCCACAAAGTCCTTCAGGTGTTTCTGGAAAGTTTCGTTGTTTCGGTCGATGTAAAGGCCGACCACATGGATATCCGACCCCTGGTATTCGCTGGACAGTTCAATGCCGGGGATTATCTCCACCGTCTGGGAGGGTGGGTTTGGCGCCTGGGCGGCGTATTCCACTGCTTCCTCCACCCCACCTACCGTGTCGTGATCCGTGAGGGCAAAGGCCGCCAGACCCTTTTCCACAGCCAGATCCACCAGCTCCTTAGGGGACAGCGTCCCGTCGGAGGCGGTGGAATGGACATGCAGATCCACCGGCCGTATTCCCGCAGGCCGCGGGTCTTTTTTTGTGTCTTTCATGATGGTCAATCCTCGTCTTCTTCCCTGTCCGCGGTGAACACAGTGCGCTTTCTCGCCATCTCATCCCCTGCCAGATATTCATCGTAGGTGGTAATTTTATCGATCATGCCGCCTCCCGGCAGAAACTCGATAATCCGGTTGGCCGTAGTCTCCACGAACTGATGGTCGTGACAGGTGAACAGCGCCACGCCCGGGAAACGGATCAGCCCGTTGTTCAGGGCCGTGATGGACTCCATGTCCAGATGGTTGGTGGGCTGGTCCAGCACAAGGCAGTTGGCGCCGCTGATCATCATCTTGGACAGCAGACAGCGGACCTTTTCGCCTCCGGAAAGCACCCTTACCTTTTTGACCCCGTCCTCGCCGGCAAACAGCATGCGTCCCAGGAAACCCCGCACATAGGTGACGTCCTTCACGGGGGAATAGCCGGTCAGCCAATCGGTGATGGTCAGATCGTTGTCAAACTCGCCGGCGCTGTCTTTGGGGAAGTAGGCCTGGGAGGTGGTGGTGCCCCATTTATAGGTACCCTCGTCGGGCTCAAGCTCGCCCATCAAAATCTGGAACAGGGTGGTCTTTGCCAGCTCCTGTCCGCCCACGAAGGCGATCTTGTCATTGCGGCCCACAAGGAAGGAGACATCGTTTAGCACCTTTTCCCCGTTGACGGTTTTGGACAGATGCTCCACGGTCAGCACCTCGTTTCCGATCTCCCGGTCCGGGCGGAAATCGATATAGGGATATTTTCTGCTGGAGGGCCTGATTTCCTCCAGCTCGATTTTTTCCAGGGCGCGTTTCCGGGAAGTCGCCTGTCTGGACTTGGAGGCGTTGGCGGAGAAACGGGAGATGAACTCCTGCAATTCCTTAATCTTTTCCTCCTTCTTTTTGTTGGCTTCCTTCATCTGCCTGATTAAAAGCTGGCTGGACTCGTACCAGAAATCGTAGTTGCCCGCGTAGAGCTGGATTTTGCCGTAATCGATGTCCGCGATGTGGGTGCAGACCCTGTTCAGAAAATACCGGTCATGGCTGACCACGATCACCGTGTTGGGGAAGTCGATGAGGAAGTCTTCCAGCCAGGTGATGGCGTCCAGATCCAGATGGTTGGTGGGCTCGTCCAGGAGCAGGATGTCGGGATTCCCGAACAGGGCCTTGGCCAGCAGCACCTTCACCTTCAGATTGCCGTCCAGGGTTTTCATAGGGGCATAGTGGAATTCCGTGCCAATCCCAAGGCCGTTTAACAGCGAGGCGGCGTTTGACTCCGCCTCCCAGCCGTCCATTTCCGCGAATTCCGCCTCCAGCTCGCTGGCGCGGATGCCGTCCTCATCGGAAAAATCCTCCTTTGCGTAGATGGCCTCCTTTTCCTTCATGATCTGGTAGAGGCGCTCGTTTCCCATGATGACCGTATCCATCACGTTGAAATCGTCGTATTTAAAGTGATCCTGCTCCAAGACGGAAAGACGCTGGCCGGGGGTGACGGCGATATCCCCCTTGGTCGTCTCCAGGCTTCCGGACAGGATTTTGAGGAAGGTTGATTTTCCCGCGCCGTTTGCGCCGATCAGCCCGTAACAGTTGCCTTCCGTAAACTTGATATTGACGTCTTCAAACAGGGCCTTTTTTCCAACTCGATAGGTAACGTTGTTTGCGCTTATCATGATTCAAACCTCCTGACATGATCCCCGGCCTTTCGAGCCGGCCTGACTGTACCAAAACACAACTATTGTCCATTTTACATGAAAACAGGGAAAATGCAAGTAAAATTAAAGAAACGTTGCGTTCTGAAGGGGAAATCTGGTAAACTGGAATCAGAGATTTGGGGATTGCGGTAACCCGGGAGAAGGAGACAGGACTGACAGGAGGGATGGAGAAGGATGATTCCAATTTTGCTGATCTGCTTTGCGGCGTTTGTGCTATTATATCTGTTCCTGATTATGCCTAGAATGACGGGCCGTCCGGACGCGGCGCCCTTTGGCAAATGGCTGTACGCCCACAGGGGGCTGTATGACAACGGGGGAGACGCTCCGGAAAATTCCATGCTTGCGTTTCAGAGAGCGGCGGAGGCGGGATTCGGCATTGAGATGGACGTCCAACTGTCGAAGGACAGGGTGCCGGTGGTGTTCCACGATTACACGCTCAGGCGGATCTGCGGTCAGGCGGGTAAGGTCAGCCAATATACCTATGAGGAGCTGCGGAAATTTTCCCTGTGCGGGACGGATCAGAGAATTCCCAGGTTCGAGGATGTGCTGAAACTGGTGGACGGAAGGGTCCCGCTGATCGTGGAGTTAAAGATCGAGACCATGGACACGGGCGTGTGTCCGGCGGCGGACAGGCTGCTGGCGGATTACGGGGGGATGTACTGTGTGGAATCCTTTCATCCCCTGGGAGTGCTGTGGTACCGGAGAAACCGCCCCCATGTGGTGCGGGGGCAGTTGGCGGACGCTTTTTACCGGGAAGGGGAATACCGGGGCTTTCTGTATTTCCTGCTGCAGAACCTGCTGTTCAACTGGCTGGCCAAGCCGGATTTTATCGCATATAACCATAAATATCCGGGAATGCTTTCCCTAAGCCTGTGCCGGGGCCTGTACCGCAGCACGTCCGCCGCCTGGACAATCAAAAGCCAGGAGGAGCTGGACGAGGCGGAAAAGCATTTCGATCTCTGTATTTTTGACAGTTTTGTCCCCGAAAAACAATAAGGGGACCGCGGGAATGAGAATCTTGTCCAAATCGCCAAATTCGGCTTGCCATTTTTTGGTTCAGTTGTTACAATAAAATTGTACTGGACGAAGGGGTTCGGTTTTTTTCAGTGGAAAAGAGAACGCCTTCAGATGTTTCAAAAATATTGATGGAGGGAGAAACACAAGGTATGAAGAAATGGGTGTACTTGTTTACGGAAGGCAACGCGAACATGCGGGAGCTTCTGGGCGGTAAAGGCGCGAATCTGGCGGAAATGACGGCTTTGGGTCTGCCCGTGCCACAGGGTTTCACCATTACGACGGAAGCCTGCACACAGTATTATGAAGACGGCAGGCAGATCAACGACGAGATTCAGAGCCAGATCAACGAGTATATCAGCAAGATGGAGGAGATCACCGGCAAGAAATTCGGCGACACCAAAAATCCTCTGCTTGTCTCCGTCCGTTCCGGCGCAAGGGCATCCATGCCGGGTATGATGGATACGATCCTGAATCTTGGGCTGAATGAGACTGTGGTCAACACCATCGCGGCCCAGACCGGCAATGAAAGATGGGCCTGGGACTGCTACCGGAGATTTATTCAGATGTATTCCGACGTGGTGATGGAGGTCGGTAAGAAATATTTTGAGGAACTGATCGATCAAATGAAGGAGAAGAAGGGCGTAAAGCAGGATGTGGAGCTGACCGCCGCCGATCTGAGGGAGCTGGCGAATCAGTTCAGGGCCGAGTATAAGGAAAAAATCGGCAAGGATTTCCCCGATGATCCCAGGGAACAACTGATGGGCGCCATCAAGGCCGTGTTCCGCTCCTGGGACAATCCCCGGGCCAACGTATACCGGAGAGACAACGATATCCCGTACTCCTGGGGAACCGCGGTGAACGTGCAGATGATGGCTTTCGGCAACTGGTCCGATGAATCCGGCACCGGCGTGGCCTTCACCAGAGATCCCGCCACCGGCGAGAAGAAACTGATGGGCGAGTTTTTGATGAACGCCCAGGGCGAGGATGTGGTGGCCGGCGTGCGCACCCCTATGCCTATTTCCAAGATGGCAGAGGTGATGCCCGAGGTATACGAACAGTTTAAGAACGTGTGCGCGACCCTGGAGAATCATTACAGGGATATGCAGGATATGGAGTTTACCATTGAGAACAGAAAGCTGTATATGCTGCAGACCAGAAACGGAAAGAGAACGGCCCAGGCGGCTCTGAAGATCGCCTGCGATCTGGTGGATGAGGGCATGAGGACCGAGGAGGAAGCGGTCGCCATGATCGATCCCCGCAACCTGGACACCCTGCTGCATCCCCAGTTCGACGCTGCCGCGCTGAAGGCCGCGACGCCTCTTGGCAAGGGCCTGGGCGCTTCTCCCGGCGCAGCCTGCGGCAAGATCGTGTTCTCCGCGGAGGACGCGGAGATGTGGGCTGGCAGAGGGGAGAAGGTGGTTCTGGTGCGGCTGGAAACCTCCCCTGAGGATATCACCGGCATGAAGGTGGCGCAGGGAATCCTGACCGTCCGGGGCGGCATGACGTCCCACGCGGCCGTGGTTGCCCGTGGCATGGGAACCTGCTGCGTATCCGGGTGCGGCGATATCGCCATGGATGAGGCCAATAAGAGATTTACCCTTGCGGGCAGGGAATTCCGGGAGGGAGACTATATTTCCATCGACGGCGCCACCGGCAATATTTACGGGGAACAGATTCCTACCGTGGACGCTACCATAGCCGGGGAATTTGAGAGAATTATGAACTGGGCGGACAAGTACCGGACATTAAAGGTGCGCACCAACGCCGATACTCCCAGGGACGCCAAAAAAGCAAGGGAGCTGGGAGCCGAGGGAATCGGCCTCTGCCGCACGGAGCATATGTTCTTTGACGAGGAGAGAATCGCCGCATTTCGTGAGATGATCTGCGCGGATACGGCGGAGGAGAGAGAGAAGGCGCTGGAGAAGATCCTGCCTTATCAGCAGGGAGACTTTAAGGCGCTGTACGAGGCTCTGGAGGGCAACCCGGTAACCATTCGTTTCCTGGATCCGCCTCTCCATGAATTTGTGCCTACCGAGGATGCGGACATCGAGAAACTGGCTGCCGCGCAGGGCAAGACCGTGGAGGAAATCCGGAAGATCATCGCCGGCCTTCATGAGATCAACCCGATGATGGGACACAGGGGATGCCGTCTGGCGGTTACTTATCCGGAGATTGCCAGAATGCAGACCAAGGCGGTGATCCGGGCTGCCATTGAGGTGAAACAGGAGCATCCCGACTGGAAGATCAAGCCAGAAATTATGATTCCTCTGGTATGCGATCTGAAGGAGCTGAAGGTGGTGAAAAAGGTGGTGGTTGACACCGCCAATGAGGAGATCAAGGCAGCGGGCGTGAACCTGGAGTATGAAGTGGGAACCATGATCGAGATCCCCAGAGCTGCGCTGACGGCGGATGAGCTGGCCAAGGAGGCAGACTTCTTCTGTTTCGGCACCAACGATCTAACGCAGATGACGTACGGTTTCTCCAGAGACGACGCGGGCAAGTTCCTGATCGATTATTACAACGCCAAGATCCTGGAGAGCGATCCTTTCGCAAAGCTGGATCAAAACGGCGTCGGCAGACTGATGGAGATGGCCATCAAGCTGGGCAAGGCGGAGAATCCCGATCTTCATGTGGGAATCTGCGGGGAGCACGGCGGCGATCCCAGTTCCGTGGAGTTCTGCCACAGGATCGGTCTGAACTACGTGTCCTGCTCGCCGTTCCGGGTGCCGATTGCAAGGCTTGCGGCAGCACAGGCGGCGATCAATAATAAATGAGTTTCAGGGGGCTCACCCAAATGGAGGGTGGGCCCCTTTTTTACGCGGGCAATGAGCCAGGCTGACAAGCATGCTTGTCAATCTGGCGAATGCCGCAATAACGGGTGAAACACGCAAAGCGTGTCTCATCTCGTTGCAGGATCTAAGATACCGCATTCAGAGCGGCGATACGGGACAGGGATACGCCATTTGGCGTAAGGAAGAATTCCGCCGAATGGTATTGGGGTACGCCAAAAGGTTTTCCATAATGATTGGTCGGTTCTGCGCTTGTTTTTTTCAGTTTAGTATTGGAATTACATACGGCTGGCTTTTCAAATATATTATTGATTCTAAGAGAGGGTATAGTGGTTTTTTATTGCGGGCAATTAGTAGTGTCTCAACAAGGCTAAGGTATTGTTTATATTTTATGCTTTAATGGAGACAGTGAGACATGGCACGGTGACAATGCAAAAGACATGGATAAAGTTTTAGCTGAAGAAGGTTGAAAAAGCGCAATGTCAATGATAAAATATTTTTAGAAAGAAGGAGGCTATATGGCAGATCTTTATGATTCCGTATTCCGCACAGTCTTAAATGACTGCAGCGAGTTAATTATACCGCTCATCAATATTTCTTTTGGGGAACACTATACCGGAGAGGAGCGGATAGATTTTTTCCCAAACGAGCATTTCATCGACCAGCAGAATGCACCCGATGAAAAAAGGATCACAGATACAAATTTTGCTGTTTACGGTGAAACCAGAAAAACGTATCACTGGGAATGCCAGAGCACGCCGGATTCCAAAATGCTGATTAGACTGTTCGAGTATGATGCGCAAATCGCGTTGGACGCGGGGAGAATATCCAAAGAGGTTCTTACAGTAGAATTTCCTCATACGGCGGTACTATATTTAAGGTATGCAAAGACTGCAGAGCCTCAGGCATATCGGTATGTACTCAAGACGCCTGGCGGTACTGTGGAGTATGATGTCCCTCTTTTCAAAACACAGGAATATACAATAGGCGAGATTTTTGAAAAGAATCTGCTTATTCTGATACCGTTTTATATCTTTTCCAGGGAAGCAGAACTGTCCCAATGTGAAAAGGATCCGGAAAAACTGGAAACACTTAAGAATGAATACAGGGATATCATAGAACGTCTGGACACGCTGGTAAAAGCTGGCCGCCTGTCGGATTTTAACAGGACAACGCTTTTGGAAACGGCAAATGATGTGATCCGGGAAATCGCTAAAAAATATAAGAAAGTAGTGGAAGGAATGGGTGAAGTTATGGGAGGCGCTTTATTAGAAACCAATGCAAGAAAAATTAAAAATGAGGGCAGGGAAGAGAAAGGCATTCAAGTATTCCTTAACCTAATTAAAACTGGTATACCCAGAGAAGAAGCTCAGCGGCTTGCTGAAATTGGAAACGATCTTGTGGAGAAAGCTCTTAAGCTGAACAGATCGTAAAGAGTATTTTGGAAAGCTGAACCAGTACAAAAAACGGCGGATCATGGAAACATGGTCTGCTTTTTTTGTATGGCAGTCTTTTAATGAAAACCCTAATCCCCCAGCTATGCTGGGGAGAATGGAGTAAACAAGGGCGTTAAAGACAACAATACAAGCCTCCTATGATAAAGGCAAATAAATTTGCCTATGAGTAAGGTGTTGCAAGCCAAACTCAAAGAATAGGAAGCGCCCACATGGACAAGAACAGTTTATCACACACTACATGGAAATGCCAGGTTAGCATAGCTAACCTTTATCATTATAGTTTTCATTCCCAAATATAGGAAAAAGAGTTTATATGGTCAGGTAAGAGCCGATGTACGGGAAATCATTCAAACGTTGTGCTGATATAAAGGAGTTGAGATAATCGAAGGGGCTGTGTGCATAGACCATGTACATCTTTGTGTAAGCATACCGCAAAAGATGAGCATCTTGACTTTCATGGGATATCTAAAGGGGAAAAGTACTCTGATGATATATGACAGGCATCCGAACTTGCAGAATAAGTG
>CANRIP010000030.1 GCA_947630715.1 uncultured Acetatifactor sp.
ACAAAGGGAGTGTCTACATAAGCCATTATCTTATCCACATACATAGGTCTGTAAATCATGATGACCACCTCCGTCTGCAAAATAGTATATCGCAAAATTTGCAAAAGTCAATTAGTTTTGCGGTTATAAACCGCAGAACTTTCTTTGTGGCCATTAGCTTATACAGTTTTGCGTTTTTTGGGGAACTTATTGGCAAAAGGAACGAGCGAACTGCCGACCTTGATAAGCGTCCTGTTTCAACGTTGGCAAGCATTGTTCTTGCGGTATGGCTCTGCAAGAGGTTTCATTGTCTGGAACAACGACAGCATAAAATCCTTTCGCTCAACGTCCGTCCCACCAACTGGAATTTACGGTTTTCTTGCAAGTTGCAAATCGATGGTATCATACACTGTAATTGTACCGCCGTAATTGTTTATCGCATCCTCAATTTTTGAGAAAAACTTCTTCCTTATGGTTTCCTCAATTGCAATATGGTCAGAATATGTTCCGAGCAGCGCACAATACTCACTTGCAGAAAAAATTCGTGTTCTGTAAAACAGGGCATATTTTATATCCGCGAAACCGTATTTTTCTGCGATTTTTGCAATCTGCCCGGCTTGAGTCTCGGAATATTCCGCCCTCGATTTTCCCCTTTTATTGGAATAATATTCGGCATAAATCTCCTGAATCTCATCAAAAAGCGCTGGATTATCCTTGCAAGGATATGGATGATTTGCAAAACGCGCAAAAACTCCACCGTGCTTCAGCATAGAAAAGACCTTCGGATAACCGACGTTCTCGGGAATCCAATGAAATGCCGTTGCGGAATAAACCAAATCATACGAATTATGATCAAAATTAACATCCTCAAATTTCCCCGTTACAACAGAAAAATTCAGATATTCCCTAAATTTTTCCTTACATAGTTTAGAAAATTCCTGGCCATATTCAACTGCAATCACATTACATCCAGTTTTTAAAATCGGCAATGTTGCCTGACCGCCGCCAATCCCCACCTCTACAACACGGCAAGTTTCATTGAGAAATATATAATTAAATATCATTTTATAGAGTTCATTAGGATAAGCAGGACGAAATTTTTCATAAGAAGATGCTATTGTATCAAACGTCCATTCCAAGCCTTTTATTTCTGGCATAGCATTCCTCCTGTAAACGCCGATTTATCGGTTTGTACTGGGGAAATTATACCCTACCCAATTATAAAAAGCAATCTGCACTTTGCCCGAACAAAAACGGGGTATTGACAGAACAATCATTATATGATTTCATATTCTTAGAAACAGGAGAAGACACTCATCATTAAAAACGAAGTTTCAACGTCAATAACAGGGGGGTGAAACCCATCGAAAAAAACATTTCCGTTATCGACGAAAAGGGCAATGAATATGAAGCGACCTACCCGAAAAGGGCAAAATGTCTTGTAAAAAAAGGCAGGGCACGCTTCGTAAACGACAATACGATTTGCCTTGCGTGTCCGCCGGATATTTGGGAGGATACAGAAATGTCTGATAACAATATCAAAACCACAGAAACCGTCAACGCAGCCGCAGCCGATAAGGCAGGCAAACCCGAAACCGTTTCCCTTTCAAGCTCCGAGCCTAAGCTCACCGTCGGCTACATTCTCGAGCGGATCGAAAAGATTCAACAGGACAATGAGCATATATACAAAGCGCTGGAAGCTTTGACGGGGGTGGATTCCGGTCAGGTTCCCGGCGATGTTGCCGGCGAGGGGAAGGCAAATGGAATCGCAGACACTGTAAAGAGCCGCGAAACCACCAACCAGAAACTCATCGCGTTTTATGAAAAGCTCTATGATGACATCAAACCGGTGAAGTCAACGAAAGAAACGGTGTTGGGAATGATCTCGCAAGTGGCCAGCCGAAACGATGCGGATCCTGCGCAGATCGCAAATCTCGCCGAAATGGTTTCTACTATGCTTGACGACATTCGGCACATGGATTAATAAAATACCCCCGAGGGCAGCCTCGGGGGTATTTTTTGGCCCCAAAACCGCTCCGGCAGCACATCGCCGGTTTTGATAAGCCCGCTTAACTGTTTGGACGGCAGGGTTCTTTCATCCTGCCGTTTTTGACGGTTTCGGTAAAAGCGGTTTCGGCATGCAGACTCATTTTCCCCTGGCTATTTTGCGCGGATACCATTTTTGAAACCATGCGGTGAAAATCCCCATGATAGCGGGCAGGACGGAATTGATAATGCCGATATAGCTCCCTGCGGCGGTGCGCAGGAAAAAATACTGAAGATTCTTCCCCAAAAAACATCCATACCGGCTGCAATCGACTGCCAAACGGAAAAAGGCGTGTGAATGATCGTGTCCGGTTGGCCGTCAAAGGAAATCCTATGGAAAGGATTTCCCACATGAAAGAGCGGAGGGTACAGCGCCGATCTTAACGGCGTACCGCTAAGCCGCCGCCGACTTCTCTTTAAAGCCCCGCATAATTGCGGATCAGCTCCCAGGCAGAGGCGTTTCCGTAACCAAGGCGCCAGACCGCCACGCCCCCGATATTCTGCGCGATCATCACATTGAGTTTCACCCGCAGGCTTTCCTCGTCTTCCAGCCAGATGCGGTAGGACGCGGAGTCCGCCTCCCATTCGGCATAGTTCTGCCCCGTTTCCTCGTCCCATACCGGCTCGATCCCGGTTCTTTGAAGGAAATCGTCCAGATTACGGATCGTGATATACTGGTCCGTCACATCCGCTCCCTCTGTCTTCCACAGGATCATATAAAAAGGCAGCGCGTTTACCACTTTCTGCGCCGGCACCTGTTCCAGCGTTTTGCTCAAGCCGTTTGTGACATAACCGATGCTGGCCACGCTGCCCGGATCCTGGCTGCCGCTCCAGTGTTCGTCATATCCCATAATGACCACATAATCCGCGATCTGTCCCTGAATGTCCAGCCTGTAAAAATCATTGAACCGGAACGGGACGTAATTGTCAACAGACAGCACCAGCCCCTGTTTTCTACACGCTACCGAAAGCTCTCTCAAAAACTGAATGTAATGCTCGCCGCATTCCTGGGTCAATCCCTCAAAGTCGATATTGACCCCCTCCAGATTCAGCTCCAGGGAAGTATTGACGATTTCTTCCACCAGCCGGTTTCTGACGCTTGTCCTGGAAAGCGCCTGAAGCAAATCCACCGGCGTTCCCGTAGAGGCGGTATAATTGAAATTATCCCACACGCCCCATACCTGAAGTCCCTTGTCATGCGCTTTCTTTACATAGGACGCGTCCCCATAGGAGATAAAACCCCCTTCCTCGTCAGAAAGGCTGAACCAGGTGGGAGCTATCACGTTAATCGCTCCGTCGCTTTCCGCCAGCATCTCATCCAGACTTGCGTTCCCGGCTGCCGCCCCCACGGAATGAAAGCCCAGGCTCACCTTTTTCTCCATGCCGATGGAAGTATATTCCGGCGCTTCATAATCGGTTACCGGAGTTTCGATCTCCGTGCTGAGCCCTGTCAGCCTTTTGTTCTCCACATAACCGATCACGGAATCCGATGTCTTGACAAGGCTCCACTTGTCCATCTGATCCAGGATTTCCACGATCTCGTCCCGCTTAAGCTGCCTTACAACCGGACTCTTAACCCCGCCCAGCGTACGGACCTGAGTGTCCTTTGACACCGTCATGATTTCCTTCACGCCCCACTGGGTATAAACCTGAAGATGCCTGTCATAGCAAAAATATTCATAATTGGTAAATTTTCTCACATATTCCGCCGCCACATACAGCTTATCCCCATCCGGATAGCAGACCACATAGGACGTGGGTACGTCCCCGTTCCCGTCGCTGTATCCCGTCTGGTCAAAAGCCGCCACAGCCGTATCCACCGCCGTGGTATACAGCAGTTTCCGTTCGTTGTAATCCGCATAGAACCCTTCGTTCAAATATTGTTTCACCGTGTCCAGATCAAAGTAAACGTTCCCGTCTTTCTGCACAGCCTTTTCTTCCACCATCTCGTCCTGAAGGATAATGGCCAATTGGTTTCCCGTCACGTTGTAATATTCGTCCAGATCCGCTTCCTCACTGCTGTAAGAATATTTGTCCCAAAGCTGCCCTCCAAAATACACTCCTCCAATAATGACCATCAAAAGCAGCGCAATGACCACAGGTATAATCCGTTTCATCCTGATCTGTTCCTTCCTAAAAGAAATGTGCGCCGGTGAAATCACGGGTTTCTCCCGTCCTTCCCGGTGATATGCGTGTAACTGCCGCCCCGCAGGGAGCGGTCAGTTACATCATACCACATTCCTTTCAAGTAGTCATTACCCTTTTTTGGCGCCGCCGAAATCAACACGAGAGGCAGCCCGTCTGCAACAACCGGCGGCGCCGTTTACCATACTGAGTTTGACCGGAGGTTTTCGGCTATCTGCGTGTCACTCTGTCAAAGCGCACCTGTTCGATCTTTCCCGAATCCCCCAGCACATAATCCGCCATGTAGGGGCTGTTTTCCCGGACGGCCTTAAATGCCGCCTCCCGGGGAAGGACGGATTTGCCGTCCACAAACAGCTCCACCCCGCGCCGTCTCAACTGTTCAAGCTGCACGGTATAGGCTGCTCTGACGGATTCCCACTCTACCGTTTTGTTTCGTCCGTCATTCAAAACATTCCTCCTTTTCTCAATCTTCCCGGACCAAAAGGTTCTGTGATGAATCTTGAAAAAACTTTTTGGGCCCACAAAAAACTGCGTAAGCGTCTCCGGCAGTACAACTGCGAATTTGTCAGCGCAAAGCGCGCACCTCCAATATCTGGCAGGTTTAAAATGAATGAAATCTGTGAATAGTTAGTTGAAATACCATGATCAGGCAGATGCAGGCAATATTCCGGCCTCTGAACTTGTAAGACATCCTTTGAATATATGTCAGATTTCCAGAATCTGTCATATAATGTGATGAACACAAAATAAATAAGGATGAGAGGGAACGAACGTTCCCGGTTAATAAATCAACCTGATGATTAAACTGCCGCCTCCTTTCCCGTACATGAAGTACCGGAGGCGCTTACAAGAGTAATTATAGTCTGCCGAAACAGATTTGACAAGTATAAGCTTGCAAAAAATGAAAAATATTAAAAATATTTAAAGTCAGATCCTGCTATTGACTTAAGAGTTTCAAGAGTATAAGATACATTTAGTCGATTCATACTATTATTTCGCATATCCATTATGCAGAAAGGAACGGTCTGTCGTATGAAAATTGAAAAAGTAAATGAGAATCAGATCCGCTGCACTCTGACCAAGGAAGACCTGATCAGCCGTGAACTGAAGATCAGCGAGCTTGCCTATGGAACGGAAAAGGCCAAGACTCTGTTCAGGGACATGATGCGTCAGGCCAACTTTGAGTTTGGTTTTGAGGCGGAGGACATTCCGTTAATGATCGAGGCGATTCCGTTAAACGCCGAATGTATTGTGTTAATTATTACCAAGGTGGAGGATCCGGAGGAACTGGACACCCGTTTTTCCCGGTTTGCCCCCTCCGTTACAGAGGAAGAAGATTTCGCAGAAGAATATGAGGATCCCGCCGCGAACGCGACGGACGACGTGATGGATCTGTTCCGCAAGCTCCAAACCGATCAGCCCGAATCGGCAGGCTCCCCGTCTGGGGAGGGCGCACCCTCCGCTCCGGAGGAAGACAGAAGCAGCCGGACCCGCATCTTTCGCTTGGATTCTCTGAAACAGGCCATAGATGTCTCCGCCGTCCTCTGCGGACATTACCGGGGCAAAAGCACTCTTTACAAAAACGTTTCCCCGGAGGGCTACCTGCTTTTGCTGGTGCAGGGAGAGGAAACCGACGAGGGCTTTGACCGGGCATGCAACATCCTGTCCGAATACGGATCCCTTCAGCGTTCCATGGCTGCGGGCGGCACCTTCTTAGCGGAACACTGTGACGCCCTGATCCGGGAAAACGCCATAGCGGCCTTGGGAGAGATGTAACTTCCCCGGCTGGCAAAGACACCGTTTCAGACAAAATACCGCCGCGGCAGACAGAGGTTTTTCCTTTGTTCCCGCGGCGGTTTTGTTCCGTCTTTCCCCGCCGCCCATCCCTCTGGCGGCGAAACATCCTTGACAGAGCCATCCTTTACAGAGTCTCGATTTTTTTCATCAGCTCGTCGATATCCATCCCGTGTACCAGCGCGGCCTCCTCCAGAGACTCGCCCTGGGCGGAAGGACAGCCAAGACAGTGCATGCCCGCTTCCATCAGGATGGGCGCCACATCCGGATTCTTCATAAGGATTTCCCCGATGGTCATTTCCTTGGTGATTCCACTCATTTCCATTCTCCTTTCAGGCGGCGGCGTGCCGGACGTTTTTCGCATTCTGTTTTCGTTCGGCGAAACCCTGCCGTTTTCTTTCTCACAGTATAATACATTCCCCGGAATCTGACAAGCCATTCCCTTGGAAATGATCCAAAATCTGCCCGGACGGGCCGATTGGAAAAATTGCGTTAAAAGTTTGAAAATTTTTTGTAAACTCCTGAAAACATCAGGCTTTGTATAGAAAAAAGTACACTGTTCCTCCTTGACTGTCCTACGGGTTTTTCATATAATGAGACTAAGGATTAGCAGCCCTGTTGTTTATCACCAAACTAATTCAAATACTAATAGGAGGCATTTCAAAATGAGAGAAGAATGGACTGATTTTGTAACAGGCAAATGGGACAAAGAAATCAACGTCCGCGACTTCATCCAGAGAAACTATCACCCCTATGACGGCGATGAGAGCTTTCTGGCTGGGCCGACCCAGAACACCAAGGATCTGTGGGCGCAGGTGCTCGATCTTCAGAAAAAGGAAAGAGAAGCGGGCGGCGTTCTGGACATGGACACCAAGGTTGTTTCCACCATTACGTCCCATGGCCCCGGTTATCTGGACAAGAGCAAAGAGACTATCGTAGGATTCCAGACCGATAAGCCTTTCAAGCGTTCCCTTCAGCCTTACGGCGGCATCCGCATGGCCGAGAAAGCATGCGCCGACAACGGCTATGAGGTAGATCCCGAGATCTCCGAGTTTTTCACCATTCACAGAAAGACTCACAACGCCGGATGTTTTGACGCATACAATCAGGAAATGAGAGCCTGCAGATCTTCTCACATTATCACCGGACTGCCCGACGCATATGGCCGCGGCCGTATTATCGGCGATTACAGACGTGTGGCCCTGTACGGCATCGACAGGCTGCTCGAGGACAAGCAGGCGCAGAAGGATTCCACCGGCCGCGTGATGACCGACGATGTGATCCGTCTCCGTGAGGAAATTTCCGAGCAGATGACCGCTCTGAAACTGATGAAGGAGATGGCTGCCTCTTATGGATGCGATATTTCCAAACCCGCAGCAAATGTAAAAGAGGCGATTCAGTGGACGTACTTCGGATATCTGTGCGCCGTAAAGGAGCAGAACGGAGCCGCTATGTCCCTGGGACGTACCTCCACCTTCCTTGACTGCTATGCGGAGAGAGACTTAAAGAACGGCACCTTCACCGAGGAGCAGATTCAGGAGTTTGTGGATCACTTCATCATGAAACTCCGCTGCATCAAGTTTGCCCGTACTCCTGAGTACAATCAGATTTTTGCCGGCGATCCCGTCTGGGTTACCGAGTCCCTGGGCGGCGTTGGCGTAGACGGCAGACCCATGGTGACCAAGATGAGTTTCCGTTATCTGAACACCCTGACCAACCTTGGGCCTTCCCCTGAGCCTAACCTGACCGTTCTCTGGTCCACCAGGCTTCCCGAGAACTGGAAGAGATACTGCGCAAAGATGTCGATCCAGACTTCTTCCATCCAGTATGAGAACGATGATCTGATGAGAGTGGTTCACGGCGACGATTACGGCATCGCATGCTGCGTATCCTCCATGGTAATCGGTAAGGAAATGCAGTTCTTCGGTGCACGGGCCAATGTGGCAAAATGTCTGCTGTACGCTTTGAACGGCGGCGTAGACGAGGTTACCAAGAAACAGGTCGGCCCCAAGTATCGTCCTGTTACCGGCGATGTTCTGGACTATGACGATGTTTACAGCAAATTCATGGATATGCTGGAGTGGCAGGCGGACGTGTATGTAAATACCCTGAATATCATACACTATATGCATGACAAGTACTGCTATGAGAGAGCGGAGATGGCTCTCCATGACAGAGATGTGAAACGGTATTTTGCAACCGGCGTTGCTGGTCTGTCCATTGTTGCGGATTCCCTTTCCGCCATCAAATACGCAAAGGTAGAGCCGATCCGTGACGAGGACGGCATCATCGTTGACTTTAAGACCACGGGAGATTTCCCTAAGTACGGCAACGATGACGATCGTGTGGATGAGATTGCTCAGGATGTGGTACACAAGTTTATGACCGCCGTCAGAAGACATCATACTTACAGAAACGGCGTTCCTACCACGTCCATCCTGACCATTACCTCTAACGTTACCTACGGCAAGGCAACCGGTAACACCCCCGACGGACGTAAGAAGGGCCAGCCTTTCGCTCCCGGTGCAAATCCCATGCACGGCCGCGATACTCACGGCGCAGTCGCTTCCCTGTCCTCCGTTTCCAAGCTGCCCTTCAATGATGCGCAGGACGGTATCTCCAATACCTTCACCATCATCCCCGGCGCTCTTGGCAAGGAAGACAAGGTATTTGCCGGCGACCTGGAGCTTGATTTGAAATAAGGAAATATTTCCAATGGTTCCGAATAAAATAAAGGAGACACTATGGACGAAAAAAACATGATTGACGACCTTGTCAAAATGCTCGATTCCGGCATGACAGAAGGTGTGGGACATGTAAATGTAGACTGTGACGAACAGAATGAGCAGTCGAAAAACGTTCAGACAATGGGCTGCACGGACTGCTCCAGAACCCCGTTAGCCTGCAGTGTTCCTACCTTGGAGCAGGGCCTGGATGATTATCAATAACCGGCCCCCAGACAACGCACTGACCCGGAAAGCGGTTGTTTCCGCTTTCCGGTAACAAAAAAGGTACAAAAACAAAAACTATAAGGAGGACAAAACTATGGCAGCAAGCACAGCACAGGTTGACAACCTGGTAAACTTATTGGATGGATACGCAACAAAAGGCGGCCATCACCTGAACGTGAACGTTCTGAACAGAGACACTCTCCTGGATGCTCAGAAACATCCTGAGAACTATCCTCAGTTGACCATCCGCGTGTCCGGGTATGCGGTAAACTTCATCAAACTGACCCCCGAACAGCAGGCAGACGTCATTTCCCGTACCTTCCATGAGTCCATCTGAGGAACTCCGGCAGGAACGGTAGTAAGGCAGAAAAGGGAGCGCCGTTCGCGGCGCTCCCTTTTCTGCGCTTGTGGTATAAGGATTCTGCCGGCGCAGAATCCCTGCCGATCAATCGGCAGGCGCCGCTTGCGCGGCGCATATACCAGGTAAGCCACCGCTTGAAAAGGAAATGCCGCTTACGCGGCGCTCCCTTTTCTGCGCTTGTGGTATATACAAAATGCAAAAGGAGAGATATTTCATGCAGGGCAGAATTCATTCTTTGGAAAGTTTCGGCACGGTGGACGGCCCCGGAACCAGGTTTGTGGTGTTTGTGCAGGGATGTCCCATGCGGTGCGCCTACTGCCACAATCCCGACACTTGGGACATGAACGGCGGCACCCTCATGGAGCCTGCCGAGATCATAGAACAATATGAAAGAAATCAGGCCTTTTATCAAAACGGCGGAGGGTTGACCGTCACCGGCGGCGAACCGTTGATGCAGACAGACTTTCTCATCGATTTGTTTACTCTGGCAAAGGAGAACCACATTCATACCTGTATCGATACTTCCGGCATTGCGTTCAACCCCGGAAACCCCGCTCTGATGGAGAAAATGGACAGGCTGATGGGGCTGACGGATCTTGTGATGCTGGACATTAAGCATATTGATCCGGAAAAGCACCGGGATCTGACAGGACAGCCCAACGTCAATATTTTGAAATTTGCCGCATACCTGAATGAAAAGGGCGTCGATATGTGGATCCGTCATGTGGTGGTTCCCGGTATCACCGATGATGACAAATACTTATTTGACCTGGGATACTTTATCGGCCAGTTTCATAATCTGAAAGCGCTGGACGTGCTTCCTTACCATACCATGGGAGAAAAGAAGTATCAGAGCCTTGGGATGGATTATAAGCTGAAGGGCGTCCCTCCCATGGACAAAACCCTGCTCCTGGAGAAAAAACAGGTGATTCTGGACGGGATTCGGAAACGGCGTTCGGAACAAAATCCGCAGTAACCCCAAGGCGGACATCCCCGGTTCCCCACGTCAAAACAGATGCCGTCTGATGCTAAAAAGCTCTTGTATTCATTTGGCTTTTATATTACAATAATTGTAGCTGTTGAATCTTTGTAATAACTGAAAGGAGGGTCTTATCATGGCTTATGTAATCGGCAATGCCTGCGTGGCATGCGGAGCATGCGAGGCGCAGTGTCCTGTTGGTGCGATCAGTATGGGCGACGGCAAGTTCGAGATCGATCCCGAGAAGTGTATCGATTGCGGTTCCTGCGCCGGCGGCTGCCCCGTAGGAGCAATCGAACAGGGTTAAGGCTGCCGTACTGTGTGCGGAAAAAGGACGGGCGGGAAACGTTGGTTTTCCCGTCTTTTTCTTTTGGATCACCCCACAGCGTCACAGCGGCCTTGCCCCATTCCGCCCATATGTGATGCGTCTCCCCTCAAGAGGCATCCTTCTTTTTTCGGCCGATTTTAAAACGCTTTTCTTTGGTCTTTTTCCGAAGAAGCTCGTCCATCTTTTTATAATGCGCCTCGTCCCGTTCCAGCATCATCTTGTCCCTGGCCTCGTCTCTTTCCTCCTGCATTCGGAACTGGTAATCCAGCTCCTTGACGACGCTTTCCCGGATCTCCTGGCAGATTTCCCCGTTATTTTCCCTGAGCGTCTCCCGGATAAGCTGCTGCAGCAGCCACTGAAGCCTTCTGGATTTGTCCTCCCTGCTCTCCGCCGTGACCCGGCGGTCCCTGCTGTCCACAATCTCGATTGCCATCCCTGTCTCCTGGGCTGCGTTTTGCCCGCCGTCCTCTTTCTTCATCGCATCCTCCCCGGATTCTTCCTTTTTTTCCAGACCGTCCGTCCTCTCGCCGTCTTCAGGCAGTATATCCAGTCTTCCGTCACGCAGGATCATTTTAATCGCTTTCAACTGCAAACCTCTCTCCTTCAACCCTTTAATCTGTTTAAACCGCTCCACATCCTCCTGTGTATAATAGCGATGCCCCAATTCGTTTCGTTTGATCGGCAGATGCAGTTCTTCTTCCCAGTACCGCAGAACGTGGCTTTCCACCTTCACTTCTTTTGCAGCGTCAGAAATCAACAGATAGTTCCTCATTCTTTCTCCTTTCCATGCTCCCTGTCACGCATATTTCCCTTCGCTTACAAAACCTTTCCACGCAAAAGGAGAATGAGTCGTGCGCTCATTCTCCTTGGTAGATTTCCTGTCCGCAGATATCACAGGTCTATTCCCGTTCGTTTTTTCTGAGTTCCCTGTTGGCAAATTTGGTATATTGAGGAATCCATGCCAGTTCCACGGTACCGATCGGGCCGTTTCTCTGCTTGGCGATAATGACTTCCAAAATCCCTTTCTTATCGGAATCGTGATTATAATAATCGTCGCGGTATAAAAACATCACCACATCCGCGTCCTGCTCAATGGCCCCTGAATCACGCAGATCCGAAAGCATGGGCCTGTGATCCGGCCGCTGTTCGACCGCCCGGGACAACTGAGAAAGAGCGATCACCGGCACGTTCAGCTCCCTGGCCAGGCTCTTTAAGGAGCGGGAGATTTCAGCCACCTCCAACTGCTTGGATTCCGCTCTGCCGCTTCCTGACATCAGTTGCAGATAATCGATCATCACAATGTCCAGTCCATGCTCCAGCTTGTACTTTCTGCACTTGGAGCGCAGCTCCGCGATACTGATGCCGGGAGTATCGTCAATGATCAGTTTGGAGCCGCTGATAATCCCGGCCCCCTCAATCAGCCTCTCCCACTCCTGATCGTTTAGCTGGCCGTTCCGCAGCTTTTGAGCGTCCACCCCGGCCTCCAGGGCAAACATGCGGTTGACCATCTGTTCCTTACTCATTTCCAGACTGAACAGCGCCACGGAATAGTTTTTCTTAAACGCCATATATTCCGCCAGGTTCACCTCAAAAGCCGTTTTTCCCATGGACGGCCTGGCCGCGATCAGGATCAGATCCGAGGGCTGCATGCCCGCCGTGCGGTAATCCAGATCAATAAACCCCGTTGGAATTCCGGTGACGCAGCCCTTGTTCCTGGAGGCGATTTCAATCTTGTCCAGCGCGTTTTCCACAATTTTGCGGATGGGTACAAAGTCCTCCGCCGTCCGTTTCTGCACCAGTTGGAAAATCTTTTTTTCCGTGTCGTCCAGAATGAATTCCAGCGATTCCTTCTCCGCGTAACAAAGGTTGGCAATTTCCTCATTCAGACGGATCAGCCTGCGCAGCGTGGCTTTTTCGGCTACGATCCTGGCATAATGCCGAATATTCGCGGATGTGACCACAGTGGACATCAGATCCCGGACAAATTCCAGGCTGCTGACCTCCGGCGGCACATCCTTCTCCCGGAGACGGTTCTGAAGGGTCACAAGATCCACCGGGCTCCCCTCATTGTTCAGCTCCACCATCGTCTCAAACAGAATGCCGTACTGTCTGTTGTAAAAATCCTCCCCATCGATTATCTCCGCCGCCGCCACAATGGCATCCCGGTCCATGATCATGGAACCGATGACAGCCTGTTCGGCCTCTGAGCTGTGGGGTAATATTCTTTTCAATACATTTTCTTCCATCACGGACATTCCCAACCATTTCTTCCGCCGGTTCCCAGGCCGGACAGAACATCCGCCTCTCGGCGTTTTCTACTCCGATCCTACAACAACGCTTATTCCTCCGTTACCTTGACCGTCAAGGTGGCCGTTACCTGAGGATGCAGCTTGATAGGGATCTGATAAGTGCCGAAGTTTTTCAGATGCTCCGTCATTTGGATCTTCTTTTTGTCCAGCTCCAGCCGGTGCTGCTCCTTATAGGCCTCCGCAATCTCTTTTCCGGAAATGGAGCCAAAGGCTTTCCCGTTTTCGCCGGCCCTCATCTTAACCGTCACCTGTTTTTCAGACAGTTCCTGCGCCAGATTCCTAGCCGCCTCCAACTGTTCCTGTGCGATCTTGCTCTCGTTGGCCTTTTTCAGCTTCAGATCGTTCAAATTCCCGGGAGTAGCCTCCAGCCCGATTTTTTTCGGCAGGATATAATTTCTGGCATATCCTTCGCTGACTTCCACAACCGTACCCTTTTTCCCCAGCTTTTTCTCATCCTGCAACAAAATAACCTTCATAGTATCCTCTGTCCTTTCTATCCAATTTCCTCGCTTTCCAGCATGGAGTCGATGGTCCGTTTCAGGACGCCGATCGCTTCGATGATGCCGACTCCCTCCATCTGGCAGGCCGCGGTGCTCATATGTCCTCCGCCGCCCATCCGTTCCATGATAATCTGGACGTTGACTTCGTCGATGGAACGGGCGCTGATATAAATCTTACCCTGATAATCCGTCAGTACAAAACTTGCCTTGATGCCCCGGATATTTAAAAGCTCGTTGGCGGCCTGCGCTCCGATCACGGTAGGGCTTGGCAGCTCGTCCGCCGTGCAGATGGAAATGGCGAAACACTGCTTGTAAATTTCCGCCTGGCTGACCGCGTCCGCCCTGGCCTTGTACTCCAGAGCGTCCTCCCGGAACAGTTTCCGCACCCTGGTCACATCCGCCCCGTTGCGCCGCAGGAAAGCGGCCGCTTCAAAGGTGCGCACACCCGTCTTGGTCATAAAGTTATTGGTATCGATCATAATGCCGGAATACATGCAGTCCGCCTCTTCCGCCCGGATCTTAATATTGTCATAGGTATACTGAAGAATTTCCGACACCATTTCACAGGCGGAGGACGCATAGGGCTCCACATAGGAAAGCGTGGCGTTTTCAATGGTTTCGGTGCCCGCCCTGTGATGGTCCAACACCACCACCGACTTACAAAACCGCAGAAGATCCGGACATTCCGTGATAGACGGCTTGTTGACGTCCACCACCACCAGAACGCAGTTGCCGTTTGCCGCCTCAATAGCGGTCTGATTTGTGATAATCATGTCTTCCTCATAATCGGCGCTGCCGCGGAACAGATCCACCATAGGGGTGATGGCGGGCGTTACGTCATTTAACACGATATGGGCTTTGCGTCCCAGCGTCTGAGCGATTCGATAAATTCCCACCGCCGCGCCGAAACTGTCCACGTCAGGCATCCGATGCCCCATCACAAGCACCAGATCCTTGCTGGTGATGATCTCCCGGAGGGCGTGAGCCTTCACCCGTGCCTTCACCCGGGTATTCTTTTCCACCTGCTGACTTTTTCCGCCGTAGTATGTGACGCTTTCCGGCGTCTTGATCACCGCCTGATCCCCGCCCCGTCCCAGGGCAAGGTCAATGGCGTTTCGGGCGAATTCATAGTTCTGCGCATAGGTCAGTCCGTCCAGCCCCACGCCGATACTGATCGTCACGGCCATCTCATTTCCAATATTAACGGTCTTAACATCCTCCAGCAGATCAAACCTGGATTCCTGAAGCTGCGCGATGGCCTTTTTCCGCAGTATCACAAGATATTTGTCCTTTTCCAGCTTTTTACAGATGCCGTCATAGCCGGAGATGTATTTATTGACTTTCCGGTCGATCAGCGCGATCAGAAGGGAACGCCTCACTTCCTCCACGCTCTCCAGCGCTTCCTCATAATTGTCCAGGTACACCATTCCCACCGCAAGGCTCTGATCGTCCACCTCCTGAACGGCGATATGCAGCGCCGTTTCATCGTACAGATACACGGCGATCAGATAGCCGTTGTAATCCGCGGCATCAATGATATCACTGTTTTCCGCCATCTCCCGCAGGGAGATCTTCCGGAATTTCGCCACATACTCGCTGCCCTCATATTCCAGTTCATACTGGGCCTCATCCACGCCCTTGTCGTCCGGCAGTCTGTCCCGGGTGACCGCCGGGAACAGAGAGGTAATGGATTTGCTGTACCCCTTGGGCTGATGCACTACCTCCTCGAAGGCAAGATTGGTCCAGATTACCCTGCCGTCATCGTCCAGCAGCGCATAAGGCAGATCCATCTCCCTGAGCAGCTTTTTCTGGATCTGTCCGTACTGTGTGGCAAAGCTGATCAGCTCATTCATCAGGATCGGCTTGTTGCAAAAATAAAGGGACAGGGTGATGATCAAATAAAATACCGTGAACCCCAGCAGGAGCAGCCCCGCCCGGAAGTCGATCAAAAAGACCGCGATATCAATTACCACAAGCAGGATTCCAAGATAAATGCAAAACTGTATGTAGGTCTTAATACGACCCTTTAGTTTGATTCTTTTCTTCATGTAAACCTCTGATTTCTGTGGTGCAGCATTCACCTACCCTCTTATTTTATCATACTTAACTACACTATGCCACAATTTAATTTGTCAAATAAAGGAATGTTCTCCCGAATCCCACAAAAAAGACGCCGTACAGCAGTTCTTTTGTCTGTACGGCGTCCTGTTTGTTGCACTTTAGTCCTGGACATAAGGCATCAGGGCAATGTGACGGGCTCTCTTGATCGCCACGGTCAGCGCTCTCTGATGTTTTGCGCAGTTGCCTGTGATACGGCGGGGAAGAATCTTTCCCCTCTCGGAAATGTATCTTTTCAGCTTGTTGGTATCCTTATAATCGATCACATTGTCCTTGCCACAGAACACACAAACCTTTTTCCTTCTGCGGACTCCGCCCTTTTTCCTAACCGGGGCTTCGGGTTTTTCAGGTTTATTGTAAGCCATTTTCCTGCCTCCTGTTTTACTTAATCAAACTCAGTTAAAAGGTAACTCCTCGTCAATGCCGTCGGGAATGTTCATAAACCCGTCTCCTGCGCCGGAGGGAGCGGGAGCGCCTGCGTTTCCGCCGTTTCCGTATCCTCCCTCATTTCCGCCGCCGGACGCGTTTTTGCTCTCGGCGAACTCGATGTCCTCCACCATGATCTGGACGCTGTAAACCATCTGTCCTTCCCTGTTGGTGTAGTTGTCGTTCTGGACCCTGCCGCTCAAAACAACCTTCGTTCCCTTGTGCAGATATTTCTCCACAAACTCGGCCTGCCTGCCGAAAGAAGTGCAGTTAAAGAAATCTGCGGTGGGCTCTCCGTCCCGCTTGAACCGTCTGTCAACGGCTACGGAAAAACGCGCGATGGCGGTCTGGTTTGCCCCCTGCGAATATCTCACTTCAGGATCCCTTGTCAAACGTCCCATAAGAATGACTTTATTCATCTTACATTTCTCGCTTTCTCATTCAGCCTCATCCTGTTTCACGACTAAGTAACGAATGACGTTTTCCATAATGCGAACGCGGCTCTCGATCTCGGCGGGAACGGTGCTGTCCGCCTCAAACTTGATGAAATAATAAAATGCTTCTTTCATCTTCTGAACTTCGTACGCCAGGCGTTTTTTGCCCCAATCGTCAACACCCGTCACTGTGCCGCCGAATCTCTCGATGAGCGCTTTGCATTTTTCTACAACCTCCGCTCTCTGCTCATCTTCAATCTTAGCCGTGACAATGAGCGCTAATTCATACTTGTTCATTGTTTGCTACCTCCTTTTGGTCTCTGGCCCGTATCCTGCATACGAGCAAGGAAATTGATTCATCACGAAGAATTATATTAACATATCTATCTTCACATTTCAAGTATTTTCTGTCATTTTCGGCCGTTATTTTCCTGTTATTTCCCGCCGGCCCGCTCATTCCCCCGGCAGAATCTCCTTCACGTTTTTCTCCAAAAGTTTCCGGGCGATCATGATCTGGCGTCCGCAGCTCTTGCACCGGAGCCGAAAATCGGCGCCCGTGCGCAGCACCTCCCATTCCCTGCCGCCGCAGGGATGCTGTTTTTTCAGTTTCAGGGTATCTCCTACGTTAATTTCCATGTTCATCCCCATTCCGGAGCGTTCTGGACGGCGGGGCGATGCGAATCTCAAATTCCCGGCTGCCAACATAAGAATTTGCGACGCTCCGGCACAAATTCCCTTATCCCCCTGTTTTCCGGGGCTTACCGCCCTGCGCATCCTAACATTCCCCGGTGAGAAACTGCACTCCTATCCCCAAAAACTCTCTCAGCATATTGTTGGGAAGCAACGGCGCGTACGCGTCCGCCGCCAGTCCCTCCACATGTGCATACCCCAGCTTTTGCGCCAGACGCAGCGCCCGAAAGACATGAAAGTTATTGGTCACGATCACCACACGGTCGTTTTCCCGGTCCAGCAGCCTGCCGCTGAACTCCAGATTTTCCCTGGTGCTTTGGGAAAGCGTCTCCGTCAGGATCCTTTCCTCCCCGATCCCTGCATCCGTCAGATACTGTTTCATACCCGCCGCTTCGCTGATCGGCTCATTGTCGCCCTGTCCGCCGGAAACAATGACAAGCGTGTCAGGATTGTCATATAAATATTCTGCCGCCCGGTCCAGCCGTCTGCGCAGCACATCGCTGGGGCCGTCCGCTTTCCACTGTGCGCCGAGCACGATCAAAAAGTCCGCGCCGGCGTCCGGTTTGGCGTGAAACCGGGAAAGGATCATGCCCTCGACCGCGCAGAACAGCCCGGCGCAGGCCCAGAAAACAATCTGCGCCGCCACACGGATTCCCTTTGGAATCCTGCGGATCCTCTCCCTGCTGCTCATGAAAATGCCAAGTCCCAAAAACAGCGCTCCCATGGCGCCCCAGATCAGAAAAAACCATGTTCCAAATCCCATTACGGCGATACTGACGCAATAAAGGAGGCAGAGCGCCCCCAACAGGCAGAACACAACGGACCAGACGGGGACTCTGCGCCTGTCCCTTCCCCGCCGTTCCAGGTAAATGACTTTCTTTGCTTTCTCAGACGGTATCAATCGATTTTTTCTCATGGCATATGCTTTCCCCTGTATCAGCGAAAACGGTTCCTCTGCAAAACGATTCTCTGTCTCCGGGCCCGCCTGGGGGTTTATGGAGAATAAAATAAGTATACCATATGACGCATGGTTCGCTCAATAGGCCGGTGCCAACCAAATTCTTAAGATTTTCTGATGATAAAGCTTTTTTTCTGAAAACATGATAAGATAGAAAAAAAGGAGGTGCCCCATGAAAGAGGATTCATCGAAAATCCAGGAGTTAAAGGACATTGTGGAGAAATATGACAACATTGTCTTTTTTGGCGGCGCAGGCGTTTCCACCGAAAGCGGCATTCCCGATTTCAGAAGCGTGGACGGCCTCTATCACCAACAGTATGACTATCCGCCGGAAACTATTTTAAGCCATACCTTTTATCGCAGCAATCCCAAGGAATTTTTCCGGTTCTACCGAAACAAAATGCTCTTTCCCAACGCCCGCCCCAATGCCGCCCACAAGACGCTGGCACGGCTGGAGGCAGAGGGGAAAGTGCGCGCGGTCATCACGCAGAACATCGACGGCCTCCATCAAGCCGCCGGCAGCAAGGTGGTGCTGGAGCTGCACGGCTCCGTGCTGCGCAACTACTGCGTCAGTTGCGGACAGTTCCACGATCTGAATTATATTCTGGAATCGGAGGGAATCCCAGTGTGCCGCAAATGCGGGAACCCCATCAAGCCGGACGTGGTCCTGTATGAAGAAGGGCTGAACCAAAAGACCCTGACCGACGCCGTCCGCTACATCCAAAACGCCCAGGTTCTGATCATCGGCGGCACCTCTCTGGCCGTATATCCCGCCGCCGGGCTCATCGATTATTTTACCGGCGAAAAGCTGGTGGTCATCAACAAAGCGCCCACCCCCAGAGACGCCCACGCGGATCTTTTGATCCAGGACGCCATCGGCCAGGTTTTTGCACAGCTTTGACACAAGAAACCCCGGGGCTGACGCTCTCCGGCAGCCGGCAAAAACGGCGGGCAGTTTTCTGCCCGCCGTTTTCCGGCTCTATGATGTCACATTGCCAGCTTGCGCTTAAAATCCGCCATCGCCTCTGAAATCTTAATCTGCTGAGGACAAACCGCCTCGCAGCTACGGCATCCCACACAGGCCTCCGGCCTTTTCTCCTCCGGCACCGCCATCAGCGCCATAGGCGCGAGAAATCCGCCGCCGGTAAAAACATGCTCGTTATACAGCTCTAAAAGCCTGGGAATATCCAGCCCTCTGGGACAGTGGCTCACGCAGTAATGACACGCGGTACAGGGAAGGCTGCTCTTTCCCAGCATTTGACCGGCAATTTCAAACAGCGCCGCCGTCTCCTGCTCCTGTAAAGGCCGATCCGTCTCGAAGGTCCTCAGATTGTCCAGCATCTGTTCTTCATTGGACATGCCGGAGAGAATCACCGTCACCCCCGGAATGGACTGGAGAAACCGAAACGCCCAGGCCGCGGTTCCCTCATCGGGCCGCCGTTGTTTCAGCCTGCTTTCCGCCTCCGGCGTCAGCGACGCCAGTTTGCCGCCCCGCAAGGGCTCCATGACCCAGATGGGAAGGCCCCGCTCCTGTAAAAGCGCCACTTTGACTTTCGCGTTTTGAAAGTCCCAATCCAGCCAGTTGAGCTGAATCTGGCAAAATTCCATGGCGTCCCCGTACCTTGCCAGGAACCGTTTCATCACCTCCACATCCCCGTGGGCGGAGAATCCCAGATGGCGGATCCGACCGTTCTGTTTCTGTTTCACCAGATAATCATAAATTCCGTATTGTTCATCCAGATACTGGTTGATATTCAGCTCACAGACATTGTGGACCAGATAAAAATCAAAATAATCCACGCCGCATTTCTTCAACTGTTCCTCAAAGATTTCCTCCACCTTATCCATGTTGGAGAGATCATATCCCGGGAACTTATCCGCAAGATAGAAACTCTCTCTGGGATAGCGCGACAAAGCCCTTCCCAGAACCAGCTCCGAATTGCCGTCATGATATCCCCAGGCGGTATCGTAATAATTAACCCCCTGTTTCATAGCGGTATCCACCATTTGGAATGTGGCCGGCTCGTCGATGCTGCCATCGTTCCCGTCCAGAACCGGCAGCCGCATTCCGCCCATTCCCAGCATGGAAAGTTTCAGATCCTGAAATTCGCGATAAATCATAGGTTTCTCCTTTCCGAATCAAATCCGTTGCCGATCAGGCGCCACCGCCTCAACCCAGCTCCACCGGCTCAAACCGGATCCGGATCTTCGGCAGGGCATGAATGGTTGTATAGCTGTTCAGCAATCCATCCGCAACGCTTAAGTCGTTCTCCCCCTCCGCCGGAGGCGCAAACAGCTTCAGCGTAAGGTCGCAGGCCCCCGTCAGCGGTTTTTCGTAAAACGCGCTCATCAGGTCAATGGTTCTGGCCTTGGGGGATTTATAGAACCATCTCCCGTTCAGCTCCAGCATCAGATTGGAATCATCCTCAAACACCAGCTCACAGAAATGGGGATTTCCATCAAAATGCAGAGGGATCGCAAGCCCGTCCGCGTCCTCGGCGCCGCCCCAGCGCAGAGTAACCGGCAGGGTGATTTCCGGTCCCAGCGTCATGGCGGGACTGAAGTAATCGTCATGGATGATTTCCCTGTATGTATCCAGCAGAGGCTGCGGGATTCCCACCTGGTCATTGTTGGGATCCTCCATCTCCAGGCCCAGCCTTCCCCGGTCGCGGAACTGATACAGGGAGAAACTGGTGAACCAGTCGGCGTGTTCCTCCTTCAGCATCTGGCAGAACTCCCGCACCATAGCCGCCTGATCATAGGGGCCGGTCACGTCCCCGTCCGCGTTCAGCTCGCTCATCATCATGGGCTTTTTCTCTCCGCCGCACAACTGACAAAACCGGTCGTATGACCGCTTTGTATACTGAAAAATATCCCGGATATTTCCCCGGCTGTGGGATGTTCCGCCCCGTTCCGCCACATCGTAGGGCCATCCCCAATGCAGGGCAAAATATTTATCGATGGACCACATATCCGTATCCCGAACCGCCTGGGCAAAGCAGTCTTCCATCTCGATCTGCGTCTTTCCTTCGTCCACCCCTCCGGTACACAGAATCGTTTTGACATTGGGGGCATATTCCTTGAGAATGCCGCAGAAATGGCTGTAAAACGCTCCGATTTCCTGGTATGTGCTGCGCTTTGTATAGCAGAACCAGTCGCCGGTGCATTCATGGTTCACGCGCAGCATCATGCGTCCGAAAGGCCGCAAATCCTTGGCGATGGCAATCAGGTGATCGTCCGTTACATGGGGGTCGATGGTCATCGTCAGCGTAACGTCCTGACCGTGACGCCGGATATCCCGCATACAGGTAAAGGGCTCCCCTTCCGTGCTGCCGTTAAGCCCTCCCCGGTAAGGGAAGTAATCGTCATAGGGGTAATCCCACGCGAAAGATACGTCGGGGCTGGCATGGACAACGCTCGCCCGCCCGGGCCATCCCTCATCCAGAGGATAATAACAGTACATCAGACTGATGCTGCGGTGAGGCCTTCCCAATTTCTGAAGAATATAATCCTGATTCACATACTCGCCTCTCTCGGACCCGTCTCCCAGGTCTACCGCACACTTTGCTTTTCCCATATGCAGGGAAAACACCTTCCATTCGCTCATACATACCTCCCTTCCAAGCTACACCTGAAACTGCTCCATGGTTGTCTGCAACGCAGAAACGCCGTTTATCACATCCTGGATTTCCTTCGGCACCGTTTCGCCGGCGCCGTTTTTTCCATATCACAATGCCATTCTATCAATGTTCATAAAATCTTTCAATCTTTTTTTGGGATTCTTTTCTCTCTCCGAAACTCACAAAAGAAAAGCCCCGAACATGTCGGGGCTGAAAAGAGGCGCAGACCGGATTTGAACCGGTGCGTACTGGTGTTGCAGACCATTGCCTTACCACTTGGCTACTGCGCCATATTCTGTTCTATGACTCCAACGGGAATCGAACCCGTGTTACCGCCGTGAAAGGGCGATGTCTTAACCGCTTGACCATGGAGCCGCGTCTTGATCTGCATTCCGACACCCTGCGACGTCCATGCGGCCGGAAAACGGGTATTCGGCTAACCCGAAGACCGCCGATTCATCGACAGTCTCAATGTGTATTATCATAACACACCTTCCCGCATCTGGCAAGAGGTAAAATCAGATATTTTTCGTCCGGTCAAAAACTGCCGTCCCCGCACCTACAATGCGAAGACGGCAGTCTCAATCCGGTAACAGAAACGGCGGCATTATACCAGATCGCTGTACCGGAAACCTCCCTGAGTATCGTATGTGCCGTTTCCCGTATAATTGGCGGCCGCGCCCGCCTGCGTCCTTAAATAATAATCCACCAGCGAAACATTCGTGGCAATCGAGTCGCCGTATTCCCCGAAAAACTGTTTCACCTGGGACATGTCGGACTTTTTGAAAACATCCTCGTCGATCTTCAGCCTGCCCTTTTCGTCCACGCTGATGCCAAGCTGTCCAAGCCCGTCCCGATACTGAGCGGTCTTTTCCATCACTCTGGTCAGGTTTGCCATCACGCCGGAATTACTGCTTGCCAGCCCGTCTTCCAGCATCTTGTTATAATGATTCACAAAATCCGCGGCTGCGGCAAAAATGCTTTCCACATCATATTTCTCCGCACCGTTTTCATCCTTCTTTTTGGCATACAGGGAATCGGACAGCAGCGTTTTAATATCGGTCTTCAAAGCGGACGCACCGTTATAAGCCGGCTGATCCTGCTGGACATCTTCCTGTTCCACACGGCTGGTCGAGCCGGAGGATGCGCTGGCAAAACCCAGACGGGCCATTACCGTGGAGCCATAGCTCATGACATCATCCTTGGAGAACAGCTCCTGCACCTTGGAAAGATCCGTCGCTTTCAGTTTATCCTCATCCAACTGCAACGTTCCGTCCCGTTTTACGGTAACGCCGATCTCCGCAAGCCGTCCGGAGTTTTCCGAGGTACTTCTCATCATGCCCGCCACATGAAAAGTCTTGCCCGTCAGCGTGGAATTTTTTGCAGCGCCGACAACGTCATTATACAGGGACACATAGTTTTTCACCGCGGAAACCACCTTATCCGCAGCGCTGGTTCCGTCTGTCGAAACCTGATAAGTATCCTTGTTCTGCAGAGCCGATACGGAATTGGTAAGGCTCGAAAGGCTCGAAGTCAGTTTGGAGTTTGCTTCCTGGGCTTCCTTAGAAACCTTCGGGTATTTCTTTTCTTCCAGAATCTGCTCCAGCACATTATTTGTTTTCGTCCTTGTGCCGGACGCCGACGTTTGCAGCGCACCCGCGCCGCCATAATAAGCCTTCATCAGCTTGCCGTAGCTGCCGTTTTTAATGGCCGCGTAATCGGAAAGCATATTCAGATTGCCAAGGCTGCCGTTTCCGGAAAGCCCCTGGAACAAGTAGGAATAATCATCCTTCATTCCTGTATTGATGTTGATACCCATACGATCACTCCTTTGACTGTATTATTGCTAGTAAACAAGAAACCTCCTGTCTCTTATCTTATATATCGAAAGATATCCTTCGGAAATTAAGATGAGTATATCACTTTTCGGGAGAAAAAACAAGATTTCCCACACAGACTCCGCTGCCGTTAGCCCGGACGGAGGTTGATGTATGCCACACCCCCTCTGAATTACAGGTAACTCACAGGGATGATTCTGTCTTCTCCCCGAAAGGTTATAAGTTTATCGTACAGGCAGATCACTCCGCCCGGGCCGCGCTTTACGTTCGGAATCTTGTCCAGCAGGTCGAAGGTTTCCATATCTTTCTTCTGCGGATCGGCGTGTTTTTTCATTGCAATCGGATGCAGGATACCGTTCTCCTCAATCAAAAGATCGATCTCATTCCTGTCCTTGTCTCGGTAAAAGTACAGCGGAAGTTCTAAAATTCCCCGATTGTAATAGCTTTTCACGATCTCAGACACCACAAAGCTCTCAAAAAACGCTCCCGCCATCGCACCGTTTTTCAGGACGTCCGGCGTGTTCCATTTGGTCAGATAAGCGGCAAGTCCCGTGTCAAGGAAATACAGCTTCGGCGTTTTGACCGCCCTCTTTGTAATGTTATTGAAATACGGCTGAAGCAGATATACAAGATTGGACGCCACGAGAATCGAAAGCCAGCGTTCCGCAGTGGGCTGGCTGATGCCCACATCCCTTGCCAGAGAAGACAAGTTCAAAAGCTGTCCCGTAGAAGCGGCGGCCGCCACCATGAACTTTGTAAATTTTACAGTGTCCCCAATCTCCGACAATTCCCGCACATCACGTTCCATGTAAGTGCGCACATACGCACCGTAAAACATCTGCCAGTTAAAATCAGGATTATTTTGCAGCTCCGGCATGGATCCGCGGTGGATCGTATTCCACACTTCATCGTAGGAAATGTCCGTGGTGTACAGTTTTCGCTGGGAAAAATATTCCTCTGTGGGCAGAAACGGGACGTCAAATACAATTCCGCGAGATTCCCGCAGAGAAAATCCCAGCAGCGTGACAAGACCGATGCGTCCGGCCAGGGATTCGCTTACTCCCTTCATCATTTTGAACTGTTGGGAGCCGCACAGAAAGAACTGCCCCTTGTTCCGCTCCCGGTCAAGATATAATTTGATCTGCTCAAATAAAGCCGGCGCCTTTTGAATTTCATCCACGAACACAGGCGGCGGATTATCCTTAAAAAAGGTTCCGCTTTCCTCCTCAGCGCTTGCCCGGAGTATGGGATCGTCCAATGTGACACAGTGCATCCCACCTGTCAATTGCGCCAACATGGTGGTTTTGCCAACCTGTCTAGGCCCGGCAACCAGCACAGCCCCAAACATTCGCGCCAGTTCCTGTACGGTTTTTTCAGCGTGTCTATTGATATACACAGCGCAGCTCTCCTTCCGGCCAATTTAATATTTAATATTATTATAGCCGGAAACGTGCATTGATATCAACCCATTTTTAAAAAATTTTCAAACAGGGAAAGAGACCCCATCTGCCTGTATGGATGGTTCCGTGTTTCATAAGTCACTTTCATATATAATCCACTCTAATTCGCTGACATCTTTCTCTGTAAAATGAGACATTTTATTTGTATCAACAGTGACATTCTCTGCCATAGAATTTAATTCTATATAGGCATCTATCAGTGCCTGGTTATCTTCCGAATATTGTCTGTCACCGGGCCAGGTTAAAAGCAGCGCATACTCTTTACCCCCTTGTTCATACAATCCAAATACGATATCCCTATCCATAATCACTATCGGATTTTCCGTATATTCCACATATTCTAAGCTAAATAGAATTCCTCCCAACCCTGCATCTGCATTCCCTTTCTCGCAAACCATCAGTCTGTTAAAACTATTATTGTCACTTTCTGTTTCATAAACTATATGTTCTCTCCATTCATCTGGTACTGTCATTTCAAGCCCTGTGACAAATTTTACAGTGTTGTCCTCCTTCATTTCCATTTCCCAGAAATCCTCCAAATGGAAAGCAACAGTTCTATTATTATCCAAAACAGCCCCTTCTTCAGAGATGAAAACAGAACTGTCCTCTGTAAAAATGTTTTCTTCCTCTTTGGCACATCCTGTCATAATAGCTGATAACAGTGTAAACAATAAACACCCATACACTTTTTTCATATCGTCATTCCCTCCTTCTACGCTTACTGTCATATCACATCTGGCTCAAGATTCCATGCTCCCAGAAGCTTTTCACCCCAATCTCCACCGTAGTAATCATAAATCATCTGTATATCCTCGATATACCAGCCTTCCGGCGTGTACGAGCAATCGATACACATACCGCTGTCGGTCTGCGCGTCTGCCATCTTGACCACGCGGAGCATCGTCTTCCCATCCTTCTCGATAATGGCCGCCCCATAACAATCATCATCCAATGCAATCGGTTCCTCAGCAAAAATACTGATATCCTCCGGATAAGGATAATCCTCCCAGCCGCCTATCCACTCCGGCTCCAGATCCGGATTCTGTATAAAGTTTCTGGGATATTCCACCCATTCAGGCTTTCCTGTCTCGTCCGTCTCCACATGCATCACCTTGACATCTCCTGTATCATGCATGCCTCCCCAGGCAATCCTTACCAGGACGATATCGGCGGCTCCGTTCCCACTCAGGTCTCCCGTCACAACATGAGAAAACCAACGATCGGGATAAGTTATCAATGCGTCCTCACCACTGCTCAGACTCACGCTCAAATATGTCTCTACGGAATCCCAGCCGGCCATATTATTATCCGTCACAAATACCCTGTCCGTTTCCCCGTCTCCGTCTACGTCCGTTCTCACCTCATATCCAAAGTCAATGGGTATTTTTTTTCCGCGTACACTTTGCCGCCCTGCAATCGAATCATACAGCCCAGGAACAGCGCAAAAAGGAAGATGCCTCCGACCAGCAGAAGACCGTTCTTTTTCTTTCCTCCGTTTAAAATGCTGTCAAACCGCCGTTTTAGGAATCCAACCCCCTTCACATATCCCGTGGAGACAGCGTTTCCCCTGTATTTGCTCCGCTCGACCCAGGACAGGATCACATCACTATATTCCATCCTTTTTTCACGGGATGCCTTGTTCACGACTTCCTCATCGCAGGCAATTTCCATATCCTGCTCCATAGCCCTGCGCAGATACCAGACAAGAGGATTAAACCAATGGATGATATTCCCTGCCAGAAACAGCAGTCTCCAGGATATATCGTGATTCCTGCAATGGATCATCTCATGTTTTAAAATAAATCTAAGATCCTTCTCATACAGGGTTTCAGCCGGCAGTATGATAACATTTTTCAAAATCCCTGTGGTAAACGGGCCCTCGTCAGAATCCTCCCTCATACGCACTTCCGGAATGTTTTTAAGTCCGCATTCGGCAGCAATCTCCCGGATGATCTGCCGCGTATGTTCATCCTCACACTCGCTGCTTTGCCGTCTGATCTTACTTCTCATGTTCCAATAGCCTATCACATAATAAACGGTAAACAGGATACAGATGCACAGCCACACAGCAAAGCATACATCCGCTGCCGTCAGTTCCGCCCCGGAATTCCCCTGCCCTGGCATCTGAGCAGACAGATCGGATGCAGTCTGCATCTGTTGTTCCTGGTTTTGTGTGGATGGGGCCTCGCTGTCTGTCATCTCCTGCTCTCCCTCTCCATCTGCGGCCCGGTTTTCAAATTCCTGCAGTACCACATTGGGAATTTCTGCGGTGTATGCTCCCGAAAAGGAAACCAGATAAAACGGAAGGAATAAACAAAATGCCAGGAAAATCCATATCTTTTTTCTGCATTTCGCACTGTAACTTCTCCAACTGGCCCTCAGTATAATGCCCGCTGCCAAAATGCTCAGTCCTGTCACCACAGAGGTATTGAGTACCCCGATCATAAACTCCCCTTTCATTTTTCCTTTCCCTCCCTTCCCATCGAATCTAAGTAATCCCGTAATTCGTTTATTTCTTTCTGTGAAATCTTTTTCCCTTTGTAGAGATGGGCGATCAGTTGTGTAGCTGAATTGTCAAACAGTTTTTCCAGAAAGGACTCGCTTTCATTTGTCTTGTACTGATCCTGTGATACAACGGCGGAATAATAGTTGGTACGGGTGCTCCTGTCACAGTACACATAGCCCTTATCAACCATCCTTGCCAAAAACGTCATAAGCCCTGCCAGCTTCCAACTGTATCTGTCTTTTACCCCGTCCAGGATTTCATTAGATGTCATCGGCGTGTCCCTGCTCCACAAAACTTTCATAATTTCATACTCTGAATCTGATAATTTTTTCATGTTAAACCCGATCCTTTCTCTGCTATTTTGGTTGTTTGTATTTGTATTATACATTATGTTAATATTTATGTCAATGTATAATATTAATAATTTTGTAAAACAAATTTTAACCTCACTGCCAAAAATACCCCTAAAGCTATATTGCTTCGGGAGTATCCCCATGCTTTCCGTGCCTTGCCTCATTCATCGCCTGGATTGTTTCAAGGTCAACCATAGCGGTCTGTTCTCCGGTGTGATAATTGGCTACGTTTTCCTTGTTAGATTTGAATTCATTTTCCATACTCTGGCATTTCCCTTTTTTCCTATCAAAAAAGGACTGCATCTCGCAATCCTCTTTTTCATGTGTTCCTACCCTATCCTTTATTTGATGTACCCATACATTTCTCCAGACGAGGATACCAAGATGACATCAAACAGCAGACATCTTGTTTTCCGCAACAGCGCGGCAGAATCCCGCAGCGCCTTGCTTGACCAGGAAACCGATGAACTGGTCAACGCCCAAAAATATGAGCGTTCCAAAGCCATCGGGGTCTTCCCGGATGGATAGAACGCTCTGATGCTCATATGTGTCAGACTGCACCAAGCAGCCGGGCGTTGCCACGCCGCACGTCAGGACTGTTTCAGCTTAAACTGCGCGACCGTATCCATCAGAGACTGGGCACACTCGCCCAGGCTGGCCGAAATCGCGGCATTCTCCTGTGCGCTGGCCGCATTACTTTCCACCATGCCGCTGATGGAACGGATATTCTCCATGTTGTCAGTCAGCGTTCCCATTTCCTCGGAAACGCTCTGCACGGAAGCGCCCTGCGTCAACGCCGCCATCGCCACGCTCTCGCTAAATGGGAAGACACAAAAAACCCGCAAATCTTGATATCTGCGGGCTGAAAAGGCTATCTTATATCATAAGCTCCCCGAGTAGGGCTCGAACCTACAACAACTCGGTTAACAGC
>CANRIP010000031.1 GCA_947630715.1 uncultured Acetatifactor sp.
GCGCATAACGAGTTTGTGTCAAGCAGTGCGCGGACACAAATCTCGCGATTGAAAATTTTAATTTTCAATCTTCCTCCTGTGGCTGTCAGCCGTACCGGCGACCCGCCGGCTTAAAAATGAAAGTAGAGAAAGACGCTCACCTGGGACAAGGAAAGAAAGGACCAGGTAAACAGCGTGGCAAGAAGCAGGATCCCCCGGGGAGTGGAACCCTGCCGGGCAATCCATTGGCCGGCTTTTTCTCCCTGAAGGAGCCGGACGCTGATCACGGACAGTAAAATCATGCAGGCGGCGTAGAAGGGGTTTAACAAACCGGGAGCGGCCATTTCCAGGAATTTTAAGATCACATAGTTTTCCGGGAACCGCAGCATGTTGCAGATGCCGAAGAACATGCCGTTATATCCGCCGGCAAACAGCTTTTTCCACAGCAGGGCGGCTTCCCCCAGCGAGTCGCTGCGGAAGACGGAAAAGGACAGGATGATAAACAGGGAGGTGGCCAGCCGGTTCATCCATTGTTTGGGAAACCGCACCTTGGGGAAAAGCGTCTCAAATACGACGGCGAGGCCGTTTAAGAGGCCCCATAGGAAAAACGTCCAGTTTGCGCCGTGCCAGATCCCGCTGACCAGAAACACAAGAAGCAGGTTCCGGCACTGTTTTGCCTTGCCCTTTTTGCTGCCGCCCAGGGGAATATAGAGATACTGGGTCAGGAAACGGGTCAGCGTCATATGCCATCTTCGCCAGAATTCTTTGACGGAGTCGGCGTGAAAGGGGGAGTTGAAGTTTTCCGGCAGATCAAGGCCGAACATCCCGGCAATCCCCCTGGCCATATCGCTGTAACCGCTGAAATCAAAGTACAGCTCCGCCATGTACCAGCAGATCACCACCCAGGCGGAGAGCATGTCCAGGGCGGCAATGTTGCCATATTCCGCGTTCACCAGTACGGCCAGGCTGTCGGCCAGCAGAACCTTCTTCCCCAGGCCGAGGATGAAAAGGGAAAGCCCGTCATAAAACCGGGACACACAAAAGCGGGAACGGCCCGGATCCTGCAACTGGGGCATGAGTTCGCTGTGCAGCACGATGGGGCCCGCAATCAACTGAGGGAAAAAGCTGACGTAAAAAAAGTAATCCAAGACACAATAGTGCGGAGCCGAATGCCGGTACCGCTCTATGAGATAGGAAATCTGCTGAATGGTAAAAAAACTGATTCCCAGAGGCAGCGCGATTTTTTCCACGGAGATGTCCGCGTGAAAAAAATAATTGCAGTTGTCCACAAAGAAATTAAAATACTTAAAGTAAAATAACAGGCCAAGATTACCCAGAATCCCCGCGGACAAAAGCCATCTGCCGCCCCGGGGCCATTTTTGCAGCAGGAAACTGACGGCGTAATTCCAAAGAAGACTGCTTAAGAGGATCCAAAGATAACTGACGTTGTAAAAGCCATAAAACCAAAAAGACATGCCGATGATAAACAGTTTGGATAACCCGGGTCTGCCAAGCCGCCGGAACAGATACCATCCCGCCAGCGCCAAGGGCAGAAACAGGGTGAGGAAAATCACGGAATTAAACAGCATTTTTCTTAAAGTCCTTCACATTCTTAAGAGTTTTCCTAAGAGCCATGGTTTTGAGCGTTACTTCCTTATCATAGGAGGATTTACGGTCAGTGTCAATAGTTTCCCCAAAATTAAAAACCATATAAAATCTGATTCGTTTCCTCGGAAAATATTGAATTTTCTTCCATGAATGTGTATACTGGATAGTGAGTTTGTGCGCTTAAGTCTGAAAAAGAAGGGAGCGGGAGGGTTCGGGCGGTTCTGACGCCCGGTCGGCCCGGCTGCGGATGGAAGATGGACTGTAAGGAATTTGAAAGGCTGATTCCTGATTTTGTTTCGGACAAGCTGGATTATCAAACCCTGAAACGGTTTCACAGCCATATGGAGAGCTGTGAATCATGCCGGGAGGAACTGACGATACAGTTTCTTGTGATCGAAGGCATACAGCGCCTGGAGGACGGCAAAGCCTTTGATCTGAAGAAGGAGCTGGAACAGCGGGTGGAGGAATCCCGTAAACGGATCAGAACCCATGAGGCCCTGATGCGCGTGGGACTTGCGCTGGAGATAGCGGCGGTGGGGGCTTTGATCTGCTTTGCCGTCTGGATTCTGCTGTAACGGGATATCCCCGATCATGGACCGTCCTTTTCCCTGGGATCCGGGCGGCCGGCAAAGGTGGTTGCTTTCAACATGAAGGAAAACAGAAAACTGGTATTAATAGACGGACACAGTATTTTAAACAGGGCGTTTTATGGTCTGCCGCTTTTAACCAACGCCCGGGGGGTTCACACCAACGCCGTTTACGGGTTTTTAAACATTCTGTTTAAAACTCTGGAGGAGGAGAACCCGGACTGCCTGGCCGTGGCGTTTGACGTTCACGCCCCCACGTTTCGCCACAAGATGTATGCGGATTACAAGGGCACCAGGAAACCCATGCCGGAAGAACTGCGGGAACAGGTGCCGATTCTCAAGGATGTGCTGCGGGCGATGCGCATTGTCATTGTGGAGCAGGCCGGCCTGGAGGCGGACGATATCCTGGGGACGCTGGCCCGGAAGGCCGCGGCGGACGGATTTCAAGTGACACTTGTGTCAGGAGACAGGGATCTTCTCCAGATTTCCGACAAAACCATTAAGATCCGCATCCCGAAAACCAGGCAGGGAAGGACGGAGACGGAGGATTATTACCCGGAGGATGTGGAGCGGGCGTTCCATGTGACTCCCAGGCAGTTTATCGACCTGAAGGCCCTGATGGGGGACGCCGCGGACAACATACCGGGGGTTCCGAAAATAGGAGAAAAGACGGCGGCGGAACTGATTCTTCAGTATGGGTCGCTGGATCAAATTTATCAGCATGTGGACGAAATCCCCAAAAAGAGCATCCGGGAGACGTTGCAGGAAAACCGGGAGCTTGCGGAGTTAAGCAGGGCGCTGGCCACCATTCAAACCGACAGTGATGTGGCCATCGATTATGAAACCGCCAAAGCGGAAGGGTTTTATACCCCGGAGGCCTATGAGCTGTTTAAACAGTTGGAATTTAAAAATCTGCTTTCCCGTTTTGAAAAAAATGCGGTCAAGGACGACAGCGGGCAGATTGCCGGGCATTTTCACCGGGCGGAGGATCCGGACGCCCTGGCAGGGCTTTTGGATGCGGTGGGGGAAAACGAGCGGGTGGGATTCTTCCTGGCCGTACAAAAGGGTATCGCCTGCGGCGTTTCCGTTACCTTGCCGGAGGGGGAAACGTATTTTTGCCTCATCCCGCCGGGGGAGGGAGAACCCTGCCGGTTTTCGGGATCCGGGACGGGAGAGGGGATGCTTTCCCCCCAGGATCATGGAGACGAGGGCGGCAAAGCGGGCGAAAGGGCGGCCCGGCGCCTGTGGGATGCCTTTTGGGGGCTTTCCAAGCGGGCGAGACTGGCCACATATGACATTAAGCCCCAATACGGCTTTCTGGATCAGGAGCAGACAGAGGGGTATTTCGACGTTTTGATCGCCGCCTATCTTCTGAATCCGTTAAAGAGCGATTACGATCCGGAATCCGTGGCCTCGGAGCATTTGGAGGTGGTGATCCCGGGCAGGGCGGAGCTTTTGCAAAAGGCGGATTTTTCCCAGGCGGCGCGGAATGCGCCGGAAAAGCTGGAGGAATATTGCTGCTATGCCTCTTATGTGGCGTGGAAGGCGGCGGACGTACTGGAACGGAAACTGGAGCAGGCCGGAATGGACGGGCTGATGCGGGAGATCGAGATGCCCCTTTCCCTGGTGCTTTACCATATGGAGCGGGAAGGCGTCAGGGTGCGTCCCGAGGAGCTGAAGGCCTACGGGGAAAGGCTGGCGGGGCGGATCCGGGAGCTGGAACAGTCCATCTATGCGCAGGCGGGGGAAACCTTCAACATCAATTCTCCCAGACAACTGGGGGAAATTCTGTTTGAAAAGCTGCATATGCCCGGAGGGAAAAAGACCAAAACCGGTTATTCCACCGCGGCGGACGTGCTGGAAAAGCTGGCCGGGGAGTATCCCCTTGTAAGCGATATCCTGGAATACAGAGGGCTGGCCAAGCTGAAATCCACCTATGCGGACGGGCTTGCGGCGTTTATCGGCGAGGACGACCGGATCCATACCAGCTTTCATCAGACCATTACGGCCACCGGGCGTATCAGCTCCACGGAGCCGAACCTTCAGAACATCCCCATGCGGATGGAGCTGGGGAGGCAGATCCGAAAGGTGTTCGTCCCCAGGGAAGGCTATGTGTTGACGGACGCGGACTACTCCCAGATCGAGCTGCGGGTGTTGGCCCACATGTCCGGGGATGAGCAGTTGATAGAGGCCTACCGTATGGATCAGGATATTCACCGGATCACCGCCTCCAAAGTCTTCCACACCCCCTTGGATCAGGTGACGGCGCTTCAGAGACGGAACGCCAAGGCGGTGAATTTCGGCATTGTGTACGGGATCAGCTCCTTTGGCTTAAGCCAGGATCTGAGCATTGACCGCAGGGAAGCGGCGGAATATATTGAGCAGTATTTTCAGACGTACCCGAAGGTCAAGGAATTCCTGGACGGTCTGGTCAGGGAGACCAAGGAGAAGGGCTATACGGTCACCCTGTTCGGACGCAGAAGGCCCGTCCCGGAGATTTCTTCCTCCAACTTTATGCAGCGCTCCTTCGGCGAACGGGTGGCCATGAATTCTCCCATTCAGGGCACGGCGGCGGATATCATGAAAATTGCCATGATCCGGGTGTGGAGGGCGTTAAAGCAGGCGGGACTGAAATCCAGGCTGATCCTTCAGGTGCATGACGAACTGGTCATAGAGACGTATCAGCCGGAAACGGAGCAGGTAAAAGCCATCCTGGAGGAACACATGAAGGGGGCGGCCCAGCTTGCGGTGACCCTGGAGGTGGATCTGCACACCGGGGACAGTTGGTATGAGGCAAAGTAGGACGCCCCGAGGCGGACGCGCCGGGGAACCGTGGGAGAGCATAGATGAAATTTATCGGGATTACAGGCGGGGTAGGAGCCGGAAAAACGGAAATCCTGAACTATATCCGAAAACATTACAAATGTGAGATTTATCTGGCGGACAGCGTGGCGCGGCAGCTCCAGGAGCCGGGAACGGAATGTTTCCGCGCGCTGGTGCGCCTTCTGGGGAAGGAGATCCTGCTGGCAGACGGCACCCTGGACAGAACCCGGATGGCGGACAGAATCTTCCGGGATCCGGGACTGCTGGAACAGGTGAACGGGATCGTGCATCCGGCGGTGCGGGATTTTTTGCTGGATCGTCTGCACATGGCGGAACAATCGGGGGAGACGGAGCTGTTCTTCGTGGAGGCGGCTCTTTTGATCGAAACCGGGTTCCGGGAGCTGGTGGATGAACTCTGGTACATATACGCGGACGAGGGAGTCCGCCGGGAAAGGCTGGCAAAGGAGCGGGGCTATTCCCCGGAGAAGACGGCGCGGATCATGGCCAGTCAGCTTTCGGAGGAAACCTTCCGCCAAAACTGCGACTTTGTAATTGACAACAGCGGCTCTCTGAAGGAGAGCTATGAGCAGATAGACAGGAAACTGGAGGCTTATACATGGCAGGAGTAAGAGAGGGACAGGGTCAACTGGTGTTCGGCCTGGACATCGGCACCAGAAGCGTGGTGGGTACGGTCGGTTACTTAAGCGGCGGGAGATTCCATGTGCTGGGGCAGAGAATCCGGGAGCATGACAGCAGATCCATGCTGGACGGTCAGATTCATGATATCGGCAAAGTAGGGGAAACCATCCGACTGGTGAAAGAACAACTGGAGGAGGATCTGAACCGAAAGCTCACCGAGGTATGTATCGCAGCGGCCGGCCGCGTACTGCGGACGGTGACGACCCACGCGGTCATGGAGTATGACGGGGATCACGAAGTGACGGAGGAAGACGTTTACGCTCTGTCCACTCTGGGGGTGGAGCAGGCCTATGAGGAATTTCAGAAGAACAACGACACGGAAATGAAATTTTACTGCGTGGGGTATACGCCCATGCGGTATTACATGAACGGATACCAGATCGGAAATCTGGAGGGGCATAAGGTAAGGAACATGGCGGTGGATCTGATCGCCACTTTCCTGCCGGACGACGTGGTGGACGGTTTGTACAAGGCGGTGGAAACCGCCGGGCTGCATGTGGCGAATCTGACGCTGGAGCCCATCGCCGCGATCCAGGTGGCCATTCCGGAAAAATTCAGGATGCTGAACATGGCGTTAGTGGATGTGGGAGCGGGAACCAGCGATATCTCCGTCACCCGGGACGGGGCCATCACGGCCTACGGCATGATCCCGGTGGCGGGAGACAGCCTGACGGATCTGATCGTACAGCACTGTCTGGTGGATTTTGACACCGCGGAGCGGATCAAGCGCCAGTCCGGCGAGCGGGAATCCGTGGAATACCAGGATATTATGGGGCTGACCCAGGTGATCACCTCCAAGGAGGTGGAGGAAATCCTCTCGGGGAAGGTGCAGGAGATGACCAAGCTGGTGGCGGACTGCATCCGGGAACTGAACGGGGACAAGGCCGTCAGCGCCGTTTTCGTGGTGGGAGGCGGCGGAATGATTCCGGGCTACACGCGGCAGTTGGCAGACGAGCTGGGGATTGTGAAAGAGCGCGTGGCCATCCGGGGGCCGGAGGTGATGCAGAACATCGATTTTGAAATCGATAATCCCCGCAGGGATTCCCTGATGGTCACGCCCATCGGCATCTGCTTGAGCTATTATGAGCAGAGCAACAATTTCATTTTTGTGGATTTCAACGGCAAACGGGTCAAGCTGTATGACAACGGGAAACTCTCCGTGGCGGACGCGGCGGTGCAGACCGACCTTTCCAACGAGGAACTTTTCCCGAAACGGGGAAAAGCGCTGACTTTTACGGTAAACGGCAAAAGCCGCATTGTGCGGGGGCTGTTAGGGGAGGCCGCGTCCATCCGGGTCAACGGAGAACCGGCGGACATCCACACCCAGGTGAAAAACGGCGACAGGGTGGAGGTAACCCCCTCCACGGAAGGGGAGCCCGCCTCCCTGGAGCTGGGAAGGCTGCCGGAACTGGATCAGAGGCTCCATGTATCGGTCAACGGGGCGCGGATCGATCTTCCCAGAACCGCTTCGGTGAACGGCAGGCTGGAAAACGAGTTTTACTTGATTCAGGAAAACGATGATATCCGTGTGCAGAATTCCTACACGGTGCGGGAAATCGCGGAGTTTATGGATGTGCCTCTCGGCGGCGGCATCCTGGTCAACGACACGCCGGCGAAACCCCATACCCGGGTCTATGAAAACTTTACTCTCGCCTGGGACGGTAACACCCCGCTGACTTATGCGGATCTGGAGGAGGAAACCGAAGAAGAAACCCAGGAGGCGGAGGACGGGGAAACCGCCGGGGCGGACAAGGGGGAGGCCGGTTCGGACGATGCCGGCTCCGTTTCGGAGAAACCCCAGGCCGGGCGGCAGGAGCAGGCAGGGGCGAGCGGTTCCGGCAGCGGGGACGCCAAACCGGGGGAAGCCTACGGCGCCCTCTCGGAAATCACCGTGACGGTCAACGGTTCTTTCGTGACGCTGAAGGGGAAGGACAGTTATGTGTTTGTGGATGTGTTCTCCTTCATCGACTTTGACTTAAACGCCTCTGACGGCAGGGGGATCGTGACGCTTTTAAACGGCAGAAACGCGGAATATATGGAGCCTTTGAGCGGCGGCGACGTGATTGACATCCACTGGGAGGAAAAGAGGCATTGACAGGGGCGCGGGCGCGGAGAGCGTTCGGCCGGATGGAGCATGGGGCGTGGGAGAGGAAGCGGACTTATCACATCCGGGTTTGCTCTCCCCAAAGCCCACGCTCCGGAATGGAGAACATATGAGACTTTGCAGCATTGCCAGCGGGAGCAGCGGGAACTGCGTTTATGTGGGTTCCCAGGCGACCCATCTTCTGGTGGATGTGGGGATCAGCGGGAAACGGACGGAAAACGGCCTGAAGGAGCTGGGGCTGACGGGACGGGACATCGACGGCATCCTGATTACCCATGAGCATTCGGATCACATTAGCGGCCTGGGCGTGATGGCCAGGAAATATGAAATTCCCATCTATGCCACTCAGGGAACCATCGACGCTTTGCGGCGCTGTGCCGGCCTGGGCGATCTGGATCCGGGACTGTTCCGGCAGGTCTTTGAGGATCGGAAACTGACCATCAAGGATCTGACCATTAACCCCATGCGCATTTCTCACGATGCGGCGCAGCCCGTGGGATATCGGATCTCCTACGGCAGCAAAAGGGTGGCCGTGTGTACGGATCTGGGAATTTATAACGATTATACGGTGGAATGTCTCAAGGGGATGGACGCGCTTTTGCTGGAGGCCAATCACGACGTAAATATGCTTCAGGTGGGCCCCTATCCGTATTACCTGAAACAGAGGATTCTGGGGGACAGAGGGCATCTTTCCAACGAAAATTCCGGCCGGCTGCTGTGCCGGATTCTGCATGACGGTCTGCGGACGGTGCTTTTGGGGCATTTAAGCAAAGAAAACAATCTGCCGGAGCTGGCTTACGAGTCCGTGCGGATGGAGATTACCATGGGGGACAATCCCTATCAGGCGGGGGATTTTGATATCCGGGTGGCAAAGCGGGACGAAATCTCCCCTGTGATCCAGATCGCGTAGACGGTAGGGCATGGACGGACGCCCATGCGCGGCAAGGGCTGGGCGTCCGGGAGCGGCGGGATCAAAGAGCGCGAGGACGCGGGAAAAGAAAAAAGAAATCCGGTAACGGTGTGCGCAGAGGGCGCGGAAAGGGAGAAACAAGTGAAAAGAGCAATTATCACCGTAGTGGGAAAAGATACTGTGGGAATTATCGCAAAAGTCTGTACCTACCTTGCGGAGAACGGCATCAATATTCTGGACATTTCCCAGACCATTGTACAGGGATATTTCAATATGATGATGATCGTGGATACCACCGGTATGAAGGGCAGTTTCGGGGATATGGCGGATGAGCTGTCGGCCCTGGGAGAGAAAATCGGGGTGGCGATCCAATGCCAGAAAGAGGAAATCTTTGATAGGATGCACAGGATCTGATCCGAATCCAGGCGGCGTAAAAGCCGCCAGACCATAACCGGGAGGAAAGCATTGACATGATCAATTTATTTGAGGTGGCGGAGACAAACAGGATGATTGAGGAGGAGAATCTGGACGTGCGGACGATTACGCTGGGAATCAGTCTGCTGGACTGCATCGACTCCGATCTCGCCAGGCTGAAGGATAAAATCCGGCGAAAAATCTATGAATCGTCCAAGGATCTGGTGCGGACAGGGGAGGAAATCTCCAGGGAATTCGGCATCCCCATCGTAAACAAAAGGATTTCCCTGACGCCGATTGCTTTGGTGGGAAGCGCCGCCTGTAAGTCCCAGGAGGATTTCGCCTCCATCGCCCGGACGCTGGACCAGACGGCGAAGGAAGTGGGCGTGAATTTTATCGGCGGATATTCCGCGCTGGTGAGCAAGGGGATGACGCCCGCCGATCTGCTGTTAATCCGTTCCATTCCCCAGGCGCTGTCTGAAACGGAGCGCGTATGCAGCTCCGTGAATCTGGGCTCCACCCGCACGGGCATCAACATGGACGCGGTGAAACTCATGGGAGAGATGATTCAGGAGACGGCGGAACGCACCCGGCAGCAGGATTCTTTGGGATGCGCGAAACTGGTGGTCTTCTGCAATGCGCCTGATGATAATCCCTTTATGGCCGGGGCCTTTCACGGCGTGACGGAGGCCGACCGGGTGATCAATGTGGGCGTCAGCGGCCCAGGGGTGGTCAAAACCGCTCTGGAAAAAGTCAGGGGAGAAAATTTTGAGACGCTTTGCGAGACGATCAAAAAGACGGCCTTTAAGGTGACGAGAGTGGGGCAGCTTGTGGCAAAGGAAGCCTCCCGTCTGCTGGATGTGCCCTTCGGCATTGTGGATCTGTCCCTGGCGCCCACGCCGGCGGTAGGAGACAGTGTGGCCGATATTCTCTGCGAGATGGGGCTGGAACAGGCGGGGGCGCCCGGCACCACCGCGGCGCTGGCCCTGCTGAACGATCAGGTGAAGAAGGGCGGGGTCATGGCGTCCTCCTATGTGGGGGGCTTAAGCGGAGCGTTTATCCCCGTCAGCGAAGACCAGGGCATGATCGACGCGGTGAAAGCGGGCGCGCTGACTCTGGAAAAGCTGGAGGCGATGACCTGCGTCTGTTCCGTGGGGCTGGATATGATCGCCATTCCCGGCGACACAAAGCCAAGCACCATCTCCGGCATCATTGCGGACGAGATGGCCATCGGCATGGTGAATCAGAAGACCACCGCGGTGCGTCTGATTCCGGTGATCGGGAAGGGCGTGGGAGAAACCGTGGAATTCGGCGGGCTGCTGGGATATGCGCCGATCATGCCAGTGAACGCATTTTCCTGCGACGGCTTTGTGAACCGGGGAGGAAGAATCCCGGCCCCGATCCACAGTTTCAAGAATTGACGGATCCGGTTGCAGAAGATCCGGTTGCAGAAGACCCGGTTGCAGGGGATTCCGTCACAGGATCACCAGAGGCGTAGCGATCTCATTGATGGGAGCCCGGCCGTTTTTATGGGCCAGGACGCCGTTGTAAATCTGGCTGACGCACAGATCCTGTTTCAGCATTTCCGCAGCGGGCCCGTCCAGTTCCCGGACGGCGTCCGCCGTTTTTGTCACCACGGGGATGGACGACCGCTCCCTGATCCTGCTTAACAGAGGGGCGGCGGAGCGCCGGAACCCCAGCACTCTGGCGTAAAGCGCCGTACCCAGAACCCTTGCCTTTTCCATGTCTTCCTTTTTCATGTTTAACAGGATATGCAGAAGGCAGCGGCTGATCCGGGTGTATGTCATTTCCTTTGTCTTCAGCAGGTCGCAGAAACTGTCATAATCCCTGAAATCATCCAGCCGGTTCAGGATGCGGTCGGACAGCTCCCGGGACACGTCCAGATACCCCTCATATCCCCGGCTGTTTTCCAACACCAGCTTGTAATACAGGGTTTCGGAAAAATCGCCGCTGCGCACCGGACCCGATGCGTTCAGCTTTTCCGAAAGGATCCGGGCGGCCTCGGGGGGCATGTTGTTTTCCAGAAAGGAGTAATCCGTGCCGGCGTAAAGCGCCTGGCGGATGGCCAGGGCGGAGCATCCCTCGTCTCCGGGCAGACGGCTGTGGTAGCCCGCGCCTGTGCGCAGCACCGTAACCGGGTGTAAGGAGCTGCCCGACCGAAGGATGGCTTTTATGTATTCAATCCCCAGAATATTGTTGGGAGAGGAAAATACGTTTTTGTGATGCCCGAGAAAAGGATAATTCTGGATCAGGGCCTCGTTTCTGGCGTTGGGATAGGAGAGCCCCTGGCGCAGATACTGTTTTAACGACAGGGAATAAGCCTCCGGTTCCTCCGCAAGAATCTCGGCGATCTGACGGAGAATGGAGACGTCTCCGCACTCGCTGCCGAAACAAAGATCCGTGACCACGTTCAGGCCGTTGAAAAGGGCCACCGCGCCCTCCGCAAAAAATTCCGCGCTGGCGGCGGCGTACAGGGCCGGCAGCTCCAGCACCAGATCCGCGCCGCAGGCAAGGGCCATCTGCGCCCGGCTGAATTTGTCCGTTATGGCGGGGGCGCCTCTTTGTACAAAATCGCCGCTCATGACCACGACGGTGTAATCGGCGCCGGTTTTGCGGGCTGATTCTGTCAGGAGGTATTTGTGTCCGTTGTGAAAGGGATTGTATTCCGCGACGATGCCGTTGACCTTCATAGGCGCACTCCTTTTTTGTGGGGGTAATCCATGTTTATCCCTTGTGTCATGTCCTTGTATTTAGTATAATATAAACAGAGTCGTTTGTTAAGCAAAAGATGAAAAATCAAAAAAAGAACCGCCTGGAGACAGGATGCGGCACGGAAACATTTCCATGTCTGCGGCAGGCGGCGCAGAATCAGAAAGGAGAGAGGGGCATGTCTTATATCGACCTGATCAAAGAGAGGGCGAAACTGGACAAAAAGACCATCGTGCTGCCGGAGGGAAATGACAAAAGGACCCTGATCGCCGCGGCAAAGATTATGGAAGAAGGAATCGCGGACATTATCATGGTGGGAAACGAGGAAAAGATCATGGACGGCGCGGGCTGGCTGGAGGTGGACTTAAGCGGCGTCAAGGTGATCAACCCCGCCGAAACGCCGAAACTGGAGGAATATACGGAACTGTTGTACGAGACGAGAAAAGCCAAGGGCATGACGCCGGAGAAGGCCAGGGAAATCCTGTTAAGCGATAATCTGACCTTCGGGATCGTGATGGTAAAGGCTAACGATGCGGACGGGATGGTGGCGGGAGCCTGTCATTCCACGGCGGATACCCTGCGCCCCGCCCTTCAGATCCTGAAAACGGCCCCCGGCGTGAAACTGGTTTCCGCTTTCTTCATTATGGACACGCAGTTTAAGGAAATGGGAGAGAACGGAGCGTTTTTGTTTGCGGACTGCGGCTTGAATCAGGATCCCACCGCCGAGGAGCTGGCCGCCATTGCGGAATCTTCCGCCAGAAGCTTTAAGGCGCTGATCGGCCCCAAGCCTGTGATTGCCATGCTGAGCCATTCCACCAAGGGAAGCGCAAAGCATGCCCTGGTGGACAAGGTGGTGGAGGCCACGCGAATCGCCCAGGAGCAGTACCCGCATCTGACCCTGGACGGGGAGCTCCAGCCGGACGCGGCCCTGGTGCCCGGCGTTGCCAAGTCCAAATCCCCCGGAAGCCCTGTGGGGGGACGGGCCAATGTGCTGATTTTTCCCAATCTGGACGCGGGGAACATCGGTTATAAGCTGGTTCAGAGACTGGGAGGGGCGGAGGCGTACGGCCCCATGCTTCAGGGGATCGCCCGGCCTGTGAACGATTTGTCGAGAGGCTGCTCCTGGCAGGATATTGTGGGCGTGGTGGCGCTGACGGCCGTCCAGGCTCAACTGGTCTGACCCCGGCGTTTCGCCATAACAACAGGCGTCATAACAAACAGGCGCAATGGGATAACATGCGGAAAGGAAGGAACATTCATGAAAGTATTGGTGATTAACTGCGGCAGCTCCACCTTAAAATTTCAACTGATCGATTCGGACGATGAAAGATGTCTGGCAAAGGGGCTCTGCGAAAGAATCGGCATGGAGGGAGCCATGCTTACCTACGCCCCGGCGGGAGGCGAAAAGGAAAAGAAAGAGACGCCCATGCCGGATCATACGGAGGCGATTCGGCTGGTGCTGGAAATCCTGGTCAACCCCGCAACCGGCGTGGTAAAGAGCCTGGACGAGATCGGGGCGGTGGGACACAGAGTGGTACACGGCGGGGAGGAATTTGCCGGATCCGTCCTGATCGACGACAGGGTGCTGAACGCCGTGAAGGCATGCAACGATCTGGCGCCTCTGCATAACCCGGCCAATCTGATCGGCATCGACGCATGCAGAAAGCTGATGCCGGACACTCCCATGGCCGCGGTGTTTGACACTGCGTTTCACCAGACGATGCCGGAGGAGGCTTATCTGTACGGACTGCCTTACGATTATTACCGCAGGTATAAAATCCGCCGTTACGGTTTCCACGGCACCAGCCATTCTTACGTTTCCGCGAAAGCGGCGCAGCTTTTGGGGAAACCATACGAGGATTTGAAAATCATCGTCTGCCATCTGGGAAACGGCGCCAGCGTTTCGGCGGTGAAGGACGGGAAATGCGTGGACACTTCCATGGGGCTTACCCCTCTGGAGGGCCTGATCATGGGGACGCGAAGCGGCGACATCGACCCTGCCATTCTGGAATTTATCGCCCATAAGGAGAATCTGGGGCTGGAGGAAGTCATGACGGTGCTGAACAAAAAATCCGGCGTGTTGGGCCTGTCCGACAATCTTTCTTCGGATTTCCGCGATCTGGAGGAGGGCTACCGCAAAGGGGACGAAAACGCCATCCGTGCGGTCCGCGCTTTCTGTTACAGAGTGGCAAAATATATCGGCGCTTACACGGCGGCCATGAACGGCGTGGATGTCATCTGCTTTACCGCCGGGGTGGGAGAGAACGCTGCGCTGGTCAGAACCCTGGTCTGCGGCTATCTGGGGTATCTGGGAGTCAAGCTGGATCAGGAGGCGAACAGCAAAAGAGGGGAGGATCTGGTGATCACCACCCCGGACAGCGCCACCAAGGTTATGGTGATTCCCACCAACGAGGAGCTTGCCATTGCCAGGGAGACGGTGCGTCTGCTGCATCCCTGAAACAGACGGCTGAAACGAAACGAAGCGGATACATCCCTGATACATCTGCGGGTTAAACTGTCCTAAGGACAGGGCCTGACGGAGAAACCGCCTGGCGTGTCCGGAACAGATCAGATACAGGGAGAGAGCATCCAATGGGACACAACACAAGACAATATGACCGGGAAAGAACCAGGAGAAACAGGAACCCTTTTTGGGCCGGAGGGCGGTTTAGATATGTGCTTCTGTGGATTCTGACGGCCCTTAACATGATTCTGATGATTCGTCTGAGCGGACGGGTCAGGGAGCTGAACCGTCAGATCAGCGGATTCCGCAGCCGCCTGTCCGTGATGGCGCAAGATCAGGCGGTTGTCACAGACCGGGAGGATACCGGGGAGCAGACGGCGGCGCAGGAGCGGGAAAAGGTTTCCGGGTATGCGGAACAGTGGGGGCTGGAGGAAGTGGATCCCCCCAGGGAGCGGTCCTTTCGGGAGATCCTGGAGCGGCTGGAAAAACTGGGGGAAGGGAATGAACTGATCGCCGGGGTGGCGGAGAATTACCGGGCCTATCCCCAGCAGCTTTTGGAGGCTTTGAGCAACAATCCCGAACTGGCGGATTTTGCGTCCAATTATCTCAGCCGTAAGGGCACCGTGACCGGAGAGGGTCTGACGAAGGAAGAAAAGGAGCAGGACTATCCTCTTTTTTTACAGTGGGATCCCAGATGGGGATATGCCTCCTACGGGGACGACAGCGTGGTGGGACTGTCCGGCTGCGGCCCCACGGCGCTTTCCATGGTGCTGTATTATCTGACGGGGGACGAGGGAGTGCTGCCGGACGTTCTGGCAAAGTACAGCATGGACGAGGGATATTATATTTCCGGCACAGGGACGGCCTGGCTGTTATTTGAGGACGTGCCGCCCCGTTACGGCGTTACTGTGGAGCAGCCGGAGAAAAATGAGCAGACCATGAAACAGGCGCTGGATCAGGGCAGCCTGATCATCTGTTCCATGGGGCCGGGGGATTTCACCATAGGCGGGCATTTTGTAGTGGTTTACGGCTATACGGAGGAAGGATTTTTGTTAAACGATCCCAACTGTGTGGCCCGCAGCAGGACAGTCTGGCCGTACAGCCAAATCGGCGGACAGATCAAACATATCTGGATTTTTCAAGCCTGACATGAGGGCGGCCCTGAGAACCCGGAGACAGCGGCGGAATCAAACTGACGTCCCGTACTGACATCCCATCGGGAAAAAGGGTTACGGGCCACTGAAAGAAAGGCTTGCGGCCCATCGGAAGAAAGGCTTACGAGCCACTGATAAAAAATGGCTTACGGCCCGCCGCTAAAAAATGGTTGACAAGATATGGAAATGCCGTTATACTGAAATTCGGTCAATTCAAAAGGAAAGGAGGCAAAAATCATGACCAGAAAAATTCGTAACACAGAAAACAGAAAAACCAGATTATTTTGTCTCCCGAGCGATGGATGGTGTATCTTCTGACGGTTTTCACAACTGACGGCAGGAATATTTCCCCCTGGCTTTTTCGGAAGCCGGGGGGGTTTTTTGTCTGTGAAAACGGGAGGGATCCAGGCCGTCCGCCGGGAGGGATCGGTTGATGGATGACCCAGGGCTGCGCAGGAGAAATCTTGTTCTGCCCGCAGCGGGATCGTGGAGGTCAGTATGAAATTACCCAAGAGTTTTTTACATGCGGTGAAACGCCAGGGCATTTTACCGGAGGATATTATTTTTTCCGCCGTGGCGGATTTTGATTCGGAATACCGGTTCGCGGATTCTATTGTGGCGCTGACAAAAACGCAGTTGCTCTTTGCCGCTTATCCCTACCGGCAAAAGGCGGAGTATCGTTTTGGCGGTTACGCGGGCTGGCAGGTGCAGGAAGACGCGGTTCTGACACAGGAGCCGGCGGTTCAGTATTATGCGCTGGAGCAGATCGAGCGGCTGGAGGTGATCCGGGAGGTCAGCACGGGAGTTTTGCTGGCGGCGGTGGATGGCGTAGACCGACAACTGTGTCATTTTTCCAATACCCGGCTGGAGACTTTCCTACGTCTTTGCCGGCTGTTTGACAAAACCAAAAAGAACGAGGAGATTCTGCCGGAGGATCTGGATGTGAAAAAGGGAAGGGAATGCTGCCCCAAGTGCGGCATGATCTATCCCGACCAGGAGCGGAAGGTCTGCCCCAAATGTATGGATCGCAAATCCATCCTGTTCCGGGTGATGTCCTATTTTCGAGATTATAAGGCGGCTCTGGCGGTTATGGTGTGCTGCTATGTGGCGACGGCGGCGCTGGATCTGATCTGGCCCTATTTAAGCGGCACCGTGCTCTACGACAAGGTGCTGGCCAGGGACGAAAGCTTTTTGCGCATGCTGGGACTGCCGGCGGGAAGATATCTGACGGCGCTTCTTTTCCTGGTGGCGGCTATGATTCTGTCAAAGGTGGCGGCCCAGGCGGTGGGTATTTTGCAGGGGGTGCTGACCGCGAAAATCGCGCCCCGGGTGGTGGCAAAGCTGAAAAGCCAGGTGTTTGAGGCCATGGGAAGGCTGTCCATCAGCTTTTATTCCAGGCGTCAGACCGGCGGCCTGATGACGAGAGTGTCCGATGACGCGGAGGAAATCTCCAGCTTTTTTATCGACGGCATCCCGTATTTCTTTATCAATGTGGGAAGGCTCGCGGCCACATGCGCCATTATGTTTTACTTACAGCCCTTTTTGGCGCTGATTTCGATTCTGTTCATGCCTCTGCTGGTGTTCATGAGTTTTCATATGATGCCGCATCTGTGGCATTATTACGGAAAAAGGCATCGGGCGAACAGAAGGCTGAACGCGCAGATGAACGAGAATTTCACCGGCGCGAGGGTGGTCAAGGCCTTTGGACAGGAAGAACAGGAAATGAAGCGGTTCACCAAAAACAATACCAAGGTCAGGGACGCGGAGCTGGATCTGGTGCGGTATGACAATAAATTCACCGCGCTGTACTCCACCGTGGAAAATCTGTTAAGCTTTCTGGTGTGGGCGGTGGGAGGAGCGCTGATTATCGGCGGCTCCCATATCGAAGTGGGCCTGCTTTTGACGTTCTCCGGCTATGTGGGCCAGATGAAAGGCCCGCTGGAATTTATGTCCCGGATTATCCGCTGGTACACAAACTGCATGAACTGCGCCCAGCGGATGTTTGAGATCATGGACGCCGTGCCGGAGGTCAGGGAGGCGGCAGACCCTCTGCGGCCGGAGAAATTAAGGGGCGAGATCGAGTTAAGGCACGTCACCTTCAGCTACGACGCCCATAAGCCGGTGTTAAAGGATGTGAGTTTCCGGGTGGAAGCAGGGGAGGTGTTCGGCATCGTAGGGCGCTCCGGTTCAGGCAAATCCACGCTGGTGAATCTGATCTCCCGGCTGTATGACGCGGAGGAAGGGGAAGTCCTGGTGGACGGGGTCAATGTGAGACAGTACGGGTTCCGGGAGCTGAGAAAAAACGTGGCCATGGTGTCTCAGGAAACCTATATTTTTATGGGGACGGTGGCGGAAAATATCGCCTATGCGAAACCGGACGCCGGCAGAGAGGAAATCATCCGCGCCGCCGTGCAGGCCAACGCCCATGACTTTATCTGTAAGATGCCGGAGGGGTACGATACGGTTCTGGGATCCTCCAGCAGATCCCTCTCTGGGGGAGAAAAGCAGAGGATTTCCATTGCCCGGGCCATTCTGGCGGATCCCAGGATTTTGATTCTGGACGAGGCGACCTCGGCGGTGGACACGGAGACGGAGCTGGCCATCCAGAAATCTCTGGAGCAGTTGGAAAAGGGAAGGACGGTGCTGTCCATAGCGCACAGGCTTTCCACCCTGCGAAACGCCTCTCATCTGATTGTGCTGGACGAGGGAAGAATTACGGAATCCGGCACCCATGAGGAACTGATGGCCAAGAGGGGAACCTTTTACAAGCTGAGCGAGCTTCAGACCAAGGCGCTGGCAATGCGGGGGATTGATTAGAAAGAGAGAGGTATGTTATGGAACAGGGAAATAATGGACAGAATCTGCTGGATCTTCAGGAGTTTGACGAGGAGGCTTTAAAGAGGGAATCCCAGGAGCTTTTGGAGATGCGGTATCTCACAAAAGAAAACGCGGTCTTTCGGCGGACCGAAGGGGGATTTGTGTCCCTGTCATTCGGCGGGAAGGAATATGCCAGAGTGGGCGTTTACCTGACCTTTCCCCTTACGGAGCCGGAGGAATATATCTCCATACGGGAGGCGGACGAAAAGGCGAAGGAAATCGGCCTGATACAAAAGCTTTCCCAGTTGGATCAGGAACAGCAGGAGATGATCCGGGAACAGATCCGGCTGCGGTATTTTATGCCTGTGATTCAGAAGGTGCTGGATGTGAAGGACGAGTACGGTTATGCTTACTGGAACGTGGTCACAGGCTTTGGCGCCTGTCGGTTTACCACAAGAATGAGCGGAGACGCCGTGGTGGTCCTGGGGGAATCCCGCCTTCTGGTGACGGATATTGACGGAAACCGGTATGAGATCCCGGATTTTGAAAAGCTCAGCGTGAGCGAGCGGAAAAAACTGGATCTGTTTATGTAAAGTGCGTTCCGCACGGAAATGAGGAAATATGAAACTATTATACACTTTGACGCCCAAGCAGCAAAGCGCGCTGCAGCTCGCCCCGGGGGAAACCCTTTGGTACTGTGTGCCCGTGGATCTGTGGTATGACGTCCGAAACAGGCTGGCAAAGGAAGCCTACGCGGCGGCCGTCTGGCTCTGCGTGACGCAGGAAAGATTCCTGGTGCTGGAGGAAGAAACGGTAACCGCCTCCTTCCGGCTGGAGGAATGCGAAAAGATCAAATGCGAACATCAGGTACACAGCGGCATTGTCACGGTGATCAAAAAGGATCGGCAGGAGATCTGCGCCGCCCGTTTTTCCATGAGAGATATTGTGCGCGTCTCCTATGTGGCCAGGGGAGCGCAGACCATTATCACGGCGCTTTCGGAGGGAAGGGAACCCGGGGAACAGGACCGGGTGGTCAGCACGGAATTTGAGCAGTACTGTGAAAAATGCGGCAGGGCCCTTCCCGGCACCCGGGGATGTCCCTACTGCGAGGGAAAAGCGGACATCCTGCGGAAGTTTCTCATGCTTTGCGGAGATTACATCGGAAAGCTGATGCTGATTTCCTTACTGATGGTGCTGGCCACGGCGGCGGATCTGATCAGCCCCATGATTCAGAAGGACTTTATCGACGGCGCTCTTTCTTCCGGGCAGGGCAGATGGGCGGATCTGTTATGGTTCGTGGGCATCACCTTTGTGATTCTGGTGGGGCAGATTCTGCTGATGGTGGCGCGTTTCTGGCATTGCTCCAAGCTGGGGGCGTCCCTAAGCATGACCCTGCGGAAAAAACTGTATTATAAAATCCAGACCCTCTCCCTTTCCTTTCTCAACAACCGGAAACCGGGAGAACTGATGAACCGGGTGGCTTATGACACACGCCAGATCCGCACCTTTATGGAAGAAGTGTTCGGAGATATGTTTTCCACGCTGCTCACCATGGCGGTTTCTCTGGTGGCGATGTTTGTCATTAGCTGGAAGATGACGCTGTTTTCCATGGTATTTATCGTCCTGGTCTTTGCGCTGTCCAAAGCCTTTTTTCACCGGATCCGGGTGATCTATCACAGGCAATGGCTGAAGTCGGACGATATGAACAGCAGTCTGCAGGATATTATTTCCGGCATCCGGGTGGTGAAATCCTTCGGAAAGGAGGAAAAGGAGGCCCGCCGGTTTATGAAAAAAGCCAATGAATTTGCGGATATCAGCGCCAGAAACGAGACTTTCTGGGCGGTGTTTTTCCCCATCCTCACCTTCCTGATGGGATGCGGCACTTATATTGCCGTCCTGTTTGGGGGCATGGACGTGCTGGAGGGCGGCATGACGGTGGGAGAGCTGGTGCAGTACATTACCTACTGCGGCTATCTGTTCGGCCCTCTGGGATGGATGACCCATCTGCCCCGGTCGGTGATGCAGATGATCACAAGCTTAAACCGCATTTACGATGTGTTGGACGAGGAGCCGAAACTGACGGATCGGGCGGACAGCAGGGAATTTCTCATTCAGGGGGCTTTTACCTTTGACCGTGTGTCCTTCGGCTATCAGACTTACGAGCCGGTGCTGGAAAACATCAGCTTTGACGTAAAGCCCGGCGAGATGATCGGGCTGGTGGGGGCTTCCGGGACGGGAAAATCCACGCTGATCAACCTGATCATGCGGCTGTACGATGTGGATCAGGGAAGGATTACCATTGACGGCGTGGACATCCGGGACATCAAGCGGGAATGCCTTCATTCCCAGATCGGCGTGGTGCTGCAGGAGACGTTTCTGTTTTCCGGGACGATCCTGGCAAACATCCGCTTTGCCAGGCAGGACGCGTCCCTGGAGGAAGTGATTAACGCCGCCAAGGCGGCCAACGCCCACGACTTTATCTGCAAAACGCCGGACGGGTATCAAACCTATGTGGGCGAACACGGTTACAATCTTTCCGGCGGGGAGAGACAGCGCATTGCCATTGCCAGGGCGATTCTGAACAATCCCAGGCTGTTGATTCTGGACGAGGCGACCTCGGCCCTGGATACGGAGAGCGAATTTTTGATCCAGCAGGCGCTGGATCGGCTGGTGAAGGGGCGTACCACCTTTGCCATCGCCCACCGGCTGTCCACCCTACGAAACGCGGACCGGCTGGTGGTGATCGACCGGCACGGGATAGCGGAAATCGGCACCCACAACGAACTGCTGGAAAAGAAGGGAATTTACTACGGCCTTGTGACAGCCCAGCTAAAAATGGCGGAAGGAAAATAAAAAATACTTGACACCAATTTGGGGTTGGAGTAATATAATAAAAAATCGAAACCGAAAACCGTAGATGTGGAGATAAAAACAGAACGTGCGCTTACAGAGAAACCGGATGCTGAGAAAGGTTGGAAATGCAGGCTGTTAAATGGCCCACGGAGGGCGCGGGGAACGGAAATTTTTCCAAGTATGCCGCGACGCATGGCACACGTCAGATGCCGGGGATATGATGGTATCCCATGAGAGCGCCCGTCGCGGGCGAAACAAGGTGGCACCGCGGGATGATGACCCGTCCTTGACAGAAACAGACGATTCTCTGTCCGGGACGGGTTTTTTGCGCATCTGCGCAGGCCCGGGAACGGGCGGCAAAATTTTCCGGCCGTTTCCTATGGAAAACGGCAGAAAGAGAGGAAACATGAAACTGCAACCGACTCTGGAGGAATGCCGGGCCCTTGCCTCGTCGGGACAATACGGCGTGATTCCCGTCAGCACGGAGATTCTTTCGGACACTTCCACCCCCATCGGGATCCTGCGGATTTTAAAGAGGGTAAGTTCCCACGCTTATCTGCTGGAAAGCGCCGAACCGGATAAGCGGTGGGGCAGGTATTCCTTCCTGGGATACGACCCGCTTTTGGAAATCACCTGTTATAACGGCACCACTCAGTTAAAAAGCGCCCTCACGTCCCAGACCACCGGGGAGGATATCCGCACCGTGATCCGAAACGTGATCCGGGAGAACCGAAGCCCTGTGTTTCCGTATCTGCCCTCTTTTACAGGCGGCCTGGTGGGGTATTTCTCTTACGATTACATTAAATACAGCGAACCCACGCTGAAACTGGACGGGGCGGACGAAGACGGATTTCAGGACGTGAACCTGATGCTGTTCCACAAGGTGATCGCCTTCGACAATTACCGGCAGAAAATTGTGCTGATTACCAACATCAAAACCCAGGACGTTGAGGAAAACTATAACAGAGCGGCGCTGGAGCTGGAGGAGATGAGCCGCCTGATCCGCAGAGGGGAGAAGGCGGAGCATGTGCCCCTGAAACTGGAATCCCAGTTCCAGCCGCTGTTTGATAAAGAGCAGTACTGCCGGATGGTGGAACGGGGAAAGCATTTTATTAAGGAGGGCGACATTTTCCAGGTGGTGCTTTCCAACCGGCTGGAGGCCAAAATGGAAGGGAGCCTTCTGGACGCGTACCGGGTGTTGCGCACCACCAACCCTTCCCCCTACATGTTTTACTTTTCCGGCGCGGACGGGGAAATCGCGGGAGCAAGCCCGGAAACCCTGGTCAAGCTGGAGGGGGAAAAGCTGTACACGTTCCCTTTGGCGGGCACAAGGCCCAGAGGGCTTACGGAGGAAGAAGACAAAAGGCTGGAGAAGGAACTTTTGGCGGACGAGAAGGAGCTGGCGGAGCATAATATGCTGGTGGATCTGGGGCGCAACGATATCGGGCGGATCAGCCGGGTGGGAAGCGTGAAGGTGGAAAAATATATGTCCATCGAGCGTTATTCCCATGTGATGCACATCGGCTCCACCGTGAGCGGCACCCTTCGGGAAGACAAGGACGCGCTGGACGCGGTGGACGCCATCCTGCCGGCCGGGACGCTGTCGGGCGCTCCCAAGCTGAGAGCCTGCGAGATTATCAACCGGCTGGAAAACAATAAACGGGGAATTTACGGCGGCGCCATCGGCTATCTTTCCTTTACGGGAAATCTCGACACCTGTATCGCCATCCGGCTTGCCTTTTCCAAAAACGGGAAGGTCTTTATCCGCTCCGGGGCGGGAATTGTGGCGGACAGCGTACCCGAAAACGAGTACAGGGAATGTCTTCAGAAAGCGGCGGCGGTCAAAAACGCCATTGAACTGGCGCAGGAGGGCCTGGAGGAATGATCCTTTTAATTGATAATTACGACAGTTTTTCCTATAATGTATATCAGTTGACGGCGGCGGTGGAGCCGGATGTGAAGGTCATCCGGAACGATGAGATGAGCCCGGAGGAGATCGAGGCTCTTTGTCCCAGCCATATCATCCTTTCGCCGGGACCGGGCAAGCCGGCCGACGCGGGCATCTGTGAGGAAGTGATCAGGCGGTTTGCGGGAAGGATTCCCATCCTTGGCATCTGCCTGGGCCACCAGGCCATCTGCGAGGTCTTTGGGGCCAAGGTGACTTATGCGAAAAAGCTGATGCACGGCAAATGCTCCCAGGCCCTTCTTTGTACGGACAGCGTGTTGTTTCAGGGGATGCCGGAGCAGATCACCGTGGCAAGATACCATTCGCTGGCGGCGGATGAGGATACCATGCCGGAATCTCTGCGCGTCACAGCCAAAACCCAGGACGGAGAGATTATGGCGGTGGAACACAGGACTCTCGCGGTATACGGCGTCCAGTTCCATCCGGAGTCGGTGCTTACGCCGGAGGGAGCAAAGATCATGGAAAACTTTATCCGTCCGGGACATCATAAGGAGCAGAATCAGATCCGCCGCGAAACCGCGGACAGGGAGAAAGGAAGGAAAAAGATGATAGGAGAGGCGATTCAAAAACTCACGCAGAAACAGGACATCGGATATGAAATGGCAAAGCAGGTCATGGACGAAATCATGAGCGGCACCGCTACGGACGTGCAAAAGAGCGCGTACCTGACAGCGCTGAGCATGAAGGGAGAGACGGTGGAGGAAATCACCGGTTCGGCGGAGGAAATGCGCAGACATGCCCTGGAGGTGCATCCTGACCGGGATGTGCTGGAGATTGTGGGAACCGGGGGAGACGGCTCCAATTCCTTTAATATTTCCACCACCGCGGCCCTGATCATCGCGGCGGCGGGCGTACCCGTGGCAAAGCACGGAAACCGCGCCGCCAGCTCCAAATCGGGAGCCGCCGACTGTCTGGAGGCCCTGGGCGTCAATATTGTCCTGGAGCCCTCCCAGGCGGAGAGGCTGATCCGGGAGGCGGGGATCTGTTTCTTCTTCGCTCAGAAATACCATACGGCCATGAAATATGTGGGCCCCATCCGCAAGGAGCTGGGAATCCGCACGGTGTTTAATATCCTGGGGCCTCTGACCAACCCGGCGAAACCCGTCATGCAGGTGATGGGAGTGTACGACGAAAGTCTGCTGGAGAGCATGGCTCATGTGCTGGCCAATCTGGGAGTGAAAAAGGGAATGGTGGTGTACGGCAGGGAAAAGCTGGATGAAATTTCCATCTGCGGGCCCACCAGCATCTGCTCCTTCCATAACGGCCAGTTTAAAAACAGCGTGATCACCCCGGAGGAGGTGGGGCTTAGGTCCTGGAAAAAGGGAGAGCTTTTAGGCGGAACGCCCCAGGAAAACGCCCAGATTACGCGGGACATTCTCACCGGACAGGAAAAGGGCGCAAAGAGGGACGCAGCCGTGATCAACGCGGCGGCCGCGCTGTTTGTGGCGGGCAAGGCCTCCAATTTGAAGGAATCGGTAAAACTGGCCCAGTCCGTTGTGGACAGCGGAAAAGCATACGAAAAACTGGAGCAGTTCGTCCGGCTGTCCAACGCATAAAGCCGGAATCAAAAAAGGAAGGGGGGACCGGGCGTGATCCTGGAAGAAATTGCCGGAAAGACAAGGGAACGGATTCTGGCGAAAAAAAGGGAGTATCCCATGGAACAGCTAAGAGAAAAGGCGCTGGCCATGGAATGCCATACGGGGTTTCCTTTTGAAAAGGCGCTGAAAAAGCCCGGTATGAGTTTTATCTGTGAGGTGAAAAAGGCCTCTCCCTCCAAGGGAGTTATCGCAGAGCAGTTTCCTTTTGTGGAAATTGGCAGAGAATATGAGCGGGCGGGGGCGGACGCCATTTCCGTCCTGACGGAACCCTATTATTTCCAGGGGCAGGACGAATACCTGGCCAGGATCCGGGAGGCGGTTTCCCTGCCTCTGCTGCGCAAGGACTTTACGGTGGATGAGTATATGCTCTATGAGGCGAAACTCATGGGAGCGGACGCGGTGCTGTTGATCTGCGCGCTGCTGACGGAAAGCCAGTTGCAGGAATACGCCGGAATCGCAAAAAGCCTGGGGCTGTCCGCTCTTGTGGAGGCGCACGATGAACGGGAAATTCAGATGGCGGTGGGGGCCGGAGCGGGCGTCATAGGCGTCAACAACCGGAATTTGAAGGATTTTACCGTGGATATCGGCAATTCGGTGAGACTGCGGGAGCTTGTCCCCCGGGAGATTGCCTTTGTGTCGGAAAGCGGCATGAAAACCAGAGAGGATATTGTCAGGCTGGAGGAAAACGGCACGGACGCGGTGCTGATTGGGGAAACCTTTATGAAAAGCGCCGACCGGGCCGGGATGCTGGCATATCTGCGGGGCCGGGCGTAAGGCGTCCTAACCGGGCGGCGGGCGTTTCCGGAGCCGGGGAAACGGCAAAACACTGTCCCCGGGGAACCGGAAACCACAGAGGGAAGGAAAGGATGGAGAGGACGTGGTGCAGGAAACAAAGATCAAGCTCTGCGGCATGTTTCGGCCGGAAGACATCGGCTATGTGAATCAGGTCAGGCCGGATTACTGCGGGTTTGTGCTGGCCCCGGGATTTCGCCGGCAGATCACAAAAGAACAGGGGGCGCGGTTCCGAAGGGCTCTGCATCCGGACATTGCGGCGGTGGGCGTATTTGTCAACCAGCCCTGCGGGGAAGTGATCCGCTGCCTGGAGGAAGGGGTGATCCAGATGGCCCAGCTCCACGGGGACGAGACGGAGGAAGATATCCGCCGGATCCGGGAGGCTGCCGGGAAACCGGTGGTGAAGGCGGTGAAGGTAAAAAGCCGCTGCGACGTGGAGGCGTGGCTTGACTCGGAAGCAGATTATCTGCTGTTCGACGCGGGGACGGGAACGGGAGTTGCCTTTGACTGGGCCGTGCTGGAGGGAGTGGAAAGAAAATTTTTCCTGGCGGGCGGACTGCATGCGGGAAATATCAGACAAGCCGTGGAGACGGTCAGGCCCTACGGGGTGGATTTAAGTTCCGGCATTGAAACCGGCGGCGTGAAGGATCTGGAAAAAATGAGGGAAGTGATGGCAGCGCTGGGAAGGGCGGGCTGAAACCAAGGGAAAAGGAGAGGGCAAGACAATGAGCAAGGGCAGATACGGAATACACGGCGGTCAGTATATCTCGGAGACGCTGATGAACGAGCTGATGCGTCTGGAGGAGTGTTATGAATCCTGTAAAAACGATCCCCAGTTTCAGAAGGAGCTGGATCGGTTAAACCGGGAATACGCGGGCAGGCCGTCGCTGTTGTACTACGCGGAAAAAATGACGAAGGATCTGGGAGGCGCCAAAATTTATTTAAAAAGGGAAGATCTGAATCACACCGGCTCCCACAAGATCAATAACGTGCTGGGGCAGGCGCTGCTTGCCAGGCGCATGGGGAAAACGCGGATTATCGCGGAGACAGGCGCCGGCCAGCACGGCGTGGCGACGGCCACGGCTGCGGCCCTGATGGGGATGGAGTGCGAAATCTACATGGGGCTGGAAGACACAAAACGGCAGGCGCTGAACGTTTACCGGATGGAGCTTCTGGGGGCAAAAGTGCATCCGGTGACCACCGGCACCCAGACGCTGAAGGACGCGGTCAACGAGTGCATGAGGGAGTGGACGAACCGGGTGGACGACACTCTGTACGTCCTGGGTTCCGTGATGGGCCCCCACCCGTTCCCCATGATCGTCCGGGATTTCCAGAGTGTGATCAGCCGGGAGGCAAAGGCTCAGATCATGGAGAAGGAGGGCTGTCTTCCGGCGGCGGTGGTGGCCTGCGTGGGAGGCGGCAGCAACTCCATGGGAGCGTTTTACAATTTCATTGAGGATAAGGAAGTGGAGCTGATCGGCTGCGAGGCGGCCGGGAAGGGCGTGGACACGGCGTTTACGGCGGCGACCATCGCCACCGGGAGCCTTGGCATCTTTCATGGCATGAAATCCTATTTCTGCCAGGATGAGCATGGACAGATCGCCCCGGTCTATTCCATATCCGCGGGGCTGGATTATCCCGGCATCGGGCCGGAGCATGCCTATCTGCACGATATCGGCAGGGCTCAGTATGTGCCGGTCACCGACGACGAGGCCGTGGACGCTTTTGAATATCTGGCCCGGACGGAAGGGATTATCTGCGCCATTGAGAGCGCTCACGCGGTGGCGCATGTGAGAAAAATTGCAAAACAATACAAGCCCAGCCAGAGTATTATCCTGTGCCTGTCCGGACGGGGAGACAAAGATGTGGCGGCGATTGCCAGATACAGGGGGGTGGATCTTCATGAATAACAAACTGAAACAGGTCTTTGACACACCGAATCACAAAGCGTTTATCGGCTTTTTGACCGCCGGGGATCCTACGGCGGACTGCACGGTGGAATGTATTCTGGCGATGGAGAAGGCCGGAGCGGACTTGGTGGAAATCGGCATTCCCTTTTCGGATCCCACCGCGGAGGGCGTGGTGATTCAGGAGGCCAATATCAGGGCTCTCAAAGGGGGTATGACCACGGATGGCACCTTTGACATTGTGCGCCGGGTCAGGGAAAAGTCTCAGATCCCCCTGGCCTTTATGACATATGCAAACCCGGTGTTCCACTACGGCTATGACAATTTCTTCCGCAGGTGCCAAGAGCTTGGGGTGGACGCCATCATCCTGCCGGATCTGCCCTACGAAGAAAAACAGGAGGTGGAAACGCCCGCAAACGCCCATGACGTGGCTTTGATCTCTATGATCGCCCCCACCTCTGAAAGCCGGATCCGTCAGATTGCCTCGGAGGCAAAGGGATTTATCTATGTGGTGTCCTCCCTGGGGGTGACGGGGGTGCGAAACGAGATCCGCACGGATCTGAAAGCGATTGTGGAGAGCATACGAAACGCCACGGACGTACCCTGCGCCGTTGGTTTCGGCATCAACACGCCGGAGCAGGCGAAGGCCATGGCGGAGGTTTCCGACGGCGCGATTGTGGGGAGCGCCATTGTGAAGATCATCGCCCAATACGGGGAAAAGGCGGCCCCGGAGGTCTATCGGTATGTGAAAAGCATGAAGGACGCGGTGGCGGAGCTTTCATAGCGGGAAATTTCCGGCACGTTTTGAATTGATTTCGCTGTAAGCAACCCATGATAAATAAAGGGATTGCAGAAGCACCTAAAAACAAATCGCCACATGGA
>CANRIP010000032.1 GCA_947630715.1 uncultured Acetatifactor sp.
CCGGAATCAGAGGAAGGCTGTCCCCGGGAAGGGCATTTTAAGGAGGGCCGTCATGGCGTTTCTGGCGGTTTTTGCCTTAAGCGCCTGCGGGCAGGAGGAACCCTCCGGAGAGAATGTCTGCCAGGTGTATTATGTGAGCTCCTCGGAGACGAAGGTGGAGTCTCATCCCTATGAGATGACGGCCCAGTCTCCGGAAGATCGGCTGAACGAACTTTTGGACTGCCTTTGCGCCATTCCGGAAAAGCTGGAGTATAAGGCTCCCTTAGCCATGGGTTTTCAGGTGCTGGAAGTAAAGCAGGAGGGCTCCATGCTGATGCTGGATGTGGACCAGGCATATCTGGATCTTCCCGTGATTACCGAGATACTGGTGCGCGCAGCCATTGTGCGGACTCTGACCCAACTGCCGGAGGTGAGCTATGTGGGGATCACCGTGGAGGGCAATCAACTGTACGACAGTATGGGAAGGCCTGTGGGCTGGATGAATGCGGAACAGTTTATCGATAATGACGGCAATGAAATCAATACCTACGAACTGGCAAGGATCAGGCTGTACTTTGCCTCCGAGGACGGGGCAAGCTTAATCTGTACAACCCGGGAGCAGTATTATTCCACCAGTATGCAGCTAGAGAGGTTTGTGCTGGAGGAACTGATCGCGGGCCCGGACAGCCGGACGGAGGGACTTTATCCATCCGTCAATCCCAATACCAAAATTGTCAACGTTACCACCAAAGACGGGATCTGCTACGTCAATCTGGACGAAACCTTTCTGACGGTGATCAACAATGTGCCTACGGAGGAATCCGTGTACGCCATTGTCAATTCTCTGGTGGAACTCAGCAATATCAATAAAGTTCAGATACTGGTAAACGGAGAGGTGCCGGACACGTTCAGCGCCTCGGTTTTCGAGCGGAATCTGGACATTGTGACCACGCCGGAAAAATAACCGGTGTGTCCAGCCTTTTCAGGAGGGAAGGAATAGAATGAGGCGGCCGCTTTTTTGGGTTGTCCTTTTTCTGGCATCGCTGTTCTATCTGCGGGCCAGGGTTACGGAGAGGGACGCGCCGCCCCCGGGGACGGTGGACAGCCGAACCCTGGGAACGGTCGAGGATCTTACCGTCACAGGACAGGTGTATCAAAAGGACGATCAACGGATTTATCTGCGGGACGTTTCCGTCCGTATGCAGAATTCTTTCACACAATCGGATCTGATTCAGCCGGATCCGTCACAAGCCGGCGTTTCCCGGCAAAGCGTTTCCTGTCAGGACAATTTCATATGTGAGCTCACCCATTCTCAGGAGATCCCTCTGGGATGTTTTGTGGTGGTGAAGGGGGACTTTTCCCCCATGTTAAAGGCGTCCAATCCGGGAGAATTCGACGCCGCAGCTTATTACCGGACGATGGGGGTGGGAGGCAGAATCCGAAACGGGACTCTCCTGGATCAATCCCGGAAATACTGGAAGGTGCGGGAATGGCTGTACGATTTCAGGCGGAGCCTGGAGGAAAGGCTGTATACGGCCCTGCCGGAAAATGAGGCCGGGATTTTATGCGCCCTTCTTTTGGGGGATCGGCAGGGGCTTTCCGATGAGACGCAGGATTTGTACCGGCGGGCCGGAATCCTGCATATTTTAAGCATTTCCTCCCTCCACATTACCATTCTGGGGATGGGATTTTACAAAGCGCTTCGACGGCTGCGGCTGCCGGTTCCGGCGGCCGCGCTGGCGGGAGGGTTGTTTTTGCTTTTTTACGGCGCGCTGACCGGGTTTGGCGTGTCCGCCCGCCGCGCCATCGGCATGTACTTAATCCGCATGTTGGCACAGGTCTGCGGCAGAACCTATGACATGCTCACCGCGCTGGGAGTGACGGGCGCGGTGATGGTGGCGGGCAATCCTTTCTACCTGGAACACAGCGGGTTTCTGTTATCCTTTTCCTCCGTGCTGGGGGTTGCCGCGGCAGGCTCTGTTTCAACCGGCAAGGACACGGCCGCAGAGAAGGGCAGACAGAGGGAAAGCCTGACTGCGCGGCTGTTTTTTCCCTTCTTTCGGAAAGCCGGACAGACTGTGTCCGCCAGCCTGTTTGTCACGCTGGCCACCCTGCCCGTACAACTGTGGTTTTATTATGAGGCGCCGGTGTACGCTGTTTTGGTCAATCTGTTTGTGCTGCCGGGAATCAAGCCGCTGATGCTGTTTGGATTTCTTTCCCTGCTGTTTCCAGGGCTTTTTCCTGCCCGGAAGGGGGCGGAGCTGATCCTGGGATGGTATGAGACGGTTTGCTCGTTGAGTGTGAAACTGCCCTTTGCCGTCTGGAATCCGGGATGTCCGAAGGCGGGGCAGATTGCAGCGTATTATCTGATCCTGGGGACGGCGGTTCTTCTCCGAAAATCCGTCTGGCGGGGCTCCCGGACCGGACGGGGAGGAAATGGGAAAACGAGGGCGGCGGCGCTTGGGATCGCGGCATTGGCGGTATGCGCGCTGGGGGTCAGGCCTCCGGCGGGCAATTCCGTCGCCTTTCTGGATGTGGGGCAGGGGGACTGTATTCTGGTGCGGACCTGTTCCGGGGAAACTTACCTTTTTGACTGCGGCAGTTCCAGCAGGCGGGGAGTGGGAGAGTATGTGCTGCTGCCTTTTTTGAAATATTATGGAATCAGCAAGCTGGACGGGGTCTTCGCGTCCCATCCGGACGAGGATCATATCAACGGGATCCGGGAGCTTTTGGAAATAGGGGAGAAAAACGGCATCCGAATCAAACAACTGGTTCTGCCGGATGTGGCAAAACGTCTCCGGACGGAACAACTGGAAGAAAAGCTGATGGGGAGCGTCCCGGGGAGCGCCGCCTCCCTGCCTGTCCGGTACGTGGGCGCCGGGGATGGCTGGGAATGCGGGGGCGCAAGGTTTTTGTGCCTGAATCCCCGAAAGGGATGGGCCGGAGAGGAAACAAACCAGTATTCTCAATGCTTTTATGTGGAATTTCTGGAAAAAGGGAAAAACGGGGAGAAGGAAGCGACGTTCTCCTTGCTGCTCACCGGGGATGTGGAAGGAGCGGGAGAGGAAAATCTGATCCGGGAACTGGACAGCCTGGGGATTTCCCATGCGGATCTGCTGAAGGTGGCCCACCACGGCTCCGGCGGCGCCACCACCCAGTCCCTGTTAAACCGGGTCCGTCCCGGGATCAGCGTGATTTCCTGTGGGGAGAACAACCGTTACGGGCATCCGGATCAGGAGCTGCTTGACAGGCTGAAAGCTTGGGGCAGCAGGATTGTGGTGACGAAGGACAGCGGGGCCGTGTGGTTTCGGATCTCCGGGGAACGGGTACGCATGGGGGTGTTTTTAGGGGAGAGCCCGCAGGATTACCCCAAATATCAAGACACTCCCTGAAAACTCTGATATACTGAGAATACGATCGATCGGTTTGGCTTTTCCGTTTTGTCAATCATATTTCCGTGCGGGATTATTTGATCCGCAGGAGAATGACGAAAGCGGCAAGTCTGGAACTGTTCACCTTCCGAGTACCGTCAGAATCAAAATTTCCACGCTCATCATGTCGTTCATGCGGCCGCTTTTCACCGCTTCCTCCGTATCCACGCACCGGCGCACCGCCTGTTTCAGCGCGGACATGGAAAACCGGGAGGCCTGCGCCAGATACTTCCCGGCGGCAAAGGGAGGAATCCCCAGCCTGGATGCGATGGCGCGGTTGTCGAAACCGCTGGCCTTCAGATCCTTCGTCTGCATCAGCAGATTGCACTGCCGGGCAATGAGAAACAGGATCCGCATGGGGGGTTCCCGGAGAGCCAGCAGATCGTAATAAAGCTCCAGAGCCTTTTTGGGCTGGCCGCTGCCGATGGCGTCCACCATGTCGAAAATGTGTCCGCTGATCCTGGCGGTGCAGACGGTTTCCACGTCTTCTTCGGTTATCACCTCCCGATCCATGCAAAAACAGATCAGCTTTTCCAGTTCTGACTGGATGTTGTCCATATCTGAACCGGTTTTGGAGAGGAACTGCTGGATGGTCTTCTCCGTCGCCTTTTTCCCCTCCTTCGCCAGAATGCCGGCAACCCAGCGTTTCAGCGTGTTTTCGTCCTGAACCGCACATTCCGCGGCGTGTCCCCGGGACTGCACGGTTTTAAAAAGTTTGCTTCTTTTATCAACCTCGCTTTCCGTAAAGACAAAATAGGCTGTCTCGTTTGGCTGTGCCAGATATTCCGCCATTTTTTCCCCTCCGGACTTGAAAAGCCCGCTGTCAGTGATGAAAAAAACCCGGCGCGGGGACAGAAAAGGGAGCGTTTCCGCCAGATCCACGATCTCGCCGATGGAAATGCCGTTTCCTTCGTAACAGTGGACGTTGATGGTATCCCCCTGAGCGCAGAGCGCGTCCCGGAGGCGCTGTCTGTACTGTCTGCGCAGATATCGCTCCTCCCCGTACAGGAGATACATTTGTCTAAAGGTTTCATTTTTGATGTCTTCCCGGATTTGATTCATAGGAGCCGCTTTCTGCCCGCAGGCGGGAAATCAGTTTCTTTCCAATTTCATTTTACCCGTGGGGGCAGGGATGTCAAGGTTTTCTTGGCGGGATCGGCATTGTGTGATATACTGGAGTAAAGAGGCGTCTGGGCGGGCTCCGCGCTGCGGAGGGCACGGGAAGGCGGGAGGAAAAGCTGGGTATGGTTACGATTCAGGGAAAGAGCGTCTATCGGGATATTGGAATGGGAAAGCTTTGCTTTTTGGAAAACCGCCGTTCGGTGGAATGCCGCTGGACGGAGGACGTGGAAAAGGAACTGGCGCGGTTTGAGGAGGCTGTGGACACTGTAACAAAAAGGCTCCGGCAACTGTATGAGGGAAGCGTCAGGGCTGTTGGGGAGACGAACGCCTCCGTTTTTCGGGTACAGGAGCTTTTGCTTCAGGATCGGGAGTACGCGGGAGCCATACGGCAGATGGTGTCCGACCAGAAGGTGAACGCAGAGTACGCGGTGGCGGCGGCCGGAGAAAACGCTGCCCGGGCGCTGGATCTGGTGGAGGACGCTTACATCAGAGAGCGGGCGGGGGACGTAAGGGACGTCACCAATCTTTTGCTGGAGGCGCTTGGCAGCGCTCCGGACGGCCTGGAGATGCTGCAGGAGCCGTATCTTCTGGCCGCGGAGGATCTTCTGCCAAGCCAGGCGGTGCAGTTGTCCGCCGGAAATGTGCGGGGGATTGCGCTAAAAGGGGGAAGCACCCGTTCCCATGCCGCGATCCTGGCCAGAAGCATGGGAATCCCTGCGGTCATGAAACTGGGGGAGGCCTTCGGCAGCGAATTTCACGGAAAGCAGGCGGTGATCGACGGCTTTACCGGCACGATCTATATCGATCCGGATCAGAAGACGCTGGAGGCGATGGAAGAAAAGAAACGGGAGGCGGACCGGCATAAGGTTCTTCTGCGCAGGCTGAAGGGCAGGGAAACTGTGTCCGGCACCGGCAGAAGGATCAGGCTCTGCGCCAACGCGGGCAATCTGGCGGAGGTGGAAGCGGCGTGGGACAACGATGCGGAAGGCATCGGGCTGTTCCGCAGCGAGCTGATGTACCTGGAGTGCGGCAGAATGCCGGATGAAGACACCCAGTTTGCGCTTTACAGACGGATTCTGGAGACGATGAGAGGGCGGGAGACGGTGATCCGCACGTTTGACATCGGCGCGGACAAACAGGTGCCCTGGCTTAAGCAGGAGAAGGAGGAAAACCCGGCGCTGGGGATGAGGGGCATCCGGCTTTTGAGAGAGAATCCGCAGATGTTCAGGGTGCAGTTACGCGCCCTGTATCGGGCCGGGGTCGCCGGAAACCTGCGGATCCTGTATCCGATGATCACATCCTTGGAAGAAATCCGCAGCATAAGGCAGATGGAGCGGCAGGTCAGGCAGGAATTGGACCGGGAGGGGGTGCGGTACCGGGACAAGGTTCCCGCGGGGATTATGATAGAAACCCCGGCGGCGGCGTTGTTAAGCGATCGTCTGGCGCAGGAAACGGATTTCTTCAGCGTTGGCACCAACGACCTGACCCAGTATACCCTGGCGTTAGACAGACAGAACGCGAAACTGGAAAGCCTTGAGGATCCCGGTCATGAGGCGGTGCTAAGGCTCATTGAAATGACCGCGAAAAATGCCGGAAACGCCGGGATTCCCATTGCAATCTGCGGGGACTTGGCGGCCGATGCGTCCCTGTCGGAACGGTTCCTTTCCATGGGGATCGATGCGCTGAGCGTCCCTCCGGGGATGATTCTGGAGCTGCGGGAAACGATCAGGGAACTGTAACCGGGATCGCAAGGGAGGGCGTTTTTTCTGGAAAAATGCGGAAAGGAGCAGGATTATCGGATTTTATCGTTGTTTCTGCCGAGTTAAAACGAAAAGCGCGGCGAGTAATAGTTGCTGTTTCAAATAATTATCTTTTATAATGTAAAAGGTGGCTGATTTTTGAAGGCAAAACGCGAAACGATGGGGATTGGCGCGTCAGCGGCTACCGAAAAAGAACGATTATTGCCAGGAGGTAGTTTAATGGAACAGCTTAACATTACAACTACAAAGGATAACGAAAAGATATACAAGATTCTGGGCGATTTGATGAACGCGGACAAAGAATTTCAGATCATGATTACGGTTCCTTCCGCCAGAGGCGCAAACACGGCAAAATCCGATCGTGAGCTTCCCAAGCAGGAGCTGGTGATCCGGGATCTGGAGCAGGATGTGACCAATATGATTCATGAAATCGGAGTGCCCGCCCACATCAAAGGGTATCAGTATCTGAGAGAGGCCATTATGATGTCCGTAGAGGATCCCGGTATGATCAGCTCTATCACCAAGATTCTCTATCCCACCATAGCAAAACGGTTTCAGACCACGCCCAGCAGGGTGGAACGCGCCATCCGCCATGCCATCGAAGTGGCGTGGAGCAGGGGAAGGATGGAGACGCTGGACGCGCTCTTTGGCTATACCATCGACACGGGCAAGGGGAAACCCACCAATTCCGAATTTATTGCGCTGATCGCCGACAGGATCCGGCTCTCCTACAAAGTATAAAGGGAAAAAAGAAAACACTTTCCACTGAGGATTTCTTGTTGTATAATGGTTTTATGGGGCATGGCGTTTGCCGCGTGTTTCTGTGTCCGTGACAATTCATTTATGCAGTGGAGGGGTTTCCAATGAAGAACATTCTGTTTGCCGCATCCGAGGGAGTGCCTTTTGTCAAAACCGGCGGTCTGGCCGATGTGGTGGGCTCTCTGCCCAAATGTATCGACAAAAAGTATTTTGACGTGCGGGTGATTCTGCCAAAGTATGCCTGTATGAAACAGGAAATGAAAGACCGGATGAAGTACGTCTCCCATTTTTACATGGATTTTAACTGGAAAAGCGTTTATGTGGGAATCCTGGAAGCGCAGGAGGACGGGGTTCACTATTATTTCATCGACAACGAGGGCTATTTCAGCGGGCCGAGGCCGTACACGGACGATCCCAGATGGGAGATTGAGCGCTACGCCTATTTCTGTAAAGCGGTTCTTTCCGCGCTGCCGGTAATCGGATTCCGGCCGGATCTGATCCATTGCCATGACTGGCAGACGGGGCTGATTCCGGTGTACCTGAAGGAACGGTTCCGGGAGGGAGATTTCTTCCGGGGCATCAAGTCCGTCATCACCATTCACAATCTGAAGTTTCAGGGGAAATGGGATACCAAGACGGTCCAAAATATCACCGGGCTGCCGTCCTATTACTTTACTCCCGACAAGCTGGAGGCCTATAAGGACGCCAATCTGCTGAAGGGCGGCATTGTCTATGCGGATGCCGTGACCACGGTGAGCAATACATACGCGGAGGAAATCAAGACGCCTTTTTACGGCGAGGGCCTGGACGGACTGTTAAGGGCCAGAAGCGGCGATTTAAGAGGAATCGTCAACGGAATCGATTACACGGATTTTAATCCCGCACGGGATCCCTATATCCCGCATCCTTACGACGCGGTGAATTTCCGGAAGGAAAAGGCGAAGAATAAAAGGGATCTCCAGCAGGAGCTGGGGCTGCGCCAGGATGATCGGAAGATGATGATCGGCCTGGTTTCCAGGCTGACGGACCAGAAGGGGCTGGATCTGGTGGCCTATGTGATGGATGAGCTTTGTCAGGACGATATTCAACTGGTTGTGCTGGGAACCGGGGAAGAACGGTACGAAAACATGTTCCGGCATTTTGACTGGAAATACGGCGACAAGGTGTCCGCCAACATTTATTATTCCGACCCGCTGTCTCATAAGATCTATGCGGCCTGCGACGCGTTCCTGATGCCGTCGCTGTTTGAGCCCTGCGGGTTGAGCCAGTTGATGGCGCTCCGCTACGGAACCATTCCCATCGTCCGCGAGACGGGGGGACTGAAGGACACTGTGGAGCCCTACAATGAATACGAAAGCACCGGCACCGGTTTCAGCTTTACCAATTACAACGCTCATGAAATGTTGAATACAATCCGCTATGCCGAGCATATTTATTACGATAAGAAACGCGAGTGGAACAAGCTGATCGACAGGGCGATGGCGGCGGACTTTTCCTGGCATGTGTCCGCGGCCAAGTATCAGGAGATGTATGATTGGCTGATCGGTTAGAGACATGGCGGAAAAGAACAGTTCAAAAAATAATTTTATAGCGCAGGCCGGGATCCTGGCAGCCGCCGGAATCATCAGCAGAGTGATAGGGCTCCTTTACAAGAGCCCTATGCATGCTGTCATCGGGGATTTGGGTCTGGGCTACTATCAGATTGCGTACCCTTATTACACCATCATTTTATTAATTTCGTCTTACAGCATTCCCTCGGCGATTTCCAAGGTGATCGCCCAGAAACTGGCGGTGAGGGAATACCGCAATGCGCACCGGATATTTCTGTGCGCGCTTTGTTATGTGCTGGCCGTGGGCGGCGTGGCCAGCCTGTTTTTGTTTTTTGGGGCGGGACTGTTTGTCTCGGAGGAGATTGTGCCCGTGCTGCGCACCTTTGCCCCCACGATTTTTCTCTATGGCATTCTGGGGGTGCTCCGGGGATACTTCCAGGCCCACAGGAGTATGGCGCAGACCTCCGTCTCGCAGATTCTGGAGCAGATTGCCAACGCGGTTGTCTCCGTAGGCGGGGCCTATCTGTTAATCCGAAACGGCATGGGAAGCTTAGAGGTACCGGCGGATGAGGCGGGACAGGTCAAACGGGCCGCCTTTGGCGCCATCGGCAGCGCTCTGGGAACCGGCGCCGGCGTTTTCACGGCGCTTTTGTTCATGGTGGGGATTTATTTCCTGAACCGGGATCTCCTTCAAAGGAGAATCCGCAAAGACCGGCATGAAACCGTGGAGTCCTACGGAACGATTTTCAAGACCATTACCGGCGTGGTGACGCCGTTTATTATCAGCACCGCCGTCTATAACTTAAACGGTACGGTCAATACCACCGTATATACCAAAATCCTGCCTGTGGTGAAGGATGCGGCGAATATCCAAATCGCCTCCCGCTGGGGAATCTTTTCCGGGCAGGCGCAAACGATCTCCAATATTCCGCTGGCCTTTGCCTCAGCCATGGCGGCGGCGCTTCTTCCCTCCGTCGCCCAGCAGATGGCGGCGGGACGAAAGGAGGAGGCCAGACGTTCCATAGGACTGGCGTCCAAGACAACCATGCTGATCGCGATCCCCTGCGCCGCAGGGCTTTTTACGCTGGCAAGGCCCGTGACATCGCTTTTGTTCCCCGCAAATGCCAAAGCGGCGGAGGATCTGGCGACGCTGTTTTTAATGTCCCTGGCGCCGTCGGTGGTGCTTTACAGTCTTTCCACCCTGAACAGCCAGATCCTGCAAGGGCTGGGAAAGCTGAACATGCCTATTGTCAACGCAGCCATCGCGCTGGTGGTGCAGACCGTCACCGCTGTGGTTCTTCTCTTTTTCACGGATCTGGATCTGTACGGCATTGCCATTGCCAACACCGCGTATGCGGGAGTGATGTGTTTTTTGAACCAGCGGGCGGTGCGAAAGGCGGTTGGCTACCGCCAGGAGATCGTCAAAACCTTCCTGATTCCGGCTCTTGCCTCCGGGATTATGGGAGCGGCGGCCTGGGCTGTCTATGAAGGGCTCCTGCTGGTTACAAAGTCTCCCAAAATCTCAGTGGTTGCGGCCGTCCCCGCAGGCGCCTGCGTCTATTTCGTCATGCTCTTACTGTTCCGGGGAGTGTCCGAGGCCGATTTAAGAAATCTGCCAAAGGGATATCTGCTGGTCAAGGCCGCGAAGAAACTGCGTCTGCTGGGTTAAGAAGGGGCCGGGGCCGGTTACGGTTCCTCCACTCTCCGGATCCCTTCAATATTGCTGTCGATTGCCATGGAAAAGTTGGTATAATAGACCACAAAACCCGGTTTTGCCCCGCCGGGCTTTTTTACATGTTTTTTCTGTACATAATCGACTTCCACCTTTTCCTGCTGGCGCCCTTTGGAATAATACGCCGCGAGCCTGGCGGCTTCCTCAAAAGTCCGGTCCGGCATTTCCTTTTCGTTTCCCAGTTTGACGATCACATGGGAGCCGGGCATATGCTTGGCGTGGAACCACCAGTCGTTTCCTGTGGCAAACTGGAAGGTGAGCTGGTCGTTTTGATAATTGTTTTTCCCCACATAGATATGGAAACCGTCGCTGCTGACGTAGTGAAAGGGCTTGCTGACGGCTCTGTGTTTGTCCGACCCGGCCTTCCTGCGAAGATAGCCGCTTTCCACAAGTTCTTCCCGGATCTGTGCCAGGTCTTCCTCCCGGACGGCAATATCCAGGGAGGCGGCGATGGATTCCAGGTGGTCGATCTGGGATTTGACTTCCTGGGTCAATTCGGAGAGGGCCTCAAAGGTGCGTTTCAGTTTCCCGTATTTTTCAAAATAGCGCTTGGCGTTTTCCGTGGGAGACAGAGTGGGATCCAGGGGGATCCGCACCGTTTCCTGGTTGTAATAATTCACGGCCTCCAGGAATTTGGCGCCGGGAGCGGCGTTATAGCCGTAGGTGTTCAGAAGTTCCCCATAGATCCGGTAGGTTTCCCTTTTTTCCGTGTCCTGTATCTGGCGGATCTGAAGATCATATTTTTTGATGTTCCGCTCCAGAGCCGTCTGTACAACCCGGCGCAGATCCGCTGATTTCTGGCGGATCCGGGTGAGAGCGTTCCGCTCCGCGTAATAATCTTCCAGCAGGGCGGACAGGGAATCGTACTCCTTCAGGCAGCCGCCCTCCGCGTACATGGTCAGGGGAAAGGCCGCGAATTCCACAGGCTGCCCGTTCTCAAAGGCCACCGCCGGGCGAAAACGTCCGTCCCGGATGTCCGCGGCCATTTCCGAGAAAACCTGGGCCAGCCTGTCATAGCCGGCGTCATCCAACGCCGCCGTGGGCTGTTCGCCGTCCACCTGCGCCCGGTAACACAGCTCCTGAGAAAGCACCGGGGAAAAGCCCGTAAAGTTTCCGTAGATGGCCTTGGAGACGGACTGGGGAGAACCGGATACCACGTCCCGGAAGGTACCGGGATCCGTGGCCAGGGCATCCCGTTTTTCCTGTGTATGCGCCACAAAATAGGGCCTGCCCGGGAGAACTTCACGCAGGGAGCTGACGGCGGAGGAAACCCGCTTGATGCTGTCGATAATCGTGCCGTCCTCGTCGCAGAAAATAATGTTGCTGTGTTTTCCCATAATTTCCACAATCAGGGTTTTTGTCTTCCGGTCACCCATCTCGTCCAGATGCTCAATCCGGATGTGGACGATCCGCTCAAGGCCGGGCTGGGAAATGCCCGTGATCCGTCCGTTTTGCAGATGCTTGCGCAGCAGCATGCAGAAAACCGGGGCGGTGAGGGGGCTTTGCCTGTTGGCCCGGGTCAGATAGAGGAAGGGCAGGGAAGCGTTTGCGCTTAAGAGCAGCCGGTACTGGCCGTCCGGCTGTTTCACAGTCAGCAGAAGCTCGTCTTCCTCCGGCTGGGCGATTTTGGTCAGTCTTCCCCCCACCAGTTTCCGGTTCAGTTCCCATACGATGCCGGCAACGGTTACGCCGTCAAATGCCATGGCCTGGTTCACCTTCTTTCTTCGTGTCTTTGCAGTCTGTATTATGGCACAGGGCGGGCTCTTTTGCAAGCGTTCCGGGAGGTTTTGGCGTTTTCCGCAGGTTTCGCGTTTCGCCCCTTGACGCTTTTTGAAAGTTACACTATAATAAAATGAAGTATGGCAGCCGGTTTTCGCTGTCAGGATGGGAGCGCGGATGATAAAGAGCATGACAGGTTTCGGCAGATGCGAAGTCTCCGAACATAACAGAAAATTTACGGTGGAGATGAAATCCGTAAATCACCGTTATCTGGATGTAAACATCAAAATGCCGAAGATTCTCAATACCTTTGAATCCGCTATCCGCGGGGAACTGAAGAATTACATGACCCGGGGCAAGATAGACGTGTTCATTACTTGTGAAAATTTGGCGGAGAACGCGTTCCATGTCCGGTACAATCCCGGCGTGGCGGAGGAATACCTGGGATATCTGCGCCGGATGGCCCAGGAGTTTGGGCTGGAGGACGATGTTCGCGTTTCCACACTGTCCAAATGCCCGGAAGTCTTCTCCATGGAGGAGACGGATACGGACGAGGAAGAACTCTGGAAGGAATTGGAAAAAGCCGTCCGGGGCGCAGCGGAGATGATGGCGGAGAGCCGGATTGCGGAAGGCGCTCATCTGCGGGAGGATCTTCTGGAAAAGCTGGACGGGATGCTGCGGATGGTGGAGTTTATCCGGCAGCAGTCTCCCAGGCTGCTGGAGGACTACCGTAAGAGACTGGAGGAAAAGGTAAGGGAGCTGTTAAAAGACGCGGCCGTGGACGAGACAAGGCTTCTCACGGAGGTGACGATCTTTGCGGACAAGGTCTGCGTGGATGAGGAGATCGTCAGGCTGAAAAGCCATATAGAAACCACAAAGGCCTGCCTGACGGCGGGAGGTTCCGTGGGGAGAAAGCTGGATTTTATCGCCCAGGAAATGAACCGGGAGGCGAACACGATTCTGTCCAAGGCCAATGATCTGGAAATCTCCAACTGCGCCATTGAGCTAAAGACCGAGATCGAGAAGATCAGGGAACAGATTCAGAATATTGAATAGACGCCGGGCGCGGCCTGCCGGGTAACGCGTCCCAGGCCGGGGAGATGGGGAGCTGTATGCTGATTCACATCGGTTTTGGAAATATTGTCAACACATCGAAAATCATTGCCATTGTCAGCCCGGATTCGGCTCCTGTCAAACGGCTGATCCAGGGCGCGAAGGAGAAGGGGCTTGTCATCGACGCCACTCAGGGGAGAAAAACCAAGGCCGTTTTGGTCATGGAAAACAATCAGGTGGTTTTGTCCGCCCTTCTTCCCGAAACCATAGCCGGACGGGTGCAGACCATGTATAACGAAACGCCCGAGGCGGAAAGCGGCGGAGAGGAATAAAAATTGCCTGAAACGGGGAAAGGACGGGCAGACCGCTGAGAAAGCGGCAGAATGTGTGAAAGATATGCAAAAAAAGGGAATCCTTATGGTGATATCCGGTTTTTCCGGAGCGGGAAAGGGAACGCTTGTCAAGGGGCTTCTCAGCCGCTATGACAATTACGCCCTGTCCGTTTCCATGACAACCAGAGCGCCCCGGGAAGGGGAGCGTGAGGGCGTGGACTATTTCTTCACGGACAGGGAAAAATTTGAAGAAACCATCCGTAAAAACGGCCTTGTGGAATACGCGTCCTACTGCGGCAATTATTACGGCACTCCCAGAGCCTATGTGGAGGAACAGATGGAGGCCGGTAAAAATGTGATTCTGGAGATAGAAATCCAGGGCGCCCTGAAGATCAAACAGAAATTCCCCGACAGCCTTCTGATCTTTGTGACGCCGCCCAGCGCACAGGAACTGAAAAAGCGGCTGGAGAAAAGAGGGACGGAGACTCCGGAGGTGATTGCCCGCAGGCTTGCCCGGGCTGTGGAGGAATCGGAGGGGATCGAGGCTTATGATTATATCGTGGTCAACGATCACTTGGAGACATGCGTCGAAGAAATTCACCGTTTGACGGAAGCGGCGGCAATGACGCCGGCCAGGTCGAAGGCTTTTATCCATAAAATCAGAGAAGAACTGCGAGGGTTCGAGAAAGGAGCAAACTAATATGTTACATCCGTCTTATTCCGATTTAATGAAGGTGGTCAACAGCGAGGTGGAACCCGGGGAGGCGCCTGTGGTAAACAGCCGCTATTCCATTGTAATGGCAACGTCCAAAAGGGCGAGACAGCTCATTTCGGGCGATGAACCCCTGGTGGAAGGAAAGGACAGAAAAGCGCTTTCCGTTGCCATCGAGGAACTGAACCAGGGCAAGATCAAGATCCTTGGAGACGAGGAATAACATGGGATCGGGACAGTCGGCCAGGAGCCGGCTGTCTTAAGTTATCGGAAAGGTCTGTATGAAAATACTGTTTGTTTCACTGGGCTGCGATAAAAATCTGTCGGACACGGAAATGATGATGGGAATGCTGGAGGAAAGGGGTTATTCCTTTACAGACGACGAAACCGAAGCGTCCGCGGCGATTGTGAATACCTGCTGTTTTATCGGAGACGCCAAAGAGGAAAGCATTCATACCCTGCTGGAACTGGGAGAGCTGAGAAAGGCGGGCCGGCTGAAAGCCCTGATTGCGGCGGGATGCCTCGCCCAGCGCTATCGGGCCCAGATCAGAAAGGAGATCCCGGAGGTGGACGCCCTGGTGGGAACCATGGCCATCGACCGGATCGCGGACGCTCTGGAGGACGCCCTGGCGGGAAAGAGGGGCGATTTTTTCCGGGATCTGAACGAAACGCCTGTGGCGCGCAGGGATAGGGTGCTGACAACGGGGGGACATTACGCCTATTTAAAAATCGCGGAGGGCTGCGGAAAACACTGTACATACTGCGTTATCCCCAAAGTCAGGGGGGACTACCGCAGCATTCCCATGGAACAGTTGGTTTCCCAGGCCCAGGAACTGGCGCAGAAGGGCGTTAAGGAGCTGATTCTGGTGGCCCAGGAAACCACCCTGTACGGCTCCGATCTTTACGGGGGGAAAACCCTGCCCCAACTGCTGCACCGGCTGGCCGCGGTCAACGGGATCCGGTGGATCCGTATTCTCTACTGCTATCCGGAGGAAATCACCCCGGAGTTGATCGACGCCATCCTTGCCGAACCCAAGGTCTGTCACTATCTGGACATTCCCATCCAGCATGCCTCCGACCGGGTGCTGCGGCGCATGGGGAGGCATACCGATCAGGAACAGCTCCGTCTCCAGATCAAAATGCTGCGAGAGCGGATCCCGGATATCTGTCTGCGGACTACCTTGATCAGCGGTTTCCCGGGCGAGACTCAGGAGGACTTTGAGGAACTGTATCGATTTGTCAACGAGACGGAGTTTGACAGGCTGGGCGTTTTTCCCTATTCCAGAGAGGAGGATACGCCGGCGGCGGGGATGCCTCATCAGGTCAGGGAAAGCGTCAAGAGAAAACGCCGGGATGAGCTGATGGAGCTGCAGCAGGCCATTGCCTTTGAAAAGGCGCAGGATATGGTGGGAAAGGTTCTCACCGTGATGGTGGAGGGCAGAGTGGCGGAAGAAGACGTGTATGTGACCAGGACGTACCGGGACGCTCCCAACGTGGACGGCTATCTGTTTTTGAAATGCTCCGGGGAGCTGATGACCGGGGATTTTGTGGAAGCGCTGGTCACCGGTTCCAACGAATATGATCTGATAGGAGAAATATATCATGAGTAAAATGAATTTACCTAACAAACTGACGATTTTCCGAGTGATCCTGATCGTCCCCTTCGTGGTCTGCCTGCTGGGGGGAGAAGCGGGATGGTTTGGAGAAAATCCGCTGGGCGCGGATCTGGCGGCGCTTGTGATTTTTATCGTTGCCAGCTTAACGGATCTGGCGGATGGCAAGATAGCCAGAAAATATCATCTGGTCACGAACTTCGGAAAATTCATGGATCCTCTGGCGGATAAGCTGTTAGTCTGTTCCGCGCTGATTGCGCTGGTGGAGCTGGACAGGATCCCGGCCTGGGTGGTGATTATCATCATCGCCAGAGAGTTTATCATCAGCGGATTCAGGCTGGTGGCCTCCGACAGCGGCGTGGTGATCGCCGCAAGTTATTGGGGAAAGTTTAAGACCACCTTCCAGATGGTGATGGTCTGCCTGATGCTGGTGAACGTACCCGGCGCAGAGGAAAAGCTGCCCTGGCTGAATCCGGCGGCTCAGATCCTCATGTGGATTGCCCTGGCGCTGACCATCCTGTCCCTGGTGGATTACCTGATGAAAAATAAGGACGTGCTGAAGGAACAGAAATAAATCAGGGAAGTAAGCTAAGCAAGGGAAACCGGGAAAATAAGGAAAGCAAGAAAAACCGGGAAACAAGCAAAACAAAGAAAAACAGAGAAACAAGGAAAGCAAGAAAAACAGAGAAACAAGGAAAGCAAGAAAAACAGAGAAACAAGGAAAGCAAGAAAAACAGAGAAACAAGCAAAACAAAGAAAACAAAGAAAACAAAGAAAACAAAGAAAACAAAGAACACAAGGGGGCAGGGAAACGCCATGGAAGAAAAGAAGGAAGAAAAGACGCTGGAGCAGACCGCCGTCCAACTGCTGCAAGACAGGGGATACACCGTAACCTGCGCGGAATCCTGTACCGGAGGGCTCCTTTCAGGACGGCTGGTCAACGTGCCCGGGGTATCGGATGTATACAGGGCGGGCTTTGTCACATATTCCAACGAGGCAAAGCGCGTTTTTCTGCGAGTCAGAAGGAAAACCCTGAAGCGTTTCGGCGCCGTCAGCGCTCAGACGGCGTTGGAGATGGCGGCGGGAGCGGCTTATGCGGCGGGAGCGCAGGCCGCCCTTTCCGTCACGGGAATTGCGGGGCCGGACGGAGGCACTCCCGAGAAACCGGTGGGATTAGTGTATATCGGCTGCCTGGTGCCGGGCAGGATGAAAGTGAAAAAATATCTGTTTTCCGGCAACCGCAGCCAGGTGCGGGCCAAAAGCGCGGAGGCGGCGCTAAAGCTGCTGATCCGGTGCCTTAGGGAGCAGGGGCGGGCAGAACGATGAAATCCGGGAAAAAGCTCCGGTTTCCCTTGCACAGATATGCGGGATGTGTTACAATCTATTTATCTGATATCTGACTATTCTGAATTTTGTCCCTCCTTTTTCCGGAGGGATGTCTTTTCCGGCACTTTCGCCGCAGGTTTCAGAGAGATGAATCGAAAAACGGAGGTGAGACAAAAGTGCCTTTGAGTGATTTTTATGGTACATAAAACGTGCTATTCTAACGGAAACAAAAAAACAAATTGACAGCAGAAGATTTTTCTGTTGACAAAATCGAACGGATGTTTTATCCTGTTATCAGAAAGCCAGAACATCCGTTCTCTTTGAAAAGGAGACAAGGTCATGGAAAGAGAAGAAAAACTGAAAGCGCTGGATGCCGCCATCAGCCAGATTGAAAAACAGTACGGAAAGGGAGCCATTATGAAGCTGGGTGATCCCTCCGCCCAGATGAACGTGGAAACCATTCCCACCGGTTCCCTGAGCCTCGACATTGCTCTGGGACTGGGAGGCATCCCCCGGGGAAGGATTGTTGAGATCTACGGCCCCGAGTCCAGCGGTAAGACGACGGTTACCCTCCATATGATTGCGGAGGTTCAAAAAAGGGGAGGAATTGCGGGATTTATCGATGCGGAACATGCGCTGGATCCCGTGTACGCCAAGAACATAGGCGTGGATATTGAAAATCTCTATATCTCTCAGCCGGACAACGGGGAGCAGGCAATGGAAATCGCGGAAACCATGGTGCGCTCCGGCGCCATCGATATTGTGGTGGTGGATTCCGTGGCGGCGCTGGTGCCTAAGGCGGAGATCGACGGAGACATGGGGGACAGCCATGTGGGGCTGCAGGCCCGCCTGATGTCCCAGGCGCTGCGAAAGCTTACCGCCATCACCAGCAAGTCAAACTGCACGGTGGTGTTTATCAACCAGCTTCGGGAGAAGATCGGCGTCATGTTTGGAAATCCCGAGACTACAACCGGCGGCCGGGCGCTGAAGTTTTACGCCTCCGTCCGTATGGATGTGCGGAGGATTGAATCCTTAAAGCAGGGCGGCGAGGTCATTGGAAACCGCACCCGGGTGAAAGTCGTCAAAAACAAGATTGCCCCTCCTTTTAAGGAGGCGGAGTTTGACATTATGTTCGGCGAGGGGATTTCCATGGAGGGCGATGTGCTGGATCTGGCGGCGGATCTGGACATCGTTGTAAAATCCGGCGCCTGGTATGCCTATGAGGGGAACAAGATCGGACAGGGCCGTGAAAACGCAAAGCAGTATTTGAAGGACAATCCCGCCGTCTGCGGCGAGATCGCCGCAAAGGTTCGGGCTCATTACGGCTTTGATGCTCCGGACAACCTGGAAGAAAGCGGCGGCCAGGCGGAGGAAGGGAAAGGGAAAACCACCACATGAAAGTGACGCGGGTAGAGGAACTGACGAAATCACGCTGCAAGGTATATCTAGAAGAAACATTCGCCTTTGTGTTATACAAAGGCGAATTGCGTTCCTGCCACATTGTGGAGGGCGAGGAAATCTCCCAACAGGTCTATGAGCAGATTATGACCCAAATCCTTCCCAGACGAGCGAAACTCAGGGCCATGAATCTTTTGAAAAACCGGACATACACCGTCAGGCAACTGGGAGATAAGCTGCGGGACGGCGGATATCCGGAGCCGGTTGTGAACCAGGCCCTCGCCTATGTGGAAAGCTTTCACTACCTGGATGATCTGCGCTACGCGGTTGACTATCTTTCCCTGCATGGCGGCACACGCAGCCGCCGGAGGATGGAGCAGGATCTGACAAACCGGGGCATCAACGGGGAAACGATCAGCCGCGCCTTTCAGGAATGGGCGGATCAGGGAGGCGTTTTGGATGAGCAGGCGGCGATCAGGAAGATCCTGCAAAAAAGGGGATTTGATCCTGAAACGGCGGACAAGAAGGAAAAATACAGGCAGGGCGCCTTTTTGATGAGAAAGGGGTTCCAGGCGGACCAGGTGAGGAAAGCGGTCTTTGGCGGCAACGATTGGGAAGATTAGTCTTGACATTCTTTGTGTTTGCGTTTAAAATTGAAGTGTTGTAAATTGCTTGTTAGAATGTTTTCAGCGCTCCGAAAGGGGCATGTACATACATTCTATGTAACCGCAGATCAGCGGAGCGGTCTGCGGTCCAGTGTACAATGAAAATTAAATAAGGAGGTGCTCCTGTAAATGGAAGTGATTATTGCATTGATCACTTTCGCTGTAACCTGCGTGGCTGCCATACCGCTTACGATTCTGTTTTATTCAAAATATCAGAAAAAATCGTCGGCTGCTACGATTGGCAATGCGGAGGAAAAGGCGAGAGAGATCATTGATGAGGCTCTGAAAACTGCGGAGTCCAAAAAACGTGAATCCCTTCTTGAGATCAAGGAAGAATCCATTCGGACCAAGAATGATTTGGACAAGGAGATTAAGGAACGGAGAGCGGAGGCACAGCGCTATGAGCGCAGGGTGCAGCAGAAGGAAGAGAACATCGACAAGAAAGCGGAAGCGATTGAAAAGCGCGAGAGCAGTCTGGCCGCCAGAGAAGAGTCTCTGAACAAAATGAAGGAAGAAATTTCCAGGCTGAACGAGCAGCGCTTGCAGGAACTGGAAAGAATTTCCGGTTTGACCTCTGAACAGGCAAAAGACTACTTATTGAAAATTGTTGAAGACGAAGTAAAGCATGAAACGGCCGTGATGATCAAGGAAATGGAGAATCGGGCCAAAGAAGAAGCAGACAAGAAGGCGAAGGAATATGTCGTATCTGCAATCCAGAGATGCGCGGCAGACCATGTCTCTGAGACTACGATTTCCGTCGTCCAGCTTCCCAGCGATGAGATGAAGGGAAGAATCATTGGCCGCGAGGGTCGTAACATTCGTACCCTTGAGACGATGACCGGTGTGGATCTGATCATTGATGACACGCCGGAAGCGGTGATCCTGTCCGGCTTTGATCCAATCCGCCGTGAGGTGGCGAGGATCGCGCTGGAAAAACTGATTGTGGACGGCCGTATCCACCCCGCCAGGATCGAAGAAATGGTGGAAAAAGCCCAGAAGGAAGTGGAAGTCATGATGAAGGAGGAAGGAGAGGCCGCCACCCTGGAGGTAGGGGTACACGGCATCCATCCCGAACTGATCAGACTTCTGGGAAAGATGAAGTTTCGGACCAGCTATGGTCAGAACGCATTGAAGCATTCCATCGAGGTCGCGCAGTTGTCAGGGCTGCTGGCCGCGGAGCTGGGGCTTGACGTCAGACTCGCAAAACGGGCCGGACTGCTCCATGATATCGGAAAATCCGTAGACCATGAAATGGAGGGATCCCACATCCAACTGGGTGTGGAACTCTGCCGGAAGTACAAGGAAAACGCTACGGTTATCAATGCTGTGGAATCTCACCACGGCGATGTGGAACCTACTTCCCTGATCGCCTGTATTGTACAGGCTGCCGATACGATCTCTGCCGCGAGACCGGGGGCCAGAAGGGAAACGCTGGAGACTTATACCAGCAGGCTGACTCAGTTAGAGGAAATCACAAACAATTTCAAAGGTGTAGAAAAATCTTTTGCTATTCAGGCGGGTCGTGAAGTCCGCGTAATGGTAGTGCCCGAACAGATCTCGGATGCCGATATGGTTCTGCTGGCGAGAGATATCTCCAAGCAGATCGAGGCGGAGCTGGAGTATCCGGGACAGATCAAGGTAAATGTGATCCGGGAAAGCCGCGTTATCGATTACGCGAAATAAACCGTTTCCGGGTCGGGCCTTAACGTGAAAATTTCATAATGACCACAGCCGCCCCAGAGGCGGACAGAGAAAGGGTATCCTTCGGGGTATCCTTTCTTTTTGTCCGGCTGTCCCGGTTTCCGGGAACCCAAACCTTCGGGGAACGGTTTGCCAAACTTTTTACACTTTCCTAAATGCGCAGCTTCCCATGTCAGCCAGGAATGCACCCTCAAACGCCAACAGATTTCCAAGCGGAATAGTGAAGCCTAATGACAGATACATCTTGACGTCGCAATCCGCACATCCAACTGTGAGAGAACCCACACCGCTTTCTTGATAAGCAAATCTGACTAGCTGCCTGGCGATTCCTTTGTGCCGATATTCGGGAACAATGTAGAAATCTTCAAACACGCCTCCTGTTTGTAACCTATGTGCAGCGCTTTCAGTCCGTCCATATTGCCATCGGTGATACGAATATATTCCATTTGTTTTCTCCATTTCAAGTGTTAATTTGCCGAACAGTCACCCACTCCACACCAACTATTCTACACCCGCATTGTGAAGAAATCTACAACAAGCGCCTGCTTGTCGCCGGGAAGTCGGTGATAGCCGTAGGGGAACTGCCGGAGCAACGCTTGCCGTCCCTCATACGGGCGTCAAAGATAGCCTTGATCTGGTGACTGGTGTCTTTGGCGTAAAACGAAAGGACAGACCTCCGGCAGCAATCTGGCCGTTCTGACGGAAAAGGAAAGAATATGGTTTTTAACTTTGTGATATTTTTCTCTTGTGCAATGACGATCCGTATAGTATAGTAGAGCAAGTGTATGATTGTATACGATGATGCAGCGTGAAACACTGCGGCGCAAAAAGGAGAAGATCAGGGTGCATCCGGCCTTTGGGCTCGGCACCCGGGACGGAGGAAAGATGAAGGCATATGGGGAATTGAGCAGGGAGGAGCTGCTTGCGCTTAAAAGTCAGCTTACGGCGGAGTATGAGGATGCGAAGGGAAAGGGATTGAGTCTGGATATGTCCCGGGGCAAGCCCTCTATCGCCCAGTTGGAAATGAGCAATGATTTTCTGGACGCGCTGAATTCCGGCAGCTTGATGAAAGCGGAGGACGGCGTGGATGTGCGCAATTATGGCGATATGGACGGCATTCCGGAGGCCAAGAAGCTGATGGGCGATCTCATGGGAGTGCCCGCGGAAAATGTGATCGTATGCGGCAATTCCAGCCTTGCGATCATGTACGATACGGTTTCCCGTTCCTACACCCACGGCGTGATGGGAAGTACGCCCTGGTGCCGGCTTGAGAACGTCAAATTCCTGTGCCCCGTGCCCGGTTACGACAGGCATTTTGCGGTTACGCAGCATTTTGGCATTGAGATGATCAACATTCCCATGACGCCCCAGGGGCCGGACATGGATCTGGTGGAGAAACTGGTGGCGGAGGACGAAAGCGTGAAGGGCATCTGGTGCGTGCCGAAGTATTCCAATCCCCAGGGATATACCTACTCCGCCGATACGGTGAAACGCTTTGCCGCATTAAGGCCGGCGGCGAAGGATTTTCGGATTTTCTGGGACAACGCGTATGCGGTTCACGATCTTTTCGAGGACAGGGGAGACGAACTGGAGGATATCCTGAGTCTTTGCGCCCAGGCGGGCAATCCCGATATGGTCTATGAGTTCTGCTCCACCTCCAAGATCACCTATGCGGGCGCAGGCATCGCGGCCGTGGCGTCTTCTCCGGCAAACCTGGCGGATCTCAAAAAGAGCATGACCTTGCAGACCATCGGCTATGACAAGGTGAACCAGCTTCGCCATGTGCGCTATTTCAAAAATCTGGACGGCATCCGGAACCATATGAAAAAACACGCGGCCTGGATGTGGCCTAAATTTGAAGCGGTTCTGAAGGTGCTGGACAGGGAGCTGGGCGGACTTGGCATCGGAGAGTGGACCAGGCCCAACGGCGGTTATTTTATTTCCTTTGACGCCATGGAGGGCTGTGCAAAGGCGATTGTGGCAAAGTGCAGGGAGGCCGGTATGGTGCTCACCGGCGCCGGCGCCACCTTCCCTTACGGAAAGGATCCCAAGGACAGCAATATTCGTATTGCTCCTTCCTTCCCCACGCCGGAGGACATGGAAAAGGCGGCCGATCTGTTTGTGCTGTGCGTGAAACTGATCAGCGTGGAAAAGCTGTTGGAGCAGAAAGACGCATAGAATGCAGACGGGATGCGGCCGGGAACGGACGCGGCTGTCCTGTGACGCGCGGGCAGACAAAAGGGGAGCGGAGAGCATATGGACGAATATAAGAGACTGGAACGGAAACTGATCGCGAAGGGAGCCATTATCGATTACTATCAGGACACCATGCTGATTCCCAACGGCAATGTGGCAAAGTGGGATTTGATCGACCACAAGGGCGCTGCCGCTGTGATAGCGGTGCGAGAGGACGGGAAACTGCTGATGGTGCGGCAGTACCGAAACGCGCTGGAGCGGGAAACGCTGGAAATACCCGCGGGAGGCTTAAACGGCAGGGACGAGCCCACGGACCGGGCCGCGGCACGGGAGCTGGAGGAGGAGACGGGATATGTCTGCGGCAGCCTGGAGCTTTTGAATTCCATTTATACTACGGTGGCCTTCTGCAACGAGAAGATCGATATCTATGTGGCCCGGGGGCTGAAACCCGGCAGACAGCATCTGGACGAGGACGAGTATCTGAATGTGGAGGCCTATTCCCTGGAGGAGCTGAAACAGATGATTTTTGACTGCCGGATTCAGGATTCCAAGACCATCTGCGGCATTATGACCTACGCGGCCAAATACGGCGCCTGACCTGGGAGATGCCGGTGGGGACGTATAATTGAAGAAAAGGACGCATACACATGAAAGGTACAAGTTGGAAAGGAAGGTACCTGTATGCGTATTCCGGGAACGGGAATCAGATCGGCCGGACTCCCTGTGCTGCCTGTTTTTTTCGCCGGCTTTGCGGGGGGCATCCTGATCATGCATATCGGAAAGAGCGTTTTGCTTGAAAGTACGGGATTATTCGACGAATACACACTGTATCGGATGAGAAGTATGACCGTGGACTGCAATGCGCTCTTTTCGTATATCCTGAGAGAAAGGCTGGTGAGAATGCTGATTTTGACGGTGCTTTCCACCACTTATCTGGGATTTGCGGTATGCGCGGGCACGGTGGCCTGGTACGGCATGTCGGCGGGGGCCTTTGCGGCGGCCCTGTTCCTGCGGTATGGGTTCAAGGGCTTTTTCCTTGCTCTGGCGGCGGTTTTCCCTCAGGCGCTGATTTATGTGCCGGCCCTGTGGGCGCTGCTGGTCTGGTGCGAGACGGTTTACCGGGGCATCTATGAACAGAAGATCGGTTTCTGGGAGGAAAAATCCGTTTTGTGGAAAAAACTGGCCCGCCTTGCCCTCATTTACGCCGCTGCGGCCGCCGGATGTCTGCTGGAGGCGTATGTGAATCCCGCCATTTTTCTGGGGTACCTGAAATTCTTTTAAACCCGGGAGGACTTTTTGGGTTTTCTATTCATATTCCGCGATGTCGTAGATCAGTTTCTCGGAATCTTCCCAGCCCAGGCAGGGATCCGTGATGGATTTTCCGTAAACGCCGCCGCCCACCTTCTGGCAGCCCTCTTGAATATAGCTTTCAATCATGACGCCCTTCACAAGCTCATGGATATCCCGGTTCAGCTTTCTGCTGTGCATCACTTCCTTGACGATCCGAATCTGCTGCTTAAACTGCTTGCCGGAATTGGAATGGTTTGCGTCGATGACACAGGCGGGGTTTTTCAGATCCATGCTGCCGTACATCTCCAGCAGAAGGTTCAGATCCTCATAGTGGTAATTGGGAATGCTGTTCCCGTGCTTGTTGGTGGCGCCTCTCAGCACCGTGTGGGTCAGTTCGTTTCCTGTGGTATGCACCTCAAAGCCCCTGTAAATAAAGGAATGGGGGTGCTGGGCGGCATACACGGAGTTGAGCATGACGGAAAGATCGCCGCTGGTAGGGTTCTTCATTCCCGCCGGCACGTCAAACCCGCTGACGGTAAGCCTGTGCTGCTGATCCTCCACGGAACGGGCGCCGATGGCCACATAGGAAAGAATATCCGACACATATCTCCAATTTTCCGGATACAGCATCTCGTCCGCGGCCGTAAGCCCCGACTCCTGAATGGCCCGGATGTGCATTTTTCTCATGGCGATCAGGCCCGCCGAAAAATCGGGTTTCTTTTCCGGGTCCGGCTGATGGACGATTCCCTTGTATCCCTCCCCGGTGGTCCTGGGCTTGTTGGTATAGATTCTGGGGATCAGGATCAGCTTGTCTTTCACCTTCTCGTTCACCTTTGCCAGCCGGTTGATGTAATCGCAGACGGAATCCTCGTTGTCTGCGGAACAGGGGCCGATGATCACCAGGAATTTATGGCTCCTTCCCGTGAGTACCTCCGCGATCTGCGCGTCCCGTTCTTCCTTAATTTGTACAAGCTCCTTCGCCAGAGGATAATCGTTTCTGATCTCATCCGGGGTAGGCAGCTTTCTGATAAATTCAAAACTCATGTCTGATGTCCGAATTCCTTTCTTCTGTTTTCACAGGGTTTCCTGCCGTCGGCCGCCGGGCGGCCTGCGCGGCCCCGGCGACTGCTGTCTATTATAGTATAAGAAACGAAATAGTGCAAGAGGCTGGTCTTCCTCCTGGGGAAAGGGGTATCCGGCCTGGGGGGAAGGGGCATCCGGCGAAACAGGGGGCGTTTGGCTGGGAAGGAGGTTCCCGCTTTGGGAAATTATCGTAAAAAAGCGGATTTTTTTCCAGAATGATGCTAAATTGTCAAAAGGGGAGAAATATAAAAGGGAAGGCAAACGGAAAGGGGACCGGACATCTCCCTAAAAAACGGGCTGTTTTTACAGCAGAAAAGAGGCAAAATGAAAACCGGAAACATACAAAAAGCGGATCAGGGAAACAGAAACAGCAGGAAAAGCTTTGGCTTTAGCGGGGCGCATATTGATACTGTGGGATATGACGCCCAGCGGGAAGAACTGGAGGTGCGGATGGCGGAAACCGGGCGCAGCAGAAGGTATCAGGGCGTACCGGAGGAGGTATGGTACCGATTCCGGGAGAGCGCGGATCCGGAGCTTTTTTACCGCAGGGGTATCTGTGGCCATTTTCCCGAGCTGCCGTCGGAAAACAGAACCCACGGGGCCCATGGAACGTATGGAGCCCACGGAACCCACGGGACACATGGCCCACGTTACGAAAAAACTTGACAGTGGATACGATTTTGCCTATAATACAAATGAGAATCATTCTCACAAACAAAAGGTAAGGAAACGAAAAAAGGAGGATGATGGTTGTGGCGGATATTGTGATCCTTGCGATTCTTGCGGTTATGGTTGCCTTGATCCTGCGCGGTCAGATCCGCAGGCTGCGGAGCGGCCGTTGCAGCGGAGGGTGTCCTGGCTGCGCCGGCTGTGCGGGCTGTGCCGGCTCCTGCGGCGGGTGTGAATCGGCCGATGCGGTGAGACAGAAAAAATAACAAAACAAAAAAGGGCACATTTCTGTGTCCTTTTTTTATTTTGGTCTTTTCCAAAAAAGAGGAATATGCTATACTGAAACATGAAAGTTTATCAGGAGACCAGGTGAAACTATGTCAGGAGAGAATGCGCAAATGACCGGCAGCCGGCGAAAGCGCGTCCAACGACTGAAAAAAGGCATTGTTCTGATGGGGGGATTTCTGCTGGTTCTTTCGGTTTCGCTCTGTGCCGCGATGATGTTTCAGACGCGGAACCTGAACGAAAAGGTGGAAGATCTGACCGCAAAAGTGGAATCCCTTGCCGACGAGGTACAGACACAGCGGGAAACCGCTCAGGAAATGCTGGCCCAGATGAACCGGATGCAGGAAACGGTTTACGAGGCCCAGAAGGAAAGTGAGGCGGAAATGCAGCCGGGAGAAACCGCGAAATCCCCGGTGGAGGAGCAGCAGGAGGACGGGACGGCGGTGCATAAGGTTTATCTGACCTTTGACGACGGCCCCAGCTCTCATACCAAAGAGATTTTGGATATTCTGGACCGTTATGATGTAAAGGCGACCTTTTTTGTGGTGGGAAAGGAAGGGGACTGGGCGGAGGAAGCGCTGGTTGACATCGTCTCCAGGGGGCATACTCTGGGAATGCATTCCTACACTCACAAATACCGGGAATTATACCAGTCGGTGGAGGCTTTCGCCGAGGATTTTGTCAAGCTGAGAAGTTACTTGGAAGATGTGACGGGCGTGACCAGCAGCGTATACAGGTTCCCCGGCGGCAGTTCCAACACGGTCAGCGATTTGGACATGGAAGAATTTGCGGATTATCTGGATAGCTGGGACGTTCGTTTTTTTGACTGGAACGTTTCTTCCGGAGACGGGGGAAGACAGTTGCTTACCGTGGATCAGTTGGTGGAAAATTCCCTTGAGGGCATCGAAGAACGGGAGACGTCCGTGATCTTATTGCATGACGCGGCGGGAAAGACCACTACGGTGGAGGCGCTGCCCCAGATTATCGAGAGCATTCTGGCTATGGATGACACCGTAATCCTGCCGATCACGGATGATACCCAGCCGGTTCAGCATATACAGAGGAAAAATTAAAATGGAATGGAGGTTTCAGACATGGGATTTTTTTCCGATTTAAA
>CANRIP010000033.1 GCA_947630715.1 uncultured Acetatifactor sp.
CATCGATGGAGGCCCTATCATTTGTTTGCCGGCATACTGGCGGAAATGGCAAACATGATTTCGGAGGCGTTAGTATGATGGAAACGATGGAGGCGTTATGTCTATGAACAGAAAAAAGACGATTTCATTGATTTTGGGGATATTTGGGCTGATCATAGGTATTGTAATGATCATTGCTGAGGTGATGGATCTGGTTGTTCCCAAACCGCTGTATCTGTTATTCGCATTGGTAAGTATGACGAATGCAATAGTCATTTTGATGAATTTTAAAAACAAAGGGGAGAGAGATACCAAGTAAAATAAGATTAACATCATAACTTATGGAATTGATTTTAAAAAATGTGACCGTTTTACTGATAATGCAAGAGGGTTTTATTTGTCGCAAAGCGAAAAATTTGCGGAACTGAGAGCCAGAACGATGACATTTGCTCCGCGTAAGCCAGTTGTGATTGTAATGGATTTCGATGAAGAAAATGCAGAAAAAAACCTTAATATAAGACATTTTGACAGTATTACTGATGAATGGAAATTTTTTGTTGCAATTAATCGTGCAGGGTTGGAAAACTTTAGCGTAATGAATTCTTTTTTTCCAGATCAGTTACATAATCTTGATTATAAGTATGATGTAGTGGTTGATATACCGGCCGATGCCGGAATATCTGTCATTACTGATCAGATGGATTGTATATTGGATGATGTTAATCATTTAAACAAGCCTTTTGAAGAATATAAAAAAGATATTTTGAAATTAATTCACTCAATTAATGAGGGAAATGTAGATCCAGCGGCAAAACAATATTCATTTCATACCGTCCGTTCATTGAAATACTTAAGGTATACTCGTATAATAGAAAATGTTTAGTACATAATGGATGGAAAGAAAAACTATTATGAAGGGAATGATGGTAGCAGTGAAGGGAAAAGACTCTATTTTAAAGGAGACTGCGTTGGTTTCTATACAGCATATCCTTGTTTCAAAATATAATGTGTCTAGTGATTTGGCTGCGACTTTGATCAAGCGTAGTAAAATTGATCAGATTTTCGATAGAAATGCCGAGATTGCGTCTCATACGTCAAATAAGACATGGGCTCAGCGGGCTTACGAACAGTTGCATGAAGATGAAAATAAAAATGAAGATGAAAGCAAAAACGAACATGAATATGAACATGTTTCGGAATGCGCAGTACATGAGGTTGTGAAAACAACAAGATATTCAAGAAAAAGAAAAGTAAATGTATAAGAATTGCAAGTAAGTAGTGAGTAAATTGATTGTAATAAGGGTACAAAGGTTGACCATTTGTACCTTTATCTTTAGTTCCTTTTCGGAATTGTGGGTCTGGTCGAATCCCTGCTCGATATGGTAAGCACTCCGATAGATATGGTTGATTCTTTAAGTGCTTTCAGTGGCTAGAATTAAGTAAAACGTTCTAAATGTAGTATTTTCGCGGTATTTCAGGGGTATGGTAGCCAGTAGGGACATTTTTCCGAAAGGGGACTATTTTTATGTAACGGAATTGTAGAGTTTTGGTGATTTCTCAACGTTTTGGTAGAAAAAAAGAGTAGATGTGGTAGCAAGGAAAAACATTGTAACGGCAGAGTGATACTATGAAATCAGTCAAAAACATGACGTCAGGTTCTCCCCTGCGGATTCTTTTTTCGTTTGCGTTGCCCCTGATGGTGGGAAACGTTTTTCAACAGTTGTATACGATGGTGGACTCTATGGTTGTCGGCAAAGTGCTGGGGCTCAACGCACTGGCGGCGATCGGCAACGGGGAATGGCTGAACTGGCTTGTTTTAAGCGTGGTACAGGGATTTGCGCAGGGGTTTTCCATCCGTCTGGCACAGGATTTTGGCGCCAATGATATGGAACAGTTGAAAAAGACGTATGTGACATCACGGAGGCTTTCCGTTCTGTGTGCGGCGGCGATACTTTGCTTTGCGTTTGCCGCTTTAAGACCAATTCTGCATCTTTTGCACACTCCTGCGGAAATATTCCCGATTACAGTCACTTATTTAAGCGTAATTTTTGCAGGCGTTCCCATCGTGATGGCGTACAATTTCGGGGCATCGGTCCTGCGGGCGCTTGGCGACAGCCGGACGCCTTTAAAGGCTATGATTGCCGCCTCTATATGCAACATCATCCTGGATCTTTTCTTTGTGATTGTTTTCCACTGGGGCGTTGCGGGCGCTGCCGCCGCTACGTTGATCGGCCAGGCGCTGTCGGCGCTTATCTGTTATTTTTCTCTCAAGAAAATGGAAATGATACGGATTTCAAAATGGCCGCACCGTTTAGACATGGGGATTGCGGGGGCGCTGCTGAAACTTGCCATGCCGTTTGCCTTTCAGAATGTGATTATCTCGGTGGGCGGGCTTGTCGTTCAGTTTGTCATCAATGGCTATGGCGTTTTGTATATAGCCGGTTTCACCGCCACCAATAAGCTTTATGGGATCCTGGAAATAGCGGCAATCTCTTATGGCTTTGCACTGACCACCTATGTCGGTCAGAACTATGGAGCGGGCCGGATGAAACGCATTATGAAAGGCGTCCATACCGGTGCCTTGATGGGGATTGCGACAGCCGTCCTCATCAGTGGGGTGATGTTCCTGTTTGGCAAGCAGATTGTCGGGGCCTTTATTTCCGGAGAGCCGCAGGATGCCGCGGCAACGGTTGAAATCGCTTATCATTATCTGTGCGTTATGGCGGCGTTTCTGCCGGTTTTATATTTGCTGTATATTTACCGTTCCTCTTTGCAGGGGCTGGGGGATACGATTCTGCCCATGGTGTCGGGTGGGGCAGAGCTTGTTATGCGTATTTTGGCAATTTTGTTTCTGCCCAGGCTGATTGGCAATGAGGGACTTTTCTGGGCGGAGGTTCTTGCGTGGGCGGGTGCAGACGTGGTGCTTGTGTCCGGCTATTACATCAAAATGGCAAAGATCAGCAGACGGTTCGGGAAACAGGAATGCTTTAAGGGCACAGGAAACCCAGGCGGGAGTCCTGTTTGATGGATGAGAGGATGGGAGGATAGGAGGATACGGGCCTTTCGGAAGGAGAGACGGGGATGCCTGTATAAAATGGTTGACATTGAGGCGGGGCGTTTTATACTAGAATTACACGATCCATGGGGACCGGTTTCCCAACCGGGCAGAACCTCCATAGGAAGTAAAGAGGTAAAACCATGAACGAATCATGGAAAAACCGCAGCCGCCGCAGGATTTACGCCAAAATCTATTCGGAAATCAGCGATTCCGAAAATCAGTGATTCTTCACCTGCATCTTGGGATCGCTTGTGAAAAGCAAAGGCTTGCGGAAAACAAAGATGAGAAAGAAGGAATGGCAGTATGATGGAAGTGACGCCGCGGCAGTCGGATGCGGTCACGTCGGTTTCCCGGGAGGGAAATTGCTTTTATTTTCATAGCCAAAAGGGATTGACCCGGATCTGCCCCATACAGGACGATGTGATCCGGATATCCTGCACCGCTCAGGAAAGCTTTCCGGAAACTTCCTGTGAAGGGGAAGGCGCGGGGCAGGAAGGGAGAGCCGTATATGAGCAGAAGGGAACGGAGGGCGTTTTAACCACATCGGCCTTAAAGGTCAGACTCCAGCTTTCCACCGGTTCCCTTCGGTTTGAGACACGGGACGGGAAGGCCCTTTTACGGGAACGGGAATACGAGAGCCGCACACTGGAAGCCTTCGACGCTTATCGGACGCTGGAGGATCCCCAGGCCCTCACGGAAGAAATCCAGACGCCAGACGGCGTCAAGCAGAAGGTGAGGGACGCAGCGCGGGTGTTTGACAAACGGCTGTACCGCGCAACGCTGCATCTGCAGTTTGCCCCTTCGGAAAAATTGTTCGGTCTTGGACAGGCCCCGGAAGGCCTGGGAAATCTGCGCCATACCACCCAGTATCTTCACCAGGCCAATTTAAAGATTCCGCTGCCCGTGCTGCTATCGGACGCCGGGTATGGGGTTTATATGAGGACGGAAAGCCCCGTGGTTTTTGAGGATACCCCGTACGGATCCTTCCTGCATGCGGAGGCGGTTCCTTACCTGGATTATTACCTGCTTTCAGGGGATCTGAAGGCCGTGGTGAAGGGGATGCGCCGTCTTACGGGAAAAGCCGTTATGCTGCCGGAATGGGCTTTCGGCTATATCCAGTCAAAGGAACGTTATGAAAACGCCCAGGATCTTTTGGAAACCGCTGCCCGGTTCCGGGAGCTGGGATTTCCCATAGACGCCCTGGTTTTGGACTGGCTTTCCTGGCCGGAGGGACAGTGGGGCCAGAAATCCTTCGACCCGGCCCGGTTTCCCGATCCGGCGGGAATGATCGATTCTCTGCATGAACAAAACGTGCGCTTTATGATTTCCATCTGGCCCAACGCCGCCCAGGGGAGCGAGAATTATAAAGAAATGAAGGAGGCGGGGCTTCTGCTTCCCAACAGCGGAATTTACAATGCGTTTTCTCCCGAGGGCAGAAAGCGGTACTGGGAGCAGATGAAACAAGGGCTGTTTCGGCATGGGGTGGACGCCTGGTGGTGCGATTCCAGCGAGCCGGTGACGCCGGAATGGGAAAGGCAGTATCAGCCTCCCGCCTCCGAGCAGTACCATCGTTTTGTGGAGGATGCGGAAAAGCTGATGCCGGCGGATCAAACCAACGTTTTCTGCCTGTATCACGCCAGAGCTGTCTATGAGGGACAGCGGAAGGAGACACAGGAAAAACGGGTGGTCAATCTGACCCGCAGCGGCTGGCCGGGCATTCAGCAATACGGGACGATCCTATGGTCGGGGGACATTTATGCCAGTTGGGACAATTTGAAACGGCAGATCACGGCGGGGCTTCAGTTCTGCGCCTGCGGCCTTCCCTACTGGACCCTGGATATCGGCGCCTTTTTTGTGAAAAAGGGCCCTCAATGGTTTTGGAACGGCGAGTATCCGGAGGGGCTTTCGGATCCCGGTTACAGGGAGCTGTATACGCGGTGGTTTCAGTACGGGGCGTTTCTTCCCATCTTCCGCAGCCACGGCACGGACGTACCGAGAGAACCCTGGAATTTTGGCGCCCCCGGCACTGTTTTTTATGACGCTCTTTTGCAGGCGGCCCTTCTGCGTTACCGGCTGATGCCCTATCTGTACTCTTTGGCCTGGGACGTCTATCAAAACGACAGCCTGCTGATGCGCCCTCTTGTCTATGATTTCCCCGGGGATGAGACGGCGGCGGAAATCTGGGATCAGTATCTTCTTGGGCCGTGTCTCCTTGTCTGCCCGGTTACGGAGCCCATGGAGAAGGAGGGCGCAAAGACCCCGGCGGAAATGACCGTTTATCTGCCCGCGGGCACGGACTGGTATGATTTCTATTCCGAGGAGCGGCTGCCCGGCGGCGGGAGGGTACAGGTCAGACTGCGTCAGGACAGAATCCCCGTCTTTGTCCGGGCGGGCAGTATCCTGCCCCTGAGGGAGCCGGAAACATGTACGGCCCGGATGAGAGGGAAGGAGATTCTGCTTCAGGCGTATCCGGGGGCGGACGGAAACTTTGATCTGTATGAGGACGCAGGGGACGGCTATGGTTATGAAAAGGGGGAGTACTGCGTCACCGGCATCCGGTATCGGGACGGGGACCAGAGCCTGGCCTGGGAAACCAAAGGGGATTTACGGTACCGCCAGGGCGGCATCCGTACCAGGATTGCCGGAAACGGGGCGGCTGCCCCGGGGAAAACAGAATGATTTTTTGAGAGAAAAAACCCGCGGAAATCCTATTTTTGATGTTGACATTTTCCCCTGTTTGAGTACATAATATTTATAATTCCATACGAATTTTCGCTATCCCAGAAAAGAAAAATACGAAAGGAACGAAGACCATGGAAAAAAATGAAAAAAAAGCAAGCGGATTGAAGTTAAAACTGTATCTGCTGACCGTTGCGCCGGTGCTCCTGCTGGGCGTCCTTCTGTTTATCATCAGCGAGAAACAGCTCAGCTCCAGCCTGCAGAGTGTGACGGAGACGCGGCTGAGCAACGTCTGCGAGGCGCTGAAAACCTCTTATGAGAATCTGTATGAAGGCGACTGGGCCTATGATGCGGAAACGGATACCTTTACCAAGGGCGATCATAATCTGTATGATACCTATGATCTGATTGATTCCGTTTATTCCAGCAGCAAGATTCATATCACCATCTTCTTCGGAGACACGCGCCGGATGACCACGGTGCTTTCAGACGACGGGAGCAGGTTTGTGAACACCCAGGCCGGCGAGGCGGCGATCAACGCCGTTTTGAAACAGGGGAAGACCTATTTGGCCGACAATACCGTGATCAATGGCAATCAGTATTTCAGCTATTATACGCCGCTGGAAAATGCCGACGGCTCCGTTGTGGGTATGCTGTTCGCCGGATCTCCCAGATCCGATGTGCTGAAGATGGTGAACAACTCTCTGATTGTGATCTTTATCGGCACAATACTGCTGGTGATTCTGGATGTGGTGGGCGTTTCCCTGCTCACGTTCAATCTGGTTAAGACCATCAACAACTGTGTGGACGCCGTGGTGACGCTGGAATCCGGCAACCTGAACGTAGACGCACAGACCGGGTTCTTTAATAAGGGCGACGAGCTGGGGCTCCTTGCCAAGAGCATTAACAGCATGGCGGAGCGTTTCATGAACATCACCAGACAGATCCGCAACAGCTCCGGCGTCATGAAGGATAATTCCGATACGTTAAGCAGCGTGGCGGACAATACCAACAACTCCATCGGCGAAGTGTCCAGGGCGATTGAGGAAGTGTCCAACGGCGCAACCTCTCAGGCCAACGATACCCAGGACGCTGCCTCCAATATTGCGGATATGGGATTCTCCATCGAAAAGATTGTGGAAGATATCAATGCGCTGGCGACGGCGGCCGGGGATTCCCAGGAAACCAGCAAACGCGCCGAAAGCGCTATGGGAGAGTTGATCGGCATCAGCATGGAAACCAAGGGATCCGTGGAAAAAATTGTGAAACAGTCCGAGACAAACGTAAGCGCTGCGGCCAGAATTCAGGAAGTGGTGAACGTGATTTCCGACATCGCCTCTCAGACCAACCTGTTAAGCCTCAATGCCAGCATTGAAGCGGCGAGAGCGGGAGAGCAGGGCAGAGGCTTTGGCGTTGTGGCGCTGGAGGTAGGCAAGCTTGCGGATGACAGCTCCAGATCCGCCGCTGAAATCGAGGAGATTATCAAGGAACTGGTACAGAACATTGCGGAGACTTCGGATCTGACGGCGCTGTTAAGCGATAACGCGAAGAAACAGATCGACAAGCTGGAGATGACCAGAAAAGACTTTGACATCGTTCTGGACAACGTCAATAAGATGTTTGAGAATACGCTTGCCGTGCAGGCGGAGATTGAAAAGATCAATGAGATCAGAAGGAACATTGAGGGGATCATTGAAAATCTGTCCGCCCTTTCCGAAGAAAACGCGGCGTCCAGCGAAGAAACCACAGCTTCCGCCAACATGGTGGTTGCCTCTATGGAACAGCTTAACATGTCCACCCAGGAGATCAGCAATCTGGCCAACGAACTTGCCGACGTGATTGCTTACTTTAAGGAGTGACAGGGCGGAAGGGGAAACCTTCCAACTCCCTGGGAAAACTGTGAAATATTGCAGATTTCCGTGTAAAATGACGATTTTTTACATTTTGCTGGATATTTCATTCGGAATCTTATATAATGGGTTCAAGGACTTTCCGCCGGTTTGCGCAGGGGGAGAAAAGCGGGACCGGCGGAAGTTCAATTTTGTGATTGAGTAAAGGAGAAAACATGGACGGACAGAATTTCAACAACGAACAAGGGGGGGCAACTGAAACGCCTCAGAACCCCAATTATCAGGACAACACCGCTTATCAGCAGGTGGTTTCCGTTCCGGACAACGGCGCGCAGGACAAGGCGAACGGTATGCAGGTCGCCTCTCTGGTACTGGGTATTCTCAGTATCTTATTTAGCTGCTGTTACGGCGTTCCCGGCATTATTATGTCTGTGATCGGTATTGTCTGCGCGGTCAAGGGCAATAAGGAGAAAAAGAACGGCGTGGGAACCGGCGGACTGGTATGCTCCATTATCGGTTTGATTTTAAGCGTTATCATGCTGATTTATGTGATCGTGGTGGGAGCCGCTGTTTTCAGCGCCTTAAGCGATAGCAGCCTTTGGCAGTAAAGGGGCTGTGAATGGAATCGCGTTCCGGGACAACTGAACCGAAAAGTCTGGAAGAGGAGCTGTACCTGATTGGGCTGATATTTTTGGGAGTCGCGGCTTTGTGCGTTCCGCTGTTTCTTTTGTTCCTGAACGGCAAAGATTTGTCGAAAAGTCTCTGCGTCTTTCAGGTGCTGCTCGGTATGTACTGTCCTGGCTGCGGAGGAACAAGAGCGGTCAATGCGCTGTTTCACGGGCATTTTCTGTTATCCCTGTGGTATCATCCTCTGGTACCTTACGGGGCGGTGCTTTACCTGGCGTATATGATAAGCTGGACGGCGGCCAGACTGCATCTGTTTGGAATGACAAAAGGCATGAAATTCCGCGTGGGATATCTCTATGCCATGATGGTGATCATAGCGGTGAATTTCATCCTGAAAAATGTACTGAAACTTTGCTTTGGCATAGTAATGATTTAATGGGATCAGGAGGGTAAAAAAATGAGCAAAAAGGCAACGGGTATTGTGGCGTACATTACATTTATTGGCTGGATCATAGCGTTTTTGGCCGGAGATAAAGAGGGAGCGAAGGTGCATCTGAATAACGGCCTGATTTTGGTCTTTGCCACGCTGATTAATTTTGTCATTGGATTTATTCCTTTGCTGGGATGGGTGTTAAACTGCATTCTGGGGATTGCCATTTTCGTGTACGCGATTATCGGCATCGTATATGCAGCGACGGATCAGGATAAGGAACTGCCTCTCATCGGTATGATCAAGATTCTGAAATAACCGCATCCGTCAGACAGAAGGAAAAGAGAAGGGCTGTTCGAGATTGTTTTCGAACAGCCCCTTTTTTGCGTCAGTATTTTCATCAGTATTCAATGGTCAGGTCGGCATCGTCTGGCGTTTCCCCATGGAGAAAGGTAATAATGATCTGGACTCTTTTGTAGGCTCTGGAATAATTTTCCCTTGCATAATCGGCGGCGTCTGCATCGTAAAAATCCACGCCGTACGCGTCATGATAACTGGACACAGCTTCTGTCATGTATTGGCCGGATTCATCGGCCAGCGTTTCCAGATAATCGAATTCTTCCGGGAAATCAATCTTCGCGAAGTCCTGGAAAGCCAGATCCAGTTCATCCAGATAGGACAGCAGTTGTACCGTGGCCTGATCCGACTGCGCGTCGATGTTGTTGATGGAAGTGTCGATCTCGGAAATCTGCGTGCAGAAGGAATCGATACTGTCCTGAAACTGTGCCAGTTCGGGATCTTCCCCACAGGCGGTGAACAAAAGGACGGACATCACCGCCGCGAAAAGTATGCGAACTTTGTTTTTCAATTTCATATCCTCCAGGTTTTACATAAAAAATGCAATAATTTATTCAAATTTACCACAATTCGACCGAATTTGCAACTATTTTCAGCAATGTTTCAGAAAAAACATGTTCCCAAATGTTTCAGACAAAGCAATGTTTCGGAAAAAACCAGGAGGATCCCGCCGTCTGTTTCCGAAAAAGGATAAATCCTCCCCTTTACGATTAATTCCCGACTGTGGTATGATGGTCTGTGGTAAAGGATCCGTGTGGCCTGCCTCGAAAAACAGAGGGCGGCATGGGATCCCATCGAGCAAAAAAGGATGGACAGACATGACGACGGAGGAATTTCGTAAACTGGCGGAACATTATCTCTATTTGGACGGAGCGACCGGTTCCAATCTGGTCCGGGCGGGTATGCCGTCCGGAGTCTGCCCGGAGGGGTGGATTCTGGAGCATCGGGAGGTGATGCTCGCCTTGCAGAAAGAATATGTGGCCGCGGGGACAGATATTCTCTATGCGCCCACCTTTACCGCCAACCGGGTGAAACTGGCGGAATACGGGCTGGAAAAGGAGCTGCCGGACATGGTGGAAAGGCTGGTTTCCATTTCCCGGGAAGCGGCGGATTCCTGCCAGGAACGCAAGGTATATGTGGCCGGGGATCTGACCATGACGGGAGAACAGCTCAAACCCGTGGGAAAGATGGAGCTGGAGGAATTGATCGATATTTATAAAGAGCAGATTACCGCCCTGGAGCGGGCGGGGGTGGATCTGCTGGTGGTGGAAACCATGATGAGCCTTGCGGAAACCAGGGCGGCGATCATTGCGGCAAAGGAAGTCTCTCATCTTCCGGTCATGGCCACTTTGACCTTTGAAAAGGACGGAAGGACTTTGTTTGGAACCGATGCGGAAACCGCGGCGGTGGTGCTGGAGAGTCTCGGGGTGTGCGCCCTGGGCGTCAACTGTTCCACGGGCCCGGGGCAGATGCGGCCCATCATTGAGACCATGGCGGCGGCCACGGCGTCCGTTCCCATCATTGCCAAGCCGAACGCGGGACTTCCCTATCTGGACGAGCAGGGCAGAACCTGCTATGACATGGATGCGGACGAGTTTGTCAGTCAGATGGGCGAGCTGACGGATGCGGGGGCCACTGTGCTGGGCGGCTGCTGCGGCACCACGCCGGCGTATATCCGAAAATTATCTCAGACCTTTGGACGGACGCCCTTATCCCGGCCCAGCCGGAGAAAGCCGGGAATCCGTATGCTTACCTCCGAGAGAAGGACCCTGCGGTTCGGCTTGGACGGCGGTTTCCTGGTGGTGGGGGAACGAATCAACCCCACGGGAAAGAAACAGTTTCAGGCGGAGCTTAGGGAGGGCGTGACCGACAGGGCGCTTCAGTTCGCGGAGGAACAGGAGGCGTGTGGCGCCAGCGTGTTGGACGTCAATATGGGAATGAGCGGGATCGATGAAAAGGAAATGATGCTTCGGGTGATCGGAGAAATTTCCAGCGTTTCCGACCTTCCCCTCTCCCTGGATTCCAGCCATGTGGACGTGCTGGAGGCGGCGCTTCGCCATTATCCCGGGCGGGCGTTGATCAACTCCGTGTCTCTGGAGAAGGAAAAATTTGAAACATTGATTCCCATTGTGAAGAAATACGGGGCCATGTTTATTCTCCTTCCCCTTTCCGACAAAGGGCTGCCGGAAAACCTGGAGGAGAAGAAACAGATTATCGACGCCATTTTGGAGCGGGCTTACCAGTGCGGCTTGACCAGCGAGGATGTGGTGGCGGACGGCCTGGTGGCCACCGTGGGCGCCAATCCCAGCGCGGCTCTTGAGACGCTGGAAACCATCCGGTATTGCAGAGAGAGGCGTCTGGCCACCATTTGCGGGCTGTCCAATATTTCCTTCGGCATGCCGGAGCGCAGTTTTATCAACACGGCCTTCCTCACCCTGGCGATCCGGGAAGGGCTTACCATGGCGATTGCAAATCCCTCTCAGGAGCTGCTGATGGGCTGCGCAATGGCGGCGGATCTGCTGCTTGCCAAAGAAGAATCGAATGACCGCTATCTGGAATTTGCGGCAAAAATAGCGGAAAACCGGGAGAGGCAAAAGAGCAATCCGCCCGCCGTCCGTCCGGTTTCCGGGGGCGGCCCTGACGCGGCAGGGGAAAAGGTTCCCCAGCCGAAACCGGACGGGGTTTCCGGCGCCGGGGCCCAGCCGGAATCCGGGACTTTGGGGAAGGCGTTAGAAACGGCCGCATCAGGGGGAGAGGACTCCCGGATGGAAGCCATTCGACACGCGGTGCTGAAGGGGAACCGGAACGGGATCGCCGATCTGACCCGGGAGGCCTTACAGGCCGGGAAGGAGGCCCAGGAGATCCTGAATGATGTGCTGATGCCGGCGATTAACCAGGTGGGGGAGCTGTATGACAAGGGCAAATATTTCCTGCCCCAGTTAATCGGCAGCGCCGAGGCAATGAAAAACGCCATCCAGGTGCTGGAACCGTTTCTTCAGACGGAAACGGAGGCGGCGGATCTGCCGGTTGTGGTCATCGCCACCGTGGAAGGGGACATTCACGACATCGGAAAGAATCTGGTGGCCCTGATGCTGCGGAATTACGGTTTCCGGGTTGTGGATCTGGGAAAGGACGTGCCGGCGGCAAAGATCATTCAGGCGGCAAAGGAGCATCATGCGGGGATTATCGCCCTGTCCGCCCTGATGACCACCACCATGCAGCGGATGCGGGAGGTGGTGTCCCTCGCCAAGAAAGAAGGGGTAACGGCGAAAATCATGGTGGGAGGAGCGGTGATCACCCAGGATTACGCGGATGAAATCGGCGCGGACGGCTTTTCCCGGGATGCCGCGGAGGCGGTGAAGACGGCGCAGAGCTTGATGGAGGAAGGGAAAACCTCCGGATCAAAATAACAGCGAAAGGCTGCCCTGGGGCGGCGGAAAGAGGTAGAGAGAAGAATGAACGGAGCGGACGCAATCATCAAATGTCTGGAGGCGGAAGGTGTCGCTACGGTGTTTGGGTATCCCGGAGTGGCAATCTGCCCGTTTTATAACAGCATTCTGGAGTCGGAGATTCAAACGGTGCTGATCCGTACCGAGCAGAACGCGGCTCACGCGGCCAGCGGCGTTGCCAGAATGACGGGGAAACCGGGAGTGTGCGCGGTGACCTCCGGCCCCGGCGCCACCAATGTCATTACCGGCATTGCCACCGCCTTTGCGGACAGCATTCCCCTGATCTGCATTACGGGACAGGTCAACAGCGAGCTGTTGGGCAGCGACGTTTTTCAGGAGGCGGACATCACCGGGGCCGTGGAATCCTTCGTGAAATACAGCTATCTGGTGCGGAACGCGGAGGATATCCCCAGAATCTTTAAGGAGGCCTTCTATATTGCGAACACCGGAAGAAAGGGCCCCGTGTTGATCGATGTGCCTATCGACGTACAGAACGCGGCCGTCAGCCGGTTCCGGTATCCGGAGGAAGTGTCCCTGCGGACTTATAAGCCCACGGTGAAGGGGCATGCGGTTCAGATTAAAAAGGTGATCCGGGAGTTTTCCAAGGCAAAACGCCCTTTGATCTGTGCGGGCGGAGGCGTACTGTTAAGCGAGGCCCAGGACGAACTGCAAACCTTTGCGGAAGAACACGGCGTACCTGTGGTGACCACCATGATGGGGAAGGGGGTGCTGCCCTCGGATCATCCCCTGTATTACGGCATGGTGGGAAATAACGGGGAGGCTTATGCCAACAGAGCCATGAATGAATGCGATCTGCTTTTGATGGTAGGGGCGAGAGTGGCGGACAGAGCCGTCAACCAGCCGGATCTGATCACCAGGGATAAGGTGCTGGTCCATATCGATGTGGATCCTGCGGAAATCGGGAAGAACGCCGGCCCCACCATCCCTTTGGTGGGGGACGCCAAGCATATTTTTGAGGACTTTGAAAAAGAAGAATTTTCCTGTAACTTCTCGGAATGGCTGGAGACGCTGAACGGGTACCGGGATACCATGAAACGCAAGCGCAACCCCAATCCCGCCTATGTGGATCCGGCGGAATTTATCGCCAGGCTGACGGACCACATGCAGGAGGACGGGGTTTATGTGGCGGACGTGGGCCAGAATCAGATCTGGTCCTGCGCCTACGCGAAGGTGCGCAGGGGAAGGTTCCTGACGTCGGGAGGCATGGGGACTATGGGGTATTCCATCCCGGCCGCCATGGGCGCGAAGGTGGCGGCCCCGGACAGACAGGTGGTGGCGGTTTGCGGAGACGGTTCCTTCCAGATGTCCATGATGGAGCTTGCCACCCTGTGCCAGCACCATATTCCCGTAAAAATCGTGGTGCTGAAGAACAATTATCTGGGAATGGTGCGTCAGTATCAGCACTTTACTTATCAGGATCATTACTCCGTGGTGGATCTGTCCGGAAGTCCGGATCTGGAAAAGTTGGCAAGCGCTTACGGGATCCCCTTCCTGCGGCTCTCCAACATGGAAGGGTGCGACGAGATCATTGAAGCGTTTTTACAGGAGGACACCACCATGCTGCTGGAGTGCATCATCGATCCCATGGATCTGGTATGAACGCCGTTTACGGCAGAAAAGAGGAAGACATGAAGAAAAGAATCTATTCCGTGCTGGTGGAAAACCGTTCCGGCGTGTTGTGTAAAGTGGCGGGGCTGTTCTCCCGCAGATGTTTTAATATTGACAGCCTTGCGGTGGGGGAGACGGACGATCCGGCCACATCCCGCATGACCATCGTCAGCAGCGGCGACGAGCGAACCATTGAACAGATAGAAAAACAGTTGAATAAAAAGCTGGATGTGATCAAGGTCAACACATATTCCGAACAGCAGTGCATCGCCAGAGAATTGATGTTGATCAAGGTGAAATATAATAAGAGCACCCGGCGGGAGATCATGGAAATCTGCGAGATTATGAAGACGCAGATTGTGGATATGTCAAAGCACTTTATGATGTTGCAGATCTGCGATACCCCGGAGCGCGTGAAACTGCTGATCGAACTGCTCAGAACCATCAGCGTCACGGAGGTGGCCCGCACCGGAACCCTGGCCCTTTCCCGGTGTTGTGAAAACGACGAGGGCTGACAGGGCGGACGGCCAGCCGGCGTTGGTCAAAGTTGCGCGCATTCAGCCGGTTTCGGGCAGAAACTGTGTGCGGCCAGCCGGCGTTGGATAAAGCTGCGGACGGCCAGCCTCCCTTGATATGAGCCTGGCATACAGAGTTTTCAAAAAAGAGTTTCAGAGGGATGGTATAGCTGAGATGGACAGCTTATTACACAGATTTGTCGAGCAATCAAGAGATATTCTTCGGGACAATTTAGTGGGTATTTATTTACATGGCTCCGCTGTTATGGGATGTTTCAATCCGGAAAAGAGCGATCTGGATTTAATGGTTGTTGTTCAGAAACCGTTATCGGATGCAAGTAAGAAACAATACATGGATATGGTGGTGGACGCCAATGCTCTAGGGCCGAAGAAGGGCATTGAGATGAGCATAGTGACTGGGGATGTATGTAATCCTTTTGTTTACCCGACGCCGTTTGAACTGCATTTTTCGGAAACGCATTTGAAGTGGTATAGGGATAACCCCCAGGATTATATTGCAAAGATGAAGGGAAACGACAAGGATCTTGCAGCTCATTTTACAATTATCACGAAAAGGGGCAAGCGCCTGTACGGACTGCCTGTCGAAGACGTCTTTGCTGAGGTCCCGCAGCATGACTATATGGACTCTATATGGAATGATATCGCTGGTGCCAGGGACGATATCGTGGAAGATACGATGTACCTGACGCTGAATTTGGCCAGAGTGTTGGCGTATCAAGAAAAGGAACTTGTTTTATCGAAAAAAGAGGGCGGAGAGTGGGCGCTGGATCATATTCCAGGCGAATACCATTCTCTGATACAGGATGCTTTGCGTGAGTATATAGAAGACGATGACGTCACGTACGATATCAGTGCCGCGAAAAAGTATGCAGAATATATGCTTGGCCGAATCGGGATCCCCCAAACGGATTGATTCCGGTTTGTTGGGAAAGCGGTTTTTTTGTATAGGAGGGCGGTCATGAATCCTAAAATGATCATAACGGATCTTGACGGTACATTGCTCCGCTCTGTCGGGAGCATATCGGAGCGCACGAAAGCGGTTTTAAAACGCTGTAAAGAACAGGGATATATATTGTAATAGCGACTGCGCGTAACCTTTGCGGTTTCGGGCAGATTTGCGGTTTCGGGCAGATTTGCGGTTTCGGGCAGATTTGCGTGTTGACATTCGGCGGAGAACTTGTTATATTAATAATTTAGATGGAACGCAAGATCGATTGAAAAAGAAGAATACGCCGCAGAGGACGGATCTCCCGGAAACGCGGCGGAAAAGAGGCAATATGCAGAAAAGAGTGTATCAACTGCTGGTCAACAACACTGCCGGTGTTCTGAGCCGGATTACGGGACTGTTTTCCAGAAGGGGCTACAATATCGAAAGCATCACCGCAGGCGTGACCGCGGATCCCAGGTATACCCGGATCACCATTGTGACCTCCGGCGCCGAGGAAATTCTGGAGCAGATCGAAAAACAATTGGCAAAGCTGGTGGATGTGAGAGATATCAGGGAACTGAAACCGGAGGAAAGCGTGTACAGGGAACTGATTATGGTCAAAGTCCGCGCAGCGGCGGAGCAGCGCCAGAGTGTGATTGCCGTTGCGGATATCTTCCGCGCCAAAATCATCGATGTGGCTCCTGAAAGCCTGATGATCGAGCTGACCGGCGATCAGAAAAAGCTGGACGCTTTTATCAGCCTTTTGGACGGCTATGAAATTCTGGAACTGGCCAGAACCGGTATTGCCGGCCTGGGACGGGGTACGGATCATGTGATTTATATCGACGACTGAATTTCGGATCCCAATAAATTTTATATAAAGAGATCAAAAAGAGATCAAATGGAGGAAAAGGAAATGGCAAAGATTTTTTATCAGGAAGATTGTAATCTGTCCCTTCTGGAAGGCAAGACCATCGCTATCATCGGCTATGGCAGCCAGGGACATGCGCATGCGCTGAACCTGAAGGATTCAGGCTGTCATGTGATCATCGGTCTTTATCAGGGCTCCAAGTCCTGGGATAAGGCCGTTAAGCAGGGCTTTGAGGTGTACACCGCCGCGGAAGCCGCGAAGAAGGCGGACATTATCATGATCCTGATCAATGATGAAAAACAGGCCGAGCTGTACAAAAATGACATTGAGCCCAATCTGGAGGCGGGCAATATGCTGATGTTCGCTCACGGCTTTAATATCCATTTCGGCTGCATCGTGCCTCCTGCCGATGTGGACGTAACCATGATTGCTCCCAAGGGCCCCGGCCACACCGTGCGCAGCGAGTATCAGGCCGGTAAGGGCGTTCCCTGCCTGATCGCGGTTCAGCAGGACGCTACCGGCAAGGCGCAGGATCTGGCTCTGGCATATGCCCTGGGGATTGGCGGCGCAAGAGCGGGCGTTTTGGAAACCACCTTCCGGACGGAGACGGAGACGGATCTGTTCGGCGAGCAGGCGGTGCTGTGCGGCGGTGTGTGCGCGTTGATGCAGGCCGGTTATGAAACGCTGGTGGAAGCCGGTTACGATCCCCGCAACGCATATTTCGAGTGCATCCATGAGATGAAACTGATCGTTGACCTGATCTATCAGAGCGGTTTCGCCGGCATGAGATATTCCATTTCCAACACCGCCGAGTACGGCGATTATGTCACCGGCCCCAAGATCATTACCGAAGACACCAAGAAGGCCATGAAGAAAATCTTAAGCGATATTCAGGATGGCACTTTTGCGAAGGAGTTCCTGCTGGATATGTCTCCCGCTGGCAAGCAGGTGCATTTCAAGGCCATGAGAAAGCTGGCCGCCGAGCATCCTTCCGAGAAGGTAGGCGAGGAAATCCGCAAGCTTTACAGTTGGAACAATGAGGAAGATAAGCTGATCAACAACTAAATTCTTCCGGAACATATTTCTGGAAATCTCAGGACATACTCCTGGAACTTTCAGGATATCTTTCTGGAACTTCCAAAGACATTGCTCTTGGAATTTTCAAGACATACTCCTGAAACTTCTGAGACATTACTCCTGGCAGTTCCAGGGAAAAGGGAAAAACAGAGGGCTCCCGGCCGTCAGTTGGATGAGACGGCCGGGAGTTTTTGTATGAACCGGTGTCCGCCCTCCGGCCGGAAATCCGGGCTGTGGCGGGGAGCGATCTAAAGAAAATCTTTGGATTTTTCTAAACATTCCCTTTGGTTTTTTGGTGTATACTAAACTACGGGAGCAGCCGGAGGCTGGCTTAAAGGGGGCCGGGCGCGTACCGTTTGCGCACCGTTTGACAAGAAGAATACAGGAAGAACGTAGAACATAGGAAGAATACAGGACGAATACGGGAAGAAAACAAGGAAATAACAGGGAAATAATAGAAAGAAAACAAGGAAGACAGAAAAAGCAAAAGAAAACAAGGAAAAACAGAAAGACAGAAAAACAGAAAAACAGGAAGAACGTAGAACATAGGAAGAATACAGAAAGAAAACAGAAAGAACATAGGAAGAACATAGGAAAAATACAGAAAGCAGAATGAATACAGGAAGGATGCCCCCAGGGGCAGGAGAAAGAGAAGATGGAAGGAAAATACAGGATCCTTGTGGTGGAGGATGACAGGGAAATCAGGGAAGGAATTGAAATCTATCTGAAAAGCCAGGGGTATGAAGTGTTTCAGGCCGCGAACGGAAAAGAGGGGCTGGAGATCATTTCCCGGGAGGAACTGCATCTGGCCATTGTGGATATTATGATGCCTGTGATGGACGGCGTCACCATGCTGATGAAACTGCGGGAGCAGGAGTATGAATTCCCCGTGATCATGCTCTCCGCCAAATCGGAGGAAGTGGACAAAATCATGGGGCTGAATATGGGGGCGGACGATTATGTGACCAAGCCCTTTACCCCTTTGGAGCTTCTGGCAAGGATTCATTCCCATCTGCGCAGATATTCCCGGTATCTGGCGGCTGTGGACGGGGAGGGGACGAAGGATCACATTTATACCATAGGGGGACTGGAGCTGAACGAGGACACGGTGGAAGTGACGGTGGACGGGGAGGCAGTGAAACTTACCCCCATGGAGTTTAAGATTGTCCAGCTTTTGATCAAGAATCCCGGGCGCGTTTTCTCCGCGGACGAGATCTATGAGAAAATCTGGAACGAAAAAGCGGTGAATACGGATACGATCATGGTACATGTGCGCAACATTCGGGAAAAGATCGAGCTGGACCCGAAAAATCCCAGATATCTGAAGGTGGTCTGGGGCGTGGGCTATAAAATCGACAGACAGTAAAGCCCGTTTGATGGGGGACGCCAGACAGCCGGACAGCGGGCGGAAGGAGAGAAAGCGCGGTATGAAAAAACGAACCAGAGAAAATACGCATTCCCATTCCCAGGGGGGGCAGGGGCTGCATGAAAAAGGGAACTGGCTGTCTGCGGGGATTCTTTTTTGCATGGTTTTTTCCATTGCATTTCTCGCCCTCTACGGCTATTTCCGCTCCAATGTGGAAAAATCTTACACCATTTCCAGGCAGCCGGAATCCTATCAGAATGTTCGATGGCTTTACCAGAACACTTTTTCGCTGTATCGTGATCTTTACAACAAAATGAATCAATGTCACGCGGATTATGAGGACATTTATCTGCGGGATGATGAATCGGCTGACGGTTACAATTATTATGAGGATTGGATCCTGGATATCCTTGCGGACATGGAGGAAGATTTCTCCTTTTTGAACGATACCTACGGTTATATGGCGCGCTCCAGCGAAACCGGCGATTATGTGACAAATATGTCGGAAAAAGAATGGGAGGCGCTGGAGGAAGACAGTTATTTCCTGGTCACCTTTGTGTTTGACGGCGCCGGAAACGTAACGGTGGGAGACAGCGTGGCGGCGCAGGATCAAACGGCGCTGAGAAGGGCCGCCGCCCAGGCCCCCAGAGATGTGGTGCAGTTTGCAGAAGTATTTCCCCAGAATTTCACCAATCCGGTCAACTGTACCGTCACTTTCGCCATCTCCCGGCAGGACTGGCTGGAGCGGGAGGATAAGTTTCTGTTTCGTTTCAGTACAAACCGCGTTTATGTCGGCGAGGAAGACCGGGACATTGGGTGGGAAACGGTCTGGTCCCAGGGGTTTCAGAGACAGTGGTACCTTACGGATTCAAAGGCACCCAAATACCTGGGATATTTTTCAGTGCTGCTGCTTCTTTTGGGGTTTCTGCTCCCGGTATCCGCCAAGGGGCGAAACCTCCGAACCCGTTTCCTCTGGAAACTGCCTCTGGAGGGGCAGGCGGCGGTGGGCCTGACGCTTTTGGCGCTGCGGCCCGGACTGGTGGAAACCGTAGCCTGGGTGGCGCAGGGAGAGGCATTCCTGTTTCTGCAAAACCATGGCGTTTACGGCTCGTTACGGCGGAAATGCCTGATCTACGGGGGAAACGCCCTGGTTTTGACCGCGTATTTTCTGGGCTTTTGGTACCTGGGCTGCTGTCTAAAGGGGATCCGGGAACTGGGCTTGAAACAATGGCTGAAGGAAAAATGGCTGTTTTGGAGACTGGTCAGCCTGATCAAACGGAAGGGGAAGGCGGTTTATGATCATTTTCTCCACGTTCAGCTAACCAGGGGCAGCAGCCGAGCCATCCGCAGGCTGGTGATCGTAAACGCCGTCATTCTCTCGATGATCTGTGTGTTCTGGCTGGGCGGGATCCTGTTGACGGTGATTTATTCCGTGATTTTGTATCTGCTCTTAAAAAAATATGTCAGCGATCTTCAGATGAAATATGAACTGCTGCTGCGGGCGGTGGACGGCATCGCGCAGGGGAACTTAAACGCGTCCATGGAGGAGGATCTGGGGGTCTTCGAGCCTTTCAAACCCCAGATTCTCAAAATCCAGAGCGGCTTTAAAAAGGCGGTGGAGGAAGAAGTAAAGAGCCAGCGCATGAAAGCGGAGCTGATCACCAATGTGTCTCATGATCTGAAAACGCCGCTCACTGCCATTATCACCTATGTGGATCTGTTAAAGGATCCGGAACTCACCCAGGAACAACGGGGGGAGTATCTGGAAACGCTGGAAAAGAAATCCCTGCGTCTGAGGGCCTTGATTGAGGATCTGTTTGAGGTGAGCAAGGCAAATTCCGGCAGCATGCCCCTCAACCGGATTCCGGTGGATCTGGTCAGCCTGGTGCGACAGGCGTTGTTTGAATTAAAGGATCTGTTGCAGGAGGCGGAGCTGGACGTGAGAATGGATCTGCCGGATGGCAAGATCATACTGTCCCTGGACAGTCAGAAGACCTACCGAATTTATGAAAACCTTTTTGCCAATGTGGCTAAATACGCCCTAAAGGGGACAAGGGTCTATGTGACGGTGCAGCAAAAGGAGGACGGGGCGGTGGTCACCGTGAAAAACATTTCGGCGGCGGAGCTGACCACGGATCCGTCTGAGCTGACCGAGCGGTTTGTGAGGGGAGACGTCTCCCGCAATTCGGAGGGAAACGGCCTGGGGCTTGCCATTGCCGCGGGTTTCTGCCAGATGCAGGGCGGCAGCCTGACGATTGAGACGGACGGGGATCTGTTTAAGGCCACCACTGTCTGGCACACAGGCGGGGGAGAAAACTCAATAACATAAATCAATAAGTAATATTTGAACAATCCTTCCGACTATGTTATCATGTTTGGTAGAATACATACAGAAAGGCAAGGATGATCCAATGGGAATGACAATGACGCAGAAGATCCTGGCGGCGGCGGCAGGACTGGAAAAGGTGGAGGCCGGACAACTGATCGAGGCGAAACTGGATCTTGTGCTGGGGAATGACATCACCAGCCCCGTAGCCATCAAGGAGATGGACAGATTTACTGTAAAGGGCGTGTTTGATAAGGATAAAATCGCGCTGGTGCCGGATCACTTCGCGCCCAACAAGGATATCAAATCGGCGGAGCACTGCAAATGCGTACGGGAATTTGCCCGTAAAAACCAGATCACCCATTATTACGAAGTGGGGGAGATGGGAATTGAACATGCGCTCCTGCCGGAGAAAGGGCTGACCGTTGCAGGGGACGTTATCATCGGCGCGGATTCCCACACCTGCACTTACGGGGCTCTCGGCGCGTTTTCCACAGGCGTAGGCAGCACGGATATGGCCGCCGGAATGGCAACGGGAAAGGCGTGGTTTAAGGTGCCCGGGGCCATCCGGTTTCATCTGACCGGCAGTCTGCCCCAGTGGGTGAGCGGCAAGGACGTGATCTTACATATTATCGGCATGATCGGCGTGGACGGGGCTCTTTACAAATCCATGGAATTTACCGGGGACGGCATTGCCAGCCTCAGCATGGATGATCGGTTCACCATCGCCAATATGGCCATAGAGGCCGGGGGAAAGAACGGGATTTTCCCGGTGGACTCTATCGCGGAGCAGTACATGAAGGAGCATTCCGGCAAGCAGTACCGGATTTATGAGGCGGATCCCGACGCCGTGTATGACGAGGAATATACCATCGACCTGAGCAGCCTGCGTCCCACGGTCGCCTTCCCCCATCTGCCGGAAAACGCCCACACCATGGACGAAATTAACGCCATGGAGCCCATCGCCATAGACCAGACGGTGATCGGCTCCTGCACCAACGGAAGGCTGAGCGACCTGCGGGTGGCGGCGGAAGTGCTGAAGGGACGCCATGTGGCAAAGGGCATGAGATGTATTGTGATCCCGGCGACCCAGGCAATCTATATGCAGGCCATGGAGGAAGGGCTGCTGAAAATCTTCCTGGAAGCCGGCGCCGTGGTCAGTACGCCCACCTGCGGCCCCTGTCTGGGAGGGTATATGGGGATCCTGGCGGAAGGGGAGCGGTGTGTGTCCACAACGAACCGGAATTTTGTGGGACGAATGGGGCATGTGACCTCCGAAATCTATCTGGCAAGCCCCGCCGTGGCCGCCGCGAGCGCGGTAAAGGGAATTCTCTGCGGCCCTGACAGTCTTTCGGACTGAAACTGAGAAAATCAAAGGGAAAGGCATGGTAAAAGTGAGATGAACGCGAAAGGAACTGTTTTCAAATACGGCGACAATGTGGACACGGATGTGATTATTCCCGCCAGATATCTGAATTCTTCCGACCCGGAGGAGCTGGCGGGCCACTGCATGGAGGACATCGATGGGGATTTCGTCAAAAAGGTAAAAAAGGGCGATATCATCGTGGCGGCGAAAAACTTTGGCTGCGGGTCTTCCAGAGAGCATGCTCCCATCGCCATCAAGGCCGCGGGAGTCAGTTGCGTGATCGCCGAAACCTTTGCGCGGATTTTTTACCGCAACGCGATCAATATCGGGCTGCCCATTGTGGAATGCCCTGAGGCAAGCAGGGGAATTTCAGCGGGAGATCAGGTGGAAGTGAATTTTGACACAGGTGTCATTACTGATCTGACAAAGGGTACCACCTTTCAGGGGCAGGCGTTTCCCGAGTTTATGCAGAAGATTATCGCAAGCGAAGGGCTGATTAATTATATCAACCGTCAATAACGCCGGCGCGTAAGGGAGCGCACCCTGCAAAAAAAATTTTCTTCAGGAATGTTTCGGGAGAGAAAAAATGAGTGTGACAGAAGAAAGGAATAACGTGGATGACACCGCCTGGGAAGGCCTGGAGGCAGAAAAGCCGGACGGTGAGGAAACTGGAAACAGACGGAAAACGGGCGGCAGAAGGGGAGCCGATCAGGATAAACAGGATAAATATGAAATCGACATGTGCAACGGCCCCCTGTTTGGGAAGATTCTTGTTTTTTATGTGCCTTTGATGCTGTCCGGGATTTTACAACTGCTCTTTAACGCGGCGGATATTGTGGTAGTAGGGCGGTATGCGGGCAACGAATCGCTGGCGGCGGTCGGCTCCACCGGCTCTTTGACCAATCTGATCGTCAATCTTTTTATCGGGCTGTCCGTGGGAACCAACGTACTGGCGGCCCATTTTTTTGGCGCGGGACAGAAGGAAGAACTGAAACGAATGGTGCAGACGGCGATTCTGACGGCGGCGATTGGCGGGATTATCCTGGTGTTTGTGGGGTTTTTCGTCTCGAAACCGGCGCTGCTTTGGATGGGGACGCCGGAAGACGTGATCCGTCTTTCCGTGCTGTACATGAGGATTTATTTTGCCGGGATGCCCTTTATGATGGTCTACAATTTCGGCAGCGCGGTGCTGCGGGCCGTGGGGGATACCAAGCGCCCGCTCTATTATCTGCTGACGGCGGGCATAGCGAACGTGGCGCTGAATCTGCTCTTTGTGATCCAGTTTCACATGGGCGTGGCGGGAGTGGCCATCGCAACGGTGATCTCCCAGGCGATTTCCGCCGTGTTAGTGGTGCGGTGCCTTGTGCTGACAAAGGCTCCTTACCGGCTGGAGGTCCGGGGGATGAAAATCATGCCGGATAAGCTGGTGAAGATGATCCAGATCGGGATACCGGCCGGGCTGCAGGGGGCGCTGTTTTCCATCTCCAACGTGCTGATTCAGTCCTCCGTCAACAGCTTTGGATCCACGGTGATGGCCGGGAATACGGCGGCCAGCAATATCGAGGGATTTGTGTACACGGCTATGAACGCCTTTCACCAGGCCGCCGTCAGTTTCTCCGGGCAGAATTACGGGGCTATGAAATACAGGCGCGTGGGAAAGGTGACGGCCATCTGCCTGGGGCTTGTGACGGTGGTGGGATTTTTGATGGGGAGCGGCGCGTACCTGGCGTCGGGAGTGCTGCTGCGGATCTATTCCCCGGACGCGGCGGTCATCCGTTACGGTGCGCTGCGGATGAAATATATCTGCATCCTGTATTTCCTGTGCGGCACCATGGATGTGATGGTGGGATCTCTGCGGGGGATGGGGTATTCCATTATGCCTATGCTGGTTTCGCTCACAGGCGCCTGTCTGTTCCGGGTCGTCTGGATTTACACCGCCTTCCGGCAGGTTCCTACGCTAGAGTGTTTGTACATTTCTTATCCCATCAGTTGGGCGCTTACGTTCCTGGTCCATCTGGCCTGTTTCGCGGTGGTGTATCGAAGGCTGCTGAAAAAGGCGCCCGCGTCCCGGGAATAAGCCGGATGGGAGCGTACCGGAGAAGGAGACACAGTATATGATTGCATATGTGAACGGAATCATAGACGATATTGCCGGGGACAACGTGGTGGTGGACGTGGGCGGCGTGGGGATGAACGTGAAGATTTCCGCGGACACGGCCGCACGGCTGCCTGGGATCGGCGAGACGGTCAGGCTTTACACCTATATGAGCGTCCGGGAGGACGCAATCTGGCTGTATGGATTTCTGTCCAGAAACGATCTGGAAATTTTTAAAAAATGTATTACCGTAAGCGGAATCGGCCCCAAGGGGGCGCTTTCCATTTTGTCCGTGCTGGATGCGGATTCCCTGAGGTTCGCCATTGCGATGGGAGATGCCAGGGCGATTGCAAAGGCGCCGGGAGTGGGACAAAAGACGGCGGAGCGTTTGATCCTGGAGCTGAAGGGCAAGCTTGACTTTGACGATGGGATGATCGGCAGGGAGGCCGCCGGATATGAAACCGCCCATCCCGCCGCGGGGGACACTCCCCAGAAAAAGGAAGCGGTGGAAGCGCTTGTGGCCCTGGGGTATGCGCAGGCGGAGGCAGTCAAGGCGGTCAATTCCATTGAAGGAATCGAGGAGATGGACTCCGGCGCCGTATTGAAGGCGGCCCTGAAGTATTTATTCTGAGCGGCTGTCGGACAAACTGCGGGCAATCGCGCCGGGAAACGTCTTTGATCAGGGAAGAAGGCGCAAGAGAGGATAATTTCCATGCCAAAAAGAATGATAGAGACGAACATCACGGAAGAAGACCAGAAGATCGAAGGGTCGCTGCGCCCCAAAACGCTGGACGATTATATCGGCCAGGCGAAGGTGAAGGAAAATCTCAGGATTTACATCGAGGCGGCCAGGCAGCGAAAAGATCCGCTGGATCATGTGCTGTTTTACGGCCCGCCCGGGCTGGGGAAAACCACCCTGGCCGGCATTATCGCAAACGAGATGGGCGTCCACCTGAAGGTGACCAGCGGCCCGGCCATTGAAAAACCGGGGGAGATGGCCGCCATCCTGAACAGCCTGGAGGAAGGGGATCTGTTGTTTGTGGACGAAATCCACCGGCTGAACAGACAGGTGGAGGAAGTGCTGTATCCCGCCATGGAGGATTACTGCATCGACATTATGATCGGGAAAGGCTCCACCGCCCGGTCCGTGCGTCTTCAGTTGCCGAAATTCACGCTGGTGGGCGCTACCACCAGGGCGGGGCTTTTGACCGCCCCCTTAAGGGACCGTTTCGGCATGATATATCATCTGGAATTTTACACGGTGGAAGAACTGCAAAGCATTATCCTGCATTCCGCGAGAGTGCTGGAGGTGGACGTGGAACCGGAGGGAGCCATGGAAATGGCCAGAAGAAGCCGGGGTACGCCCAGACTGGCCAACAGGATTTTGAAACGGGTCAGAGATTTTGCACAGGTTAAGTATGACGGGGTGATTTCCGAGGACGTGGCCCGCACGGCGTTAGATCTGATGGATGTGGACAAGCTGGGTCTGGATCACATTGACAGAAACATTCTGCTCACCATGATGCGAAAATTCGACGGCGGGCCGGTGGGGTTGGATACGCTGGCGGCGGCGATCGGCGAGGACGCGGGCACCATCGAGGATGTCTATGAACCTTACCTGATCAAAAACGGTTTCCTGAACCGGACGCCCAGAGGCCGGGTGGCCACGGATCTGGCCTATCATCATCTGGGCTTTCAGAATGAGTCCCTGTAAAATGTTTGCGCCGGGGAGGGAAATTTCCCAAAACATTCCGCAAAGAAATCCTATGATTTTACTTGCCTGCG
>CANRIP010000034.1 GCA_947630715.1 uncultured Acetatifactor sp.
CTGCTGTTTATTTGTCAAGGTGCTGCCCCGGATTGTTTTCCGGGCCTGCTGCTTTTTGCGGCAACTTAGACATCATATCACGCCTGACTTGCCTTGTCAACAGGTTTTTTTGTTTTTTCTGAAAAGGTTTTTTTTCTGAAAAGATCCTTTCGGCGTCTTTTCAGGCCGGATCCGCCCAGGGCTTTCCCAGACGGTGGATTTTCATTATATCATTCTGTGTTTTTATTTGTCAACGGCATTTTTCATATTTTATGCCATTTCCCTTTCCGCCGTTCTCCCCATAGGACAAAGACGGGTCAGAGGCCCCGCCTGCAATCGTCCCGCCAGATAAAGCTGCCGGTTTGCAAGTTGTTTTCACTGTCCCAGAGACAGAATGTCGTCCAGGGGTATAAAGCTGAATTCCTCCAGCAGCCGTTCTATCCCCTTCGCAAGATAATTATGCTGATAAAGCCATGTCAGCAGAGAATTGTCCTGGGTATAAGCCACAATCTTTTCCTCGATCACCCCCAGATCCATCATCATGACGAAGGTATAAATCGTCCAGAGAATCAAAACCGCCTCCACCAGACCGAACAAAATTCCCAGCAGCCGGTCCAGAATGTGAATCACCGGAAGCTTTGCCACCAGTTTCGCGGAAAAGAACACCACGCTCAACAGATGATGCACCAGCCCCAGCACCGCCAGGAGTACCACCACCAGCGCGACCTGAAACATATTGCCGCTGTGATAGCTGCTGATTCCGTTGGCCAAAAGCGTCACCACCACAGAAAGGATGACCAGCGAAACCAGCGAAATAACGGCCTTTACCATCCCTCTTTTGTATCCGTTGACCATGGCGATCACTGCAAGAACAATTACTCCAAGCAACAAGATATTGACATTTTCCATGATTTTCTCCTTATCCTTAGCTATTTTAACTGTACCGTGTCAATGGTGCCGTCCGTGACCAGTATGTACCGGTAGGCGCTGCTGCCGGGCAGCATCAGTCTCACCGGTTTGGAAAAGACGCCGTTAAATTTTTCCATGCCCCCAAGCGTTTGGATCACGCATTCCGTTTCATTATACGCAACAATATTATCCTGATCAAAAAACAGATCCGTGTATTCTATGGCGAAATAATAGCTGCCTACTTTTTTGGCCGCGGTATTGTACACATCCAGCCTGTACAGATAGTTGCCGTCCTCGGAGCGGAACATCAGCCCCACATATTCTTCATTATAAAAGACGGACTGCACTTCCTCCTCATACATGTGTCCCGCCAAAAGCTGCGGTTGATGGCTGCCGCTGAAAATACGCAGGCATCCGTCCCCCACCGCAAACAGCGTATTGTCGTTCATAAACTGCACATAGGGGATCAGATCGGTACAGGAGCTGGAGCTCACCAGATGATCGTGATAATTCTCCCCCACATCCCCCAGATTGTAAAACGCCAGATCCGTCTTCAGCACTCCCGCGTCCACATACAGGTAAGAGACGCACAAAAGCTCGCCGCTGGGCGAAAGGCTGATAGCGGCGGGATATCCGGTGTTGCTCATGTGGACTTCTCCGTAATAGAGCAGCTCCCCGTCAAATCCGTATGTCTGGATCCAGGCCTTATCCGTATCTTTCAAAACCGCCGTCACTTTTCCCCCGGAGGATACTGCCAGATTCAAAAGGGGCATGGTTGTGGTGATGACCCCTAGCTGTTCCCTGGCGTTCTGCACATAAATGCTCCTGCCGTTATAATCTCCGATTGCCACAGTATCCCCGCTGACCGCCATGCGCACATCCTGTATCTGGTAAGTCTGGTTCCAGGTAACTTGTCCTTTTGCGTCCGTGCAGTGAGCGCCGTCCCTGCTGTATGTCAGAATAGAATTCCCCAGCCTGATGTCCGAGGCATTTCCCACGCTTTCTCTGAGCACGGAAGAAACAATATCGTAATCCGTATAGACATGCCGTTTGTACTGTATCACGATCAGGCCGATCAGGGCCGCAATACCCGCCGCCGTCAGAAGGATACGGTAGACCGCGGCCAGCTTGTGTTTTAAAATCTTTTCCTTATAACCGGTCTGTTTCTGCTCCCGTTTTTTTCTTTCCTTTCTGAAACTTCTGATGTCCGCCATGTTTCCTCCAAAATAAATGGATCAAAACTCTCTCTGGTCAGTATATCACAGATCGGTTCTCTATGGTAATAAAATTTTCTGTCCTTCCTTAATATCATCCGGATTGGAAATCCCGTTAAAATCGCAGATACTTTTTACCATTTCGTCGCTGCCGTAATGCTCGATACAGATTGCGATCAGCGTATCCCCCCATTTGACGGTATAGGACACCGGAGCCGCGGTGGGGGCCGGCTCAGATTCCGGGGATTCGTCCTGTCCCGGTTCTCCTTCCGGCGCAGAAGGGACATCCGATCCCACGCCCGTTTCCATGCCCGTCTCCGGCTCGCCGGTCTGTTCCTGCGCAGGCGTTTCGGTGGTTTCAGGCGGATTACCCGTGTCGGAGGGAGCGGACGTCGGAACCGTCCCATCCGTATCCGGCGTCTCTACGCTGCCGCTGCCCGCCGCCTGAATCGCAGCCTCATTTTCCCGCTGCAGCGCTTCGCTGTAATTATCCTCCATGACCACGCTGCCCGCCGCCACCGATTCCGTAACGCCTCCCTCGGTGTGGACCGTCTCCATAGTATCCGGCAGTTGTCTGGCGCTGATTTGTTCCATCCATTTTTCCGCCGCTTCCCTGAAATTTGCCATGGCGCCGCCCTGGTTCAGCGTCAGGAAACCAGCCGCCAGCAAAACCGCGAACACCGCCGCGGCCGAATACTTCATGCGCTTCAAATGAGAAACGGAATCCCTGGACGCCGGAGCCTCTCCTTCGTCCTCCTGTCTGGGGGCGTCCTTTTCCTTCCTGCGAAAGCCGGATTGCAGCAGCCCGGCTTGTCCGCTCCGGCCTTCCGATTTGCTGCGCCGTTCCTCCTGCCTCTTTTTGACCTCGTCATATTTTTCCTGATTGACCGTCTCGGGCTGTGCGGTTTCTTTGCGATCCTCCAGCATAAAGGCCAGCATCCCGTCGTTCTTTTCATAAAATCTGGCGTAACCCTCTATGTATCTGCACACGCCCTGGTCGCAGATGTGGAATCCGTCCACCATCTCTCCGTTCAGGATCCGGTATCCCAGAAAGGCATATTGCGAAAAGTATTTCCGGCGCATCTCCTCCGCCTCCTGGCAGACCGCCTGAGGCAGATGCCGGCTTTCCTTCTGAAGAAAATTCAGACGGCATGCGCCGTAAAAAAACAGGTAGGTGACGCCGTTTTCCTTCTCCATCCTGCCATAAAGGGCCACAGCCATCTCTTTATCCCCGGCGTTTACGTTCAGTTGTTTCATATAGGAAATAACGTAATCTTCCACATATATTTTACAACTGCGGTCCGGCTCGCCGATCTGTGTGACATTTTTTGGTAATTCCATAAAAACACCTCCCATACCGTTTCGTTTTGAAATCATCATATCATCGGTATGCGAGGTATTTTATCATTCTTTGTCGCGGCAACCCTAAAAACCTTTCGACAATGTTTGCGAAAGAGGCGCGTATCACTCAAATCTGTACACGGTCACGGAGTCATACTCCCGATCTCCCCCGAAGATGCAGGAGGGAAACTGCGGATGGTGAACCGAATCGGGGAAATACTGCGTCTCCAGGCAGAAACCGTCCCTTGCCCGGTAAACCGCCCCGTTCTTTCCGGTCTGCTCCGAAATGGAATTGCCCGCGTAAAATTGTACGCCCGGCAGCGTGGTATACGCCTTCATCACCCGTCCGCTCACAGGGGCCTTTACGGTGGCAAAATGGCGCAGCGTCCCATCCCAGCCATCGATCACCCAGTTGTGGTCGAAACCGTTTCCTATGCGCAACTGCTGCGTATCCGCCTGGATATCCCTGCCGATTTTCTTCGCCTGGGTAAAGTCCATGGGCGTACCCGACACGGAAAGAATTTCACCTGTGGGAATGCAGCCGGGCCCCGCCGGCGTATATTGAGCAGCCGCCAGCCACAGCTCATGCCCCTCCATATTGCCGCTGTCATGCCCGTCCAGATTGAAATAGGTGTGATTGGTCAGATTCAAAACGGTGGGCTTGTCGCTGACCCCGTGATAATGGAGGGTAAGGCCGTTTTCTTCATCCAGGGAATACGTTACGGACACTTTCTTATTGCCCGGGAAACCCAGATTGCCGTCCCGGTCGGAAAGGGTAAATGTGACACTATTGTCACCTGCTTGAGCATCCCACAGCAGCTTGTGATATCCCCTGTCCATATGGCTGTGAAGGTTATTGACGCCGTCGTTTACGTCAATCTGATATTCCTGGCCGTCGATACAAAAGGAGGCGTTGCCGATGCGGTTCGCGTTGGGGCCGATGACCACGCCGAAAAAGCAGCCGTTTTTCAGATACTCCTCCCCTCTGTCATAACCAAGCACCACATCGTCTGTCCGCCCTCTGCCATCAGGCGCCAAAAGCCTGACCAGGGCGGCGCCCATATTGGAAACAGAAACCTGCATCCCTTTTCCGTTGGAAATCGTATAGAGCGTCATATCCCGCCCGTCAGGATATTTCCCGAATTCCTTTTTTTCTACTGCCATCTTTCCTTTCCCTCTTTTCCGCCGCCCCAGGGCAGCCTTTTCTTTTACAGTCCCGGGCCGTTTCTGCGCCCGGCAGCCTCATCACATCTCGATTCTGCCCTCCAAGGCTCTCAGAAGCGTTACCTCGTCGATATATTCCAGATCTCCGCCCACCGGAACCCCGCTTGCAATTCTGGTGACCCGGATGCCCGTGGGCTTGATCATTTTGCTGATGTACATGGCGGTCGTCTCTCCCTCCAGGCTGGAGTTGGTGGCAATGATCACTTCCTCCACGTCCCCCTTCAGCCGCTCGATCAGCTCTTTTAACCGGATGTCCCCCGGACCGATCCCCAGCATAGGAGAAATCGCGCCGTGGAGAACATGATAAACGCCCTCGTATCTGCCGGTCTTTTCATAGGCGGCCAGATCCCTGGTATTTTCCACCACCATGATCATTTTATGATTCCGGTTTCGGTTTGCGCATACGGGGCAGACATCGCTGTCCGTCAGCGTGTAGCATTCCTTACAGTACCGCACATTCTCCCTGGCGTCCAAAATGGCGTCCGTCAGCCGTTTCACCCTGTCCTTGGGCATATTGATCAGATGAAACGCCAGACGCTGGGCGGATTTGCTGCCGATGCCGGGCAGCGCCGCCAGTTCCTCAATGAGCTTATTAATATGTCCGCTGTACAGCGCCATCAGAAGGTCAGGCCTCCCAGGCCTCCCAGACCGCCGGTCATTTTGCCCATCAGCTCCGCGCTGGCGTCTTCCGCCTTCCGCAGCGCCTCGTTGGCCGCGGCCACGATCATATCCTGCAGCATCTCCACATCTTCAGGATCCACAGCCTCCTCTGCAAGCTTGACTCTCAGAATTTCCTTTTTGCCGTTTACCGCAACCTCCACGGCTCCGCCCCCTGCGGATGCCGTAAATTCAGCGCTCTCCAGCTCCTTCTGCCCTTCTTCCATCTGCCGCTGCATCCGCTGGGCCTGTTTCATCAGGTTACTCATATTGCCCGGCATCCCCCCTGTGGGAAATCCGCCTCTTTTTGCCATATTGCTTCCTCTCTTTCCGCCGCCTGCGGGCGCTTTTTTCTATTCTTCTTCCTCGATTTCCATTCGCACGATCCGGCTCAGATCCACAAAGTTTTCCTCAAATTCCTGCCGGCTGCGCACCGTTTGGAAGACCGTCTCTATCTTTTTCCCGGCGAAATCCGCCAAAAGGCTTTCCAACTGCTGACGGTTTTCCTCATGCTGCATAAAATAATCGGACGCAACGCCGTCCTGAAGTACCAGGATCAGCCGGTTATCCCCGCCCAGGCTCAGCCTCGCGGTTTTTAAATAAACCTTCATAGGGTTTTCCGCGTTCCCCACAATCGACGGCCACCCGGCCACAATCCGCTGCACATCCTCCGGAACCGCCGCCGCAAGCTCCGGCGCCGGCTTTGGGGGCGCCGTCCCTCTCTCCGGTTCCTCCCTTTCCCGAACCACCGTAACGCCGTTTTCCACCTTTTCCTCCACCTGCCGGATGCGGTCCAGAAGGGATTCCGGATCCGTTTCCATCTGCGGCCGGCAGAGCTTAATCAGCGCAATTTCCACCAAAACCCGTTTCTGGGACGCGTACCGGATCTGCCCGGACAGCTCGGAAAAAACACGGATATACCGGATGATGCTTTCCCGTTCCACCCATCCGGCCTCCTCCTTGAGACGGTTCAGATTATCCGAAGACATATCGATCACATCCTCCAGATTATCCGATGTCTGAACCAGCATCAGGTTCCTAAGGTACCAGGTGAAATCCGTCACAAACTGGGTCAGCTCCCGGCCCTGCATGACCACTTCCTCCAGCAGCCTGATGCAGCCCTGGACGTCCGCGTTCAAAACGTTTCGCAGCAGCCGGCTGAATACCTCCGTATCCACAGCGCCAAGGACATCCAGCACCTTGTCGTAGGTCAACTTGCTTCCCAGGTGAAACGCGATACACTGATCCAGCAGACTTAAAGCGTCCCGCATGGAGCCGTCGGCAGTTTTCGCAATATAGCGCAGCGCCTTTTCCTCCGCCTGCACCGTTTCCGCCGCGGTCAGCTCCTGCAGCCTGTCCACAATGGTGTCTATGGAAATGCGTCTGAAATCATACCTCTGACAGCGGGACAGAATCGTAATCGGCAGCTTATGCACCTCCGTGGTGGCCAGAATAAAAATGACATAGGAAGGGGGCTCCTCCAGCGTCTTTAACAGGGCGTTAAAAGCGCCGATGGACAGCATATGCACCTCGTCGATGATATAAACCTTATACTTCCCCTCCGCGGGGGAATACGAAACTTCCTCCACAATCTCCCTGATATTGTCCACGCCGTTGTTGGACGCCGCGTCGATCTCAATCACATTCATGCTGGCTCCCGCGGCAATGGCGCGGCAAATCCTGCATTCTCCGCAGGGGCCGTCCTCCGTGGGGTTTTCACAGTTTACGGTTCGGGCAAAAATTTTGGCCACGGTGGTCTTCCCTGTTCCCCGGGTTCCGGTAAAGAGATAGGCGTGTCCGATCCGGTTTGCCCGCAACTGGTTTTTCAATGTAGTCACAATGTGATCCTGACCCTTCACGTCAGCGAAAGTTTCCGGACGAAATTTCCGATATAAAGCAGTATAAGACATACAATACCCCTTGGCCCGCTCAGTCTCCGAAACAAATACCCAGCAGCTTGGCCTCCTGAATAATGGTGGCATCCGGATCCAGCGTTTTCAGTTTGCCCGCCACATCCTCCAGAGGAACGCGGACGATTTCCCGGTTCTTATAGCCCACCATAAAACCGTACTGGCCGTCCAGAATCAGCTTGCCCGCCTCGGATCCCAGCCGGCTTGCGAACACCCGGTCATACGGGCAGGGGCTGCCTCCGCGCTGCACATGGCCGGGGACGGTAACCCGCACTTCCCTGCCGGATTTTTTCTGAATCTCCGCGGCGATCTCATAAGATACGGAGGGCGCAACCCGTTTCTCCAGCTTTTTCTTATAATCTTTTTTGGACAGGCTGGCGTCTTCCTTGGAAATGGCGCCTTCCGCCACGGCGATAATGGTAAAGCTGCTGCCGTTTCTGTCTCTTTCCTCAATCTTTTCAATCACCTTGTCAATATCATAGGGGATCTCCGGGATCAGTATAATATCCGCTCCTCCCGCCATGCCCGCGTTTAACGGCAGCCATCCCACCTTATGGCCCATAATTTCCACAATGAACACCCGGCCGTGGGACGCCGCCGTGGTATGGATGCAGTCGATGGCGTTCGTAGCGATATCCACCGCGCTCTGGAAACCAAATGTCATATCCGTCCCCCACAGGTCGTTGTCGATGGTCTTGGGAAGGGTAATCACATTCAGCCCTTCCTCCGACAGAAGGTTGGCCGTCTTGTGGGTGCCGTTTCCGCCCAGGATCACCAGGCAGTCCAACTGCAGCTTATAATAATTCTGTTTCATGGCCTCCACTTTATTCAGACCGTTTTCATCCGGCTCCTGAATGGTTTTAAACGGGGTGCGGGAGGTACCGAGAATGGTGCCGCCCTTGGTGAGAATACCAGAGAAGTCCCGGCCGGTCAGCATCTGGAATTTCCCGTAAATCAAGCCCTTATATCCGTCCAGGAATCCGTAAATTTCCACTTCTTCCTTACTGTTATGAAGGGTCTTGACAACTCCTCTCATAGCTGCGTTCAAAGCCTGGCAGTCTCCGCCGCTGGTCAACATTCCGATTCTTCGCATATGCTCCTCCATTCTGCCTCACGGGCGCTTGGTTGCAATGCCGGGATCCTGCCCCGAAAACAGGAGTCCGGATTTTTTGTCCCTTCCATTATAACCCATTCCGCGCCCGCGCACAACTTGAGAAAAATTTTTTTAAAGATTTCAGAAGAAGGGTTGAAAAGAAAGAGAATTTCCTATAAAATAAGAGAGCCCGAAGATACGTCGGGAAAAACAGGAAACGATGCAGGGAGAGTTATCGAAGTGGTCATAACGAGCCGCACTCGAAATGCGGTCGTCCATTCTGGGCGCGTGGGTTCGAATCCCACACTCTCCGCCAGAAAATCCAGTCCTCAAGCGGGTGTGCCGCATGAGGGCTTTTTTATGCATGAAAGCGGCATCTTCCCCCTCATTCCGCCGCAGCCTTCCTGCTCCTTTTGATTCTGTACATATTCTCGTCGGCCAGTTTGGCCACGTCATCAAAATGAAAGTTCTCGTCCAAAACCGCTGTACAGGACCCGCAGCTCGCCCTTACCGTGTAAGCATGGCCGGAGTCCGCGTTGAAACGGTCCAGATCCCGCTCGATCCGCGTCATGATTTCCCCTGCAGAACAGTCCCCGAAGATCAGCGCGGCCATCTCATCGCCGCCGAATCTGACGCAGAGCGACCCTTCCGGGCAGGCGTTTCTCAACGCGTCCGCAACCGCCTTGATCGCGGCGTCCCCCGCATCGTGCCCGAATTGGTCATTGATGTATTTCAGTCCGTCCAGATCCGATGAAATCAGGGTAACGGTCTGCCCCTCATACCGCCGCTCGGCCCTCAGCGTTTGGAACGCGGCAAAAAAGCCGTTGCGGTTATAAAGCCGGGTGAGGAAATCATTTTTGTACATTTCCTCCACCTTCTCGTTCAAATACAACTGATACTGCCTGATAATATAGCCGCCCAGCCCGATGCCAAGGGCGGTGGAAATCTGAAACGTCTTTGCGTAATCCGGCATTTCACAGCTATTGTAGGAAAAACAGACATAGCCAATGGGCTTATCCATATAAGTGACGGCGGTGAAGATCAGCGGATATTCGCCCTCCGTCATTTTCTCCAGGTTGGGAGCAAGCAGGGAATTCCCGATGGGCTGGGGCTCATAAACCCCGGCGTTATGATCGTAAAGCAGGATCCGTTCCGCCTCAAAGCATTTCTCCCCGCCGATGCTTTCCGGGCCAAAATAGTCATCCACCCGGCTCAGGCAGCTTTTGTTGATGATACAGCAGGTATGCAGAAGATGATCGTCCTTCATGTAGGACGCAATCCTCTCAAAAGAATCGCTCATCTGCACCAGCTCGGAAATATTGAACATCTGCCGGATATCGTCCTGATAACGGTAAAAGCTTGCATTCAGTTTGCCAAACACGTCTGCGGGCGGCTCCGAATCCGGACAGCCGCAGGAACCGTTTTTCACCAATTCCGGTGCGACCATAATCCTGCCCGCCGGCATACGGTTGCCCGCTTTCTGTCCTGCGCCGCCCTTTTGCCCCGGCAGACTGCCTGGGAGCGCGCCATCTTCCAACAATTCCCTGAGAGTGTCAAAAACCACCCTGGCCATCGTGTCGTTTCCGCAGCGGACCGAGCTGATCTTCGGCATGGAAAAATAGATCTCATCGTAACCGTCAAAACCTGTCACGATCACATCCTCCGGGACACGGATCCCTTTTTCCGCAAGTGTGCCGCACACGCCCAGCGCCATGAAATCGTTGGCACAGAGGATGGCCTCCGGCATCCGGCCGCTCTCGATCAGTTTCAGCGTGGCCTCCGCCGCGGGTTTCGCCCAAAAATTGCCATAGCTGATCATATCCTCCGTAAAAGCAATCCCGTTTTCAGCAATCACCTTTTTGAAAATCTCTATCCTGGCATCGGAAAAGGGATTATCCCTGAATCCCGCGATCAAATGAGGACGCCGGACGCCATGCTCCTGGATCACATGGCGCACGATCATCTCAAAACCCTTGTCAAAATCAAAGTTAATGTAGATTCCGTCGTCGTCTTTGCAGTTTCCGTCCGTATGGATCACGGGAACCGAGTGCGCCTTTGCGGCGGAGGCGATCCTCTCGGAGACGACCTCGCTTTTGATTTTTTCGTCCATGATAATGACAACATCTGTGACCGCAAAGTCAATGAGGCTGTACACCGATGTCCCCGCGTTGACGTTGCCGCTTTCCCAGTACATATCGTTGTTGATATTGAAAATGAACAAAATATATTTTTTGTGGTCCAGCAGGCCGTTCAAAGTCCGAACAAATTCGTTGACCTGAACATCGTATACTCTTGACGTACAAAGGGCGATCAGTTTTTTCCCGTATAACATCCGGCGCCTCCGCGATAGGGTCTGAACACTTTCACGTTTTTTCAGAAATGTTTCTTCCGTACCGTTCCCATGGATCGCCGATCTTACTGTTCCACCTTGATCAGACTCAGGTTGGTCACCGTCATGGTATATGGCACCTCTTTTTCATGTTTCCCGCAGTTAAAGACGAGAGCCACGTTATTGTCCGTATCCTCCGACATGGTAAAGGTAGTGGTGTAGTGCTGCGTCTCCTGGGAATAATGGGCGCTCCCGCTGGCATACACTTCGTAAGGGTCATAATTCTGCTGGAAATTATGTACGATTGTCACGTTCGTTGTGGCCGTATAGTCAAAGGAAAGCTCATAGGTCACGCCCTTTTCCAAAGTCAGGTTGCTGTAAGAGGGCTGTATATACCACTCCTCCCCTCCTCCATCCGTAACCTCCACGGAAACGCCGTCCGGCAGATATGTGATGGTGGCTTTTGCCGCCGAGTTCACCCAGCCCGTCCAGTTGTCCAGATTCGCGCAGAGATTCCCGTCGTCCTCCTCTGTGTCTTCCTCCTGCATCACATATTCTTCTCCCTTGGCAGCGGCCACCAGAACGCCCAGCAGGTTTTTCTGAGCCACCTGGTTCACTCTCCGGTTGATCAGCTTGTATGCGGATCCGTTGTCCCACCAGAAACATTTAAAGCCGTATTTTTCGCAGACCGACAAATAATATTTCGCCCAGGAAATCCTCTGGTCGATGTTGTCCTTGTCAACGCAGCCGAATTCACCGATCAGCACGGGAATGCCCTTCTGGGTAAAGCTGGTATACATGTTTCCCAGATAACTGTCAATGCTGGTGCCGTTCCAGGTGACCGCGGTGGGATATTCTTCCGCCGTAAAGTTAAAGGGTTGGTAGACGTGAGCCTCCACAATCAGGCTGTTCTCCACCGTGTCCGTGGGAAGGACAAAGTCCTTGGTAACCTGGCTGTTCGCCCCGGCGCAATAGGTATTGACCACCAGCACCCTTGTGCCGTTGTTTCCCCCGGAAGGGCGTACCGTGTCCACAAACAACTGGTTCAGCTCATTGGTAACCTCCACCGCGCGCTGGTCGGGATTGACCCACTCGTTATTGTCATTCAGAATTTCGTTAAAGGACTCAAACAAAAGGTGTTCGTCATAATCTGCGAACCGGGCGCTGATCTGTTCCCAGATCGCGGCATACTTGGCTTTGTTTTCCTCCAGGTTGGTGTCGCTGGCCCGCAGCCACCCGTCGGTTCCCGTATCGTGGTGTACATTCAGGATGCAGTACATCCCGTCGTCGATCACATAATCCACAACCTCCTGAACCCTGTCCATCCACTGATCGTCAATCCGGTTGTTTTCATCCATATGGTTATACCAGGTGACAGGGACTCGCACCGCGTTAAACCCGCTGTCCCGAACCAGGTCGATCAACTCCTGGGTGGTCTTGGGATTTCCCCAGGACGTCTCCGATTCCAGCCCCTCGTTGGCGCCGGATCCGGAGGCCCCATTGGCATCCAGCGTGTTTCCCAGATTCCAGCCGATCACAATCTGATCCAGAAGCTCCGCCGCAGGCCCCGTCAGTTCCACCGTCTGCGTCTCCGGCGTTTCCTCAGGAGCGGCAGTTTCGGTTCCTTCCCCATCCGTTTGATCCGTCTCCTGTCCTTCCTCCGTGCTGTCGCTTTCTTCGTTTTCCACCCCAGCCTCGGGCGACGTAACCGGCGGCTGATCGGAATTTCCGCAGGCGGAAACCCCCAGCAAAAAGGCGGCGGCTATCCCCAGAGCGGACAAATAGGTTTTCTTTTTCATATCCGTTACTCCTTTGATTTTTCTGAAATTTTCTCAACTGCCCACAAATTCATTATGTCATTGGTTCTGGTGGATGTCAAGCTTTCCGTTTTTGTTGCTTTTTTTCTGCTGTTTCGGTATAATCAATATCATCCTGCAACACACAGGATTCTTTTGAACATTAGCTCCCGGCGGGAGCGGGACAAGAAGGAGGCGGCTATGAAATTTGGATTCTTTGACGATGCAAATCAGGAGTATGTGATTACAACTCCCAAAACACCCCTGCCCTGGATCAATTACCTGGGCTGCAATGACTTTTACAGTCTCATTTCCAACACCTGCGGCGGGTATTCCTTTTACAAGGATGCCAAACTGCTGCGCATGACCCGATACCGGTACAACGATGTCCCCACGGACGCCAACGGCAAATATTTTTACATTAAGGACGGCGACACCGTGTGGAATCCAGGCTGGCAGCCCTCCAAAACGGAGCTTGACAGCTATGAATGCCGCCATGGGCTGGGATACAGCCGGTTCACTTCCTCCAAGAATCAGATCCAGGCGTCCGTGCTGACCTTCGTTCCCATGGGCGATAGCTGCGAACTGACCAAGCTGACTGTCTCCAATCATTCCCAGGAAACCAAATCCCTTTCCCTGTTTTCCTATGTGGAATGGTGCCTGTGGAACGCGGACGACGACATGAAGAATTTCCAGAGAAACCTGAGCATCGGCGAGGTGGAGGTGGTGGGTTCCACCATTTTCCACAAAACCGAATACAGAGAACGCCGCAACCATTACGCCATCTACTCCGTCAACGCGCCTATCGCCGGTTTCGACACCATCCGGGACGAATTCCTGGGCGCTTACCGGGGCGCAGACAAGCCCCTGGCGGTGGAACAGGGCGCCTGCACCAACTCCATGGCAAGCGGCTGGTCGCCCATTGCGGCCCACCAACTGGATCTGACGCTGGCTCCCGGAGAAAGCCGGACTTATCTCTTTGTGCTGGGCTACATTGAGAATCCCGATGATGACAAATGGGAATCCCACGGCGTGATCAATAAGACAAGAGCGTACCGGATGCTGGAAAAATACAGCACGGAAGAAGGCGTGGACAAAGCCTTCCGGGAACTGCAAAGCTACTGGAAGGAGCTTTTAGGCAGATATACCGTTTCTTCCCAGGATGAAAAGGTGAACCGCATGGTAAACATCTGGAACCAGTATCAGTGCATGGTCACCTTCAACATGTCCCGCTCCGCTTCCTATTATGAGTCGGGAATCGGCAGAGGCATGGGATTCCGGGATTCCTGTCAGGATCTTCTGGGATTCGTCCACCTGATTCCGGACAGAGCCAGAGAGCGGATTATCGACATTGCCTCCACTCAGTTTCAGGACGGCAGCGCCTACCATCAGTATCAGCCGCTTACCAAAAAGGGGAACTCCGACATCGGAAGCGGTTTTAACGATGACCCTTTGTGGCTGATCGCAGGCGCCAGCGCTTATGTGCGCGAAACCGGGGACACCTCCATTCTGACCGAATCGGTTCCCTTTGACAATGACGACAGCGCCGCCGCGCCCCTCATGGAGCATTTAAAGAGATCCTTCGATTATACCGTGACCCACAAGGGCCCCCACGGTCTGCCCCTGATCGGCCGAGCGGACTGGAACGACTGCCTGAACTTAAACTGCTTTTCCGCCCATCCCGGGGAGTCCTTCCAGACCTTCGGCCCCAGCGAGGGCCCGGTGGCGGAATCCGTGTTCATCGCCGGCATGTTCGTGCGCTACGGAGAGGAATACGCTCAGTTGTGCGAGCTGATGAACGATCCCGCGGAAGCGGAAAGAGCCCGGAGAGAAGTTGCCGCCATGTATGACACCATTTTAAAACACGGGTGGGACGGCGAATGGTTCCTGCGGGCCTATGACGCCCACGGTGACAAAGTGGGCTCCCAGGAGTGCAAAGAGGGCCAGATCTACATTGAGCCCCAGGGATTCTGCGTTCTGGCAGGAGTCGGCGTCAAGGAAGGGCTTGCCGAAAAAGCGCTGGATTCCGTCAAGGAGCGGCTGGATACCAAGTACGGCGTCATGATTCTGCAGCCCGCTTATACCGAATATCATCTGGAACTGGGAGAGGTCAGCTCTTATCCCCCCGGATACAAGGAAAACGCAGGTATTTTCTGTCATAACAATCCCTGGGTTTCCATCGCGGAAACGGTGCTCGGCAGAGGCGATCGGGCCTTTGAGATCTACCGGAAAACCTGCCCGGCGTACATAGAGGACATCAGCGAAATCCATCGAACCGAGCCCTATGTGTACTCCCAGATGGTAGCGGGACGGGACGCGAAATACCACGGCGAAGCAAAAAACAGTTGGCTTACCGGCACCGCGGCATGGACCTTTGTGAATATTTCACAGTATATTCTGGGGCTGTACCCCACTCACAGGGGCCTCTCCATAGATCCCTGCGTACCCGCCGACTTCGGTGATTTTACGCTGACCAGAAAATTCCGTGAGGGCGTTTATCACATACAGGTGAAAAACCCGGAAAAAGTACAGAAGGGCGTTGTTCAGATCACAGTGGACGGAAAGGCTGTGGAGGGAAACGTGATCCCTTACGAAAAGGGCAAGGCCGAATATCAGGTTGTGGTGACCATGGGGAAGAAATAAGATCCCCCGGCGAAACCGGAGGGAAGATTCCTTTCCCAGCACAAAGCCCTTTTCGGGAAAAACAGTGCTTGAAACCCTTTTCAGGTAAAACAGTGTTCAAAGCCCTTTTCGGGAAAAACAGTGCATGAAACCTTTTTCAGACAAAAGGATGTACAAAGCCCCTTTCGGACAGAACGGTTTCCAAGAGCCGTCTGTCCGAAAAGGGCATCTTTTGCATAAAGGGCTTTTCTTTTTGATACACTAAAAAAGGTAAGACAAAACCAGTCTCCGCCTGTCCCCTTGGCGGAGCGGAACAGGAGCGAGCATGAAAATACTATTTTACGACGCCAAAAGCTATGACAGGGAATCTTTTTCCGCCGCCCTCCCGGCTTTCCCGGAGGTGGAGATCGAGTACACCAAATCCGATCTGGATCCCCGCACGGCGGCGCTGGCGGAGGGTTTCGACGCCGTCTGCGCCTTTGTCAGTTCCAACGTCAACGCGGTCACTCTGGAAATCCTCCGTCAAAAGCAGATCGGGCTGGTGCTGCTGCGATGCGCCGGCTATAACAATGTGGATCTGGAAGCCGCGGAAAAATATGACATACGCGTCATGCGTGTGCCGGGCTACTCGCCCGAGGCGGTGGCAGAGCATGCCATGGCTCTCGCGCTGGCCAGCAACAGGCGGCTGTACAAGGCTTACAATAAAGTGCGGGAGAACGATTTCAGCCTGAGCGGGCTGATGGGATTTAATTTTTATGAGAAGACTGCCGGAATTGTGGGTACCGGCCGCATCGGCGCGGCAATGTGCCGGATCTGCCGGGGATTCGGCATGAAGATTCTGGCCTATGACGTGTTCCCCAATCCGGAGCTGAAGGAATTTGTGGAATATGTTCCCTTTGAGCGGATCCTTTCCGACAGTGATGTCATATCCTTGCACTGTCCTCTTACAGATTCCACTTATCATCTGATCAACATCGATACCATCCAAAAAATGAAGGACGGGGTCATTTTGGTCAATACCTCCCGGGGCGCCCTGGTCAAAACGGACGATCTGATAGAGGGAATCCGGATGCACAAATTCGCTGGCGTAGGGCTGGATGTGTATGAAGAAGAAACGGATAATGTCTTTGAGGACCGCTCGGACGAGATTCTGGAGCACTCCACCACCGCCCGGTTACTGTCCTTCCCCAATGTGATGATCACCTCTCACCAGGGATTTTTCACCCGCGAGGCGCTTTCCTCCATTGCGGAAACCACTCTGCAAAACGCCATGGACTTTCTCCAGGGCGCTGCCTCCCCCAATGACGTCAAGCGCGCCTGACCGGGCGGCTCCCTGGCTCATTCCACACCCCGCAGTTCCACCCTGCCGATGTATTTTCCGGCCAAAGCGGCCATCTGATCCATTTCTTCTTTGGAAAAGGCCCCATAGCCTTCTCCGATCAGATCGCCGCTGTCCCTGAAACCCTGCAAATAATAAGCTCTGCACCCCTGAAGCAGCCGGCCGATCTGCTCAAAGTCCTCCTTGTCATGGATTCCCTTCACCACCGTGGTGCGGAATTCATAGGGAACCTCCCCGTCCATCAGGAGACGGATGCTCTCACGGATTTTTTCCACATCCATCTCCTTCCAGCCGGCAGCCAGGGGATATTTTTCCAAGGGGGCCTTTATGTCCATGGCCACATAGTCCAACAGCCCTTCCCCCAACAGTTCTCTGACAATCTGCGGGCGATAGCCGTTGGTGTCGAGTTTCACCAGATACCCCAGCGCCTTCAGGCTGCGGATGAACTCCTTCAAATCTTTCTGGAGCGTGGGCTCCCCGCCTGTCAGGCAGACGCCCTCCAGGACGCCTTTTCGCTTTTCCAGATACGCCAGCACTTCTTCCCTGGGGATCAGCGGATATTCTCCCGGATCCAGCACCAGCCCGCCGTTTTGGCAAAAAGGGCATCGAAAATTACACCCGCCCGTAAAAATCACAGCCGCCACATGCTCCGGATAATCCAGTAAAGTTGTCTTCTGAAAGCCGCGAATTTCCATAGTGTTTTGCTCCCCCGCAACCGGTTTTCACCCGGCCGCTTTTTTCCCTTTGCGGGAGTTAGGGGCAATCTCCGGTTTCCTCTGCCTGCCGTACAGCGCCGCCAGATTCCGCATTTGCTCCGCCAGCCCAGGGGTAAAGGCGTCCGGCTGCATCCGCCACTGCCAGTTGATCCCAAGGGTGGACGGCAGATTGATCCTGGCTTCGTTTCCCAATCCCAGGAAATCCTGCATGGGAATCATTGCCAGATCGGCCACGCTGGCGTACGCCGCCCGTATCATCTCCCAGTGGATCTCCTTTTTCCGGCTCCCGGAAAGGTTCAGGTAACGGTCGCAGAACCGTTTATCCCCTCTCTTGAGGGAACCATACCAGCCGCGGACCGTGTCATTGTCATGAGTGCCCGTGTAGACCACGCAGTTTTGCGTATAGTTATGGGGCAGATAATCGCTTTCCTCCCGGGAATCAAAGGCAAACTGCAATACCTTCATGCCGGGATAGCCGGTTTTTTGAACCAGCTTCCGCACGGAAGGAGTGAGGAATCCCAGATCCTCCGCAATCACATCCCGTTTCCCCAGTTCCTTTTTGACGGCGGCAAAAAACTCATAACCAGGCCCCGGTTTCCACTCTCCGGTTTCAGCGGTCTTTGCCCCCGCCGGGATGGAATAATACGCGTCGAACGCCCGGAAATGATCGATCCTCACCACATCGTACATCTGATAGCTGGCCGCCATCCGGCTGATCCACCAGCGGTACCCCGTCTTTTTATGGTACTCCCAGCGATACAGAGGATTCCCCCACAACTGGCCTGTGGCGGAAAACGCATCCGGCGGGCACCCCGCCACAGCCGTGGGATTGCAGTCCTCGTCAAACTGGAACAGCTCGGGATTGGCCCAGGCGTCGGAGCTGTCCAGAGCCACATAAAAGGGAATGTCTCCCACAATGCGGATCCCTTTGCCGTTGGCGTATGCCTTCAGCTTTTTCCACTGAAGCTGGAACAGATACTGCTGGAACCGATAAAACTCCGTCTCCCGGGCGAATTTTTCCCCATATGCCTTTAACGCCGCAGGCTTTCTGGTTTTGATGTCCTCGTCCCATTCCACCCAGCACACATTGTCAAAGGAGGCCTTGATCGCCATGAACAGGGCGTAATCGTCCAGCCAGTGGCGGTTTTCCTCCCGGAATTTCTGAAAATCCCCGTTTTGGGAGATGTCGCTGTTTTGAAAGGCTTCCCACAGCATGCGGAAACGGCTTTCAAACATTTTTGCGTAATCTATCTTCTCCGGATCATCGCCGAAGTCATATCCGTCGCATTGACGCTTTGTGATCCATCCCCTGTCCAGCAGATCCTGGGGGTCGATGTAATAGGGATTGCCCGCAAAGGTGGAAAAGGACTGATAGGGCGAATCTCCGTAACTGGTGGGGCCAAGCGGCAGGATCTGCCAGCAGGACTGCCCCGCTTCCTGTAACCGGTCTATAAACTCATAGGCTTCCCGGGAGAAACAGCCGATTCCGTACTTTGACGGAAGACTGAAAACCGGCAGCAAAACACCACATCTTCTCATAGCTCTCCGCTCCTTAAAAGGACGCAGACGATGCGCCGTTTGATCCCCTGACCCTGCGGCGCAGACTGCGTCCTTCGATTTGACCATATCCGTTTTACAGTTTCCAGATATCCCTGTTGTATTCTTCGATGGTGCGGTCGGAGGAAAAGAATCCGGCCTTGGCAATGTTCACCAGCATCATGCGTTTCCACCGTTTCCTGTCTTCATAATCCTCCAGCATCCGATCCTTTACCTTGATATAATCCTCCAGATCCAAAAGGGTCATAAACCAGTCTTTGTTCAACAGCTCCTGATAAAGACGCTGCAGATTTTCCTTATGCCCCGCCGCAAGCGCCTGATCGCTCACAATAAAGTCCACCGCTTCCCGAATCACAGGACTCTTTTGATAATAGTCCCTGGACACATAATCGGCGTTCTCATAATGCCGGATCACCGTGTCGCTGTCTTTTCCGAAAATATAGATATTGTCGGCGCCCACCAGATCATGGATTTCAACGTTGGCTCCGTCTCTGGTTCCCAGAGTCACCGCGCCGTTTAACATGAATTTCATATTGCCGGTGCCGGACGCTTCCTTGGACGCCAGAGAAATCTGCTCGGAGATATCGCAGGCGGGGATCAGTTTCTCCGCATAGCTCACATTATAATTCTCTACCATAACCACCTTCATATAGGGGCTTACGTCAGGGTCGTGGTTGACGATTTCCTGCAGCACCAGCAAAAGGTGAATGATATCCTGGGCAATGACATAAGCGGGAGCAGCCTTGGCCCCAAAGATAAAGGATACGGGCCTCTTGGGCTTTTTCCCCTTCTTGATTTCCAGGTATTTGTGGATGATATACAATGCGTTCATCTGCTGGCGCTTGTACTCATGAAGGCGCTTGACCTGAATGTCAAAGATGGAATCGGGATTCAGCTCCACGCCCTCCTTCTCCCGGATGTAGGCGGCCAGAGTTTCCTTTTTCTGTCTCTTAACCTGCTCTATGGCGTCCAGGACTTTTCCGTCGTCGGCTTTTTCCAGCAGTTTCTCAAGCTCTCCGGCATTTTTCTGATACCCTGTCCCGATCGTGTCGTTCAGCAGGGCGGTCAGCTCCCTGTTGCAGCACATCAGCCATCTCCGGAATGTGATTCCGTTGGTTTTATTGTTAAACTTCTGCGGATAAATCTTATAAAAATAATTTAATTCCGTATTTTTCAGGATATCCGTGTGAATCGCCGCAACGCCGTTGACGCTGAACCCGTAATGAATATCGATGTGGGCCATATGCACCCTCTTGCCCGCGTCGATGATCTGCACCCGGGGATCCTTATATTTCTTTGCCACTCTGGCGCTCAGCTCCTTGATGATGGGAACCAACTGGGGCACCACCTGTTCCAGATATGCCAGAGGCCATGTCTCCAGCGCCTCCGCCAAAATGGTATGGTTTGTGTACGCGCAGGTCCGGCTCACCACCTTGACGGCATCGTCCATGGTAAAGCCCTCGTCCCAGGTGAGGATGCGGATCAGCTCGGGGATCACCATCGTGGGATGGGTATCGTTGATCTGAATCACCGCGTACTGATCCATCCGATGCAGATTGCAGCCTTTTTCCTTCAGCTCCTTTATAATCAGTTGAGCGCCGTTGCTGACCATGAAATACTCCTGATAAATCCGCAGCAGATTGCCCGCCTCGTCGGAGTCGTCGGGGTATAAAAACAAAGTGAGGTTTTTCTCGATTTTGGTCTTGTCAAAATGGATGCCGGCCTTTACCAGACGCTCATCCACGGACTCCACATCAAACAAATGCAGCTTGTTGCAGCCGTTTTCATATCCCACCACGTCGATATCGTAAAGTACGGACGTAACCTTTCTGTCCCCAAAGGACACTTCAAAGGAAGTACCGGTTTTGTTCAGCCAGGAATTCTTTTCGATCCAGGCGTTCTTTTCCGCGTTCTGGAGTTTATCCCGGAATACCTGCTCAAACAGGCCGAAATGATAATTCAGGCCGATGCCGTCGCCGGGCAGCCCCAGAGTGGCGATGGAATCCAGGAAACAAGCTGCCAGCCGGCCCAGGCCTCCGTTCCCCAGGGAAGGCTCCGGCTCCACTTCCTCGATGGCGGAAAGCTCTTTGCCGTTTTTCTTTAAAATTTGTTCCAGCTCCTCATAAATCCCCAGATTCAGCAGATTATTGGACAAAAGCTTTCCGATCAGGAATTCCATGGAAATATAATAGACCTTTTTCTTACCGTTGATGGCGGGTTTTAAGGCCGTCTGCTCCTTTGTTAGCTGAAGGATGCAATCGTACAACTGCGCGTCCGTACATTCGCTGATGGTCCTTTTATGCCGCTTTTTTGTCAGCTTTTCTAGCTGCTCTTCCAAATTCATTTTACCCTCTCTTTCCGGCCCAAACTCTAATTGGGTCTTTGCCTTTCCATGCTCTTTTCCCATACCTCTCCCCGTGGGAGCCGCATTGGATATTTCGTTCTGTTGGTAGAATAGCACAGGAAAACGTTTTCCGCAATGCCTGAAATAAATTTTGTGCAAATTAGCTTAACAAATAATGTCCTTATAGTGCATTTTCACAATGCTGTAAGGCATCGTCACCTGGCGGCCGGGCTGGCCGTCGATCAGCCGCTTGACTTCCCGGATGGCCTGGCTGGAAATACTGTAAAAGTCCTGGCGGACCGTGTTCATCTGCTTTCCCACATAGCCCATCAGCGTAATGCCGTCAAAGCCGCAGACCGGCCGAAAAATATCCAAATCGATCAGCGCATTCATGGCGCCTATGGCCATCAGATCCGAGGCGCAGACAATCACGTCCCGTTTCTTTGCATATTCCAGGGCGATTTGTCTCGCCGTCCGTTCGCTGAAATTTCCCTGTTTCACCAGCAGGGACAACTCCATTTCCCGGGCTAAGCGTTTCATCCCCTTTAGGCGCTGTGCGGTCACATAGCCGTCCCTGCGTCCCGCGATATAAAGCACGTTCTGACAGTGATCGTCCAGAATGGTCTTCTTTGCCACATCGTACTGCGCCTGCTCATGATCGACCCCGATTGCGGTGGTTTTTTTGTTCACAAAGGGCGCGTCCACCACAACGCAGAAAAAGTCCTGTTCCTCGATCAGTTTCAGCAGGACCGTGTCCTCTTTGGACAGGCTGTAAATGACGATTCCCACAATACTCTGAGAGTGCAAATGCCGGTTAAGCTCCTCCGGCGTCATTCCGGCAATCATGGAGGTAAAAATGGTCACAACCTCCAGATTCAGCTCCTTTGCCTGATCCAGCGCCCCCAGCAGAAACTGCATGAAAATCTGGTCGATCGCCTGGGTCTGTCTTTTGGGATCCAGAATCAGCGCGATACGTCCGAACTGTTTGGAGGAAAGGGCCGCCGCAATGGAATTCGGCACAAAATTCAATTCCTTGATGGCCGCCTGCACCTTCTGCCTGGTGACGTCGCTGATATTGGGATAACCGTTGAGCACCTTGGATACGGTAGATATGGCCACGCCTGCATGCTCCGCTACTTCTCTTATGGAAACCATTTCTGTGATCTCTCCTGTCGTTTTAAATTCATCACGGCCCCGGCCCGCTGTCATCGGCGGTAAGGCCCTGAACCCTTTTTGAAATCATGGACTGATACAAATTTCAATCATGTGCGAACGCTGGTTGAAATGTTTAAATAATGTACTGATACGGGTTAAAATAGTACAGGCCGCTGCAAAAATGGAGAAACAGCAGAACCCAGCCCGCAAAAACCGTCAGCCGGCGCAGCTTTCCCGGCTCCGGCTGCGCCGTCTGCGTCAACAGCCGGGCCGCGCAGATTCCCCATAAAAGCAGCATACCGGACATCATCGGCCACGCAAAATTCAAATGAGTCAGCCTGCTCCCTTTCTCTACAAAAAAAGCAAACTCCAGCGTCCCCACCGCGAAACAAATCATGGACAGCCTTCCCTCCACCGAACGGAAAAAATATTTGAGATTGGTCAGGATCATCCAGAACGGGAACGCCATCATCAGGCACATGGATCTGGGAACATTGTCGGAAACCAGATGCCAGCCCATCAGGAAGGAAGAAAACGCCACACCGGACTCTCTGTTTCTTTCTCCCCAGACATAAAAGGCCAGATATTCAATCAGCAGGTAGGCCAGCGAGGGAAGGGAAACACAGGCCATCCTCCACATCACACCCCAGATCCGCCGAGCGGTTCCGTCTTTTCTGATCAGGGCAGCCGCCAGATCCACCAAAAGGAAAACCGCACCGCCGGGCAGCAGCATATACATAAAGGTGGGCTTTGTAAAGGTGGACAGCAAAAGCATCAGAGAAAAAGAAAGGTACAGCCATTTTGTCTTCCGCATCCAAGGGAAAAACAGTTTTTCCTTTCCTTTGGAAACCAGGATCAGATCCACCCCCAGCATAAAGCAGACCAGCCCGAAGGGTTTCACCGCGATATGGGTGGGATTATGGTAGGGATTGATGGAAAACTGAACCAACTGCTGAAACCACAACACATACAGCGGCTGCGCTATGCTCAGCACCCCCGCGGTCAACGCGGCGGGAATCCCCAGATCCTTCCCCGTTATGCTTCTCCCGTACCTGTCAAGCATCCAAAAAAGCACCAGACAGGACAGGCCGGCAAAAAAACCATGCGCAAAGGCGGTGGCGGCGTTCAAGGGCATGTGTACAAATTTTATACAGCACTTTACGCAAAGATGCCAGAACAGATAAGGCACCTTTAACCAGACCTCCCAAAATCGATCCAGGTAAATACTCTCGGCAATTTTCCCGTGGGCCTGCAAATCCGTCTGCATGTTATTGGCGAAATCGTTCATGGTATATTTATAACAGATCTGAAAAACCAGCACAGCCAGAAAGGCCGCCAGAACATATTTCATCAAATTGCTTTTTTCTTCTCTGTCCTGGTACATAGGCGAAGTTTCCCCCTTTACGTCTGAAACCCTCCGTGCGCAGTCTGTATCGGAACCCCGCGTCGATCCTTCCTCCGCCGTCGAGTCCCCCGCAGTCCGCCGCAGCACATTCCTGCGGCAGCCGCGTTTATTATACATCACCGGACTTCTTTAATCAATCGATTTCTCCGCGACAGCCAAACTAAGGTATGTTCCCTACGCCAGCCAAACTAAGGTGTGTTCCCTGCGGCAACCAAACTAAGATGTGTTCTCCGCAGCAGCCAAACTAAGGTGTCGGAAATCCAGGTGTTTCAGTTCAGGAAATTCAAATATTCCAGTTGGGGCACCACAGGGACTCAGGTTTAGAAAATGCAGCCCCCAGGCTGCAAAAGATGTATCATTCCGGTTTCGCCTGTGGTATAATAACAGGGAATCCACCGACAGGTTCCAACCCGGGATTTGTGCCTGTGCGCTGACTGGCACAAACTCATTCTGTACAGAGAACAGCGCGGAAAGGGAGTAAAATATGAATAAAAACGCTTTTCGTCAATTATCTTATGGGGTTTATGTGGTAAGCACCTGGGACAAGGGCAGGGCTACCGGCTGTACGGCCAACAGCGTCATGCAGATTACATCGGATCCTGCCACCATCGCCGTCAGCATCAACCATGACAATTATACCAACGGCTGCATCCAGGAAACCGGCAAGTTCGCGATTTCCATTCTGGGCGAGCATTCCGATCCCGGTATTATCGGCACTTTTGGCTTTCGGAGCGGACGGGATCACTCCAAGTTTGACGGCACCGAGCAGCTTTTGAAGTCTTTTCTGCCGGTAGTGGCGGATGCCTGCGCCTATCTGGTATGCGAGGTTGTGAATCGGATGGAAACCTCCACTCACACAGTATTTCTGGGGAAGGTGCTGGACGCTGACATGTTAAAGGACGATACGCCCATGACCTATGCGTATTATCACAATGTGATCAAGGGCAAAAGTCCCAAAAACGCGCCCACTTACATTGCGGAATAGTTCAGGAATCCGTTTTGCCGGTCTGCCCCAGGCGATCCTCTTTTTCCTTTCGATTGCGTTCCCGCAGACCGGCAAAAAAAAGTTTGAGCAGACTGCTGCATTCTTCCTCCAGGACGCCTCTGGTGGTGCGAACCTGATGGTTGAACTGCGGCATGTCAAGTATATTCAGGATGGATCCTGCGCAGCCGGCCTTCGGGTTCATGCAGCCCATGACGACTTCGGGGATCCTTGCCTGAACGATAGCGCCTGCACACATTTGACAAGGTTCCAGCGTAACGTACAGAGTGCAGTCTTCCAGCCTCCAGTCTCCCATCCGTTTACTGGCTTTGTTGATGGCCGCGATCTCCGCGTGAGCCAGAGTATTCTTGCGGGTGTTACGCCTGTTACAGCCACGTCCGATAATTTTTCCCTGATAGACAATGACGCAGCCGATGGGGACTTCGCCCAGATCATAAGCTTTTTGGGCCTGCTTGAGCGCTGCCCGCATATATTTTTCCTGAATGTTTTTCACCGCTGCCATAAAGAAACTCCTTTTCCCCATATTCTAGCACACCTGTTTTCCGCTTACAACTCTCTTTCCGGGCAGGGCTGTTTCCCATTTGAAATACCTGGTTTTCCAACATTGAAATACCGGAATTCTCAAATAATGAAGTACCTGGTTTTCCAACATGGAAACACCGAGATTTTCCAATAATGAAGTACCTGGTTTTTCAAATAAAAACTGTCAAGCATTTTTGAAAATGTCTTAAATTATCAAAAACATTAGCGCCGTGTAATGTGGCGCTTTTGTCGTTCTT
>CANRIP010000035.1 GCA_947630715.1 uncultured Acetatifactor sp.
TCGGCAAGGCTCTTTGTATACCGGATCACGGCGGGGAGAATCTGTTTCCTGGCCATATCGATCATGGTCAGGGCCTCAATGTTGATGGTCTTGGAATAGGTTTCATACAGAATTTCTTCCCTGGATTCCAGCTCCACCCTGGTAAAGATGCCGAATTTCTCAAACAGCCGGATCGCCTTGTCGGTGGTCAGGGTAGCGGACGCCTCCACCATGGATCTGATGTTAGGCAGCCCCCGTCTGGCGGCTTCCTTGACCCACTCGTCGGAGTAACCGTCCCCGTTGAAAATGATCCTCTGGTGCTCGGTCATATATTGTTTGATCAAATCGTGCACCGCCACGTCAAAGTTATCCGCCTTTTCCAGAATATCGGCGGCTTCGCAGAAAGCCTCCGCCACGATGGCGTTCAGGATGGTGTTGGGGCTTGCAATGGAGTCCGCGCTGCCCACCATACGGAATTCAAATTTATTGCCGGTAAAGGCAAAGGGAGAGGTTCTGTTTCTGTCGGTGGCGTCTTTGTCCAGATCCGGGAGAGTTGACACACCTGTCATAAGCTTTCCGCCCTGGAGAGAACGCGCTGCTTCGCCAGTCTCCACAAGCTGTTTCACCACATCCTCCAACTGCTCGCCCAAAAACATGGAGATAATGGCGGGCGGCGCCTCGTTGGCTCCCAGCCTGTGATCGTTTCCCACGTCGGAAGCGCTCTGGCGGAGCAGATCCGCATGAGTGTCAACCGCCTTCATGATGCAGGCCAGCACCAGCAAAAACTGCACGTTTTCATTGGGCGTATCGCCGGGATCCAGCAAATTGACACCATTGTCGGTTCCTAAGGACCAGTTGTTGTGCTTGCCGGAACCGTTCACGCCCGCAAAGGGTTTCTCATGAAGCAGACAGGTGAGGCCGTGGCGGCCGGCCACCTTCTTCATGGTTTCCATCACCAGTTGGTTGTGATCTACCGCGATATTGGCCGTCTCATAGATGGGGGCCAGCTCATGCTGGGCGGGAGCAACCTCGTTATGCTGGGTTTTCGCGGTTACGCCCAGTTTCCACAGCTCTATGTTCAGATCCTTCATGTACGCGCCGATCCGCTCCCGGATGGTGCCGAAGTAATGATCCTCCAGCTCCTGTCCTTTGGGCGCGGGCGCGCCGAACAGGGTGCGTCCCGCAAAGATCAGATCCTCGCGCTGCAAATATTTTTCTCTGTCCACCAGGAAATACTCCTGCTCCGGCCCCACGCTGGCCACCACCTTCGTGGCCTCGGTATTGCCGAACAGCCGGACAATGCGGAGCGCCTGTTGGCTGACCGCCTCCATGGAACGAAGGAGGGGCGTTTTTTTATCCAGCGCCTCGCCGGTGTAGGAGCAGAAAGCGGTGGGGATGCAGAGGATCACGCCGGTGGCGTCTTCCTTCAGGAAGGCCGGCGAAGTAATATCCCATGCGGTATAGCCCCTTGCCTCAAAGGTGGCGCGCAGACCTCCGGAGGGAAAAGACGAGGCGTCGGGCTCTCCCTTGATCAACTCCTTGCCGGAGAACTCCATGAGCATTTTTCCCTCGGAATCGGGATGCGTCACAAACGCGTCATGTTTTTCCGCGGTAATGCCGGTCAGCGGCTGAAACCAATGGGTATAGTGGGTAGCGCCGTGTTCCACGGCCCAGTCCTTCATGGCTTTGGCCACCACGTCCGCGGCTTCCAGAGACAGCTCGCCGCCCTGATCCATGACTTTCTTGACTTCCTTGTACACATTCTTGGGAAGCCTTTCCTTCATTTTGCCGAGAGTGAACAGATTACTGGCAAAGATTTCTTCCACGTTTAATACTTCGCTCATTTTCATTCTCCCTTTCCTTTTTGTACCGCGGGTTTCTTCCGCCGCGGCCATGGCGCATCCGTATCTGCAAAAAAAGAGTTCCAAAGTAAGCCTGTTACTTCTGGAACCTCTTCGTTCTTTGATACCGGTATGCGAAAATGCGGATCCCCGGCGGCCGCCCTGCGGATACCGGAAAAGATTGGCACTTCATTTTCTATAAGATACGACACTTCGGCGCAAAATGCAATACCTAATTTTTATTTTTTCCGTTTCAGACAAAATTCTTTTCTTTTTGACAGATCCGCTGGACAAAATGACGGAACAAAACCCTGCCGCAGCAGGGCGCCGGATGTCAAAGGCTGAGCCGCAGCAGGGCGCCGGATGTCAAAGACTGAGCCGCAGCAGGTCATAGGGAGCCGCTTCCCCGGACAATTCCAGCCATATGACCTGTTTCGGATGGGGGCAGCTTTCCACCGGCTCTCCGTTCTCGTCATACATGGCCAGCACAGCTACGTCCTGATCTCCGCCGTCGGGGCGCATAATCTGCACCACGTCCCCCACCGAAAATTTATTGCGCTGGCGGATCTTCGCCAGAAGCCGGTTCCCCCGGGCAGACGCACCGGACGTTTCCTCAGATATTTTTCCGGATGTCCCCTCAGATGTTTTTTCGGATGTCCCCTCAGGCGTTTTTCCGGATGTCCCCTCAGGCGTTTTTCCGGATGTCCCCTCAGATGTTTTTCCGGATGTCCCCCCGGACGTTTCCCCCGGCCCAAACAAGCTGTCCCGGCAAGCCGTCTCCTCCACAATCCCCAGGTACACCGCGTCTTTCACATAGGCGCTGTCCTCATAAATTTGCGCGTCCTTGCCCGCCGGCCCGAAATAAAAGCCTGTGGTGTAGCGCCGGTTGGCGCTCATGGACACCTCCGACAGATACCAGTCCATGCGGCTGCGGTACAGCTCCTCCGAGGCCAGGCAGTCGTCTATGGCCTTCCGATAGGCTCTGGCGATACAGGCCACATAAAGCGCCGTTTTCATGCGGCCCTCCACCTTAAAGCTGTCAATCCCCGCCTCCAGCAGCGCGGGAATATGCTCCACCATGCACAGATCCCTGGAATTCAAGAGATAGGTGCCCCGGTCATTTTCATAAACGGGCAGATATTCTCCCGGCCTGGTTTCCTCCGACACCGCGTATTTCCAGCGGCAGGGGTGGGTACAGGCCCCCCGGTTTGCGTCCCTGCCGGTAAAGTAATTGCTTAACAGGCATCGCCCGGAGTAGGAAATACACATGGCCCCGTGTACAAAGCACTCCACCTCCATGCCCTCCGGGATACGCTCCCGGATTTCCCGGATTTCTCCCAAAGACAGCTCTCTGGCGGCCACCACCCGGCGGACCCCCAACTCCCACCAGAAACGGTACGTCTCGTAATTGGTGCTGTTGGCCTGTGTGGAAATATGGATCTCCGCCTCCGGCCATACCCTTTTTACCACGGAAAAGATGCCCGGATCGGAAAGGATCAGGGCGTCGCAGGGCTCCGGTTTCATATCCCGAAGCATCCCGATATACGCCGCCGCTTCCTCCAGATCCTCATTGCGGGCAAAAATATTGACCGTCACATACACCCTGACGCCTCTGGCATGGGCAAAGGCGATTCCCTCCGCCATCTCCCCGGCGGAAAAATTCCTGGCCTTAGCCCGCAGGCTGAAAACCTCCCCGCCGATGTAAACCGCGTCCGCTCCGAACACCACGGCGGTTTTCAGCACCTCCAGGCTGCCGGCCGGCATCAAAAGCTCCGGTTTTTTCTTTTTTCCCCCACCGTCCATTTTCATCCGCTCCCTGCATCCCGCCGGCTTTACGCCCCGGCCGGTTTTTCCGGATCCGTCTCATTCCCCGGCCGACCCGGTCTTTACCGTCAGCGCCACCCCGTCCCCCAGGGTCAGAACCGCCGTTTCGATCCCGGAGGTATGTTTCAGCGCATACAGATACTCCCGCATTCTGGCGTGTATGGTGCGGTCCCTTCTCGGCACCGCGAATCTGGACTCCGCCACGGTTCCGTCCTGAAGCACATTGTCGGACACCAGGAGCCCCCCAGGGGACAGCAGACGCAGCGTCTGAGGCAGAAAGGAGAGGTACTGCGCCTTTGCCGCGTCCATAAAAATCAGGTCGTAAGGCCCCTCCAGCTCCTTCAGCAGATCCGCCGCATCCCCTTCCAAAAGGGTGATCCGATCCCCTTTCCCGCTTTTTTGAAAGTATTCTTTGGCCACGGGAATCCTCTTTTCATACTTTTCAATGGTGGTGATATGGCAGTCCCCAGGCGCGTATTCGCTCATCAATAACGCAGAAAAGCCGATGGCAGTCCCGATTTCCAGAATACTGCCCGGCTTTGTCAGCGCCAGAAGGAATTTCAGAAGACTCTGTACGGAACGCCGTATCACGGGGACTCTGTTTTCCAGCGCGTATTTTTCCATTTCCTCCAGAAAAGGCGTGTTGCCCTTGTCCAGAGAATCGATAAAGGTTTCCATTCTCTCGTCAGTCATCATATCCGTTTCCACGCGTCCGCCGTCTTTTATTCTTCCTGATCTTCTTCCGGCGGCACCACCATGGCTTCCATCATTTCCTCGGCGGTCATGGACGTGTTCAGTTCAAAGATCCCGGGGCCCACGTCCTCCCTGTACTCGGAAAAATAATACTGGAGCATGAACAGCCTACCGTCCCGGACCAGTCCCTTGCTCTCAAACATCTCGCCGATTTCCGCGGGCGACATGTCCGCCGTTATGGCCACCGTCACCGTCCTGCCCTCGCCGGCGGAAACCGCCGGTTCCGTAAAGATCCGATATCCATAGTTGAAACAGGCCTCGGCTCCCCGGTAAATGACATACACTGCCAGAATCGAAATCACAACCCGGCAAATCGCTCCCGTCACGGCAACGATCACGTTTTTTGTACTCATAGCCACTTCCCATCCGCGCCATACGGCGCCCCGTTCTTTTCTCTGTCCCGTCACTCAAAATCCAGTCCGGCAATGATCCGGGCGTTCACCCTCTGCATCATCCTGCACAGATCCAGCTCCGCCGCCAGGAAATCCGACACCAGCGGATTCGCCCGGAAACTCTCATATTCCTTCTCAAAACGATCCAGCTTGTTGAAATCATTGTCCAGACTGCTCTGAAATTCAAAATTCCGTTTTCTGTAATCGTCGATCTGAGCCTTCAGCCCCGGCTCCCTTTTTACCTTTTCCAGCTCGGTTCTGTAACTTTTGTAAGTATCCGTATCCCGGATTGCCCGGATGAATTCCTCCGCAGCGCTGTCAATCGTATTCATATTCCTCTGTTCTCCCTGCCTGTTGCGGGCGCCGTCCGTTTCCTTTTACCGGTCATACCTCCATGATGATCGGCAGAATCATGGGTCTGCGCTTGGTCTTTTTCCAGACGTAATCGCTGAGCGCGTCCTTTGTGGTATTTTTCAGCTTTCCCCAGTCGGTGACGCCCCTGTCCAGACATCTTTGCAGGGCATCGTCCACGGTGGAACGGGCTTCCTCGATCAGTTCGTCCGATTCCTTCACATAGACAAATCCCCTGGAGACGATATCCGGCCCCGCGACCAGCCGGCTGTTTTCCCGATCCAGGCTCATCACCACGATCATGATGCCGTCCTCCGCCAGATGCTGGCGATCTCTCAGCACAACGTTTCCCACGTCGCCCACGCCCAGTCCGTCCACTAAAATGGCTCCCACGGGCACCTTGCCGGAAACCTTTGCGCCGTCCTCCCCCAGCTCCAGCACTTCCCCGGAGGAAAGGAGGAAGATGTTTTCCTTCTCCATGCCAAGGCTTTGGGCAATCTTAGCCTGGGCCTTCAGGTGCTTGTACTCCCCGTGGACGGGAATGGCGTACTTCGGCCGGATCAGCGTATAAATCAGTTTGATTTCCTCCTGACAGGCGTGTCCCGACACATGCGCGTCCTGAAAGACCACGTCCGCCCCCTTGATCAGCAGATCGTTAATCACCCGGGTCACCGATTTTTCATTGCCGGGGATGGGGTTGGAGGAAAAGATCACGGTATCTCCCGCGCCGATGGTAATCTTACGGTGGACGCCTCCGGCCATACGGCTTAAGGCCGCCATACTCTCCCCCTGGCTGCCGGTGGTGATGATCACCTGCTGCTCGTCGGGGTAATTTTTCATCTGGTCAATATCGATCAGGGTATTTTCCGGGATGCTGATGCACTCCAGGTTCCGGGCCGTCTCGATGATGCTCACCATGCTGCGCCCCTCCACGCAGACCTTTCTCCCGAACTTGTAGGCGGTGTTGATAATCTGCTGCACCCTGTCCACATTGGAGGCAAACGTGGCCACAAAAATTCTGGTGTTCTTATGCTCCTCAAAAAGAGTATCGAAGGTGCGGCCCACCGTCCGCTCCGAGGGCGTAAAGCCCGGCCGTTCCGCATTGGTGGAATCGCACATCAGGGCCAGCACCCCCTTTTTGCCGATCTCGGCAAACCGCTGTAAGTCGATGGCGTCCCCGAACACCGGCGTGTAATCCACCTTGAAATCCCCGGTGTGAACCACCACCCCCGCCGGAGAATAGATGGCCAGGGCGGCCGCGTCCACAATACTGTGGTTGGTTTTGATAAATTCCACCCGGAACCGGCCCAGATTAATGGACTGTCCGAATTTCACCACCTTGCGCTTGGTGGTTTTCAGCAGATTATGCTCCCTGAGCTTATTTTCAATGATTCCCATGGTCAGCCTGGTGGCGTAGACGGGCACGTTGACGTCCCTGAGGACGTAGGGCAGGGCGCCGATGTGATCCTCATGGCCGTGGGTGATCATAAAGCCCTTCACCTTGTCCAGATTTTCCTTCAGGTAAGTCACATCCGGGATCACCAGATCGATCCCCAGCATATCGTCCGCCGGGAAGGACAGGCCGCAGTCCACCACAATGATACTGTCCTCATACTCGAAGGCAGTAATGTTCATACCGATTTGCTCCAGGCCCCCCAAAGGGATGATTTTCAGCCTGGAGGCGCAGTTATTCTCTTTTTTCTTCAATGAAATCTCCTCCACATTCTACACAGTAGCCGTAGAGTCTGACATCGTGATCCACAACCTGAAATCCCACAGAGGCGGTAATCTTTCCCTCCAGTTCCTCCAATAGATCGTCCTGAAAGGAGATTACCCTGCCGCATTTCAGACAGATCAGATGATGATGCCGGTGCTTTTGTCCGCTGTCCTTTGCATGTCCCATCTCGTAGCGGACAAAACCGTCGTCAAAATTGATCCGGTCGATCAGATGCAGCTCGTTCAGCAACTGTATGGTTCTATAAACAGTAGCCAGCCCGATCCCGGGATAGCTAAGCTTTACCAGTTCATATATTTCCTCGGCGGTCAGATGTTCCTCCGGCCGGGACGCGATGGCCTCCAGCACATACAGCCTCTGGCCCGTGACCTTCAGTCCCTTTTCCTTTAATAACCGTTTGAATCGTTCTTCATCAGCCGCCATTTTTCTGTCCCGTCCCGCGTATTCCCCGGGGCCGGAGGGTTCCGCCTCCCGGGTTTCGCCCGTCCGCTTTACTCAAACCTGATATCGTCCATCATTTTTTCAAAGACGCCCGCCACGGCCGCCAGTTCCTCGTCGTCCGACACAATGGTGAACACGCTCTCCTTCTCGCCGTCCCCGGAGAGATCCTTCAGAATCAGCGCCTCGCCGTCGCCTTCCTCAAAATCCGTGACCAGAATGTAATTGTATCCCCCGATTCTGGTCTGTTCCAGCACAAAGAAATCCACGGGATCTTCCCCATGGGGATTGAACGTGACCTTCTCCAGCTTTTTCATGTTTCCTCACATTCCGCCATGATCCCGTTCTGTCTTCTGTCCAGATACCCCTGAAGAATGAAAATCGCGGCGATCATGTCCACATAATCCTTCCTGTCTTCCCTGGGGACGCCGGTTTCCTCCATGGCTTTTTGCGCCGCCACCGTAGTCAGCCTTTCGTCCCACATATGAACCGGCAGACCGGTTCTGCGTTCCAGCCTGTCCCGAAAATCCTCCGTCAGCGCAACCCTCGTTCCGGAGCCGCCGTTTAAGTATTTCGGACAGCCCAGCACGATTTCCTCCACTTCATACTCTCCGATCAGTTCCTCAATCCTGGCAAGCGTCCTGCGCAGCTTATTTTCTTCCTTACGGCGGATAATTTCAACCCCCTGAGCCGTCACAAGCAGACTGTCGCTCACCGCAACGCCCACCGTCTTGGAACCGAAATCCAAGCCCATGATCCGCATAAGATCCCTCCTTACGCATGCGCCGCCTACTGCCAGCCCCTGGTTCTGATGTATTCCGTCAAAAGCTCCTCAACCAGCTCGTCCCGTTCTACCTTCATAATCATGCTTCTGGCATTTTTATGACTGGTGATGTAGGTGGGATCCCCGCTCATGATATAGCCGACGATCTGATTCACCGGATTATATCCCTTTTCCGTCAGCGCCTCATACACGGCGTCCAGTATCACCGCAGCCCCCGTCTCCGGTTCCGTTTCCACCTTAAAGTACTGTGTGTTTCCCAAATCCTGCATGTTGTTCCCCATTTCCGCAACGGCGCCTCCGACGCAGAAGACCTTCCCTCCGTACTCTTATGTCTCCTATCATAACTCATTTATCCGCAAAATTCAATCCGGTAATCCGGGAAAATCACAAACACCTCCCCGGTTTTTCCTCCCTCCGGATCTCTCCCAGCAGAATTTCGTCCGTGAGAAAATCCTTCACCGCCAGGGTTTCCAGCTCTCCCACCTTCCGATCCGCCGTTTCCGCCAAAACCGCGACCCTCACATAATCCCCGGTGTATCCCAACAGATACCGTTGTCCCCGGATCCCCTTTGTCTCCTCCCAAAGAACCCGCGCCTCCTTCCCTATGTAGCGGCCGCGAAATTCCCGGGACATCTCCTTCTCCAGCCGAAGGAGCGCATCGCTGCGGGCGGTCTTTTCTTCCTCAGGCACCTGATCCGGCATTTTGGCCGCCGCCGTGCCCGTCCTCCTGGAATACTTAAAAATGTGCATCTCGTAAAAGCGGGTCTTCTCCAGGAAGTTCCGGGTGGTTTCAAATTCCTCCTCCGTCTCCCCGGGGAACCCCACGATCACATCCGTGGTAATGGCCGGGCTGTCAAAAGCATGCCTGAGATCTTCCACACTTTTCCAGTATTCCCCCACGGTATAATGTCTATTCATCCGTTTCAGCGTTTCGTCGCAGCCGCTTTGCAGGGAGAGGTGAAAATGCGGGCAGAGGCCGGGAAAGGACGCCAGACGCGCGGCCGTGTCCGCGGTGATGAAACCGGGCTCCAGAGAGCCCAGGCGGATCCGCTCCAGTCCCGGGATTTCCTGAATTTTGTCGAGCAGCCGGATGAGCTCCGGGGGATTTTTCTTTCCCCAGGGGTTCCCCGGCTCAAAGTCCGTCCCGTAGGAGCTTAAATGAATCCCCGTCAGCACCGCCTCCCTGTATCCGGCGGCCGCCAGATTCCGGATTTCTTCCAGAACATCCGAAACGCTGCGGCTGCGCACCCTGCCTCTGGCCAGGGGAATGGCGCAGTAGGAGCAGAACTGATTACAGCCGTCCTGGATCTTGATGTACGCCCTTGTATGCTCCGCCGTGCGGGTCAACTGCATTCTCTCATATCCGCAGCCGTTTTTCAGATCCGGGACGGTTGTGCCGGAAAGGGTCTTGTCCGCCTTATCGCCGTTTAAATACGCCTCCAGGATCCCTGCGATCTCATTCTTCCGGTTGTTCCCGATCAGAAGATCCACGCAGTCGTCGGTTTCCAGTTGTCCGCGGCCGGTCTGCACATAACAGCCCACCGCCACCACCACCGCCTCCGGATTTTTCTGCTTGGCCCTGTGCAGCATCTGTCTGCTTTTTCTGTCCGCAATGTTGGTGACGGTACAGGTGTTGACGATGTAAATATCCGCTTCTTCCTCAAAGGGAACGATCTGATATCCCTTCTCCTGCAATGCCTGGCGCATCACCTCCGTTTCATAGGAGTTGACCTTGCAGCCCAGATTGTGCAGCGCTACCTTTTTCATAGGCTCCTCTTTCATTTATTTGTGCTGTTTTCTCCTTGACTTTTGCGCCCCCTGCCATTAATATGGACTCAGAAGACATGACGCTCATCAAGGAGGTAATCATAATGAAAACAGTACAGATTTCTTTAAATTCCATTGACAAAGTCAAATCCTTTGTGAATGATATCACCAAGTTCGACTATGACTTTGATCTGGTATCCGGCAGATATGTGATCGACGCAAAGTCCATCATGGGAATTTTCAGCCTGGATCTCTCCAAGCCCATCGATCTGAACATTCACGCGGAGGACGGCGCGGAAGACGTGATGGCTGTTCTGAAAAATTACATCATCTAAGCGTCCCCGCCTACCACGATCCGTTCATCGGTTTCCAGAGCGGTCTGGATCATTTCTTCGATTTCCGGATCCAGGTTCTGCTCATGCCGGCGGATCACCTTCAGATTGGGTTTTGTCACAGGATGCTTTGCCACAAAAATCGTGCAGCAGTCCTCATAGGGCAGGATGGAAGTTTCAAAGGTTCCGATCTTCCCCGCCGTCTCCACGATTTCCTGCTTGTCAAAGCCGATTAACGGCCGGTATACCGGCAGTCCGCACACCTGGTCCGTGGCGGCCAGGGACTGCATGGTCTGAGACGCCACCTGGCCGATGCTCTCCCCCGTAATCAGGCCCAGGCACTGGGTTTCCAGGGCGATTTTTTCAGCGATGCGCATCATATAGCGGCGCATGATGACGGTCAGTTCCTCATGAGGGCACTTTTCAAAAATATACTGCTGGATCCGGGTAAAATTGATCACATGCAGATAAATCGGGCCCGCGTACTCCGAGACGATCCGGGCCAGATCGATCACCTTCTGTTTTGCCCGCTCGCTGGTATAGGGCGGCGCGTGGAAATAGACGGCGTCCAACTGTACGCCCCGTTTCGCAATCATATAGCCGGCCACGGGGGAGTCGATGCCGCCGGACAACAGCAGCATGGCTTTTCCGCCCGTTCCTACAGGCATCCCCCCCGGCCCCGGTATCACCACGGAATACAGGTAAATTTGCTCCCGGATCTCCACATGAATCACCACCTGGGGGTCATGCACATCCACCCGCATTTCGGGAAAGGCGTTCAGAATCGCCTCCCCCAGATCGGCGTTAATCTCCATGGACTCCTTGGGGTAATTTTTTCTGGCCCGCCTGGTATCCACCTTAAAAGTCAGATTCCGGTCGGGATAAACATCCGCCACATACCGTACCACCGTTTCACAGAGCTTTTCAAAGCCCTCGTCCTGGGTGTACGCCACCGGACAGATGCCGGAGATGCCGAACACATGCTTAAGCCTCTCCACCGTCTCGTCATAATCAAACTCTCCCAGGGCTTCCACATAAATCCGCCCCTGATTTTTGCGGACTTCAAATTCACCCTGGCTCTTTTTCAGGGCAAGCCGGATCCGGCGCACCAGCGCATCCTCAAACAAATACCTGTTTTTCCCCTTCACTCCAATTTCCGCATACTTGATCAAAAAAGCCGAAAACATTTCCACCTCACTCCGCCCCGGGGCGTTCTCCTTTCAGGCTGCTATCTTCTGGTATATTTCCGCAGCATAGGAATTTTATCATACATTGTCCGCAATGTATAGTCTATTTCTTCCATTGTGGTGTAAACCGAAAAGCTGAATCTTACGGTGGACTCCAGCATCCACTGTTCCACGCCCATCGCCCGCAGGGTCGCGGAGGGCTGAGGCTTGCGGGCGGAACAGGCGCTTCCCGCAGACACATAGATTCCTTCTTCCTCCAGCGCATGCAGCAGCACCTCGCTGCGAACGCCGTAAAAAGAGGCGCTTACAATATGGGGGGCCGTCCCCTCCCCGTCGGGGCTGTCCGGCAGCAGACCGTTGATCCTCACGCCCTCCAGTTGCCGGAGGCCGTCCAGAAAACGGCGTTTGCAGCTTGCCAGCCGCTCCACATCCTGATCCAGATGGGCGTACAGCAGTTCCGCGGCCTTTGCCATTCCGGCGGCTCCCGGCACATTGTCCGTTCCGGATCTTAAATCCGACTGCTGCCCGCCGCCGTGAAGGATGGGCTGGATTTTCACCCTGTTTCCGATATAGAGAAGGCCCACTCCCTTGGGGCCGTGGATCTTATGCCCGCTTGCCGAGAGCAGATCGATTCCCATCTTGCCGGGATAGATGCGGGACTTGCCGAATCCCTGCACCGCGTCCACATGGAACAGCGTCCGGGGATTGACGCGCCGGATCAGCGCGCCGGCCTCCTGAACGGGCTGCAGGGATCCCACCTCGTTGTTGGTGTGCATGACGGACACCAGAATGGTCTGAGGCGTGATGGCGCTCTGCAAGTCGTCCAGGGAAATTCTGCCGCTTCCGTCCACCGGCAGATACGTCACCCGAAACCCCTCCTTTTCCAGATAGCGCATGGTCTTCAGCACCGCCGGATGCTCGATCTGGGTGGTCACCAGATGGTTCCCCTGGCGTCTGTTGGCAAGGGCGCATCCTATCAGGGCCATGTTGTCGGATTCCGTACCCCCGGAGGTAAAATAGATTTCTTTTTCCTCCGCTTTCAGCAGTGTGGACAGCGTCTTGCGCGCACCGCGCAGATACTGTTCCGCCTGCATTCCCTTTATATGAAGGCTGGAGGGATTCCCGTAATCCTCACACATGATTCTGGTCATCAATTCCGCCACCTCAGGCAGAACCCGTGTGGTAGCGGAATTGTCCAAATATACTTCCATTCTTTCCTCCATTTCCAACACTTTTTCAAAATCGGCTGCATATTTGTTTTACTGATAGCATATGCAGGAAACCCAATTTTTGTCAATGTTTGTCGCCCGCCGGCCGATGCAGGGCATGCCGCCCCACGGTGCAGAACCCCCGCGCCCTTAAAGCCCTCGATCCTCCATGCGGTAAAGAATCCAGGAAAGCACCGTCATGCCGGCGGTTTCCGTGCGGAGGATGCGTTTCCCCAGGGTGACGGGCTCCATCCCCTTTTCCTGGGCCTCCCGGATTTCCGCCTCATCGAAACCACCCTCGGGGCCGATAAACACCGCCACGCTCTGTCCGGGTTTCAGAGAATCGATCAGCTCTCTGGTGTGATCCATTCCCTCCGCCATCTCATAAGGGATCAGCCGCAGATCCATGGAGGCCGCCGTCTCCAGCGCCTGAGAAAATCCGCACACCCGGGCCACCTGGGGGATCAGGCTCCGCCGGCTCTGCCCGGCAGCCGCCCGGGCGATCTCCTGCCATCTGGCGGTCTTTTGCTCCGCCTTCTTTGGATCCAGCTTTACCACGCACCGTCTGCAAGCCACCGGAATAATGCTGTAAACGCCCAGTTCCACAGCCTTCTGCACAATCAGCTCCATCTTGTCCGCCTTGGGAATGCCCTGAAACAAGTAGACCTTCACCGGCAGCTCCACTCCCTCCTCCTTCACGAAACGAAGTTCGCAGAGGATGCGGTCCTTCTCCAGAGAGAGAATGCCGCACCGGTATTCCCTGCCGTCCGTCCCGTTGCTGACGCTGATTTCCTCCCCCGGTTTCATCCGCAGCACATTCCTGATATGATTCACGTCCTCTCCCACGATTTCCACCCGCCGTCCGGGAACGTCGATCCGGGAGGGATCCACAAAAAACTGATACATAAATTCCGTTTCCTTTATCCAAGCCTGATGAACGCCTTATCTGCCCCTGCGGGCCGTCATGCCCACCCACTCTCCCTGCCGGGTCACTTCCTCCAGGGTAAACCCGGCGGCCTTCATGGCTTCCTCCACACAGGTTTCCTTCCCTTCGATGATGCCGGAGGTGATGAAGACGCCCCCCGGTTTCAGGCACTCTACGGCCACCGGCGCCAGCGGAACCAATACGTCCGCCAGAATATTCGCCACCACCACGTCATATCGCTCCCGCCCCACCTGGCCGCGAAGCTCCGGATCCGTTATGATGTTTCCAAGAAACAGGGTGAACTGCTCCGGGGAGATCCCGTTTGCCTGGCAGTTTTGAGCCACCGCCTCTACGGCGCAGGGATCCAGATCCGTGCCCGTTGCATGGGCCGCCCCAAACATCAGGGAAAGGATGGAGAGAATCCCGCTGCCCGTCCCCACGTCCAGAAGCTCCGTCCCGGGGCCCACATGCTTTCTCAACTGCCGGATACAAAGCTGCGTGGTTTCGTGCATGCCCGTCCCAAAGGCCGTTCCCGGATCGATGTGCAGCACCGTTTTGTCCCCGTCCTGCGCCTTGACGTCCTCCCAGGAGGGAATCACCAGAATATCGTCGATATAAAACTGATGGAAATATTGTTTCCAGTTGTTAATCCAGTCCACGTCCTCCGTTTCGTCCACTGTGACCCTGCCCTCTCCGATCTGGCAGAATTGGCGGATCTGATCCAGCTCCCTGCGGATGCTTGCCAGCAGGGTTTCCCGATCCGTCCTTTCTCCCCGGACCTCCAGGCTGCCGTCCTCCTTTTCCTCCACAAAAAAGCTCAATGTGGCGGTGCCGTCGTCCGCCGGTCCCTCCGGCAGAAGATCCACAAACATCTGCTCCTTTTCCAGAGCCGTCAATGGCACCTTGTCCTCGATCTGAGCCCCTTCCAGCCCGATGTCATAAAGCGCGCTGATGATAATGTCCTCCGCTTCCGTCACGGTTTTGATTCGAAACGCCGCCCACTTCATTCGATTCCGCCTTTCTCCGTTTTCAACGGCATTGGTATTGTCCCCGCTGTGTTCTGGGCCATCTTTTCCCTCTCCCGTCTCAGGCTCCATTCGCAGATCCCAAGCGTCAGAAAAAACAGAGGGGTACTGAGGGTCTGCTGGAAACTCACCAGGGAATTCAACCCGTACATCACCAGGGCCAGCACACCAAACAGGCTGCGCCGGTATCGCCGCAGGGAGGCAATATATATGCCAAGGCTGCAGCACAATCCCAGCAGTCCCGTGTTCACAAGGTGATTCAGCCACTGGTTATGAGCGTTTGCAAAAACCGCCCCGCTCCAGCGCCCCTCCACCGGAGGAAGCTCCGAGGGCGCAAAGCGGGAATACAGATACTCTCCAAAACAGTCCGGCCCCACCCCCAGCAGTTTCTGCCGGAAATCCCCCCGGGCAAAGCCCTGAAGGGCCAGTTTCCACAGAGCGTTTCTGCCGGTCAGCCAGTCCTGGGTCCCAAACAGTCGAAACAGATACAGGGCCCCGCCGCCCAGTAGAACCGCCGCGCCCAAAGATACCGTCCCCAGCCAGATTCCTGCGGCGATGCCGCTTTGGTGTTCCCCCGTCCTCAGAACCACCGCAGCGAGTAACAGAAACGCCAGTCCCAGGATCCAGAAACCGCCCCATCGAAACCAGGCGGCGGAGGGCCCGTCCGCAGGGTAGGACATCACCGCTTTCTCTCCTATCAGCGCACTCATCCACCCAAAGCAGGGGAGGCCCAAAAACAGCCCCGCCGTCAGCCGCAGCGCCCTGCCGAACAGCAGGGCGTCCCTCCTTCCCCGGATCAGGCAGACAAACAAACATCCCGCCGCCAGGACAGGGCCCACGTCGCTGCCCTGGATGCACAACAGCACCAGCCCCAACACGCTCACCCCGTAGAGAAGCCTTTGCTTTACAGGGCTCTTTCCCTTGAGATACCCTGCCACCGGCATGGCCAAAGCCACCGAACAGTACCCGCAGAACCAATTGATATTGCCGATGGTGGAGATCAGGTGGCTGTACTCCCAGTCCCCGACGCCATATCCGTCCATCAGCCCGGTGAGATCCCATCCCAGACGATGAAAGGCGCCTGCCAGCAGGACGGCGAAAAAAGCCGCCTCCCACAAATACACGGTGCAGGGGTTTCCGCTATAATATCTGGAAAACAGAAAATAGATCCCCACAAACATCAACTGAGAAACCGCTCCCATGTGCCATTCCGGATAGCCGATCCAGGCCGTCCGCCCATAATCGGAAAACAAGGCCGATAGGATGGCACAACCGGCGTAGCAGAGCATCCACCCGTCCACGGCGCTTACGGAAGCCCAGAGGGGGACGGTTCTCCCACCGTTTCCCTGTACCACGCCCTTTACCCCTCCCGCCAGCACGACCACCGCGGCCGTTCCCAGGCAGAGAAGGGACACATGAAAAAACAATTCGTATTTTGCGTCGCCCAGCATCCAGTAAGCGCCTCTGTGATACAGGGGAAGCAGCGCGGTCAATACCGCCATGTACAAGCTGCACAGCAGTTTCAGAAAATCCTTCCACATTTACCCGATTCACCGACACGGTAAAAGGATTGCCAGGCTGGGGCAATCCTTTTTGTTAGGATCTGTTTATTTCCAGAACCGCTTTTTCCTGCCGTCCTTTCCATCGTCTCCCTCCGGCGCGGAATCGCTGTTTTTCGCGGCGTTGAGAGTATCCCCGGTCAGTTCGTCGAACTGGCGCAAAAGCTCCTTCGCCTCCGGTTTCAGCTTATCCGGCACCTGAACCACCAGCGTCACATAATGATCGCCCCGGACGTCCTTGTTTCTCCAGGAAGGAACGCCCTTTCCCCGCAGTCTCACTCTGGTGTCCGTCTGGGTGCCGGGTTTCACATCGTAAACCACCTTGCCGTCCACCGTGTCGATCAATATCTCTCCGCCCAGAGCCGCCACCGCGAAGGAAACGGGAACCGTGGAATAAATGTCAAACTCCTGCCGCTGAAAAATCGGGTGCCGTCCCACAATCACTTCGATCAGCACGTCTCCCCTGGAACCGCCGTTCACGCCCGGTTCGCCCAACCCCGGCATACGGGTGGACTGCCCGTTGTCGATGCCGGCGGGAATATCCACCGAATAACGCTTTTTCATAGGAATATAGCCGGTTCCGTGGCAATCCGGACATTTCTCCCGGATCACCTTGCCGGTGCCCTGGCAGTCCGGACAGGTCTGTACGTTTCTCACCGTTCCGAACAGGGACTGCTGGGTAAACATCACCTGGCCCTTGCCGCCGCACTTGCTGCACGTCTCGGGACTGGTGCCGGGTTTTGCGCCGGATCCGTTACAGGTTTTGCAGGTTTCCTTCACGTTCAGCTCAATTTCCTTTTTGCAGCCGAACACCGCCTCCTCAAAGCTGATTCTGACGCTGGTGCGCAGGTTCGCTCCCTTCATGGGGCCGCTGTTTCGGGACGATCTGGCGCGGCCGCCTCCGAAAATCTCACCGAAAATATCGCCGAAAATATCGCCAAAATCGGCTCCCGAAAAGTCAAAGCCGCCCGCTCCGCCAAAGCCGCCGTCAAAAGCGGAATGTCCAAACTGATCGTACTGGCGTCTCTTTTCCGGATCACTCAGCACTGCGTAAGCTTCCGAAGCCTCCTTGAATTTTTTCTCAGCCTCGGCATCACCCGGATTGACATCCGGGTGATACTTTTTAGCCAGGTTTCGATATGCTTTTTTGATCGCGGCATCGTCCGCGTTTTTATCCACGCCGAGGACTTCATAATAGTCCCGTTTTTGCTCTGCCATACCTGTACCTCTGCCCTGTTTTGGTCATGCCGATTCCGCCGTGGGCGTTATACCTCCCGGTAATCGCCGTCGATCACATCATCGTCGGCGCCGGAATTGCCGCCTGACGCCGCTCCCGCATCGGGACCGGGCCCTGCCGCGCCCTGCTGAGCCTGCTGCATATTTTCATACATCTTGGTGAACAGGCTCTGGGAATTGTTCATCAGTTTTTCTTTTGCGGCCTTCAGCTCGTCGATGTCGCTGTCGCTCATCTCCTGATCCTTGGTTCTCTCCAGAACCGCCTTCAGCGCATCCATATCCGAGCGGATGGACTCCTTATCGCTCTCGCTGACTTTATCGCCCACTTCCTCCAGCGCCTTTTCGGTCTGGAACAGGAAGGAATCCGCCTCGTTCCTGGCCTCCACGGCCTCCTTGCGCTTTCTGTCCTGAGCCTCGAATTCCGCCGCTTCCTTCACCGCCTTCTCGATCTCGTCGTCCGACATGTTGGAACCGGCGGTAATGGTGATATGCTGTTCCTTACCCGTTCCCAGATCCTTTGCGGATACGTTGACAATGCCGTTTGCATCGATGTCGAAGGTCACCTCGATCTGAGGCATGCCTCTCCTTGCGGGAGGGATGCCGTCCAGACGGAACTGTCCCAGAGATTTGTTGTCTCTGGCAAACTGTCTCTCACCCTGTACCACGTTGATGTCCACCGCCGTCTGGTTGTCTGCCGCCGTGGAGAAGATCTGGCTTTTCTTGGTGGGAATCGTGGTGTTTCTCTCAATCAGCCTGGTGGCCACGCCTCCCTGGGTCTCGATGGACAGGGACAGAGGGGTGACATCCAGAAGAAGGATTTCGCCCGCGCCGGTATCGCCGGCCAGCTTGCCGCCCTGGATGGACGCGCCGATGGCCACGCACTCATCGGGATTTAAGGATTTGCTGGGCTCTTTGCCCGTAAGCTGTCTCACCTTATCCTGTACGGCAGGGATACGGGTGGAACCGCCCACCAGCAGCACCTGGCCCAGATCGGCGTTGGTCAGGCCCGCGTCCTTCATAGCGTTCTGTACCGGGACGGCGGTCTTGTCAACCAGATCTCTGGTCAGCTCGTCAAACTGCGCCCTGGTCAGATTCATGTCAAAATGCTTGGGCCCCTCCGCCGTAGCGGTGATGAAAGGCAGGTTGATGTTGGTGGTCATGGCGCTGGAAAGCTCTTTCTTGGCCTTCTCGGCCGCTTCCTTCAGCCTCTGCATGGCCATCTTGTCTCCGGACAGATCCACGCCCTCCGCCTTCTTGAATTCGGAAAGCATCCACTGAATAATCTTTTCGTCAAAATCATCGCCGCCCAGATGGGTATCGCCGTTGGTGGCCAGCACGGAAATCACGCCGTCGCCGATCTCGATAATGGAAACATCGAAGGTACCGCCGCCCAGGTCGTACACCATAATGTTCTGCTCTTTTTCATTGTCCAGGCCGTATGCCAGCGCAGCGGCGGTGGGCTCGTTGATAATCCGTTTCACGTCCAGGCCCGCGATTTTGCCTGCGTCCTTGGTGGCCTGGCGCTGCGCGTCATTAAAGTAGGCGGGGACAGTGATCACGGCCTCCGACACTTTCTCGCCCAGATAGCTCTCCGCATCGGCCTTCAGTTTCTGAAGAATCATAGCGGAAATCTGCTGGGGGGAATACTTCTTGCCATCGATGGTGCGGCCTCTGTCGGTACCCATGTCCCTTTTGATGGAAGATATGGTCTTTTCCGCATTGGTGACGGCCTGGCGCTTTGCAGGCTCGCCCACCAGCCTCTCCCCGTTCTTTGTAAAGGCAACCACGGAAGGCGTGGTTCTGGCTCCCTCGGCGTTTGCGATTACGGTGGGCTTTCCGCCCTCCATGACTGCCAGGCAGCTATTTGTTGTACCCAGGTCAATTCCTATGATCTTACTCATGTTTCATTTCCTCCTCTTTTATCATTCCTTTTTGTTTTCCGTCGTTTGCTATTCTACTACCGCCACCATGCTGTGGCGCACCACAACGTCTCTGTATGTGTATCCCTTCTGCAGCTCCTGCACCACTACGCCGGATTCATATTCTTCACTGGCCACCTGCATCACCGCATTGTGGAGATTGGGATCAAATTCCTGTCCTACAGCCTCTATGGGCTTGACGCCTATATTGTCCAGCTCCGTCAGCAGTTGTCTGTACACGCGGTTCATACCTTCCACAAAGGGATCCCCGCTGTTTTCCTCCGGGACCGTGGCAAGCCCTCTTTCAAAATTATCCACAACGGGCAGGATTTTTTCAATCACGCTGCGGGCGCCCGTCTCAAACATGGACTGCTTTTCCCGCTCCGTCCGTTTGCGGAAATTTTCAAATTCCGCCATCTGACGCTTGACCCTGTCCTCCAACTGCCCGATCTGCTCCTTGAGGGCGTCCGTCTTTTTATCCTGCCGGGCCTGTTTCTTTGCCGCTCTCTTTTCCGCCCAGCTTTTTTCGTCCTCTCCTTCGGGAACCTGTTCTTCGTGTTCGCCGCTTTCTTCGGTGTCTTCTGCGTCTCCCCCGGTTTCCTTGCCGCCGTCAGGGGTTTCATCCTCCTGGGCGGGCTGTTCCGGTTCCTTTTCTTCCTGAGACGCCCCGGCTCCGGCGATTTCCTTCCCGGAACCTTTCCCTCCGACGGTTTCCTTCCCGGTGCCCTTCTCCTTCTCCCCGGCCGGCTCCGCCTGAAGATCGGCGGCTCCCTGTTCGGCCGTTTCAGGATCCTTCCGTTTCATTTCTTCTTCCGCCATATAGATCAATCCTTTCTGTACAGCTCATCTAGCTGTGTCTGTATGGTTCTCAGCGTACCTACCACCTTGTCGTAGTCCATCCGTTTGGGCCCCACGATGCCGATGGTCCCCTTCATGCCGTCTCCAAGCTCATAAGTAGCGGTGACGACGCTGCAATCGCGCATACTCTGTACCGGCGTTTCCTCGCCGATATACACCTGGATGCCCGTATTGTCTCCCTCGCTGCGGCTTTCCTGCAAAAGCTCGCCCAGAAGCTGTTTTTCCTCAAAGGTGTTGATTAACTCGCTGGCCTTGTGCTGATCCGCCAGTTCCGGGTATCGGAAGATATTGTTGGTGCCGCTGGTATAAATCTCCAAATCCTCCTGGGCGGTAATCCCCTTCGCCACCGAATCAATCACCTCTCCCACAATATCGCTGTGGATGCCCGCCTGCTGTTTCAGCGCGGAAATCATTCCCAGATTGATCTCATCGGCGGACAGCCCGTTCAAATGGGTATTTAACAAAATGTTCAGCTTTAAAAGCGTCTCGTCGTCCAGTCCTTCGTTTACCGTCAGGATATTGTTCCGGATCACGTTCCCCTCTGTGACGATCACCGCCAGGATCTGATTCTCGTCCACCCGGGACAGTTGGATGAGTTTCAGCTTATTTCCCTTGCTCTGAGGCGCCGAAATCATGGTGGCGTACTGGGTGTTGCGGGCCAGTACCTTGACGATCTGCTTTAAAAGCGTCTCCATCTTATCCTGACGCTCCACCAGCATCTCCTTCATCTCCACCACTTCCCGTTCCTTTTCCTCCATCATGGTGTCCACATACAAACGGTACCCCTTGTCGGAGGGAATCCGTCCCGCGGAAGTGTGGGGCTGGACAATATAACCCATCTCCTCCAGATCCGCCATTTCATTGCGGATCGTGGCCGAACTGAGGTTGAGGTCGGTGTACTTTGAAATGGTTCTGCTGCCTACCGGTTCCCCGGTTTCCAGATAATTGCGGATGACGGCCTGTAAGATTTTTTTCTTCCGCTCATCCAGCTCCATTTCCCGCACCTCCCTTTTTGCTTGTTAGCACTCGGTGTAAGAGAGTGCTAACATTTGCTATCCATAAAATAACACTTACCCTATCTATTGTCAACTGATTTATTTCAATTTATTTCTAAAATAATTCTAAAAAGCATATTCCGGGCTGATTCCCGGTTTTTCCCCGCAAAAGCCGCCGCGCAGGCTTAATAAGAATTAAGCTGCGCGGCGGCCCTTTACGCAGCCGGCAAACGATGTCCGCCGGCTGACGCCCTGATCCGATTTCATGGCTATTTTCAGGCGTTGACCCGCCCGGGTTTAAATGTTGAAATCTCCGGTAAACTCCTGATTCATCACATAATAAACCTTATTTTCCTCAGGCTTTACATACAGATCCACGGTAGCCAGTTCCCGTACCTTCTGCTTCAAATCGTACTTCCATACGTCCTGAGCCATTTTGATCAGGTCCTCCTGAGAATAGGACTTGCCGGCGAATTGTACATGAACGGCAATCTTTTGATCGGCCTTTTTGACCGTCTTTCTCACAGCGGTGCTCTTTGCCGCCGTCCCCCTGGGCTTTCTGCCGGGCTTTGCCGCGGTCTTGGGGGCGTCCGCTTTGGAAACTTCTGCCTTACCGGCCTTTGCCTCCACAGGCGCAGCCTGTACAGTTTCCGCTTTTACGGGCTCCGTCTTTACAACCGGTTTGTCAGTCTCTGTCTTTGCGGTAGCAGGTTTTAAGCTCTCTGCAGGTTTCACTGCAGACGATACAGTCTTCTTAGGTGCTGCCATATAAATCTCTCCCTTCTTTTCATCCGTGATGAAAACCTATTTGATCCTACTCCTCTACAAGCTCTATATTTGAAAAATAAATATGCTTGTTACCAAACAGTTTATTCTATTTCCCTGAAATTGTCAACTCCGCCTGAAACAATCTTTTCCCAGATTGGCCGAATTTTTCCTCCGAACGCACCCTCCGCGGGGAAACGGAGGCAAAATACGGCGCAAAAAACTCCAAAACAAAACGCGAAAAAGCGGCGGCGGTTATTCCAGGAGAAACGAGGCCGCTCCCCCATCATATTTTTTTACCTTTGTCCCGAAGATTTCCGTCTCGGAAACCTGAAAGCTTTCCAGTTTCCCCTCCAGCAGCGCGCCGGAGGCTTCCAAAAGGCGGTCGATCAGCTCCGGTTTCACGGGACAGGAGCCGTGAGAGGGATAGATCAGGTCAAAGCGGTCCCGCCACCGGCCGATCTTTTTTAAGCTTTCCCGGTAAGCATGCAGCTCCCTCTGGACGCCAAAGAGAAAAATCGTCCCGTCCTGGATCGGATCTCCGGAAAACAAAGCCCTCCCCCGGACGTCAAGAACCGCTATGCTGCCCGGGGTATGTCCCGGCAGAGAGATGATCTCCAAAGGTCTGTCCCCCAGATCCAGCCGGTCCCCTTCCTCCACAGGCGTAAAATTTCCCGTGCGTTTCTGCGTATTGTAATAGTTGGATGCCTCCGCCGGGTGCATGTAAAAGGTGGAAAATTCCCCGTTGCTGCCTACATGATCCCGATCCCCATGGGTGAGTAACAGTTTCAGGGGAAGACGGGTCAGCTCTCCGGCGATTTCCCGGGCATTGCAAATCTGCATACCGCTGTCGATCAGCAGGGCCTCCCTGGTTCCGGCCAGCAGAAAAAACCTGACATGGCCGCCTTCCTCGATGCTCCATGTATTTTCATTGATGGGAATCACCTGATATTCCATCTGTTTCACCTGTCCTTCCTGACTTTTTCCAAACGCCGTCCCTTACCGGTTCAGAAGAAAAAACAGAATCACGATGGCGCCAAGGACAATACGGTACCACCCAAACACCTTGAAATCGTGTTTTTTAATGTAGTTCATCAAAAAGCGCAGAACCAAAACCGAGACGAAAAAGGCCACCCCCATACCCAAAAGCAAAAGGATCAGCTCCTGAGAGGAAAACGCCGCCCCGAATTTCACCAGTTTCAGAAGGCTCGCCCCAAACATCACGGGAATGGCCAGAAAGAAGGTATACTCCGCCGCCACCGTCCTGGAGACGCCGATTAAGAGCGCGCCCACAATCGTTGCGCCGGATCGGGACGTACCGGGAAAGATGGCCGCGATCACCTGGAAAATACCGATCAGGAGCGCGGTGGTATAGGTAATTTGCGACAGGCTTGTCACTTTCGGCCTGCGATCCCGGTTCCGGTTCTCTATGACGATAAACGCCACGCCGAAAACGATCAGCGCAAGGGAAACGCACCAGGCGTTATAAAACAGGGCGTTAAACACATCGTCAAACAAAAGGCCGATCACCGCAGCCGGCACACAGGACACCAGAATCCGGAACCACAGCGCCCATACCTCTTTTTTCAGGCAGGGGATGGTTCTCTCCTTTCCTCCCCGCACCCGCCTGGTCAGGGCAAAGGGCCAGATCCGTTTCCAGAACAGCACCACCACAGCCAAAATCGCCCCCAGTTGGATCACCACGTCAAACATGTCGGAGAACCCCTCGCTGACCCCTTCAAAGGGAATCAACTGCTCCAAAAGGATCAGATGACCGGTGCTGCTGATAGGCAGCCATTCCGTAACTCCTTCCACAATACCGTATACAATCGCTTTGATGATTTCCAGCATATCCATTTCTCCCGTATGATCCGTATTCCGTATCCGTTATCATATATATTACGGCAAAGCGGATTTCTTTCCTTGCCGCTTACGCTTAGTCGGCCTCCAGATACTCCAGAAGACGGCCGAAACTTTCTTCGGCCTCCTCATAGCCCTGGCGATAGAGGGCGCGCAGCTTTTCCGGATCCTTCTCCACCCTTTTTACGTCGCTGGCGTGGGACGGCCGGATGACAAACGCCTTACCCTCCTGCCGCAGACATTCGATGTAAGATAGCTGCTCCCGATAACAGAGATAGCGCTGCGCCATCAGGCGGTATACGTTGGGGTATTTGGCGTATCGGGCCCTGATCAGCCCCAGATGGCGGTCGGGCTTTCTCACATACCCCACTTCCTTGGTCATGACCACCACGTTTTTCCGGTTTCCGTCCATCACGGACTGCCGCAGGGGAATGGGATCGCTGATGCCGCCGTCCAGATACAGCCCGTCCCCGATGCGGACGTTTCTGGACACTAACGGCAGGGACGCGGAAGCCCGGATTTTCGCGATATCCGCTTTCATGTCCCGTATCCGGAAGTATTCCGGCCTGCCCGTGACGATATCCGTAGCCACGCTGTACGCCTTGCCCTGATAACGGCCGAAGGCTTCATAATCATAGGGGGCCAGGTATTCCGGGATCAGCGAATAACAGATCTGGGCGTTGAACAGATCTCCCGTGGTCAAAAGGCTCTCCAGGCTGCAGTAACGTCTGGTATCCAGGTAATCCACGCTTACGTCGATGGCCCTGCCCCTCTGCTTTGACAGATAGCTGCACATATGGCAGGCCCCCGCCGAAACGCCGTACACGCTTGAAAATTCCAGCCCCTTGTCCAAAAACAGATCCAGAACGCCGGCGGTATAAGCGCCCTTCATTCCGCCGCCTTCCAGAACCAGCCCCGCCTGATACATCGCCCTTTCCACCTCTTTCCCGATGCCTTAATATTGCTCCTTCACAAAACGCCGCAGCGCGTCCAGCGAACGCTCCACCTTTTCCGTATCGATACAGTACGCCATCCGGAAATAACCCGGAGCGTCGAAAGTATCCCCCGGCACCAGAATCAGATCATACTGCAGCGCCTTCTGGCAGAATACCTTTGCGTCCTCCTCCAGAGCTTTGGGGAAGATGTAAAAGGTGCCGTCCGGCTTTACACAGGTAAAGCCCAGATCCGTCAGTTCCCTGTACAAAAGGTTGCGGTTTCTCTCATAAACGCTGATATCCACCGTCCGATCCGCCATCTTCCCGGCAAGCAGTTGGAACAGGGACGCGGGACAGTTGTGCCCGATTCCTCTGGAAATCTGTCCGCACATATAGATCATGGTCTCCGCGTCCGGACAGTTGGGGTTCACCGCCAGATACCCGATCCGCTCCCCCGGCAGGGAAAGCGTCTTGGAAAAAGAGTAACACAGGATGGTGTGATCGTAGAACCGGGACACAAAGGGAGCCTGGATCTGATCGAACACAATCTCCCTGTAAGGCTC
>CANRIP010000036.1 GCA_947630715.1 uncultured Acetatifactor sp.
TGCACTTTCCCCGCTAAAAAAATAGAAGTCGGACCGTCAGCATGGCCAATGATCGTGATATTCTCTGCTTTCTTCATTAATCTCTCCGATCTCAAAATCTAATCCCACTCTTTGCAAACATCAATCCATGAGGTAAATCCAGAATACTTTTCAAGCTCATCTATTGTCAGTTCGATTGCGCTGTTACTGCTCCCGCAGGCAGGGAACACTATTTCAAACCTTTTAAGAGATGTGTCAAGATATACGGCAACTCCCTCATTTACTGCAAACGGGCAAAAGCCGCCGACAGCATGACCGACCAATGTCACGGTTTCGTTCGGGGGAGAGCATTTTTGCAACGCTCTCCCTAAAAAATCCAAGCGAATATCTGTCTCCATGCCGCTTGTTCCGAGATTTCACAAGGTTATACTCCAAAGTGGATGCTCCCCCAAAAACAAATGCCCTTACGGACACCGCCTTTTTGTCATAGAGATATTTTTGCCATCTTGGCTTGAGACTTCTTTTTTTACAATTTTCCCACGATAAAAACGGCAGTGGGGCCCTTTTGTATCCCCGGCCCTCCGCCGTTTCTTTTCCGCGTCAATAGGACAGTCCTCCGGCCGTAACCACGCCACCCATGCGCCATACCCAGGCTCTCACCGCAATTCATAGGGCGTCATTTGGTAGACGTAGTAATTGAGCCAGTTGCTGTACAGATTGTTGCTGTGGGATCTCCACTGCAACAGGGGCCGTTTCTCGGGATCATCGTCAGGGAAATAATGGCAGGGGATCTGGATCGGCAGGCCCTTCCCCAGATCTCTCAGGTATTCGTTGCGCAGGGTGTATCTGTCATATTCCGGATGGCCGGTGACAAAGATCTTCTTGCCCTCCTCCGCGATTGCCAGAAACACGCCGGCATCAGGGGATTCTGCCAGCACGGTCAGCTCGGGACAGGCATGAATCTTTTCGGCGGGCGTCTCCGTATGGCGGCTGTGGGGGGCCAGGAAAATATCGTCAAATCCCCTGACCAGCGGCACCTTCCGGTTCGCCACCTTATGTTCGTAAATGCCGAACAGCTTTTGCGGCAGCGCCATTTTATTGATTCCGTAATAATGATACATGCCCGCCTGTGCCGCCCAGCAGATATGAAAAGTGGACGTCACATGTTCTTCCGCCCAATCGAAAATCTCGCAGATTTCGTCCCAGTAATCCACCTGTTCAAAAGACAGATCCTCCACCGGCGCGCCCGTTATGATCATGCCGTCATAATTGTTATCCCGGATCTCATCAAAAGTGGTATAAAATTTGTTCAGATGACTGGCCGGGGTGTTCACGGACACATGGCTCTTGACATTCATAAAGGTCACGTCCACCTGAAGCGGCGTGTTGGACAGCGCCCGCAGAATCTGAAGCTCCGTGTCCTGTTTAATCGGCATATTATTTAAGATCAGCACCTGAAGCGGTCTGATGTCCTGATGGGCTGCCCGGAATTCATCCATCACAAATATATTTTCATTTTCCAGAATCTCCTTTGCCGGAAGATCCCTCTGCGTTTTAATCGGCATACCTTCTACTCCCTATCCCTAAATCTTGCGGCCCTTCAGACCGTAATCCCATACTGCGAAAGGAAATCATCCTCCGACAGCACAGGCACCCCCAGCTCCTTTGCCTTCCGGTTTTTTGTGGATCCTGAGGTAAGATCGTTATTGATCAGACAGGCGGTTTTCCCGGTAACGCTCCCCGACACCTTACCGCCCATGCTTTCAATCAGCTCCTTCAGGTCATTGCGGCTGGCAAAGCGCTGTAAGCTGCCGGTCACCACAAAGCTCATCCCCTTTAGCCTCTGGTTTTCCTCCTGAAACGAGGGGGTTTCAATCTGAATCTCTCTCAGGAGCCGATCCAGCTTTTCGGCGTTTTCCCCATCCTTCATGTAATCTGAGAAAGCCGCCGCAATGACATCTCCTACCCCTTCTACGGCGCTGAGGGTCTGCACATCCGCTTTCCGCATTGTTTCCAGATCATAATCGAAATAGCGGCACAGCATTTTGGCGTTCGCCACGCCGATGTTTTCAATTCCCAGACTGTAAATCAGCCTGGGGAGGGTTGTATGTCTCGCCTTTTCGATGTTGTCCAGAAGATTTTGGCAGGATTTTTCCCCAAACCCTTCCATCCGGGAAATGCTCTCCCGATACTTTTCCAGTTGAAAGAGATCCGCGTATTCCCGTATCATGCCTCTGTCAACCAGCTTTTCCAGAGTCGCCTCTGAAAGCCCGTCAATATGCAGGGCGTCGCGGCTCACAAACAAGGTAAAGGCCTTGATCTGCTTGGCCGGACATCGGGCGTTGACGCAGTACAGCGTCTGTACGTCCGTGGTGCTGCGGATCTGGGTCGGGCCGCCGCAGACCGGGCAGGTCTCCGGTATGCTCAGCGTGTCGCTTTGCGTCAGGTTCTCCGCGATCTGAGGAATAATCATGTTTGCCTTGTAAACGGTGATATGATCTCCAATCCCCAGCCGCAAGCCCTTCACAATACTGATATTGTGTACGGAGGCCCTGCTCACCGTCGTCCCCTCCAGCTCTACGGGATCGAACACCGCCACCGGATTGATCAGGCCGGTACGGCTTGCGCTCCACTCCACCCTGCGAAGGATGGTTTCCCGCACCTCATCCGCCCATTTGAAGGCGATGGAGTGCCTTGGAAATTTTGCGGTCCTTCCCAGGGAGTCGCCATACGCGATATTTTCATAGGACAGCACCAGACCGTCCGAGGGAATGTCATACTGTTGGATCTTATTCTCAAAAAAGGCGATGGTATCCAGAATATTTTCCTCCGTCACCCGGTAATGCTCCACCACCGCGAATCCCTGTTCCTCCAGAAACCGCAACTGCTCTAACCGGGAATTATGGAAATCCATACCCTGGGCGCTTACCAGTGTAAAGGCGTAAAACTGCACGTTCCGCTTTGCGGTGATCTCATTGTTCAACTGGCGCACGGAACCGCTGCAAAGGTTTCTGGGATTCTTGTACTTCGCTTCCTCCTCCGGGATTTCCTCGTTGATCCGCTCAAAATCCGAATAGCGGATCACCGCCTCCCCCCGCAGCGCCAATTCCCCGGAAAAGGGAATGGACAGAGGCAGATTTTTAAAGGTTTTGGCGTTATTGGTGATCACCTCGCCGATCTCGCCGTTTCCCCTGGTCACGGCCTTTTCCAATTTCCCTCCGCGGTAGGTCAAAACGATGGTAAGGCCGTCCAGTTTCCAGCTCATAACAGCGGGGTTTCCCTGAAGCCATGCCGCCAGTTCCTCCCTGCTTTTGGTCTTTCCCAGGGACAGCATAGGGCTTTCATGCCTCTCTCTGGGGAGTTCCTCCACCGCCTCATACCCCACCCGCACGGTGGGGCTGTCCGCCATGACCAGTCCCGTTTCTTCTTCCAGCGCCTGCAGCTCGTCATACAGGGCGTCGTACTCCCGGTTGCTCATGATCTCCCGGTCTTCCGCATAATAGGCCCTGGACGCCCGGTTCAGCGTTTCCACCAGATATTTGATTCGTTCCGTCTTTTCCTGCCCCATCCTGCTGTTTCCTCTTTCCTGCCAATGGATCTGAAGGGTCGATTCCGCATTCCCGATACAACCGTTCCACATCTTCTTTGGGAAGCTCTCTGTACTCTCCCGGTTGCAAGCCCTCCAGCCGAATATGCATCACCCTGACTCTTTTCAGTTCCTTCACCCGATATCCGCAGGCCTCGCACATACGGCGGATCTGCCTGTTGATCCCCTGGGTCAGAATCACACGGAAAGTATCGCGGCCCGTCTGCTCCACCTGACACCTTCGGGTGGTCAGGTTCAGTTCCTTCAGGAAAACGCCCTTTGACATCTTCTTTACAAAATCAGGGGTAATCTCCCGATCCACTCTGACCCAATATTCCTTCTCATGTCTGTTGCCGCCATACATCATTGCCTGAATCAGACCGCCATCGTTCGTCAGAAGAAGAAGGCCCTCCGAGTCCCGATCCAGCCGTCCGGCGTAAGTTAAGCGAATCGGATACCGCACCAGATCGGAAATCACCTGTTTCGCGTGAGGATCCCTTTCCGTGCAGACAACGCCCACCGGCTTATAGAACGCCAGAACCACCGTCCGGTCAGCCGGCTCCACCCGCCGTCCTGAGACAGTGACCCGATCCGTTCCGCCAACCTTCTGCCCGCAGACGCCCTTTGCCCCGTTGACCAGCACTTCCCCCCGGGCGATCAGGCGGTCCGCATCCCGTCTGGAGCATACGCCGCAGCGCGCCAGAAACTGGTTCAGTCTCATCTGTTCCATGCTATTCTTCCATATCCTCCAGCCGTTTCACGGCGGATGATCCGTTTCCCCGAAACACCCGCAGAAACATTCTATGCTTGATTATACCAACTTTTTGCCGACAATACCATAGTTTTTCGCATAAAAAAGGGAGGTCTTAAACCTCCCCGGTCATTCCTTTCTGATAAATGGCGAAATCGTTTTTCCCGTTTCTCTTTACCTGGTACATGGCCGCGTCCGCAAAGATGACCAGCTCCTCCAGATCCTCCGTATCCTTCGGGTAAGTGGCGATTCCGATACTGCCGCAGATTTTTGTCTTGGTTTTATTGAGCAGGAAGGGTTTGGTAAAAATCTGGCGGCATTGGTAAGCCGTTTTCTCCACCAGCTTTTCCTGGCTGCTGCGCAGGATCATGATAAACTCGTCTCCCGCGTACCGGTACGGCGTCAGGATCTGGGATTCCATCTCCTTCATCCGCTGGGCCACCTGCTGAAGCGCTTCGTCTCCCGCCGTATGCCCCATGGTGTCGTTAATGTGCTTGAAATCGTCAATATCCATCATAATGACCGTACAGGGCACTTTTTCCGCAATCAGCTTGGTCAGGTCGTTCATAAATTTACTGCGGTTGGAAATGCCCGTCAGGAAATCGTGCTGCGCCGCCGTCTCAATGGTCTTTTGGGCGCTCTCCAACTGTGTGAGCAGCTTTCTGCGGCGCAGATTGTCAATGCAGACCACCAGAATCGCCACAAACAGAACCAGGATCAGCACAATGCCCGGCACCAGCACCTCTTTGTACCGAGTAAAAAAGGTTCCCTCGTCATGAATGAAAACCACATCCTCCGGCAGAACGGAGCGGTTAATTCCAAATTTTTTCATCACCTGGGCGTCGATACAGTAAATATTGGGGCTCTCCATCACCGCGTCCATCTGGCTTACATCCGCGCCGTTGATGATGTCCATGGCAATCTGCGCCGCCAGCCGTCCGGATTCCTGCATGGAAACCACGTTGCCGCCCAGAAGGCCCTCTCCGATGCCGTTCCCCTCCACCATGCGCAGGATCGGCACCCTGGCGCTCTCCGTCAGAACCTTGACGGCTTCTTCGTTGGAATAATGTTTTCCGCTGGCATCCTCCGTCATGACCACATAAATCAGAATACTGTTTTCATCCACGCCGCGAATGGCCTGATGCAGCCTTGACGTGGAAAACCGAGAACAGTTAATTTCACTGAACGTCAGGTTGGGGTACTGATCCTCATAGCTGTAAAAGCGCTTTCTTTCCGCCTCTCCCGTAATCGTATCGTCAAGAATCGCCACAACCTTTTTCGCGTTCGGGTTGATCGCCAGCCCCAGCTCAATGTTTTTCTCCACCGACAGTTTCTCCAGGACGCCGGTAATGTAGGGATCCCTGGTAACCTCCTTCGCATATTCCTCATCGTTCACGCCCTCAAAGATCAAAGGCGTATCGGGGAACAGCTCCTCCTGATATTGCACGGCAAACACCAAAGCCGCATCGTCTCCCAGGATCACGGCGTCATAGGGCTCCACATGCTCCAGACGGTATTTTAAACCGTCATGGAACAGCCGTAAGGATTCCTCATCGTCCACCCGTTTTGTGTCCATAAACTCATAATCCAGCGTAACACCGGGATCAAGCCCTTCCTGAACCCCTGAGATCTGGATCCGGGTGATGTCCCACGCGTAGGAATAGGAGCTGATAAATAAAACCCGTCCATGAATTTCCTCTGCGTGAACCGGCTGCATCCCACATAAAAACCATATCGGGAACCATATGATCAGCGACAATGCGTATATCCATTTTTTAGATCCGGCATTTACCATATAAAATGTCCTTTGCGATATAATATAGTAACATTGTACCACTTTCCGGCTCAAATACAAGATATGTTTCGTGACTTTTTACAAATTGTGACTCTTTTCTCCCAAAAAAGGACCCGGTCAATGCTCCGGGTCCTTTTCTGCAACAGGTTTTCCTGTCTATGCACCTTTCAGGCAATCCTCCTGACAAGCCGGTTTACACAACTCCCTGGGCGGTCATGGCTTCCGCAACCTTCAAAAATCCGGCGATGTTCGCGCCCGCCACATAGTTGCCCGCCATGCCGTATTTCTTTGCGGCATCGTCCAGATTATGGAAAATATTGACCATGATTCCCTTTAACTTGGCGTCCACTTCCTCAAAGGTCCAGGAAAGCCTCTCGCTGTTCTGGCTCATCTCCAACGCGGAGGTAGCTACGCCGCCTGCGTTCGCCGCCTTGCCGGGGCAGAACAGTACGCCGTTCTTCTGAAGATACTCGGTGGCTTCCATGGTGGTAGGCATGTTGGCGCCTTCCGCCACAGCGAAACACCCGTTTGCCACCAACGCCTTGGCATCCTCCAGATCCAGCTCGTTCTGCGTTGCGCAGGGAAGGGCGATATCGCACTTCACGTTCCAGACGCCGTGTTCGCCGTTCTTCTTTTCATGATATTCCGCGCTCTTTCTGGCGGCCGCGTACTCGGTCAGTCTCGCGCGTTTCACTTCCTTTACTTCCTTCAGGAGAGCCACATCGATTCCCTCGGGATCATAGATCCAGCCGGTGGAATCGGAAACGGTAACCACCTTCGCTCCCAACTGCTGTGCCTTCTGCACCGCGTAAATGGCCACATTTCCGGAGCCGGAAACGGCTACGGTCTTGCCGGCGATGTCCTTGCCGTTGCACTTTAACATTTCCTCGGTCAGATACAACAGCCCGTATCCGGTCGCCTCGGTTCTCGCCAGAGAGCCGCCGTAGGTTAAGCCCTTGCCGGTCAGAACGCCCTCGTACAAGCCGGTCAGTCTCTTATACTGGCCGTACATAAAGCCGATCTCTCTCCCGCCGGTTCCGATATCTCCCGCGGGTACGTCCGTATCCGCGCCTATGTATTTGTAAAGCTCGGTCATAAAGCTCTGGCAGAAAGCCATAATCTCTCTGTCGGATTTTCCCTTGGGGTCAAAATCGGAACCGCCCTTGCCGCCTCCGATCGGAAGTCCGGTCAGGGAATTTTTAAAGATCTGCTCGAACCCGAGGAATTTAATGATCCCCAGGTTCACGCTGGGATGAAGACGAAGACCTCCCTTATAAGGCCCGATGGCAGAATTGAACTGCACACGGAAACCGTTGTTTACCTGAACCTGTCCCTTGTCGTCCACCCAGGGAACACGGAACAAAAGCTGCCTCTCAGGGGTGACAAGCCTCTCCAAAAGGGCGTCCTTTCGATACTGTTCCTCATTCGCCTCGATCACCACGCGCAGGGATTCCAGCACTTCCTTCACCGCCTGGTGAAACTCAGGCTGAGCGGGGTTCTTGGCTACTACAAGCTCATAAACCTCATCAACATACGACATTGTCTCATGTCCTCCTTCAAATAATATAGTACAAGACACCGTTGTCCCACAGATCATTATACCCCCGGACTTTTAAATACTCAACACACTTTACCTCGTTAAATCAGAAAAGTTTCAGGGATTTTTTTGTGGAATCTGCACAATATCCATTCTGTATCCTGTACAAAATGTGAAAGCAGAACTCCCCCGCAGCCGCTGGTTTCGGAGGAACCTCTCAAAGATACTGTTTCAGCCGTTCCACGTTCCTTTCCTCAAAGGCGATCAGCTCCTTTGCCAGCGCCACCGGAGCGGGCCCCGCGTTTTCGTTGTGCCGCAGCGCCTTTTCCATCTCCAGAATGCCGTTGGTGCTGTTTTTGATCATCAGCTCCGCCAGATGTCCGGTGCTGGTGTTTAATATGGTGCTGTAATGCAGCCCGGTCCGCAGCAAGGCGTCGGACAGGGCGCTGCTTCTGTAATTTTCCGCCTTCGCGTCCAAAAGCTTTCTGGACGCCTGATTGTGCAGCTCCGAATATTTTAAAGACTGCCTGGAAATCTGCATGGACAGCGCCTCGTCGCTCACTTTGTCCGCAATGGTGTCGATGGCCTTCATTGCCGTGTCCGTATTTCTCTGAATCTGCCTGTATACCGCCGCCTCATGTGATGTCATATCCGCCTCTTTTCCGCCTTTTCCCTTCCCTATACAGGAAAACAGCCCTTTACAGTTATTCTGTAAAAGGCTGTCCATTTTTTTCAAAAATATGCGTCTGCGCGAAACCGTCCGCACCCTACTGATTGATCGTGACATACTCCGATTTCACATAACCGGTCTGGCCGCCGAAGTTCACCTTGCACCAGTCGCCCTCCACCGCCAGCAGATCCAGGCTTTCCCCGCCTGCCAGCATACCCAGGCGCTCTGTGTCCTGACCCGCTCCTGACCGGACGTTAATATTGGTTTTGGCCGTTACGGTTCCGATCGCCTCCTGGCCGGCGGCGCTTTCCGAGAACTGAAGGTACTCCGACTTAATATACCCGTCCGCTCCTTCATACACCACCTTGGTCCAGCCGTTTAAAAGCACTTCCTGCACCTTAAGCCTGGTGCCGGAGGATACCCGTCCCAGCTTGTCGGCCTTTTCGCTGTCGGATTTTCTGACGTTGACGGTTGTGGTGGCCGTGGCATACTCGGGCACAGGCTCCGGAGTAGAAACCGGGGTGGGGGTTTCCTGCGAGCCTTCGTTGGGTTCCGGGCTCTCCTCCCCCTCCGGGGCGTCAACGCCCTGATTCTGATTTGCCAGGAGCAGCCCGTATTCAACGTCTCTCTGATTTCCCACTTCATCCAGATATTTCAGCAGATAGGGTTTCTCCCTCATCAGATCGTTGTACTCTACGTCCACCCGGTTGTTGAATTCCACCACATCGTCCTGGCTGCTGATAGCCGTGATGTAAGCAATGTCGTCCTTCGTAAAATTGGACTCGTTTTTAATATAGAGACTTCCGTCCTCGGCGGTGCAGATATACAGCATCTCATATCCGGGGAATTCTTCTTCATGATTGACAAAGCAGACGCGGTAATAGATATAGGCGATCACCGATCCCTCCACCGGCCCCTGCTTGGTATTGACCTGAATCGCCGCGTAATGATCCAGATAGGAGGAAAGGGCCTGGATCCACAGAACCTCATTGTCCGTGATGGAATCATAAGTGGATCTGAGGGTTTCCATATCTCCCGTACCCATAGCGTTATAATAGGAGGCCACCAGGGAATACACCGCCGGATCCTCATTCTCCACCAGGGGAACTAACGGGATCTCCTGAGTTCCGTCCTCCTCGGAAACGCTTTCGGGGCTGGGACTTTCTTCCGCCGTCCCGCTCTCCACAGACACGTCATTTTTCTTGCTGCGGACGCTTAAAGCCACCGATACCGTCACCGCCACAACGACCACGACGATCAAAGGGAAAAGAATCTTACAGTGTTTCAGGATTAAGTCGCGTATCGCCGTCAGTTTATCTTTCTGCATCAGACCAAACCTTTCTATAAAACGGAAAAAGCCGCGAGCGGCTCCCTGTAACAGTCTCTTACCATAGTTCAGGGTGATGTAAAGTGCAGCCGACAGGAATCGAACCTGCATTAAAGGCGTCGGAGGCCTTCGTTCTATCCATTAGACTACGGCTGCAAATATTACAAAATTGTTACATCACCCTGACTATAATATCATAAAAAGTTTCTTCTGTCTACTATGAAATTGAAAAAATTTGATTTCCCCCTGAAACCTTACGGAACGATCTCCACGCTCTTTTTCTGCCGGTTATACCGGTACAGGCTGTCGGAAAGCACCTCCTCCGGAGCCACCTGGGTTTTGTTGACATATGCGATCATCGCTCTGAGCTCGCCGGGCTCCTCGTCTCCCTCCCGCAGCAGGATCACCTCATGGACGGAACTTGGCAGGATGTAAAGATCCGCGTTTTCCTGCTGAGCGATGGTTTCCAGCAGTTGGGAATCGATCAGGCAGGCGGCGCCGTTTTGACGTCTGCTGTTGGTGAGAATCTTCATGGGAATCCGCCCCGCGCTCTCCTGAAGCACGGTTTCCTCCGGCTCCAGCTCCTTCAGCACTTCCTCCATGGTCAGGCACTGCCAGGGAGAAAGCTCCGGCGTATTTTTACGGGCCAGCTCCATCAGCTCCTCCGTTGTGCAGCCCCACATCTCCCGATGGGAATTGTGGATCAGGATGCTGCCCTCCCCCAGACTCTCGTTTCTGAACGCGTAAAAGAAACAGACCGCAAGATCCAGGAATTCCACATAAGGCACATCCTTCAGCAGCTCCTCGTTGCCGTCCCTGCGAACCAGCTTACAGCAGATCCGATCCCGCACCTTCTCAAAGCTTTTGAAGAAACCCATGTCGATATGTTCCGCCGGTACGCCCTGGCCGTAGACCTCCATCAGCTTGTCCATGATTTCCTCAAAGGGCATTCCCTCCTGGTAAGCGTAAAAGAAATCCTCCAGATAGATGGTGGGAACCACGTTCCCCTCCCTGGATGAAATCATCATGCCCTGAAGCGTCACGCCGTTATTTTTCCGTATTTCCTTCAGCTCCACATGATAGTCTTCCCCGAGTCTTTCCCCGGTTTTTCTGCACAAGTCCTGTGCGAATTCACTCAGATTCATTTTTCCTCTTTCTGTACCGCTTTGCAGATTCTGTTACGTTGTTGTCTCAATGGGCCCAATGGCGGCAGGCTCTCGCCGGTGGCAGCGGTACGGGCCTTTCGGCTGGGTGAGGGCTCTGTCGGAAACGAAAAGGCAATAATATCCTGCCGGATGTTATTGCCTCACAAGTCATCAGAAAACGCAAGAAACGCGCCACGTCATACCCGGGAAAGATACTCGCCGGTTCTGGTATCAATCTTGATCTTGTCGCCCTGCTCAACAAACAAAGGCACTGCAACCTGTGCGCCTGTCTCAACCGTAGCGGGCTTGTTCGCTCCTGTGGCGGTGTCTCCCTTGAAACCGGGCTCCGTCTCCGTGATCTCCAGCTCCACGAACAGGGGAGGCTCCACGGAAAATACGCTGCCGTTGTGAGAACATACCTTGCACATCTCGTTTTCCTTCACGAATTTCAGGGCATCGCCGACCGCATCCGTATTCAGCGCGATCTGCTCATAATTTTCCGTATCCATGAAGTAATACAGATCTCCGTCCGAGTACAGATACTGCATATCCTTTCTGTCAATGCGGGCCTGAGGGCATTTCTCCGTGGGCCGGAACGTCTTTTCCACCACGCCGCCGTTTTTGATATTTTTCAGCTTGGTTCTGACGAAAGCCGCTCCCTTTCCGGGTTTTACATGCTGAAATTCAACGATCTGGTAAACATTCCCATCATACTCGATGGTAATGCCATTTCTGAAATCGCCTGCAGAAATCATATTCTATTCCTCCTAAATTTTCTGTTCACAAATACATTCTTAATTAGTGTAATATAAAAATATTCAAATTTCAACTATTTTAGAAAATTTTTTACATAAAGCGGAAACAGGGGACTCGCGCGGCGGCCTTTCCTGCGGCGGCTGTTCCCTGCCCGGTTTTCCTACTCCCTGCCAAGCAGAAAATCGACGGCCGCCAGATATCCCTCCAGCCCCATGCCGTAAATCTGCTTGTCGCAGACCGGCGCCGTCACGGACACCTTTCGGAATTCCTCTCTGGCGGTAATGTCGGAAATGTGAACCTCCACCTTGGGGACGGTGATACTGGCCAGGGCGTCCCGGATGGCGTAGCTGTAATGGGTGTAAGCGCCCGGATTGATAATGATGCCCTCGGTGCCGTCAAAATAGGCCTCCTGGATTCTGTCGATAATGGCGCCCTCATGATTGCTCTGAAACACCTGGATCTCCTGATTTGTCTCTTTTGCCTTATCCCGGATCATGTCCAGCAGGGCCTGATAATCCCGGGTGCCGTATACGCTTTTTTCCCGGATTCCCAGAAAATTCAGATTGGGGCCGTTGATGACCAAAAGTTTCATGTTGTCTCTCCTTTCGCCACAGGCGGTTTTATGCCCTCTTTCAGTTTTTTCTCGATTTCATCCACAATTTCTTCCACTTTTTTCCCGTCCACGTCCACGATCAGATCCGCGCAGGCCTCATAAGCCTCTCTCCGGCTTTCCAAAAGCCCTGTGATGCGTTCCAGGGGATGTTCCCCTGCCAGCAAGGGTCTGGACTGATCGTCCTTCAGCCTCTCATACACCGTCCCGGGACTTACCTTCAGCCAGATCACGGTTCCAAGCCGCCGGATCAGTTCTCTGTTTTGGGGATTGACCGGAGTGCCCCCTCCCAGGGAGTAAATTTTTCTCCCATTGCCGATCTGGGTAAGCTCCTCCAGAATCTGCGTCTCCCTCTGCCGGAAATAGTCTTCCCCGAAAGCGGCGAAGATTTCGTTAATGCTCCTGCCCTCTCTGCGCTCAATCAGCTTGTCCGTATCCTCCACCGTCATCTTCAGCCGGTATGACAGGCCGATCCCCACAGAAGTTTTGCCGCTTCCCATAAAGCCTGTCAGCACAAGATTTTTTCCCTTCATCTTCCTCCCTCTTGCGGTTCCAGCCCCATGGCCTTTTACGGTTCCAGCCCCATGGCCTTTTGTGGTTCCAGGGCCATAACTCCTTGCGGTTTTAGCCCCATGGCTTTTTGCATTTCCGCGTATACTTCCGCCGCCAAAGCCGCGTCGATTTTTTTACCGGTCCACAGTTCAAAGGCTATGATTCCCTGATATAACAGCATCTTCAGGCCGCCGAACGCCCTGCCGCCGTTTTCCTCCACCAGTTTCATAAATTTGGTCCGCGAAGGGTTAAAAATCAATTCATACCCTGTGTGAATACGCCGGTAAAAGGCGGGATCCTCGATCAGCGCCCCCTCCGTGTCAGGAAACATCCCCAGATTGGTGGCCTGAACGGCCAGATATTCCACATCCGCAGGGAGAGAGGCAAACGCCCCCGGCTCCATGGCGTCCGCCACGGGTCTGCCTGCAAGGCCGTTGATCTCTCCGGCAATCCGCTCCGCTTTCTCCAGGGTACGGTTTAACAGGGTGATCGATTCCGCTCCCTTTTCCCATAACAGCAAGGCCACAGCTCTTGCCACGCCTCCGGCCCCCAGCACCAGCGCCTTTTTCCCGGCGATTTCAACCCCGTCCTCGCACATGGCCCTGTATAAACCGGGCATGTCCGTGTTATATCCCTTGAACCCGCCCGGGATCCGTACCAGCGTATTAACCGCGCCGATCCGCTCCGCCAAAGGATCGATCTCCTTCAAATACGGCATGACCCGGGATTTGTACGGCACCGTCACATTGCATCCCAGCAGATTCAGCGCGTACGCGCCCCGCACCGCTTCCTCCACCCGTTCCTGCTCCACCCGAAACGGCACATAGACCAGATTCAGGGCAAAAGCGTCCGCCAGCGTATTATGAATGACCGGCGATACGGTATGCTCCACCGGGTTCCCAATCAGCCCGCAGATACGGGTATAACCGTCAGTTTTCATCACATCCGCCGTCCTTTCTTCCCTTTGATGCTGCGATGATAAAAAAACAGGACGATCCGCTCCAGCCTGCGTTTCAGAACGATCTGGATTTCCTCCTTCGGATGAATGGGTTTCACCAGATAGGTGACAATGCCGGCTCTCCCGGCGCCCCACACATCCGTAAAAAGCTGATCCCCCACAAAAACTGTGTTGGACGGCTCCGTCCCCATCCGTTCCATTGCCTTTTCGTACCCTGTTTTCCCCGGCTTTCCGGCTTTATACACATACAGGGAACCCACGTCGTCCCCGAAAGGTTTCACCCTGGCCTCCTTGTTGTTGGATAACAGGGTGGTTTGGAACCCCATCGCCCGCAGATCCCGAAACAGTTTCACCGCTCTTTCGTCCGCGGCCGCGCCGTGGGGAACCAGCGTATTGTCGATGTCGAAAATTACACCGCGGTATCCCCTGTCATATAATGCCTGATAGTCGATGTCATAGGCGCTGGCCGCCTCATAATCCGGATAAAAACATTCCAGCATTTTCCTTCCTCCGTGGGAATAGGCTCTCCTCGGATCAGCCGCAGACCGAATCACCCGCCGAACAGCTCCGCCAGACTGTCCGCCGCCTCCCGGATATGATCCGCCAGCTTTCCGTTATTCACCCCCGTCACCTGCACATGACACGCGCTCATGGGAATCAGAAAAACAGGCGCCCCGCAGCCGGACACCGCCTCCGCCATTTTGGGGGTAATCTCTCCCAGCATGGCGTTTGCCACCACGATGCCGATGGGCCCCAATATGGCGTCCACCCTGACGCTGTTGTACACCACGGCGTTCTCACCGGTGGCGCCTAAAGCCGTCCCGCCCTTCATCATGTTGGAAGTGGCCGTCGCGTTGGTACCCACCGCAACTAACTCCGCCTGCGGAAACCGCCTGTGCAGTTCTTCGACCAGACTGCGGCCGACTCCGCCACCCTGGCCGTCCATCACCATAATCCTCATGTCGGATCTCCTTTTCCCCCAAAAAGCCCATCCCGCCAAATCCAGCCTCACCGTCAAGGGCCTCATGCTCTTGACACAGGTTGCAGTTTCACCTATCAAGGGTTTCCATGCTCTTGACACAGGGGTCAGTTTCACCTATCAAGAGCTCCATGCTCTTGGCACAGGGTTCAGCCCACCTATCAAGAACTCCATGCTCTTGGCCCAGGGTTCAGCCTGCCGCCGGAGGATCGTCCTTTTTTAAAAACGCTTTATGCCGATACATCCGGGCGTCTGCGTCCCGCACCGTCTGTTCCACCGTCTCCATGGAATCCGGCTGGCAGACGGCAAACCCCTGGGCGATCTGAAGCACAAAATCATACTGCATGTTCTGATTCGCCTCCCGCAGCGCCTTGGCGAACTCATCCGCCGCCAAATCGTATTTTTCCTGTGCGCCTTCCTCCAACAGCGCGCAGAATTCGTCTCCTCCAATCCGGAAAACCATCCCGTAAACCCCAAAGGTTTCCGCAATGATCCTGGCGGACATCTGAATCATCATATCCCCTACATCATGCCCGTAAGTGTCGTTGGTGCGTTTCAGATGGTTCACGTCAAAAAACACAATCCCCAGTTCCTTCACCTGGGAGGTAACGCAATGCTCCAGCCGCTCCAGATACGCGGCCCGGTTCCCCAGGCTCGTCAGGATGTCCGAGTACGCCAGCTTGTGTACGCTGTCATACTGCAATCCCTGTACGATCCGTTGATACGCGCTGAACTGGCTGCCTACCGCAAAGCAGACGATGAACACCAAAAGCCCAAAGCGCAGCAGAGCCGCCCGATCCATCACGTCCACCGCGTTAAACCGCACCAGTTCCAGAATCGCCGTCAGGCTTAAGACCATAATTCCCAAAAGCTGTGCGCTGGCGGCCCAAATTCCCGCTCCCCGCCTGCGCTTTCTGGCCAAAAGGATTTTAACGTTTCTCTGCGCTGTCCAAACCATAAAGGCCAGGGCGCAGATCCCCATAAACACTCTGGCCACAGGCAGCATACTGTGCCAGTCCATGAGCCCCGCCAGCGGAAACACCACGCAGCAGAACAAAAAGATCAACTGCATCACACAGACCGCCCGAACCACAGGATACCGCAGAACCCCATAAGTCCATTCGGCGTATAGCAGAATGGGAAACAGCGAAAGAATCAGGAACATATTGTCCGCCGCCTGCAAAACAAGGGGATCCCAGGACAAAAATTGCAGCACATTGGTTTCGATCAGACACCAGGCCCCGATACAGACGGAAAAAAATCCCAGGCACCGCAGACTGTGATCCTTCCGTTTCTTACGATAATTTAAGGTGACGTCCAGGAGCATCATAAAAAACCCGCCCAGACAGATCGTCAGGCTGATGAGCAGCGACACCAGCTTGTTCCGGACAACTCCCAGCACCACCGCCGCCCGGTCCCCCCAGTAAAAATGATCCAGCATGATTCCCTCGCCGGGGTATGACTCCGCAATCCGCATCACCAGCTTTGCTCCCGCCTGATCCGGAGAGAACTTGATCAGATTCCACCGGCTGCCGGAGGAATGTTCATAGAACTTCTCCCCCAGTTTGTCGGTTTCATAGAGCAGTTCGCCCTCCAACTCCATCCGTACATACACATTCTGACTGCGAAACACAAGCGTAGTGTCCTGCTCCATCTCCGGAACCAGACGGCAGAGAACCGCCTCCCCCTGCTCCGACAGATCGTCCATGGCAACCGGGTTCCCGTCTTCATCCGTCCACCCCGAATCAAACTGCTCATATCCCTCCAGACCGTTGTCAACCAGGTTTCCCCGTCTTTGCACATACAACAGGATCACAATCAGGAACATGAACACAGCCGCCGCCATGTAACACACCGATATTCTGTTTCGGAAAGCGATTCTTTTCTCCTGCATTTCCGCATATCCTTTCTGGTGCAGACCCTTGACGCCAATTTCGCGGAAGGGAAGAAACGGCCGCCCTTTCCGCTGATTTTACGGACTTTATTATAAAGTCTGCTCTCTCCTCTGTCAATTCCTTACGCTCAGATTCCGGGCCGAATCCCCGGGCAGCCGGAAACTGTCTCCCTGTTTGGCCTTTCTCGCCTCACGGAAACATGCCCCGTCCTTTTTTGTTACCACGGCCTTCCTGTTCTCCGTCTCGCCGCAGATTTCCAGCCCGATCTGTCCCTTGGCAATGTACGGATGCCGCAGGATCCTTGCCTTCGCTCGAGGGATTTCCTCCCGCACAAACGCCATATAGGTATATTTTTCATCCTCATAAGGCGCGTCCCCATGTTTCAGCGCTTTATGAAGCTTACTTCTCTGTATCCTGCATGTAACATGACACCAGTCCTTCTCCGCCAGCCTGCACTCTCCCTCATGGGGACAGGGAGCGGCAATATGCGCGCCCTGTTGCAGCAGACGGTTCCTGATGTCCCGAATCACCGCAAATCCCGCGGGAGTGCCCGGCTCCACCACCAAAAGCATCTTCCCTGCGCAGGCCCACAGACGATCCAGCACAAGGCGCCTGTCCTTTTCCGTCATTTCATTCATCACATAGGAAGAAATGACCAGATCCGCCTCCGCCGTCAGGGGTTCCGCCGTCAGATCCAGATGGAGCCATTTGGCCCGGGACAGCGCCTGGCCGCCTTCCCGCATCAGCGCCTCCCCTATCCGGCTCATGGCCCGTTCCCGCTCCACACAGGTAATCTGTTCCAGCGCAAGCTGCCCGGCTGCCGCCCACGCGGCCGCCCCGCTGCCCGCGCCCGCATCCAGCAGGCTTTTCATCGGAGCGTCATAACATTCCAGCGCATAACGGAGCGCGTCTGAAACGGCCCCATAGGTCGCCGGCATTCTGACCAGGGCGTAAACGGCCGCCTCCAGATCCCCGGACAAAAGCGTCCTGCCCGTACCGCTTTCGTTTCTGTACCGGTCGCTCAGCTCCCGGGCCGTTTTTTCCATCTGATCCTGTCTGTATCCGGCCGTCAGATCTTCTATCCCTTGTTTCAGTGCAACAGGCAATTCCATATCTGTTTCCCTTTTCCGTTTCTTTCTCCCGCAAACCCCCAAAGCCCTTACAACCCCGAAATGCGAAACATTCCGGCATTCTTAAAATTCCGCCATTCTGAAACATCCTGCAATTCTTAAAATCCCGCAATACGAAACATCCCGGGATGTTTCAAATCCCGCCATTCTTAAAACGCCGCGGCCCGTTTCCGGACCGCGGCGCAGCCTTTGCAGAAAATGAATGATTACTTTCTGTTTCCTCTTTTCAGCACCAGGTGCTGGGGAAGTCCATTCACCATGAACGGAGGGTAATCTCCCTGAATCAGAGGTTTCACATAGCTCAAGAACTCCTCCGTCACATAGTTGCCATCCTTGTTGACCCATTCTCTGGGCACCACCTTCTCCGCATTGGCGATGCGGTGTACGTCGAACAGACCCGCCGTACTGGTGTAAGGATCCTCGGAAACTCTCTCAATGATAACCATCTTGCCGGTATCGCCTTCATCAACCGCCTTCACAGCGGCGCCGCCCACCATAAACGCCTCGTTGATATCCGTGCGGGACGCCATATGGGACGCGCTTCTCTGCAAGGTGGAGAACTCGATGCCGCGGGTCTTGCAGCCCAGCTTTCCTGCCAGGAAACCAGCCAGGTACGCCGCGGTACCCTGAAGCTGCTTGTGGCCGAAAGCGTCCACATAGTCTCCGCCGCCGGACAGTTCGCACACATAACGGCCGTCAGCCAGTTTGATTCCCTCGGAGACAGCGACCACCACGTTCTTCTGTTTTTCCACCAGCTCCTTCACCTTCTTGACAAATTTGTCCATGTCGAAGGTAATCTCAGGCAGATAAATCAGATCCGGCCCGTCGCACTCCTCCGTCTTGGCCAGAGCGGTTGCGCCGGTCAGCCATCCCGCGTTACGGCCCATAATCTCCAGAATCGTAATATTTTCCTTGTTATAGCTCAGTCCCAGGGCATCCCGGATGACTTCCTTGGTGGATGCGGCTATGTACTTTGCCGCGCTGCCGAAACCGGGAGTATGGTCGGTCACCGCCAGATCGTTGTCAATGGTCTTGGGAACGCCCAGGAACTTCTGGCTGTGTCCCTTCAAAACCGCGTAATCCGCCAGCTTTTTGATCGTATCCATGGAGTCGTTGCCGCCGATATAGATAAACGCCTCGATCTCCAGCTTGTCCAGAATGCCAAACAGCTTTTCGTAAAGATCAGGATTGTCATGAATCTCCGGCATCTTGAAACGGCAGGAGCCCAGGAATGCGGAAGGGGTTCTCTTTAACAGCTCGATATCCATATCCGAGTGGATCTGGGTGGCCAGATCTACATACTGCTCATCCAGCAGTCCCTGTACGCCGTGAACCATCCCGTACACCTTGTGAAAGCCTCTTTCTTTAGCCGTCTTATAGACGCCTGCCAGGCTGGAGTTAATAACGGCGGTAGGGCCGCCAGACTGGCCTACGATAATGTTACGTTTGGTAGACATAAATCAATACCTCCTATATCAAAGGGTTTTTTAACATTACTATTGTAGCAAAGTCAATTCCAGACTGCAACCAAAAAGTAACAAAATTTCACAATTTGAATTTGTCTTTTCCCGATCCCCTTCCGGTTACCGGATCAAAAACTTTCTGGCGGCGTAGATGCCGATTTTATAGGGGAGCGGCCTTAACGCCTGGTCGGCCTCCTTTAGTTTCTCCCGGATTGGGATATGCTGCGGGCAATGCGCCTCGCACTTCCCACAGCCCACGCACTGGGAGGCGAAACCCGGCTCCTTTCTCAGCCCCATATTCTGCGCGAACTCAAAACGTGCGGACGATTTTTTCTCCATATACATCAGGTTGTAATAATAGAAATTACCCGGAATGTCCACGCCCTTCGGGCAGGGCATACAGTAACGGCAGCCCGTGCAGCCCACCTTTTCCCGTTCCCTGATAATCTGCTTGATCTGCTCCACAATGTTCCGATCTTCATCGGTAAACTGTCCCGGCTCCGCGTCGGAGGCAATACGGACATTCTCGCGCACCATTTCCTGAGAATTCATTCCGGACAGCACACAGCAGATTTCCGGCTGATCCCACAGCCAGCGCAGCCCCAGCTCCGCGGCCGTGTAGCCCCGAGGATCGCTTTCCAGCGCCTTTTTGGCCTTATCCGGCAGCGCCACCAGCTTACCGCCCCGGAGAGGCTCCATAATCATCACCGGAATCCCCTTTGCGGCAGCCGCCTGGAGCCCTCTCCTGCCCGCCTGGGTGTGCTCGTCCAGATAATTATACTGAATCTGGCAGAAATCCCAGTCCCAGGCGTCCAGGATCCGTAAGAACATCTCCGTTTCCCCATGGTAGGAAAACCCGATATTCCGGATCCGGCCTTCCTTTTTCTGCCGGACGATCCAATCCTCAATTCCAAGGGTCTTTAGATGCTCCCATTCCGCGTAATCCGTGAACATGTGCATCAGATAATAATCGATATGATCCGTGCGCAGACGGGTGAGCTCCTCCTGAAAGGTCTTATCGATGGCCCCCGGAGAGCGCATCATATACTGCGGCAGCTTGGTCGCAATCCAAACCTTGTCCCGGCACTGATTGCTGTCCAGAATCCTGCCAAGACATTCCTCGCTGCCCGGATATACATAGGCGGTGTCAAAATAATTGACGCCCTCCTGGATGGCAAGGAGAACCTCCCGCTCCGCCTTTTCATAATCGATGGCGTTTCCTTTTCTGGTGAATCTCATGCAGCCGTATCCTAGCTGCGAAATCCGGTTTCCGTATCGGTCGGATCTGTATTTCATCAACCCGTGCCCTGCCCTTTCTATGTTTGCCGTTCCCATATACATCGGCTCCGCCATATCGGCGGAGCCGTGTTTCCGGCGAGTTTCCTGCCAACAGATCAAAAAGCTTTCCGGCCTGTTACAGAGCGTTTTCCTTGATAAACGCGATCAGCTCGTCCACCTGCGTGAAGGCCAGCCCCACAACCGTGTCCGCCGCGCCGTAATAAATAGCGATCCTGCCGGTCTGCGCGTCCGTGAGAGTCGCGCAGGGGAAGGTCACGTTGGGTACGTCACCCACACACTCATACAAAGCGGTAGGGTGGAAAATATACGGCTTACAGCGATATTTCACCTTCCAGGGTTCCTGCTCGTCCAAAATCGCCGCCCCCATGGAGTAGATCATGCCGTTGCAGGTGGTTCCCACGCCGTGGAAAATTAACAGCCACCCCTCCGTGGTCAGGATGGGGATGGGGCCCGCGCCCACCTTGGTCCACGCCCATCCCTGCGCCTGCATCACATAACGGTGATATCCCCAGTGCTCCATATCGGGGCTCTGGCTCAGGAACATGTCCCCGAAGGGCGTATGGCCGTTGTCACTGGGTCTGGAAAGCATCATAAACTTCCCGCCGATCTTCTTGGGGAACAGGACGCCGTTGCGGTTAAAGGGCAGAAAGGCATTTTCCAACTGATAAAATTTTTGAAAGTCAAAAGAATAGGCCACGCCGATGGTAGGGCCATGGAAGGAATTGCACCAGGTCACATAATACCGGTCCTCAATAAAGCAGACCCTGGGGTCATAGCCGCAGGCCACGCCGCACTGCTTGTCATCCTTCCCGTAAAGGGGAAGGGGCTGGGATTCGATGTCCCAGTGGATGGCGTCTTCACTTTTTCCCAGAAACAGATGCTGCTCCATGGCGGTGTTATCGCTACGGAAAATTCCCACAAAAGCGCCGTCCTTCGCCACGACCGCCGAATTAAAAATGCTGTTTGAGCCAGGAATCTGATCCCGTTCCACGATGGGATTTTTGCTGTAACGCCATACCACGTCGCTGCAGCCCGCAGGCCTGTCCTCCCAGGGAATGCCGGGCAGATTGTCTCCGATAATCGTTGCCATACCAAATCCTCCTTATCCTAACCTAATAAATGATAAAATATGAAACCCAGGTAACGCGTTTTCTTCATTGTAACACTTGTAAAAAGAAAACACAAGGAACAAAACCGCCTGGTTTCTTCCGGATCCATTTTGAATCCTGTTCCCATTATTCTTCCAGGAAAAAATTCTTGTCATATCCTTCCAGGTAGACTTTGGAATTCATCACCAAAGTTTCCAGACAGCCCTTTTGATCCATATAGAGACACATGCCAACGGCACATAGGATAAAAATAACCGCAATCATTCCATAAATCGGAAGACTCAGCCGTTCTACCGGCAAATGCATGGGGGAAAAGCAATCAGCAGCAAACATTTACATACCGATTTTTTAACTCAATTATCTTTTTCCACAGATAGGTTTTCATCCCTATGTACCACTCCTTCCTCTGGAAGTAATCCATTGTTTTCCCGCAAGTCCCACCAGCAATAACAATGCCGCACAAGTCAATACCGCTATTTGTATGCGGAAATGCAGCATCTGCATCAACTGCAATAGGAGACTCTCCACAACCATGATCCCCATTTCAAACCAGGTTGTAGCTTTATTGCCAAAGAACATCAACCCAAAGTGAAGGAAAATACACTGAAACCAGCATCCCCCAAACAGTCCCACTGTTACCAGGCTCCACAACGCAGGGAAAAGCCCCCTATGATGCAGACAATTCCACCCGACGGACAGTAACATTGTGATCAATAGGGATGGGATTTCCATGCACACGGCTTTCCGTGTAAACAGGTTTATCAATGCCGCTTGATTACCGCGTATCACTTTCAGGGGAATCATATTGTTCCTTGTAATTTCATCAAAGAAAATACGCTCTGTGGTCATAGCCAGGCAAATCGTAAAAAACATATGGCAGCATTCATTTCCATCCAATGGAACTTTTCACATAAAACCAACCATCCTCCGGATGAGAAACATATAACTGTAAATCCTCTGACATCTTTTTCCTTTTCCTCCACAAACTGTTATGGATCATTTATTGTTCTATTCTGTTATGAAGTGACTTCATCCTGTCCGAACGGGATCGCCCTATCATATCTCTGGGGAAAGCGCCGCATCCCATTCCTCTTTTAGCTGTCTGATTGACTGCTGCCTCTCGGTTCGCTCATCACTTACAGCTTTTGTGGCAACATCAAAGAGCCTGTCATTCAGTTGCCATTTTCTCCGTGTGCGCTCCCCGTCTCCAAAAAGAGCAAACGCGGTAGCTCCGATGGTATAGACGTTCGTAACCTCATCAATGGAGGCCCCAAGTTGATATTCCTCCGGCGATTGAAAGCGAGAGCTGCCCCACATCCGTCCCATATCGTTGATACATGGCAGCTTTCGGAAAAAGTCAATATCGCAAATCGTTGTTTTACCGCTTTCAAAGTCATACAGGATACTGCCGTCATAAAAATCAATGGCAACGTAATGCTGTGAGGCAATATATGTAAAGAAATCCAGTATGTCGCCAAACACACAGAGCCTGTCATGGGAGGAAAGCTGCATGAACCGCTGATGCGACGCCGGATACATGACTCCCACGCCATCTCCGGCCGCCCATTTGAATACCATGATAAAGCCGCCGTCTAAATCCTTTGTTTCCAGAAGTTCAATCAGATTCTTGTGTTGCAAATCTCTATAAACCGGTAATGTTGCTTTTAATCTGGCCACCGCATCCGCAGGGTTGCCCCCATATTGTTCCGTAGGGGCACCGGCGAATTTGACAAAATAGCGTTGTCCGTCCTTTTCCATTCCAAAACAGATATTGCCTGAATCCTGATCATCAAATACCTTGAACACCGTTCCGTACTCTTTCAGAAAGCCGAAATCAAACGCGCTTTTCAGTTTGAAAGGAATTCCATCCAAATATTGCAGATAATATCCTTTGAAATACCATGTCGGCATCGGATTGCTCATATTGTCATACCAGCGCAGAATATCGTTCGCTTGTTTCAGCATGGTATTGACTTCATCCGGTCCGAACGGGATCGCCCAGTACACGGAAGAAAGCGTATTGCTCGCTATATAAAGGGCAAGCAGTTTCCAGAATTCCGGCGGAACGTTGCCGTCAAAGTAACCATTCACCATGCCGGACGCAAAGAGCGGGGATTTCTGAGCACACCATACAATACGGTTAAATTCCTCCCACGGATCGCCGAAATCATACCGGTCAAAATCAATGATTTGCAGCTTTCCGTCCCGATCAATCATCATGTTTCCGATATGATAATCGCCATGTTGGAAAACCTGCGGACGATCCTTCAGCAAATGACGGTTTTCCCGTATGTAGTCGATGAACGCCTGCCCGTTTTCATAATGGATCGGACACTCCATATAGTTCTGGATTTTGTAGTCCATTTTCCGATTAAAACGGCTCTCCCAATCCTCCTGCGTTTTCGGAGCCGGTATCGAATGGATTTTCCGCAAAATACGTCCGGCCTCCAACCCATAAGCATATTGCCGGGTATCCGGCAGAAAGGGAATCACACTCTCTGCATCCTCCCCGTCAATCCATGTTTGAACCATATATACGCCATCCTCACAGGCGCCAACCTCAACGGGTTTACACATAGGCACATCAAGAGCCGCAACCTCCTGCTGCATACGAAACATATCCGCCCGATTTGCGCTTTTCTCTTTGGGCGTAATCCGCAAAAGATATTTTGTACCGTCCGAGGTCATTGCGCAGTATTTCCGATCACATGACCAGCCCTTATGGATGGGCTCCTTGCTTACAAATTCCATGTTTTATAATCATTCTCCCGTTCAAAAATCCTCTGGAGAAATTATTTCTCCAAAGCTGCGTTTGGATATCCTTATCATGTATGATCTTACCATTCTGCTTATATATTTTCAATATGGGTTTATCTTGAATGACCAGAGAGCATCCCCGGAAACTGTTTCTACTTCATCTTATTGCAAAGTATGGAAACTTAAGGCAAAGATGATTTTCTAAAAATGGGAAAGCGTTCTTCTTCAGGACACTTTCCCACACTGTATTCCCGCCGTATCTGCTCTCGCTCCAACAGTCTGCTAATGCTCATGATAAATTATTTAAACTAAGTTTTTATTGAAACGCTTTCTCAATTTATTCTCTGGCAAACGAACTTTTTCCCCATTATATTTTAATAAAGAAACAATGCAATTTTCATATGTTTCCAAATCAATATACTGTCCCTCTAACAATT
>CANRIP010000037.1 GCA_947630715.1 uncultured Acetatifactor sp.
ACGATTGCCGTCAGCCTGCCCTCTGCCGCTTCCCAGTTGATATCCCTAATGATGGTTTCTCCTCCATAGCCAGCGCTGAGGTTTTCGCATCTAATCATGTTTCCTTCTCCTACTCCGCCTGAGCAGCAAATGTAAAAAGAACGGTGCGCCTACGAAAGACAACAAAATACCGGTAGGCATCTCATAGGGAGACCATACGGTTCTGGCAAGCAAATCGCATAGCAGAACCAAAAACATGCCAAACAGTGCGCAAAAAGGCAGCATGAACCGGCACTCCTCTCCCACGATCCTGCGCGAAATATGCGGAGAAATCAAGCCCACAAAGCCCAATAATCCCGCGATACTGACAGAGGCCCCCGCCAGCGCCGCCGCCAAAATCAAAAATAAAAATTGAAAAAAGGCTGTATTCAGCCCTACCGAAGAAGCAACTGTCTCCCCCAAAGTCAAAACTTCCAATTCCTTTTGCAGCAAAAACACGGCTGCCGTAACCAAGAGAATCAATATGCCAGCCGGGAGCAGTACCTTTCCATTCACGGACGAAAACCCACCCAGACGGAATCCGTAAGCGCTGGTCAACGTGTCATCCCAAAGAATATGTACGGCATCCGCCATCGCGTTCAACAGGCTGTTGACACATACGCCCGCCATGATCAACGTCATGCGGGATGCCCCCGTCTTTCGGGCCAAAGCATAAATAAACAGCATGGCTCCAAATGCACCGACAAAGGCCGCAAAGGGCACAGCCGAATAGGAATAGGGAAACAGGGCGCTGCACAGGACAACGGCCAGTCCCGCTCCGGCATTGACTCCTATAATATTCGGCCCTGCCAGGGGATTTTGTAATACATTCTGTATCACTGCCCCGGAAACAGCCAGCCCGCTTCCTACCAGCACACAGGCCGCCATTCTCGGTATCCTCACATGGATCAGAATATTTTGATATTCTGCTTTTCCGTCCCCCATGAACACCCGAAAAATATCCCCAGGAGAAATATGGACCGCGCCTGCGGATACATAGAGGACACATAGCAATAGGTTGATCAGGAATAATAGGAAGATCCACTTCGCTGCGTACTTTCTACTCATGGCGTTTCCTGTTCCGGATAGAGGATATCTGCCAAGATCCGATAGCTTTCTCCCCATCTCTGATTCGGTTTATTGTGGAACATATTTTGCGGGAGAATATAATAGTGCCCCTGCTGCACGGCTGTCAGATCCTTCCACGCCGGATTGTCGGTAAGCATCGCTTTTGCACTTTCCAGACCGGGTTCTTCCTCTCCCATGGTGGTCACAAAGATATAGTTCGGATCCGTTTCCAAAATAACCTCCATGCTCAGATCGTTTAACAATCGCTGTTCCCCATCCGCAATATTGATACATCCTAATGCCTTCAGCATCTCTCCCGTCATGCTGTCGCTTCCTTTTGCCTTTACCCCGCTGGAATAAGCGCGCAAGAAAAGAACGGTCGGATGGGAATCATCCTGTCTTGCAATCTGCTCGTCGATGGTTTCCGCTACCGAAACGCCATATTTCTCATAGCAGTCATTTCTTCCTGTCAGCTCCGTGAAAAACTGCAATACTTTCAAATAATCCTCAAAGGTTTCCACGGAAATGTAGACTGTCTTGATTCCCGCATCCTGCAGTTGATCCCGGATCGCAATCTGGCCTTCCAGATCAGCGGACAGCATAGCTATTTTGACATCCGATGCCAGAAGGATTTCCAGATTGGGATTTTTCAGAGAGCCGGCGCTCACGGTGGTATCATCTATCGCAATCTGTCTGCCCTCATCATAGGCATCTTCCGTGATAACGTCCGGCTTCCCTCCCGCCAGAGACCATATTTCCGCGTAACTGCCGTTTAGTACGGCCACTTTGGCATTTTGATCCGCGATATCCTTGATTTCTTCTTCCGTAAATGTGACCTGATTTCCCAGCGCATCCTCATACATCAATGCCGCATCCCCGGAACCTGCCGCTTGATCCGCTTTCTCTTTTCCCGCCATGCCGCATCCCGTAAAAACAGCGCAGGCACCAATAAGCAAGACGATCTTTTTCATTAGCTTCCCGATCCTGAAGAAATCCATGGTACGTTGTTCCTCATTTTTCCTCTGATACATATTGAATCTCTTCCTTAGAAACCTCGGTATGGTTTTTTATCCGAAATGCGTTCAACACCGGATGCTCCCTGTCCTGCAGGGATAAGATCAGATAATCGGCGCCGGAATCGTGGGCCAGTCTCTTGTCTTCCTCAGAGGGCCTGGAAGGCGATTCCGGATGGGAGTGCCAGTTTCCAAACATCACATACCCTTTCGCCCGCATATCTTTGATCGCCGCTAATTGTTCCTCAGGTTTCATACTGAAATGTTCCCTGCTCGCATCGGCATTTGTGAGAAGATAAACTTCCTTTACTACCTTTCTACCATCTTCCACCACTCCCGCGATCAACCCACACGCTTCATTGGGCAGTTCCTTTACCCCATGACGGACCATCTTTTGATAATCCCCTTTTGTTATACGCAACATAGCAATCACTGTACTCCTTTTATCCTGTCGATCCGCTTTATGAAAAATAGCGGCCGACACCGCTTATTTCCTATCACACTCCGCCTGTTCGTAGTCGATCAGCTCCGTAATCGTCGGATGTTCGCCGCATACCGCACAATTGTGGGTATCTTTCGGAAGCCTGATCTTATGAAACTCCATAGTAAGCGCATCATACGTCAACAGGTATCCAATCAGAAGCTCTCCCTTGCCGATAATATATTTGATCGCTTCCATTGCCTGAAGGCTCCCGATCACACCTCCCATTGCGCCGATCACCCCCGCCTGTTTACAGGTCGGTACCGCATCCTTTGGCGGCGGATTTTTGAAAACACAGCGATAACACGGGCCCTGCCCCGGCACATACGTCATAAGCTGGCCCTTAAAGCGTATGATTCCCGCATGGGAGAACGGCTTTTTCTCCATAACACAGGCATCATTGATCAGAAATTTTGCTGGAAAATTGTCGGTTCCGTCAAGGATGAAATCATACTCCCTGATCAGATCCCTGATATTCTCTGCGGACACGAAAGTGCGGTATGGATTGACTTTCACATCCGGATTCATCTGGGCAATTGTTTCCGCCGCAGATTGAACCTTCGCCTTTCCTATATCCGCCGTACCGTGAATAATCTGTCTCTGCAGGTTAGACAGATCCACCTCATCCGCGTCCGCGATACCAATGGTGCCGACACCTGCCGCCGCCAGATACATCGCCGCAGGCGCTCCAAGGCCCCCTGCCCCGATAATCAGAACCTTCGCCTCCAGCAGCTTTTTCTGTCCCTTTGCTCCCACTTCCTTCAAAATAATATGACGGGAGTATCTCTCCATTTGTTCATCTGTCAATGCCATGGCATCCGCCTCCCATGAAATAAAGAAATTCCACATTATCTCCTTCTTTTAAAACGGTATCCGCCACCTTGTCAGACGCCACAAATTCCTCGTTGACAGACACCGTAACGTACTCCGGCGTTTCCACCTTTTCCAGTAGGATCAACTCCGGCAGCGTCAAGCCTTCCTTTACCTCTTTTTTCTCTCCTGCCACTGTAATCGTCATGTTATCATCCCGCTCCTTTCTCATTCTGCGAATCCGTTCTATGATGCGCGGGCTTTTCGCCCCTGGCATCCGCTTATCTTATGAAGGTAAATACCCGTCCAGCCACTTTGTCAGTTCGGCCTTTTTCAGCACACCGCTTTTTCTGGCTAACACTTCCCCGTTTCTGAATAAGATCAAGGTGGGAGAACTCATAACCTGATACTCATCCGCCAGCTTTTTCTCATAATTGACATTGACTTTATAAACGGAAACGGTTCCCGCATATTCTTCTTCGATCTCGCCCAGTACCGGCGACAGCATCTTACAGGGAATACAACTGTCCGAGTAGAAGTCAAGCAGCACAATCCCTTCCGCCTGCTTTACTTTCCCTGGGAAATCCGTTTCGCTGATCCTTTCCGCCATTAATCTTCCTCCTCCACTTTTCTCACATAAAGCGTATAAGTTCCATCCTCATTATCTTCTAACTTTAAAACCTGATGGCCTTCCTCCTTCATGCTTCTCGGAACGTTCTGCACCGGTTCTCCGTCATTCATACGGATCGCCAGGACTTCCCCGTCCTCCAGCTCGTCCAGGCTGACCTTTGCCTTCACAAAAGTCAAAGGACAGACCTTATCCGTGATATCCACTTCCGCATCTGCCTTTATATCAGCCATTGTATGCCTCCTTCATTGCTTCCCTGAATTTTTCTTCCCCTACTCTTTGTATCGTAAAACGAAATCTTTCGCCCGGGTTTGCATTTTCCTCAAAAAACCGGATTGCCGCATCCGCTACCCTGAACAGCGTTTCTTTATCTTTGATGATCGGAACAATATTTTCCCCCTTATAAATCTTGTTTCCAAACAGCCCGCCAAAGGAAACGATATAACCGCTCTCGCCCTTCCATGCGTCGGTGGGACAGGATTTCACACATCTTCCGCAGTGATTGCATTTCTCCCTGTCGATGGCAATGCCATCCTCTGTCATCGTCAACGCATTTTCCCTGCATGCTTTCACACAGACGCCGCAGTTGATACAGGACGCTTTATCATAGGACACCACCATTCCACCTTTGACCCCCAGATCATTCTCCTCCGCCTTCAGGCAGTTGTTCTGGCATCCGGTAACACCGAATTTAAACTTGTGGGGCAGTTCCCTTCCAAAATAGCGTTGGTCAAGCTCTTTTGCCAGAGTATAAGTATCAATACAGCCGCTTGGACAGATCTCAGATCCCTGACAGGCTGTGACAGTCCTGACCCTGGGGCCGCAGACCCCCGGTTTGACCCCTCCTTTGGCAAGTTCTTCCCTGACCTTTTCAATATCATCAAAGTGGACAAAAGGTATCTCCACGCCTTGGCGGGATGTCATATGCACATATCCATGTCCATATTTCTCCGCCACTTCCGCCACGGTCCTGATATTTTCTGCCGTCAGGTTGCCTCCTACCACCTGCAGCCTGAGCGAAAAGTATCCTTTCTGTTTCTGCCGCATAAAGCCGCCTTTTTTTAATGCCGCATAATCAATTTTTTCTGCCATAATCCTCCTCCTTCATTTGTTTTAGCGCCTGGGCAAAATCTTCCTGCAAATCTTCTATGTCTTCGATTCCGACACTGACACGGATCAGATCGTCAAAGACACCCGCATCCTCCCGCTGTTTCTGCGTACTGTGCAGGCTGATGGTGGAGGCCGGATGTATGACCAGCGTCCTGGTATCTCCGATATTGGATAATTTGTATGGCAGTTTCAGGGAATCAATCAGCCGGAACGCGCGCTCCTTAGAGCCGGTGCGGAGCGTAAGGAGCGCGCCATAGCCCCCATGAAACTGCTCCTTCGCGATCGTATGCCATGGACTCTCCTCCAGTCCGGGATAATTGACCGTGATCTCCGGATAAGAGGTCCGCAGCCATTGGGCCAGCGCCGCCGCGTTGTCACATTCCCTCTGCATCCGAAGGCCCAGCGTTTCCAGACCAATCTGATTCAGAAAAGCATTTTGGGGCGAAAGACAAGCCCCTGTATTCCTGAAAAACCCATCCCTTAGTTTTGCCGTATAGGCAAGAGGCCCGTACCTTGCATATTCCTTCAAGCCCGGATACTTTTCAAAATCCCATCTAAATTTGCCCCCGTCCGTCAAAATACCGCTGATGGCATTGCTGCTTCCATTAATATATTTGGATGAGGAATTGACCACAATGTCCGCGCCAAACTCAATGGGCCGCACCAAATAAGCTGTTGCCGCCGTATTATCCATAATAAGCGGCAGGTCATGGGAATGGGCTAATTCTGAAAGTTTCCGTATATCCGTTACATCCAGCCTGGGATTTCCTATGGTCTCTGCAAAAATGAGTCTGGTATGTTCATTAATGGCCGCCTCAAAAGCATCCCAATTGTTATTTTCCACATAAACAGTCTTAATCCCAAATGCTTCAAAGTCTCGAAAAAGATCAATACTGCCGCCATACAGGCTTGCGCTCGTCACGATCTCATCTCCGGTTCTTAAAATATTCAGGAAGGCATTGGTCAGAGCGGCCATACCGGAAGCACACGCGACAGATGCCTTACCACCCTCTAAGGCTGTTATTCTCGCTTCAAAAGCCTGCACCGTCGGATTCCCAAGCCGTGTGTATACATATCCCGCCGCTTTGTTTCCGAAAATTTTTTCCAGTTCCTCCGCCGATGTATGCGCAAAAGCGCTCACCTGGTAAATTGGCACATGCGTTGCCCCATTTTTATCATCTCTTTTTACACCGCCATGGATCAAAGAAGTATTAAATCTCATGTACCGTTTCCTTCTCTTTATTCGTTATTTTTTTCTCAATCCATGACCACAGCCGATACATGATGCTCCCCCACACCAAAAACAGTGCAATCAGTATCCACATCGGTGTCTCAGACTGATAGACATCCCCATTAACATATTTGTTAAATTCAGGAATGTCTGCGTAATAATATGCACCAGCCCCGAAATCCAAGCTGTCAATTAACCCCAGATGATTGATCATACAATACAAAGTCAGTCCCAATACCATCGCCATTCCCACAATGATTACTATCTTTGTGCCAGATAGTTTGCTTTTTTGTTTTTTCACAATCTTCTTGCCGCCTCCACATCTCATTCTTTTCGTTTAAAGAGCAAGATTCGGCAGGGGCACAAACTTCCCTGATAACAGAAGATAGACTGCCGCAAATGTCAGGATAATATTAAACAACTGCCCGACAATATAGAGCGCCAAAGGCTTACCGCCCTGAAACTGCTCTTTCAGCTCCTTAAAATTCGTATCCAGTCCAATGCTGGTAAATGCCAATACAAACGCCCAGTTTTTATACTAATCCAGCACTTTGTTGATCGCGGAAACCGCATCGTTTCCCGCATACGGAAGCACCACAAAGGATGCAATCAGCGAAGCGGCGAAAAATCCTAAAATAAATTTGGGCAAACGATACCATATCTCAGCAGCCGTCACTTTTCTCGCTGCTCCCTCCTGATTTTTCTCCACGTGCGTCGTAAAGAAAATCGCTACCGCGAAGGCAATAAAACCGATTAAAATATTCTGAATGGACTTTACCAGAACCGCAACTGTCTGCGCCGTCTCCCCAAGAGCCGTACCCGCAACGGTAACTGCTCCCGTAGAATCAACCGTTCCGCCGATCAACGCGCCGTCCATCACTTCTCCCAATCCCACGGCTCGAATAATAATCGGCTCAAACACCATCATCAAAACCGTAAAAATAATGGAAATGGATACCGCCATGGATAAATCCGTCTTTTTTGCCTTGCTTGCTGCTCCGGCCGCAATCGCCGCGCTGGTACCGCAGACACTTGTCGCCGTCGATAAAGTGATGACAAGCGGCTTATTGTCTATCTTGAGCACCCTTGTTCCGAAAAACCACATAAAGATAATCACAATAGGCGTTACCACCCATGCGATGCCAAGCCCGTACAGGCCAAAATTCACTATATTGGAAAAGAGAACCGAAAAACCCATAATGACCAATCCAGCCTTAATATAAAACTCTGTCTGTACGGCCGGTTTCAGCCAGGCAGGTACCCCTACGGTATTGGATATCAGCAATCCGACTATGATCGCCCAAAATGCCCACTCCAAATATCGGTTCATCGTATATTCCGCACTGATGAGCCGAACCAAAATCCCAAGGACGAACAGGCCCAAAAAGGCAGGTATGTATTTCTTGACAGAAACACCCCGAAGGGCATTCCCAGCAGCAAAGAGTACCCCGAGCACCAACACAGTCAGGAGCAGTTTCCCAAAAAATCCCGCTGTTAGCTGCTGTACCAAACTGGTTCCGTTTCCCCAGGTTCCAAAATTGGCGGCGCTGAAATCATAGGCGCCTGTTATTACGCCGACTGCACCGGCAATAATCACGATAAAACCGATCCAGACCGCCTGCCAGTCTTCTTTTTTCCACAGGTCACTCCACTGGAACTTATCAGTTGTAACCAATTCTTCAGCAGATGCTGAAACATTCACATTTTTCTTCATCATTTTCCTCCAATTTTTCTGCCATACATAGCAGCTCTGTTTTATTATGTATGAAACTTGAATACAAAAAACCGGGACACTAATCAGTTCCCGGGCAAATGGCAATATAGCATTTCCTATTGAAATGTCATACCTTGGTGCAACACAAAGTAGGCAAATGCACCTGACCATTTTGACATGCCCGGGATAACAACATTCTGCAACAACACATGGCATCAACATAAAAATCGTCCGTTTGATACATATCGTTCTGCTCCTTTCCATTTGTTAGCATTACATTACGCCTATTTACCTACTTTGCCAATAGGAAAATAGGTAAAACTTTTATTTTCTGTAACAGTCCAGCCAGCCGCCAACTGTCCATCTTTCAAACTGGCATGCTAAAAAATATCTATATTGGCACTTTCTACCATGCCATTTTTCTGTATAATAAAAAACACGCCGGCAATAAAACAATTTTGATAGGAGAAGTAGGATATGAGTAATCAGCAAGAAAACAGATATGAATTGAACAAGCAGTTGGCTCAGATGTTAAAAGGCGGCGTCATTATGGATGTGACCACACCGGAACAGGCTAAAATCGCAGAAACTGCCGGGGCATGCGCGGTCATGGCACTGGAACGTATCCCCGCGGACATCCGTGCCGCAGGCGGAGTATCCCGCATGAGTGATCCCAAAATGATTAAGGGAATCCAGGAAGCAGTCTCAATCCCCGTCATGGCCAAATGCCGCATTGGCCATTTTGTGGAAGCACAGATACTGGAAGCCATTGAAATCGATTATATCGATGAAAGCGAAGTGCTTTCTCCAGCCGATGACAAATACCATATCGACAAGACACGTTTCCAGGTACCCTTTGTTTGCGGCGCCAGAGATCTGGGGGAGGCATTAAGGAGAATTGCCGAGGGTGCGTCCATGATCCGCACCAAGGGAGAACCGGGAACCGGGGATGTGGTTCAGGCTGTCCGCCACATGAGAACTATGAACGCTGAAATCCGCAGAATACAAAACCTCAGAGGCGACGAGCTGTTCGAGGCGGCCAAACAACTGGAGGTTCCCATTGATCTGCTCCGCTATGTTCATGAAAACGGAAAGCTTCCTGTTGTCAACTTTGCAGCCGGAGGCGTGGCTACCCCGGCCGATGCGGCGCTGATGATGCAGTTAGGGGCGGAAGGCGTCTTTGTGGGCTCAGGGATTTTCAAATCCGGCAATCCTGAAAAGCGCGCCGCCGCCATCGTCCAGGCGGTCACAAATTACACGGATGCCAAATTGATTGCTGCCTTGTCCGAAGATCTGGGCGAAGCCATGGTGGGCATTAACGAGCAGGAAATCGCACTGATCATGGAAGAGAGAGGGAAATAAAATGACCATAGCTGTTCTTGCACTGCAGGGTGCCTTTCTGGAGCATGAACGGGCACTGAAAAAACTGGGGGTGGATTTTTTTGAAATCCGGCAGGCCGCCGACCTTACAACCCCTTTCGACGGACTGATTCTTCCCGGTGGGGAAAGCACCGTTATGGGAAAGCTGCTGCATGAGCTTCATCTTTATGTTCCCTTGAAGAAAAAGATTCAAGCCGGTCTGCCCGTATTCGGAACCTGTGCCGGTCTGATTCTTCTGGCAGGAGAAGTGATTGGCGGCAGTATGCATTTTGGCACCATGGACATTTCCGTCAGGCGAAATGCTTATGGAAGGCAACTGAACAGCTTTTATACGGAGGCTCCCTTTGAAGGAATTGGCACAGTCCCCATGACTTTTATCCGGGCTCCCTATATTGCATCTGTCTCAGGAGATACCCGCATTCTGGCACGAGCAGACGGACATATCGTGGCCGCCATGCAGAAGAACCAGATCGTGACCGCCTTTCATCCTGAATTAAATGAAGACTTAAGGATTCATCAGTATTTTTTGGACAGCATCAGGGTACCCGCCACCGTATCCAGCTCCTATTTGTCATAGTTCGTAAGTTATCACAAAAATGCTTGCATTTATTTGTGATAACCTTAGAACTATGATTTATGAGCTGTATTCACATTTCATTATAAGTTTGATACCGTTCTCCGATACCCATTGATAACCTGCTCAAGATATGTTATTCTTGGAGAGGCTTACAGGATGGTAAAAGAAAGAAGGGATATTTATGGCTGAAACACTGACAAGAGAGGCGGCCTGGGCGCTGCTGACAGAGTATAACAAGGAGCCCTTTCATCTCAAACACGCTTTGACAGTAGAGGGCGTTATGCGTTATTTTGCAAGGGAGCTTGGGTATTCTGACGAGGAGGACTTTTGGGGCGTTGTCGGTCTTTTGCATGACCTTGATTTTGAGCAGTTTCCTGAACAACACTGTATCAAGGAACAGGAACTGATGAGGGAACGCGGTATAGACGAACGGATCATCCACGCCACCGCCAGCCATGGTTATGGAATAACAGTAGATATAGCGCCTGAGCATGAAATGGAAAAGGTTTTATATGCCACAGATGAACTCACAGGGCTGATTGGCGCAGTGGCGCTGATGCGTCCCTCCAAAAGCGTATCCGATCTGGAGCTGAAATCCGTCAAGAAAAAATATAAAAACCTGAATTTTGCCGCCGGATGCTCCAGAGAAGTGATTGAACGCGGAGCGGCGATGCTCGGCTGGGAGCTGGATGATCTGATCAGCCGGACGATTCTTGCTATGAGAAGCTGTGAAAAAGAATATGAACGGAATAACTAACCTCCCCGATCAGTGATCCGCTATGGATGGCTTACAGTACAGGCACTTGTTTTGCTGTCTGGAAAGTTTCTGCGCCGAATTTATTTCACTTGATTTTTTCTGTTACTTTGCGCTAAAATAAGCAGAGTAGGAGGAATTCCATTATGATTTCAACAAAGGGAAGATATGCCATCCGATTTATGATAGACTTAGCAGAACAGTCCGCTGATACGCCTGTTCCACTTGACGAAACTGCTGCAAGACAGGAAATTTCCAAAAAATATCTGGAAATCATTGTGAAAATTCTTGTGAAAGGCAAGCTTGTGAAAGGCACAAGCGGAAAAGGCGGCGGATACCTTTTGATGCGCAGACCGGAAGAATATACGATAGGGGAAATTCTGGAACTAACCGAAGGAACGCTGGCAACCGTTGCCTGTCTGAGCGCGGATGCGGAACCATGCCCAAGAGAATCTTTCTGTAAGACGCTCCCGATGTGGAAAAAATTTGATCACATCGTGCATGACTATTTTTTCCATATCACGATAGCAGATCTTGTAAACGGATCGAAAACGCTGGACGGCTAACCACGCTGATACCGCGCATGATACTCTGCATTAATCTGTTCGATTTCCTTTTTTCCATCTATATAATCCTGATACATGTCAAAGGGATTCCCTCCACCAAGCCAGCAGGAAGAACAGTTTTCACATCCCCCTCCACAATCAAGTGACTGTCTGATAATTTGCTCCCGTTCTTCTCTCGTTGTATCCTTAATCAGTAAACTCATAAATAACCTCCTCCAGAATACCACTCCCTCATATAACACGAATTCTTTTCCCGCCGCCCATTTTCCCCTGCTTTCCTTTTCCTGTTACAGATGAACCGGTTTCCGAATACAAGAATGATTATTTCTCTCCGTCCGAAAAATCAAGCGTTTCATTCATACTCCCTGTCCGGTAGCCCATCAAATCCATCGTGATATAGGAAAATCCATATTTTTTGAATTCTTCCACAATTTTATTTCTGTTTTCCTCTTGCAGCAGCTTTTCAAATTCTCCCGGTTCTATCTCGATCCTCGCCATCCTGCCGTGAATACGCACCCGAACCTGATGAAAGTCCATATCTAAAAGAAGCTGCTCCGCCCGATCCACCATGCCCAGTTTTTCCTCTGTAATCGTTTCTCCATATACAAAACGTGAGGAGAGACATGCGAAAGATTGTTTCTCCCATGTCGGCAGTTCCAGATATTTTGACAACGCCCTGATATCCGCTTTTGTGAAATGGCATTCTCTTAAAGGACTCTTAATTCCAAGCTCCGCCACCGCCAAAAGGCCCGGGCGATAGTCTCCATTATCGTCCAAATTAGAGCCTTCCACGATATTTTCTATCTGGTTTTCATCGGCAATCAACTGAATTTTTTCAAAAAGCTCTTTTTTGCACAGATAGCATCTGTTCCTTGGATTCTGGGCAAACCCTTCAATGTTTAATTCTTCCGACTCGCACACAAAATGTCGGATTCCTTCCTTCTCACAGAACGCAATCGCCTCATTTAATTCTCTTTTGGGAAAAGAACAGGATTTTGCCGTCACGGCAATGACTTTATCCCCTAATGTATCAGCGGCAACTTTCAGTAAAAAAGTCGAGTCTACGCCACTCGAAAAGGCTACTGCCACAGAATGCAGTTCTTTTAAATAATTTCTTAAATGTTCTAATTTCTCTGTCTGTTCCCTTGTAATCTGTTCCATCTCAAAATCTCCCATCTGAAATATCCAATCACAACATACCGGTTTCATCTGTCATGGTGGGAATCGCTGATTCCATATCATGTCCTTCCAGAAAATAATGTGTTTCACCCTTTTGTTTCTAAACCATGACTGTGTCCAAATTGACATTGTTTACGCTTGGTTGGGAAAATACCCATATCGCTGTGACGGCACCGTAAAAGGATTTTGTGTCACTGTCGTTAGCCTTGGAAACAGGATCATCCCTCATAATGTTTTTTGATTTTTGCCGCCGCCACGGCAAAATTCAGAATTTGACCGTGACCGGCTCACTCGTAAAGGAAGAAAAGACCGCCGTTGCATCCTCGAAATACAATACCTCGGTGTTGTCGTCCGTTGGGGAATACATCCCCTGCAAGGACGGATACCCCGCCAGCATATGTTCTTTTGCCTCCACACGGTCATCCCGGATCAGTCTGCCCGACACGCGAAGCCACTTGTCACCGTCAAATGCGCACAGCTCCACTTTGGGGTTCCGCCGGATCTGTTTCGATACATCCTTCACCTTGCCGGTCTGGATATATAACTTCCCTTCAAAAATATCCACCGTGCCGAACGGACGCACACGCGGCTGGTCGCCCTCCACGGTCGCCAGATAGTATGTTTTGCACTGTTTCAAAAAATCATAAACTTCCTGCATGATACGATACCTCCTTAAAAAAGAAATTTCATTCCGATCTCTATTATAAGGCAATTTTTATGGTTTGTCACCATCCCATTCCAAACCGCAAAGAGAGGGCAATTGACAGCCTCCGGGGAAAAGATCATGGCGCCCCTTAAAAGCATCCTGCCGGATCAAGAGCCTGCCTAAAGGGCCCGCCGGATAAATAGGAATTGTATTCCGCCACGAAATATGGTATTATGATCCCAGCGGGCGTTGACCCCAATTACATGATCCGAAAGGAGTTTGCACTATGAAAAAATATTTCTGTAATCCCTGTGGCTACACATACGATCCCGAAAAAGGGGATCCTGAGCACGGCATCAAACCCGGAACGGCGTTTGAAGATCTCCCGGATGACTGGGTATGCCCCGTCTGCGGCATCGACAAGAGCATGTTCCAGCCCTGCATCGATAACTACAATTAAATAAAGCAGTCACGCAAAAAGAACCCGGCAGTTGATATGCCGGGTTCTGGTGTTGATACCCTTGCAACCGGCGTGATCCGGTCTCCGCAGTTCTTCCGCCGAAATCCCCTGTCAGCTTTGTTTCAGCCTGTGATCGCACAGGCCTTTTCCTACCTCCCCGGCAATCATAAGCCCTGCCACGGACGGCTCAAAAGCCACATTTCTCGGTATTTGCCCCTTCTCTCTGCCTTCACCTTGCCAAAAACGCCGGATCCCCCGCACTGCCCTATACCGTTCCATGTGTCAAACAAGCTCCGGTCAGACTGCTTTCACAGTTGCAGATCTCCTCCGGCGTACCTGCCACAACGATCTCCCCGCCATGAACGCCACCGCCAGGCCCCATATCAATCACATAATCCGCATTTCTAATCACGTCCAGGTCATGCTCAATGACAATAACGGTCGCCCCGTTTTTAATCAGTTCTGCAAATACATGAAGCAGTGTCTCTACATCCAGCGGATGCAGGCCAATGGTAGGTTCGTCAAATACAAACACCGTATCCGCCTGTCCCCTCCCCATTTCACTGGCAAGCTTGAGCCGCTGCGCCTCTCCGCCTGAAAGACTGGGTGTTTCTTCTCCCAGCGTCAGATAACCGAGACCCAGCTTTTTCAGCACACGCAGCCTTCGTTCCACAAGGGGAAGATCGGCACATACAGCAAGCGCCTCGTCCACGCTCATATCCATGAGCTCCGGAAGCGAGCAGGTCTTCCCGCCGTGTTTCGGGATGCGCCGGATGAGACTGGCGTCTTTTGCATAGCGGGAACCGCCGCAGTCCGGACACGGAATCTCCACGTCCGGCAAAAACTGGACATCCAGATCAATGGTTCCTGTGCCGTCGCAGACAGGACAGCGCAGCTTTCCCGTATTATAGGAAAAATCACCCGCCTTATACCCTCTTTCTTTTGCGTCAGCCGTTCCGGCATACACTTTGCGCAGTTCATCATGCACATTGGCATAGGTGGCGACAGTGGAACGCACGTTGATCCCTATGGGCGTAGCGTCGATCAGTTTGACCTGCGCGATCCCGTCAGCCGAGACTGACTTCACATGTTTCGGAAGTTTCTCTCCCCGGACAGATGCTTCCAGAGCGGGAACCAGGCTCTCCAGGATCATCGTGGTTTTCCCCGAGCCGGACACGCCGGTTACGGCGATCAGCCGCCCTTTGGGCAGATCCACTTCCAACGGCTTTACCGTGTGGATCTCGGAAGTGGACAGATGGATGGTTCCAAGGGAAAACATCTGATCCGGCGTAATGTGCCTCCCGGTACGGATGACCGTTCTCCCTGTAAGGAAACCGCCGATCCTCGAATCGGGGGCATTTCCCACTTCTTCCGGCGTACCTTGGGCAATTATATTTCCGCCGCCCGCGCCCGCCTCCGGGCCAAGTTCAATGAGCCAGTCCGCCTCAGAAAGCACATGGGTGTCATGATCCACCACCACTACCGAATTACCATCGGCAACCAGATCATGCATCACGCTGGCAAGTCCTTTCAGGTTGGCAGGATGCAGACCGATGGACGGCTCATCGAGCACATATAAAACACCGGTCGTGCGGTTACGCACCGCACGGGCAAGCTGCATCCTCTGCCGTTCTCCGGTGGAAAGCGTAGAGGATGCACGGTCCAGCGTCAGATAGGAAAGCCCCAGATCCGTCAAGCGCTTTGCGGCGTTTTGAAACGATTCGCAGATACTTTCCGCCATCGGACGCATTTCTCCGGGTAAGGACGCCGGAACACCGGCAACCCACTGTGTCAAGTCGGAGAGCGTCATGGCGCAGGCTTCCGCAAGGGAGATTCCCCGGAGCCTCGGCCCACGCGCCGCACCGCTCAGCCTGGTGCCGCCACAGTCCGGGCATACATCCTGCCGCAGAAACTTTTCCACACGTTTCATTCCCTTTTCGTCCTTGACTTTAGACAAAGCATTTTCCACGGTATAAGTGGCGTTGAAGTAGGTAAAATCCATATCTCCGGCAGCGCCGCTGGTCTTATTCTGGTAAATGATATTCTTCTTGACCGCCGGGCCGTGAAAAACGATATCGCGCTCTTTTGGGGTCAGCTCCCGGAACGGCACATCGGTACGGACGCCCATTTCACGGGCAATATCCTTCATCAGCGACCACATTAACGTCTGCCACGGCGCGACCGCGCCCTCGTCTATCGACAGGGATTCATCGGGCACCAGGGTCGTTTCATCCACGATACGGACAACGCCCGTGCCGTCACATTTGGGGCAGGCGCCCTGACTGTTGAACGCAAGCTCCTCCGCACCCGGCGCGAAAAATGATTCTCCGCATACGGGACAGACAAGCGGAAGTCCCGCCGCCACATTGAGGGAAGGTTCGGTATAGTGCCCGTTGGGACATCGGTGGGAGGCAAGACGGGAAAACATCAGCCGGAGGTTATTCAGCAGTTCCGTGCCTGTTCCGAATGTACTGCGGATACCGGGAACGCCGGGTCTTTGGCGAAGCGCCAGCGCCGCAGGGACATACAGCACTTCATCCACCTGTGCCTTCTGTGCCTGTGTCATTCTTCTTCGCGTATAGGTTGACAAAGATTCCAGATAGCGCCTGGAGCCCTCCGCATAAAGAATACCCAGCGCCAATGAGGACTTGCCTGATCCGGAAACGCCGGCAATACCTACAATCCTGTTAAGCGGTATGTCAACGTCGATATTTTTCAGATTATGTACCCGCCCGCCGCGTATTTTGATTCTGTCGGGCATCCCTTGATGTTCCGTTTTCATGATAACTGCTCCTGTATGTTCCAAAAATCCGGTCTGTCAGTCCGATTTGATGACATTATGATTCCCACTATCGGTAGAATTTTTTCAGCAAACAGTGAATCCTATTATCTTCCATGATATCACAAAACGGATCAAAAATGATGTATGAAAGAAAAAGGAGTGAAACTGCCCGTTTTCTTTTCTTCATCCCATAAATTCAATCGGGGCATCCTGAAAAAAGAGCGCTATTTCATGGAATCGACGAACGCCTGAAATATTTTTCTGCTGTTGATGTCCGTTTGATAGGAAAACTCCGGATGCCACTGCACTGCCCACAGGAATTTTTGTGACGGCATATATATGGCTTCCACAAGCCCATCCGGAGAAAATGCCATTGTTTCAACCCCCGGAGCAATCTTTTTCACTGCCTGATGATGATAGCTGTTTACCGGCAGAATTCTGGTTTGCAGGCATTCATACAATGGGGAGTTCCCGATCAGTTCTACCTCATGCACCGGTACATCATACGGAGCATGCTGATGATGATTGATATCAGATGGGTGCTGAACAGGTAAATCCTGATACAAAGTGCCTCCCAGCGCGGCATTGATAAATTGTATGCCTCGGCAGATTCCAAGCACAGACTTGCCAAGTTCCATGGAGATTTTTAACACCGTTGTTTCCATTGCATCGCGCTTTTCACAACTGGCAACAAGCCCGTCCAATGGTTTTTCGCCGTACAGCTCAGCAGAAACATCCTGCCCTCCCGTAAAGAGGATGCCGTCGCATATGCGGACAAGATGTGAAATCTCGTCTTTGTCGCTTGAAAACGGAAATATCATGGGGGTAGCTCCTGCCTGGGCTATTCCGTCCATATATCCGGGAAACATCCAAATGCTGTTTTTTTCTTCGTCCCATAATGGCATAACACCAACCATAGGTTTCATGTTTCACACGCCTCCCCTAATAACGGACAATGTCCCCCTTTCAGGCTCTATTGTCCGCTGATCGTATAGATACTACTCATATTTCAGAAATTCAATGATGGTTGTGTATGTTGCAAACGATTCCGCCTGAATATGCGCATCATTTCGTCTGTCTGCCGGACTGAGCGGCAGGACTACCACTCCTCTTTTTCCGGAATGATTTTGTACACGGCCGTGTTTTGATACACCCGCGGCTCCGCATGGGCGAACAGAATCGTGCCGTCTGTGGGAGAACAAATTTCATCCGTCACGTTTCCCTCATAGCAGTCGGCGATACACGCCAGCACCTGCCCTTTTCGCACATGCTCTCCTGCTCCCGCTTTTCCCTCGAAAAATCCGGCGGTCCTATTGCGCACGGTCACCATCTCCTCCGTGGAAACCACCTTGGACACATAGCCCTCAAACCCGTCATAGTCGATTGCGTCCGTTTTCCGCAGGAAATTCAGCACGGATTCTACCGCCTGCCTTGCGCTCGCCCTGTCGATCTCCTCCGTGGAGGTTGTGTAGACGGAGAAAGCCTTCGTCTCCCACACCTGCCAGTTATAATTCAGCGTTGTGGTATCGAAGGGTCTGGGGGTGTGCAGGACAACGTAGGGGAACCCGAACTTCTTCGCCAGTTCCACATCCTCAAACCCTGTCTTCATCACGCGTATGTGCGGCACAAATCTGCCCGGCATGTAGAAGGAGGCAAACTGCAGCCCATAAACGTAGTCCTTGATTGCCTCAAAGAGCCCACCCGCAATCCGCTGCGTCGTCTCCCCCTGGTCATACCCCGGAAACATTCTGTTAATGTCCGTGTTATCGATACTCCAAAATCTTTTCTTAATGTTCATGGAATAGGGATTGACGCAGGGTACCACCAAAATCTCTTTTCCCTCATGAATGCGGCCTTTCGCCTCCAGCTCCTTCAATTTCCTGATGAGCTGAGAGCAGCAGTACAACTGCTGGTTTTCGTTGCCCCGCATACTGCCGACGATGCAGACGGCCTTCTCCCCACGTCCGAAAGAAAAACCCGATACACGGAAGTCGTCGCGGTACAGCGCCTTGATTTCAAACAGGATTTTCTTTTCCATACAGTATCCTTCCTAGCAGAGAGCCCTCGCTGACAACGGGATATTCTCTGATGGTAAAAAGCCAGCCATCCGCGGGAGACGTAATTTCGTCCGCCACCGTACCCGTCAAAGGATTTACAATTCTGCCGATCAAATCGCCTTTTTTCAGGACGGCTCCGTGCTCGACGTTTTTAAGGAAAATGCCGGACGTGGAGGCGTTCAGGAAACCCACATCCTCATTGTCCGCAGAGACGATCGGCGTTCTCACGTCAAAATCTTCCCCCTTCCAGATGCCGAGGCGTTTCATCAGGTGGACGATTCCGGCAAACAACTGGTCGCCGTACGCCTGGGTAATGCGCATGCCCACGCCCATCTCCACCACCAGCGTGGGCGTACCCGCCGCATTCAGGCTGTGTGCAAAAGTGGATTCCAACACGGTGCTGGCTCCGTGGATCCAGATAAAATCCACATTCGCCTCCTCAGCGTAGGGGACGAGGCTGTCCTCATGCAGTTCATTGATGCGAATCTGCGGCACTTCCGTCAGGAAAATATTGCTGGCGTGAATATCAAACACCAGATCCGATCCCGCCGCATCCTTCACGATCTGCGCCGCCAGATACTCGTTCATGTCCCCCTCCGTGTTCCCCGGGAAAATGCGGTTCATATCCAGATCGAAGGCCGGAATGCCCCTTGTGATGGAATCGATGCCGAAAGGGTTAAGCGCAGGATACACGTCTACCGTCCCGGCCAAATATTTCATGTTTTTTTGTATGTAGTCGGACAGCTTATAGCACACATACTGCCCCTCCAGCTCATCCCCATGGATGCCGGTGACTATGCTGATTCTTCTGCCGTTTCCTCCATTCTCCGGCTGCAGCCGCATTTTGCGGATCTGCAGCGTTTCGTCCACCGGAAGATCGACCTTCACAACCGTTTCGATCATTGCCGTTTACCGTTCCTCTCTCAGACGGATGTCCCGCCGTTTTCGGTCACCTCGACCAGAATGCTCTGCCGCTGCGCCGCCTGCCCTGTGAAGACGCCCCTGTTGATAGAACAGTCCCGATAGTCCCTGCCGTGTGATATCTTGATATGGGAATCTTCCACGGGCAGGTTATTGGTCGGGTCAAAGCCGTACCAACGCGCTCCGTCATACATCTCCACCCACGCATGGCTCTCTCCATCGCCTGTCAACATACCCACCACATATCTGGAAGGGATCCTGTCCTCCCGGCACAGCGCAAGCAGGATATGGGAATAATCCTGACATACGCCTCTCCCAAGCGCCAGCGCATCTTCCGCAGCGGTATTGATGTCCGTCACGCCCCTGCCATACTGTATACTCCCGTGCACCGCCTCCATGTAGACGAGCGCTTTGTCATACAGAGACATGCCCGCCGTCCGTTTCCGGCAGTGCTCCAGCAATTCCCCGATCCTTCTTCCCGGCTGTGTCAGCGGCGTCCGATAGCGATAGATCGAAACATCCGGGGTATTCTGCGGCATATCCGGATCCTGCACGTCGGTCACCGCAGTACCGGTTACATCCACTAAAAAGAGACTGTGCTCCTCCTCGGCCGTGCCATACAGCATCCTGTTTCCGAAAGAGTCTGTGCCCTCCTGCACCCTGCCGCCGGGCGAGATCCGGTAAACGCACGTTTTTATGCGCTGCGTTCCGCCCGTCTGCGGCAGGCATTTCAGGGTAAAAATATGACTGTGCACCGGTTCGGAGAAGGCGATCTCCATATGATAGTGGAATTGTAATGTTTTCATGTTGTCAATCCTTGCGCAATGTGTCAACCAACGCTACGATCCTATCATAGTCTATCTGTTCTTCTTCTGCAAGTTTTTTCAGCTCTATCAAATTTTTCTCGTCATAGTGCAGATTGGTGCGCTCGATTCGTCCCGCAAGGCGGTGCACCTCCCTGACGATGCTCTCCCTGTCCATCTGCAGCCGCCCATACAGATCCAGACGCTCGATCCGTTTGCCAACCTTGATGACGTTTCGTATGTTTTCATCCTCAATCATGTCGTCCACGATACCCCAGAATGCCAGAATGTTGTCCTCCACCTTCTGAAGACCCACCAGCGGCGCTCTTGACACCTTGCTCTTTTTCATATCATAGACCGAGAGCTGTATATAAGTGATCGGCTCGCTCCCGATCTCATTTCTGAGCACGATGGCATTGTCGTACGCCCGCATCAAGTTAGAGTAGATCGAGTTTGGATCGTTTTCGTCCGAGATATAACGGCTGCAGAAATCTTCCCGGGAACTGTAAATATTGGGGATATCCAACTGCCTGCAAAAAGCCGCATAGTTTTCCATATCCATGTCTATCATCCTGTCAAAGCTGTCCGCGAACAGCCTTGCCGACGTGTAGACCCGCTCGGAATATCTGCCGAGCCAGAACAGTCTGTCTAAGTTTTCTACTGAGATAATACCCATGTGTCTTTAAATCCTCCTCCCTGCGATGAGTTGACGATAAAAGAATCCGGATCTCTGGAAAAACGCGTCAGTCCGCTCTTCCAGACGATCGGTTCGTCCGCCATGAGAACGAACGCCCTCAGATCCGCCTTGCGCGGCACACGCCTCGCGTTCTCTACAATATCGATGTCCTTGAAGTCGATGACCTCCTGCGCGATGAATCTTCTCGGCTCTCTCTTTAAAAGCGCGATAAAGTCCGCCTTCTGCTGCGCCGTCATCCTATCTGCGAAGACGACTCCGTACCCTCCTGCCTCCGCCACATCTTTTAATACAAGATCGTCAAAATGCTCCAGCACATACCGCATATCTTCCTCATAGTAGGGCAGGTAAGTCGGCGCATTCTGTAAGATTGGCTCCTCTCCCAGATAATACCGCACCATTTTCGGCACGAAGTAGTAGATGCCTTTGTCGTCTGCCACGCCATTGCCCGGCGCGTTGAGAAGCGCCACATGGCCCTTCCGGTACACGTCATATATATGCGGAATACCGATGACCGACTCCTCGTTGAAGGTCATGGGATCGAGATACTCGTCGGAAATCCTTCTGTAAACGGCTCCCACCTTCTCCCGCCTGCCAGAGTAATCGACAAAGTACAGATAATCGTCCTCCACCATGAGTTCACTGCCCGTCGCCAGATGTGCGCCCGTCTTTTCCGCGAAGTAAGAATGCTCGAAGTATGCGGCGTTGTAGCGTCCCGGCGTCAGAATCACCGTATGCCCTCCCGTATTGACATAGTCCATGGTTCTGCGCAGCAGTTTTGCATAGTATCTGTTATCTTCCACATGGTATGTCTCGAAAGTGGCAGGACTGCTCTTTCTGCAGATTTCTCTGGCGATCATCGGATAGGATGCCCCCGACGGCACCCGCAGATTATCCTCCAGCACATACCACTCATCGTTCCTGCCCTGTACCAGATCGATCCCGGCGATGTGGGCGTATATCCCTCTGGGCGGCAACACGCCGTCGCAGGGCGCCAGATACCCCGATGAAATGTATACGAATTCCTCGGGCACGACTTTGTCCCGAATGATCTTCTTTTCACCGTAAATGTCACGAATAAAGCAGTTCAGCGCCATGACCCGCTGTTTCAGTCCTCTTTCCAGATACGCGAACTCGTCTTTCCTGATAATCCTTGGGATTGTGTCAAACGGGAAGAGCTGCTCCTTGAACTCGTTGTTCTTGTATATCCCGAATTTAACGCCGTATCGCGCCAGCAGCTCGTTCACCGTTTCCGCCCGCTTGGTCAGTTCAATGTTTTGCATGTTTCATCCCTCGCTTTCCCGTTGACAATGCGGCATGTCTCACACACGGCCGAACAAAAGAAAAAGACGTCTGGAATATTCCAAACGCCTTTGTCGCATGCCAATTATTATTTTTTAGAAACAACTTACATTTTTTATATACCACGCGCCGGTTTTTTTGTCAAGGGCAATCTTATTGCAGTGGGGGTTTCCAATCTTATTGCAGTTGGGGTTTCCTCTCCTCTTGACGCTAACAGCGTTGACGAATGCGCCGTTTCGTGATATAGTGCCATACGGATTTTTGTAACCTTTTGATTGGAGAGACATGATCCGTCAATAAATGAAGAACCGGACAAGGCTGCACCGGCTGAGATCGACAAGAGGCACGAAACCGTAAAGGCGGAATATGATACCCGTGCCGTTTATTGATGAGAAAGAAATTGCCGGAAGAACGGGATTTGAATTTTGAAACAGGAGGAGCCTATCTACAATGAAACGACTTGTCTCAATGCTGTTAACCATAGCGATGCTGTTTACGCTGGCAGGCTGCGAATTATCCGAGGACATCATCACCACGTCAACAGAGGCATCCACAACCGAGACAGCTATCCCGCCTCAAAACAACGACACAACCGAGCAAACGGCTCCACCATCGAAATCCGAGGAAAGTGCAGGCGGCACGGAAACCAATACGGAAAGCACCGTCCCTCCTTCCCCTACAGAAGACCAGGAACAGGCGGATTCTCCATCCCCCACAGAAGACCAGGAACAGGCGGATTCTCCATCCCCTGAGATACCAGAACATTCGAGCTTTGAGGTCCACTATATTGATGTGGGTCAGGCAGATGCCGCCCTCGTGCTTTGCGACGGTCAGGCTATGCTCATAGACGGTGGTAATGCCGAAGACTCCGACTTGATATACTCTTACCTCCAAAAACTTTCGTTAGACCATTTGGAGTACATCGTCTGTTCTCATGCTCACGAAGACCATGTTGGGGGGCTTGCCGGTGCGCTGAACTATGCAACAGTAAGTATTGCTTATTGTCCCGTTACAAGCTATGACAGTAGGGCTTTTAACAGTTTTACCGCCTATCTGGAGAAACAGGGAATTTCTATCACTGTTCCGACAGCCGGGGATAGCTTTTCACTTGGAAGCGCAACCGTTCATGTACTGGGCCCTATCAGTACGGATGAATCTGAACCAAATAACACGTCCATCGTACTCCGCATCGTCTACGGTGAGACTTCATTCCTCTTTACCGGGGATGCAGAACGGGAGGAAGAACAGGAAATCCTTGACGCCGGATATCCCCTTGAAAGCACCGTGCTGAAGGTGGGACATCATGGGAACGCAAATTCCACGACGGATCCTTTCCTACGAGAGATCATGCCGCAATATGCCGTTATCTCCGTTGGCGCCGGTAATCCATACGGACATCCGGCAGAGGAAACACTAAGCCGGTTGCGGGATGCAGATGTGAAGGTTTATCGGACAGATATGCAGGGCGACGTGATCTGCACCAGCGATGGAAAGAATGTGAGCTTTTCCGTAGAGCGAAACGAGGAAGCCGATACCCTTAGTTCAATAGGCCCAAACAGCGCCCAACAAGATAATCTGCCGCCAGTTACAGAGTCGCCAGAGGGAAGCGATCAGCCACCGACCGGCACAGATTATGTTTTGAATACGAATACCCACAAATTCCACTATCCATCCTGTTCCAGCGTGGATCAAATGAGCGAAAAGAACAAGCAATACTTCACAGGGACACGGGATGAAATTATCGCTATGGGCTATGATCCTTGTAAAAGATGTAAACCATAAAGGAGACAAAAGAAATGATTGAGAACAGAAATGTAAATATCATAACCGATGCCGACGGCAAAAAGCTGGTGCTGATCAATGACATCCGCTTCAAAGGGAAACGGCAGATTGATTGGGACGATGTAAAACAATATCTCAA
>CANRIP010000038.1 GCA_947630715.1 uncultured Acetatifactor sp.
GGCATCCGCGTGATCTCCGGGGTGACAAAGATCCTGGTGCCGGCGATGGGGCTTTTGTATCTGATGGGTTCCTTTGCGGTGATCCTTGTGAACTGGCGCAGCCTGCCGGAAGCGCTGGCGGGGATTTTCGCCGGGGCTTTTTCTCCCCGGGCGGCATCCGGCGGATTGTTCGGCGCTGTGACCGTATCCGCCTTTCAGTCCCTGCGCTGGGGAGTGGCCAGAGGCATTTTTTCCAACGAAGCCGGCCTTGGGGCCGCCGGGATTACCGCCGCGGCGGCGGATACTGACGACCCTGTCAGGCAGGGATACATCAGTATGACAGGCGTGTTTCTGGATACCGCCGTCATCTGTACGGTGACGGGGATCGCTTTGGCGGTTTCCGGCGTGTTTGGGCTGGAGGAAACGCGCAACGGGACGCTGGGCGGCACAGGGCTTGTGCTGGCGGCTTTCCGAACAGCCTTCGGGAAGGGGGCCGACGTGTTTGTGAGCGCCTGCATTGCCCTGTTTGCCTTTGCCACCGTGGTCGGCTGGGCCTATCAGGGGGAAAAGGCTTTTGAATTCCTGACGGGCGGATCCGGCGGCTGTGGCGTCTGGTACCGGTTTGTGTATGGGCTGATGGGATTTTTCGGCTGTGTGTTTTCCCTGGAAACGGTGTGGACGGCCTCCGATATCTGCAACGGTCTGATGGCGGTTCCCAATCTGATCTGCGTTTTGACCCTGTCCGAACAGGTGTGCCGGATGATCCGGGAGCACGAAAAGAATTCCGCAAAAAGGAATTGTGGGAAAATCCCTTAAGTGGTATGATAGGTTTGGTCGGTGGGGAACCGAAAAAGGGCGGACGCAAAGGTTCTTCCGAAAGACCGGCCGGAAAAGAGGGAGCATTTTGCGGATTACGGATCGTTTTTTGAGATATGTGAAGATGGATACCCAGTCGGACGAAAACACCAAAACCACCCCCAGTACGCAAAAACAGCGGGCGCTGGCAAAGCTGCTGGCGGAGGAACTGACGCAGATGGGGGCACAGGACGTGGTGTATGACGAAACCTACGGCTATGTGTACGCCACCGTTCCGGCTACGCCCGGCCATGAAAACGCGCCTGTGCTGGGGTTTATCGCTCACATGGACACTTCTCCCGCGGTAAGCGGCGCAGACGTCCGGCCCAGGATCATAGAACAGTATGACGGGAAGGATATTCTGTTAAACCCGGCCGAACACATTGTGCTTTCCGCTGCGGAATTTCCCGAGATCGTTTTTCTGGCGGGGCAGGATCTCATCGTCACGGACGGCACCACGCTGCTGGGGGCGGATGATAAGGCCGGAATCGCGGAAATCATGACGGCGGCGGAGCGTCTGCTGCAAAGCCCTGAGATCCCCCATGGAAAGCTGCGGATCGGGTTTACGCCGGATGAGGAAATCGGGGAGGGCGCGGATCATTTTGACCTGAAACTCTTTGGCGCCGATTATGCCTATACGGTGGACGGCGGCGCATTTGGGGAGCTGGAGAACGAGACTTTCAACGCGGCCTCCGGACATGTGACGGTTCACGGCAGGAACGTGCATCCCGGCAGCGCAAAGGGGAAAATGGTGAACGCCATCCTGATCGCCATGGAGTTTCAAAGCATGCTGCCCGCGTTTCAGAATCCCATGTATACCGAAGGAAGGGAAGGCTTTTTTCATTTGGACAGCATCAGCGGAAACGTGGAAAAGGCGGAGGCGGAATATATTATCCGGGATCATGACCGGGCCCTGTTTGAAGAAAAAAAGGCTCTGTTCGTAAGCTGCGGCGATTTCCTGAACTGGAAGTACGGGCAGGGGGTGGCGGAGGTTTCCGTGAAGGATTCCTATTATAACATGAAGGAAAAGCTGGAGCCTCATCCGCATTTGATCGAGAATGCGGCCGAAATTTTGAGAGAGCTGGGAGCGGAGCCGCAGATTACGCCTATTCGGGGAGGCACGGACGGAGCGAGGCTTTCCTATCTGGGACTTCCCTGTCCCAATCTGTGTACCGGAGGAGCCAATTTTCACAGCCGCTTTGAATATGTGAGCATACAGGCCATGGAAAAGGTGACGCAGCTATTAATGGAACTGGCGCGGCGTTACGGGAAGGAAAACGATGGACGCAATAACGAATCTGGATCCCATCAGCCCTGAGGGGATCCCGCCGCTGGACGAGCCGGCCAGACAATATTATTTTATCGCCAAATGCCGCCAGTGGGTGCAGGCGTATACGGAAGAAAACGGACGGCCGCCCAGAGCCTGCGTTACCACCTTCGGCTGTCAGATGAACGCCAGGGATTCCGAGAAACTGTCCGGTATTTTGAAACAGGCGGGATATCAGCTCACGGAGGATGAAAACGCGGATCTGACGGTGTTCAATACCTGCACGGTGCGGGACAACGCCAATCAGCGGGTTTACGGCAGGCTGGGGAAATTAAACGGCTATAAACGCTGGAATCCCCGGATGAAAATCGCCCTCTGCGGCTGTATGATGCAGGAGGCGGACGTGGTGGAGAAACTGAAAAAAAGCTACGGATTTGTGAACCTGATTTTCGGGACCCACAACCTCTACAAATTTGCGGAGCTTTTGTTCGCCGCGCTTTCCTCCGAGGAAATGATCATCGATCTGTGGAAGGATACGGACCGGATCGTGGAGAATCTGCCTACGGAAAGAAAATACCCCTTTAAATCCGGCGTCAATATTATGTTTGGCTGTGACAATTTCTGCAGCTACTGCATCGTCCCCTATGTGAGAGGAAGGGAGAGGAGCCGGGAGCCCAAAGAGATTGTAAGAGAGATCGAACAGCTTTCCGCCCAGGGCGTGACGGAAATCATGCTGCTGGGGCAGAATGTGAATTCCTACGGGAAAAATCTGGAACATCCCGTAAGCTTTGCGGCTCTTTTGCGGGAGGTAGAACAGATCGACGGGATCCGGCGGATCCGTTTCATGACCTCACATCCCAAGGATCTTTCCGACGAGCTGATTCAGACGATGGCGGCATCGGACAAGCTCTGCCGGCATCTTCATCTGCCCTTACAGTCCGGCTCCACCGGAATCCTGGAAAAAATGAACCGCCGTTACACAAGGGAGCAGTACCTGAACCTGGTTCAAAAGATCCGGGATCAGATTCCGGATATAGCCATTACCACGGACATCATTGTGGGATTTCCCGGGGAGACGAAGGAGGATCTGGAGCAGACCATCGACATGGTGCGGCAGGTAAAATTCGACAATGCCTTTACGTTTCTCTACTCCAAACGGACGGGGACCCCTGCGGCGGCCATGAAAGACCAGGTGCCGAAGGTTCAGGCCCAGGAAGGGTTTGACCGGCTGTTAAAGGTGGTGCAGGAGACGGCCCGGGAACAGGCGGCAAAGGATCAGGGCAGGATCCTGGACGCCCTGATCGAAGAAAGGAATGAAACTACCCCGGGGTATGTCACCGGACGGCTTTCCAACAACAGGATCGTCCATGTGCCGGGAGACGAGGCGCTGATCGGAAAAATTGTCCCGGTTTCTTTAGAGGAATGCCACGGCTTTTACTATACGGGGCGGCTGGCGTAACGAAACATCCAAGAAGGATTTGTCACGGAAGATCCAGGAGGATTTCGATTTACAACAACAAGATTTTGTGGTAAACTGAAGGCAAATGCGCAATGATTTGTGTATTTGCCTTATTTGATGTACGGAGAATCATACACCGCGCCCTGCGGTCTGGCATACTTGCAGAACAGGAGTACAAACCAATGTCGGAAACAATTGCCATGGATGATCTGACGCCCATGATGCAGCAGTACATGGAGACAAAAAAACAATATCCTGACTGTATCCTCTTTTACCGGCTGGGGGATTTCTATGAAATGTTTTTTGAGGACGCCATTGTGGCGTCGAAGGAGCTGGAGCTGACGCTGACAGGAAAAGCCTGCGGGCTGGAGGAAAGAGCGCCCATGTGCGGCGTCCCTTATCACGCGGTGGAAAGCTACTTGACCAAGCTGGTCAACAAAGGATATAAGGTTGCCATCGGGGAACAGATGGAAGATCCCAGACAGGCGAAGGGACTGGTCAAGAGGGAAGTGATCCGTGTGGTGACGCCCGGCACCAATCTGAACGTGCAGTCCCTGGAGGAATCCAAAAACAATTTCCTGATGTGCGTGGCCTATACGCCCGCCCGAATCGGCATTTCCGCGGCGGACGTCACCACCGGCGATTATTACCTGACGGAAGTGGACGATCTGAAAAAGCTGAACGATGAAATGATGAAATACGAGCCCTCGGAAATCATTCACAACGAGGCGTTTTTGGTCAGCGGGTTTGATCTGGAGGGGCTTAAGAACAAATATCACATTTCCGTCAACGCGCTGGCGGCCCATCTGTTTGACGATGAAGGCTGCAAAAACGCGCTGTTAAAACATTTTAAGGTCAGTACGCCGGCAGGGCTTGGCATCGAAGAATTTCCGGTGGGGATGGTGGCGGCCGGAGCCCTGCTGCAATATCTTTACGAGACGCAGAAGACGGATCTGGTTCATTTTACCCATATCACGCCTTATCTCACCAGCCGGTATATGCTGTTGGACAGCGCCACCAGGCGGAATCTGGAATTGACGGAGACTTTGCGGGACAAGCAAAAAAGGGGATCCCTTCTCTGGGTGTTGGATAAGACGAAAACCGCCATGGGCGGCAGGCTTTTGCGCAGTATGATCGAGCAGCCCCTGATCGAAAAAAAGGAGATGGAGCGCCGGCTGGACGCTGTGGAGGAACTGAATCAGGACAGCGTTTCCCGGGACGAGATCCGGGAATATCTGAATCCTGTCTATGATCTGGAGCGGCTGCTGAGCAAGGTGACTTACAAAACGGCAAATCCCAGGGATTTTATCGCTTTCCGCAATTCCCTGGAAATGATCCCCGCCATCAAGAAGGTGTTAAAAAGCTTTTCCGGAGAGGAATTGTCCTCCATTGAGAAGGATATGGACGGCCTTGAGGATATCTGTGAACTGATCCGTTCCTCCATTGAGGAAGACCCCCCTGTGACGATCCGTGAGGGCGGCATGATTAAGGACGGCTTTGACGAGACGGTGGATAAGCTGAGAAACGCAAAGCGGGACGGGAAGAAATGGCTGGCGCAGTTGGAGGAGGAAGACCGGGAACGGACGGGCATTAAGAACTTAAAAGTGAAGTTCAACAAGGTGTTCGGCTATTATCTGGAAGTGACAAATTCCTATCAGCACCTTGTGCCGGACGATTATATCCGGAAACAGACGTTAGCCAACGCGGAGCGCTATACGACCCCGCGGCTGAAGGAACTGGAGGACACGATCCTGAACGCGGAGGACAAGCTTACCGCGCTGGAATACGATATTTTCTGCCGGATCCGCGAATCCATCGCCCTGGAGCTGGAAAGGATCCAGAGAACGGCCAAGGCCGTGGCCAGGCTGGATGTTTACGCCTCCCTGTCCCTGGTGGCGGAGCGAAACCGTTATGTGCGTCCTAAGCTGAACGAAAAGGGCGTGATCGATATCCGGGAGGGAAGACACCCGGTGGTGGAGCAGATGATCACCAATGACCTGTTTATTGCCAACGATACCTATCTGGACAACGATAAGCACTGCATCAGCGTGATCACAGGCCCCAATATGGCCGGGAAATCCACCTACATGCGCCAGACGGCGCTGATTGTTCTCATGGCCCAGATAGGGTGCTTTGTCCCGGCGAAAAGCGCGGACATCGGCATTGTGGACAGGATTTTCACCAGAGTGGGCGCTTCCGACGATCTGGCCAGCGGTCAGTCCACCTTTATGGTGGAAATGAACGAAGTGGCAAATATCTTGAGAAACGCTACGTCCAACAGCCTGCTGATTCTGGATGAGATCGGACGCGGGACGTCCACCTTTGACGGCTTAAGCATCGCGTGGGCCGTGATCGAACATATCAGCAGCCGTAAGCTTTTGGGGGCGAAAACTTTGTTTGCCACTCATTACCATGAGCTGACGGAGCTGGAAGGCAAAATGAGCAATGTAAACAATTACTGCATCGCCGTCAAGGAAGTGGGAGACGATATTGTCTTTTTGAGAAAGATCGTCAAGGGAGGCGCCGATAAAAGCTACGGGATCCAGGTGGCAAAGCTGGCCGGCGTTCCTGATCCGGTCATTGACCGGGCCAAGGAAATCATGGAGCAACTGACGGACAATGACATCACGGAAAAGGTGCAGAGGATCGCCGTGGACACGAAGGACGGCGGCAAGGCCCAGAAACAGCCGAAACTGGATGAAGTGGATATGGCGCAGATGTCCTTCTTCGACACGGTGACGGATGAAGACGTGATTCGGGAACTGATGGAGATTGAAGTGAACACGCTGGCGCCCATCGATGCGCTGAATACCTTAAACCGGCTGCAGAAGAAACTGAAAAACAGGTGGCAGTACCAATAGGCCGAAGGGGTTTGGCTGCTTTGTCGTAAGAGTTGTCCCCGCGGCACACGGCCTTTAAAGGAGAGAGCAAATGGCACAGATACATGTCCTGGATTCGGAAACCATAGACAGGATCGCGGCCGGAGAGGTGGTGGAGCGGCCGTCCAGCGTAGTGAAGGAACTGACGGAAAACGCCATCGACGCCGGCGCAGATTCGGTCACAGTGGAAATTAAGGACGGTGGAATCGAATTCATCCGCGTGACGGACAACGGCTGCGGGATGGAGAAGAATCAGCTTAGAACCGCTTTTCTGCGCCATGCCACCAGTAAAATCGAAAACGCGCTGGATCTGAACCATATTTCCAGCTTGGGGTTTCGGGGGGAGGCTCTCTCCAGTATTGCCTCCGTGTCAAAGGTGGAGGTGATCACCAAACCCAAGGAGGCCGTCACAGGCAGCCGTATTCTTTTGGAGGGAGCCAGGGAAACGGCTTTTGAGGAAGTGGGCGCTCCGGCCGGAACCACCTTTCTGATGCGGAATCTCTTTTTTAACACTCCCGCCCGAAGGAAGTTTTTAAAGCAGCCGCTCACGGAAGGTGGCTATATCGCGGATCTGATGGAGCATCTCGCCCTGTCGAGGCCGGATATTTCCTTTCAGTTTACCGCGGGAGGGCAGTTGAAGTTTCACACCTCCGGGGACGGGGATCTGAGAGAGGTCATTTACAGGCTTTACGGCAGGGAGACGGCAAAGGCGCTGATTCCCCTTCAGGCGGAAAAAAACGGTATCCGGGTGGAGGGATATCTGGGCCGGCCGGAAACCGTCAGATCCAACCGGAATTTTGAGATTTACTTTATCAACGGCCGGCTGATCAAAAGTAACGTTGTGGCCAAGGCCTTGGAGGAAGGGTACAAGGAATATCTGATGCAGCATAAATTCCCCTTCTGTGTGCTGCATTTTACTCTGGACGCGGAGCGGGTGGACGTAAACGTCCATCCTGCCAAAATGGACGTCAGGTTCAGCAACGGCCCCGGCTTTGCCGGGTTTCTCACCGAGGCGGTCCAAAATGCCTTAAGCCGGCGGGAAATGATTCCCGAGACGGATCTGGACACGGAGGCGCAGTTGAAACAGAGAGAGCGCTCCTTCTCAAAGGAACGGGAAACCTTTCATGCCCCCCAGCCCTTTGAAACCAACCGGGTGAAACAGTACCGGGTTCTGGAGGAGGCGCAGTATGAGGCGGAACGGCCCAAAGCACAGGATTTCCTGCATCATCCTGTGTGGGAGAGAGTCAAACGTCCCGCAACGGGGGACGTGTCGGAGGATGCGTCCGTTCTGACAGGGGAAAAAGACAGGCGTTCCGTGTCGGAGGATGTTACTGTCCTGACAGAAGGGAAAGGCAGACATCCAGCAACGGGAGATGTTACTGCCCTGACAGAAGGAAAAGACAGACATCCCGTCTCGGAAGAAACGTCCGTCCTGGCGGGAGAGGATGATTTCTTCACGGAAACTTCGGAACTTTCCGACCTCCCCGAAACAGCGGTTCCCCGGGAAGAAACCGCTCAGAAGGAAACATCCGTTCTGACAGAAAGAAAAGGCAGACATCCCGTCTCGGAAGAAACATCCGTCCTGGCGGGAGAGGATGATTTCTTCACGGAAACTTCGGAACTTCCCGACCTCCCCGAAACAGCGGTTTTCCGGGAAGAAAATTCCTCCCAAGGAGAACCCCCTGTCCGGGAAAACCCTTCCGTTCCGGGAACTGAATTTGCGGAAAGTTCTGGCAAGAAGGAACCGGAAAGCCAGCAGTTAAATCTCTTTGACGAAAAAATACTGGTTCCGGACAAACGAAACCGGTTCCGGGTGATCGGCCAGGTGTTTGAAACCTACTGGCTGGTTCAGTATGAAGACAAACTGCTGATGATCGATCAACACGCGGCTCATGAAAAAGTGAATTATGAACGCCTGATGAAACAGTACCGGGAGAAAAACGTGATCAGCCAGAGACTGATGCCGCCTGTGATCGTCAGCCTCTCCGGGCAGGAGGAAACCGTTTTAAAGGAAAATTGGAACGTCTTTACCGGCCTTGGCTTTGAGGTGGAGGCTTTCGGCGGCAGCGAATACGCGCTTCGAAGCGTCCCCGTCGATCTGTACGGCTGCGATGAAAAGAGAATGTTTCTGGAAGTGCTGGATCAGCTTTCGGAAGGGGGCGCTTTCGGCGGCATCAGGATTGTTGAGGAAAAAATCGCCTCCATGTCCTGCAAGGCGGCGGTCAAGGGGAATCAGTTGCTGAGCCGGCCCGAGGCGGAGGCTTTGATCGATGAGCTTTTGACTCTGGACAATCCTTACAACTGCCCCCATGGAAGGCCCACCGTCATTTCCCTGTCCCGGTATGAGATGGAGCGGAAATTTAAACGAGTGGTCAACTAGAATCTCATGAAAATAGAGACAGAGCAATTTCCAATGAAGGACAGAGCGGTTTCCAATAAGGGACAGAGCAGTTTTCCGTGAGAGGCAGGGCAGAAATGATAGAGGATGGAAAAGAAAAAAAGCCCCTGATCGTCCTGACCGGGCCGACGGCGGCAGGCAAAACGAGGCTTTCCATAGCGTTGGCAAAAGCCGTGGGAGGGGAGATCCTTTCCGCCGATTCCATGCAGGTATACCGGCGCATGGACATCGGTTCCGCAAAGATTACCCCGGAGCAGATGCAGGGAATTCCCCATCATATGATCGACGTCCTGGAGCCAGAGGAACCCTTTAATGTGGCTGTGTTTCAAAAAATGTCCCGGGAATGTCTCGACCGTATCTATGAGCGGAATCACATTCCCATTGTGACGGGAGGCACCGGGTTTTATATCCAGGCGCTGCTGCGGGAGATTGATTTTACAACCCAGGAGGAAGATCCCGATTACCGAAGGGAGCTGGAGAGGCTTGCCGAAACCCGTGGGCCGGCCTATCTCCATGAAATGCTGCGGGAGGCGGATCCGGTATCGGCGGCGGAGATTCATCCCAACAATATCAGGCGCACCGTCCGAGCGCTGGAATATTACCGCCTGTCCGGCGAACCCATTTCCGCCCACAACCGCCGGGAAAAGCAGAAAGAGGACGCGTATCTTTCCTGTTATTTTGTGCTGTACGATCAGCGGGAGCGGCTGTACCGCAGGATCGATGAGCGGGTGGAAGAAATGCTTGCCGCCGGTCTTTTGGAGGAAGTGAAACGGCTGCGGGCGGAGGGCTGCACCAGGGACATGACGTCCATGCAGGGGCTGGGATACAAGGAACTGCTTGCCTTTTTGGACGGGGAAATATCTTATGAGGAAGCGGTTTCCGCCATCAAGCAGAACACCAGGCATTTCGCGAAACGACAGCTTACCTGGTTTCGGAGAGAGCGGGATGTCATTTGGGTTTCCAAAAGCGAATACGGCGATGACGAAGAAAAAATGCTGGCCTATCTTAGCGGCTGCCTGAGAGAAAAAGGCCTGATCAAATAAAAAGGGCAAAAGGACGGTTGGTATGGACGAAATGACGCAACTGGAGCAAATTTACGCTTCCATGGGTATTGAAAAGGCCGTGTATGAGTACGGCGGGAGAATCCTGCAAAAACTGGAGGGCCGATTCCGGGAGACGGATCGGACGGCGGAATATAATCAGTTGAAGGTGTTACAGGCCATGCAGAAATGCAGGGTCAGCGAAGCCTGCCTGTCCGGCACCACCGGATACGGCTATAACGATCTGGGGAGGGACACGCTGGAACAGGTTTACGCCAACATTTTCCACACGGAGGACGCGCTGGTAAGGCCCCAGATCACCTGCGGCACCCACGCGCTGGCGCTGGCGCTGATGAGCTGCCTGCGTCCTGGGGACGAGCTGTTCTCCCCGGTTGGAAAACCCTATGACACGCTGGAGGAAGTGATCGGCATCCGTCCCTCCAGAGGATCCCTGAAGGAATACGGCGTCACTTACAGACAGACGGATTTATTGCCGGACGGCGGGTTCGACTATGAGGGAATCCGGGCCGGCATCCATGAAAGGACCCGGCTGGTGACCATACAGAGATCAAAGGGGTATCAGACCAGGCCCACCCTTTCCGTGGAGCGGATCGGGGAGCTGATCGCCTTTATCAAACAGATCAAACCGGACGTGATCTGTATGGTGGACAACTGTTACGGTGAGTTTGTGGAAGACCGGGAACCCACGGACGTGGGAGCGGATATGGCGGTGGGCTCCCTGATTAAGAACCCGGGCGGGGGACTTGCGCCGGTGGGAGGTTATATCGTTGGCAGGAAGGAATGTGTGGAGAACGCGGCCTGCCGTCTCACTTCTCCCGGCTTGGCAAAGGAAGTGGGAGCGTCTCTCGGGGTGTTAAAGGATTTTTACCAGGGGCTTTTCCTGGCGCCCACCGTCACGGCCTCGGCGCTGAAGGGAGCGGTTTTTGCCGCGAATCTGTATGAGCCGCTGGGCTTTGGGGTGGTGCCGGACAGCACGGAGATGCGGCACGATATTATTCAGGCGGTCACCTTCAACGATCCGGAGGCGGTGGTGGCTTTCTGCCAGGGCATTCAGGCGGCTGCGCCGGTGGACAGCCATGTGACGCCGCAGCCCTGGGATATGCCGGGGTACGATTCCCAGGTGATCATGGCGGCCGGGGCTTTCGTATCGGGTTCCTCCATCGAACTTTCGGCGGACGGCCCCATCCGTCCTCCCTACGCGGTCTATTTTCAGGGCGGCCTTACATGGCAACACGCGAAGTTCGGCATTTTAAAATCCCTTCAGGCCCTGGTGGACCGGGGGATTGTGACAAGGGAGAAACTTTCCGCCGCCGGCTGAAAAAACCGGGCGGCGGGTTTCCTTGTAGAAAAACGTCAAAATTATTTCTATGATTCTTCTATACAGTTCTTCCATTTTGTGGTACTATAAGATGGCGTATGAGATTTATGGACGCGGGGCGGCGGACAGGCTCTGCGCAGGAAGGCACCAAAGAAAGAGTGAGGGATCGAATTGAAAAGGATAAACTGGGTATTGGTTCTTCTGATACTGGTGGGATTTGTGATCGGCGGGTTTATCGGCACCTTCTTTGACGGCAGTTTTTTAAACTACGGCCGGTCATTTGGCCTGAACTCGCCTGTGGTGCTGGATCTGGGTTTTATTGTGCTGACTTTCGGCCTAACCATCCAGATCACCATCGCCAGCGTGATCGGAGTTGTCATCGCGCTGGTCATATATCGCTTTATCAGATGATTACTGCCATGCGTCGGAGAAGGTGGAAAGGAGACGCATGAAACAGGAACGGGAATCGGGACGCCAGGAAATGCCCTATGAGAGATTTCTTCGGTTTGGGCCGGAAAATCTTACGGAGGCGGAACTTCTGGCAATCATGATCCGAACCGGCACAAAGGAAAAAAGCGCCCTGCAACTGGCGGAGCAGGTTCTGGGGCTGGCCAGGTATCCGAAGGAGGGCCTTCTGGGGCTATACCAGCTCCGTCTGGAAGACCTGATGAACATCAAGGGCATCGGGACGGTCAAGGCGGTGAAACTGAAATGTCTGGCGGAGCTTTCCAGGAGAATGAGCGCGGCCACCTCGAAGGAGGGCGTCTGCTTTCACACGTCCGCTCAGGTGGCGGGATATTTTATGGAATCCTTACGGCATCGGCCCACGGAATGCGTGGTGCTGGTGTGTCTGGACGCGAAGGCGCAGATGCTGGACGAAAGAAAGCTTTCCGAAGGAAGCGTGAGAATGGCGCTGATTTCCCCCAGGGAAATTTTCCTGGCGGCGCTGGAGTGCCGGGCGGTCAATATTCTCCTGGTTCACAATCATCCCAGCGGGGATCCCGCTCCCAGCAGGGCGGACGCGGAGCTGACGGAAACGGTAAGACAGTTGGGCGAAAAGATGGACATTCCCCTGCTGGATCACATTGTGATCGGCGACAACCGGTATTTCAGTTTTCGGGAAAGTTTCTGGCCGGAAAAGCACGGGCAGACAAAATGGGACGGCCGCGAAGGGCGGTCCGCTACCGCAGAAAGGAGTTAACACTTTGGCTAACAACGCATTCGGCATTGATCTGGGTACCAACAATATTAAAATCTATTCCAGAAGCGACGATCATATTCTGGTGGAAAAAAATATGATTGCCATCGAAAATAAAAATACTTTGTTCGCTTACGGCGATTCCGCTTTTGAAATGTATGAGAAAGCGCCCGGCAATTTTCATATTTCCTTTCCTCTGTCCAACGGAGTGATCGCGGATATCAAAAACATGGAAACGCTGGTGCGATATTTTATCAACGATCTTCAACATGGAAACGGCAAACCGGCGGACTTCTATATCGCGGTGCCAACGGACGTGACGGAAGTGGAAAAAAGGGCCTTTTACGATCTGATCCGGGACGCGGGCGTGAAGGCGAAGAAGATCATGGTGGTGGAAAAGGCCGTGGCGGACGGGCTGGGACTGGAGATCGACGTGAAAAACTCCCAGGGCGTTCTGGTGGTGAACGTGGGATATGAGACGACGGAAATTTCCATCCTGTCCCTGGGCGGCATCGTGCTGAGCCGCCTGATCAAGACGGGCGGGCAGAAATTCGACGAGGCGATCCGGGCCGCGGTGCGGAAGGAATTCAGCCTTGTGATCGGGGGCAAGACCGCCGAGACGGTAAAAATTCAATTAAGCGAACTGGAACAGACGGGGCAGGGATCCGTGGTATACGGCAGGGATATTGTGACAGGACTTCCCGTGGAGAGGGAGATTCCCACCAAGCTGGTGGTGCAATGCCTGGAGGAACACTTCAACACCATTGTGGACAATGTGAAGGTGATCCTGGAGAGGACTCCGCCCGAGCTGGCGGCGGACATTTACCGGCACGGCATTTACCTTACCGGAGGCGCCTCTCAGGTCAGCCATCTGGCGGACAGGCTGGGAGTGGGGACGGGGCTTCGCATCAACGTGGCGGAGGATCCCATGACCACCGTGGTATTCGGCCTTTCCAAGATTATCAAGGATGACAATTATAAATCCGTGGCGTACGCCATTGAAGGAATGAGTAAATGAGTCCGGTCATTAGAAGAAAAAGGGAAAAAATTACCGTACCGGGGAAATACATCCTCCTGTTTCTGACCATCCTATGCACGGTTATGATGCTGGTCACCTTTGGCACGGATGTGTTTAACCGGCCTTTGAATACGGCGGTGGGCCGCGTGATCATCCCTTTTCAGCAGGGGATCAGCAAGCTGGGGCGGTGGCTTTCCGACAGATCCGAGGAACTGGCGCAGATCCGGGTTCTGCTGGAGGAAAACGAGCGTCTCAAGGCAGAGGTGGCCGCTTTGACGGAGGAAAACACCCTGCTCCAGCAGGATAAATATGAGCTGAACCAGTTAAGGGAGCTGATGCAGTTGGACGAGCAGTACGGCTCCTACCATAAGATCGGCGCCCGGGTCATCGGCAGAGACAGCGGCAACTGGTACAGCGCCTTTCTGATCGACAAGGGCTATGAGGACGGGCTGGAAACGGACATGAACGTGATCGCCGGCGGCGGGCTGGTGGGGAGGATTACCACGGTGGGCCCCAACTGGTCCAGGGTTACGGCCATCATTTCCGACAACAGCAATGTGAGCGCCATGACCCTGTCCACGGAGGATAACATGATCGTGTCCGGCTCTTTGGCTTTGATGCGCGAGAACTGCATCTCCTTCAGCCAGCTTGTGGACAGCCAGAACGCCGTCGCCCAGGGGGATAAGGTGGTAACGTCGGATATCAGCGACAAGTTTCTCCCCAATATCCTGATCGGCTATATTAACAGCATCGAGACGGATTCCAACAACCTGACCAAATCGGGGAAAATTACGCCGGCGGTGGATTTTGAGCATTTGAGCGAGGTGCTTGTGATTACGGACCGAAAGCAGTCGGTGTCGGAAGAAGAGGCGGAATGAGAACATATGCTTCGAAAATTGACGGTTACGTTTTTCATATTGGTTTGTTTTGTCCTTCAGTGCAGCGTGTTTGTGCATCTGTCCCTGGCAGGGATCATGCCTAACCTGATGATTATCCTCACGTCCTCCTTCGGCTTTATGCGGGGGGAGAAGGAAGGGCTTATCATCGGCTTTTTCTGCGGTCTGCTCACGGACGTTTATTTCGGCAGCTTTCTGGGGTTTTACGCCCTGCTTTTAATGTACATAGGTTTTCTGAACGGAAAGTTTTCCAAGATTTTTTACCCCGAGGACATCAAGCTGCCCCTGGCGCTGATTATCACAAGCGATCTGTCGTACGGAATGATCTGTTATGTGCTGATGTTTCTGCTGCGGGGCAGGTTGGCCTTCGGTTATTATTTTACCCGCATCATTCTGCCGGAGGCTCTTTACACAACGATTGTCACCCTGTTTCTCTATCCCCTGCTTTTGAAGGTAAACGAGAAACTGGAGAAATGGGAGAGAAAGAGGGCACAGAAATTTGTTTGACGAATTCAGGGAAAAACTGAAATCCATACTGACCAGCCGCCTGACGGTGTTCACTGTGCTGTTTTCCATTCTGGGGGGCATCCTGATCTACCGGTGTTTTACCCTTCAGATCGTCCACGGGGAGGAATATCTGGAGGAATTTGTGCTGGACGTGGAAAAAACCCGGGATATCGCCGGCACCAGAGGCAATATCTATGATCGAAACGGCAATGTGCTTGCCTACAACGAGCTTGCCTATTCCGTGAAGGTGGAGGACGTGTTCGAGTCCGGTTCCTCCAGAAACGCGTCCCTTAACGATATGCTGTACCGGCTGATCCGGATGATCGAGAAAAACGGCGACAGCGTGATCACGGATTTTAAAATTGTGCTCGATGAGGACGGACAGTTTGTCTATGCCGTCGACGGTACGCAAAAACTTCGGTTTCTGGCGGACGTTTACGGGTACCCGTCCATCGACGATTTAAAGGACGAGCAGCGGACGGCAACGGCTCTGGAGGTGATGGAATACTTGAGCAGGCCCAAGGGGTTTGCCCTGGGGCAGTACGCCGATCCCGACGATACGGACAGCGAATTCCTGGAGGGGGAGGGTTACACCAGGCAGGACTGGTTAAAGATGGTGAATCTGCGCTATTCCATGAATCTGACCTCCTTCCGGAAATACATCGGCACGACCGTGGCCACCAATATCAGCCAAAAAACCGTGGCTGTGATCATGGAAAACTCGGCGGAGCTTCCCGGCGTGTCCATTGTGGAAGACACGGTCCGCAGATATGTGGACAGCAAGTATTTTGCGCATGTGCTGGGATATACGGGGAAAATTTCCTCGGACGAGCTGACGGATCTGAACGCCAGGCTGACGGCGGAGGGAAAGGATGCCAATCTCTATGACATCAATGACGTGGTGGGGAAAAGCGGCATCGAAGCGTATCTGGAAACCACTCTTCAGGGGGTAAAGGGCCATGAGAAAGTGGTGGTGGACAATATGGGCAAGGTCAACGCCATCATCGAGCGGACCGAACCCCAGGCCGGACAGGACGTGTATCTGACCATTGACAGCGATTTAACCAAGGCGGTCTACAATATCATGGAACAGCGGCTGGCCGGCCTGGTGTCCAGCAAGATTGTGAACGCCAAGGAATACCGGGCCACGGAGGATTCCTCCAGCTCGGATATCACCATCCCCATATATGACGTGTATTTCGCCATGTTCAACAATTCCATTATCGATCTCAAGTCCATGGCGGGAGAAAACGCCCAGGAGACGGAACAGGAAGTCTACCAGGAATATCTGGCGTACAAGCAGGAGGTCTATGAGAAACTTCAGGAGGAACTGACGGAGAAGAAGACCCCCTACAACAAGCTGACCGATGAATTTCAGGTGTATCAGAGCAGAATCGTGAGCCTTTTGAACGACCAGGGGGTCATTATGTCGGAACTGGTGGATTCTTCCGATGACACTTATGTCAGTTGGGCCATAGACGAGAAGATCAGCCTCTGCCAGTACCTGAAATACTGCATCGCCCAGAACTGGATCGATGTGAGCAAGCTGGATCTGGATGACAGATATTCCGAATCCAACGAAATTTACGGAAAAATGCTGGACTATATCCAGCGGATGGTGGACGGGAACACGGAATTTCAGAAAAGAATTTATAAATACATGCTGCTGTCGGACACAATTACGGGAAAACAGGTCTGCAAGATCCTCTGTGAACAGAAACTGATCGACGTGCCCGCGGAGGACGAGGATGCGCTGTACGCGGGGAAACTGAGCGCCTATCAGTTCATGATGAACCGGATCACTCAGTTGGATATTACCCCCGCCCAGCTTGCCCTGGACCCCTGTAACGCTTCCGTGGTGATCACGGACGTCAACAGCGGGGATGTGCTTGCCATTGTCTCGTATCCCGGGTATGACAATAACCTGATGGCAAACTCCATCAACGCGGAGTATTATGCCAAGCTGAACGCGGACAAGTCAAATCCCCAGTATAATTATGCCACGCAGTCCACCCTGGCCCCCGGCTCCACCTTCAAGATGGTGACGGCCTCCGCCGGTCTGATGGAGGGAGTGATTACGCTGCGCAGCAATACCGTATGCACCGGGACTTATACCAATATTGCGGATTCCCCCAGGTGCTGGCGCCGCTCCGGACACGGTTCCGAGAACGTGGTGACGGCGATCCGGGACTCCTGCAACTATTATTTTTATGACGTGGGGTACAAGCTTGCCACCCGGGACGGCACTTACAACGAATCCGCCGGTCTGAACGCTCTCCACGAATACGCGGATCTCTATGGACTGACGGATAAATCCGGCATTGAGCTTTCGGAGGCGGCTCCCACCGTGTCCGACATGGATCCGGTTCGTTCCGCCATCGGCCAGGGCACAAACAGCTATACCACGACGGGGCTGGCCCGCTATGTGGCCGCCGTGGCAAACGGCGGAACCTGTTATGATCTGACGCTGCTGGACAGGATCACGGACTCCCAGGGCAATCTGATCATGGAACAGCAGCCCAAGATCCGCAATCAGGTGGAAATGCCCCAGGAATATTGGGACGCCATCCACTCCGGTATGCGCATGGTGGTACAGAATAAATCCTATTTTCAGAATCTGGCGGTGGAGGTGGCCGGGAAGACCGGTACCGCCGAGCAGACCCGGAGCCGGCCCAGCCACGCGCTCTTTGTCTGTTACGCGCCCTATGACCAGCCGGAGATTGCAATCGCCACCAGGATTCCCTTTGGATACAGTTCTGATTATGCCGCCATGGCCACCAGGGATATCATTATGTATTACTACGATCTCGCCGATGAGGAACTGATCACCGATTCCGCGGTAATGCCGGATGCCGGCGTGACAAACGAAATCTGACAGCCGGCCCTGGCTCTGAGACAGGCCCAAAGCGGCGAAACGGGAGGAAAAGACAGCATGAAAGATCCGGTACTGATCAAAAGCTTTCCCAACGGCATTACTCTCCATCTTGATCCGGAGACGCCGTTTGAGGATATATTGAAGGAAATCGCGTTCAAGTTTTCCGAGGCGAGGAATTTTTTCGGCAAGGCATCCATGGCGCTGTCCATTGAGGACAGGGCCGTCACGGAGCCCGAGGAAATCCGAATCCTGGACGCGATCCGCAAAAACAGCGATCTGAACATTATTTGTATCGTGGGAAAGGATGAAGCTGCCAATAAGAACTTTATCAAGGCGTTGGCGCATGTGGAGAAAAAACTCTCCGGCGACGAGGACGGACAGTTCTTTAAAGGGAGCCTGATGAACAGAGAGGTGCTTGAGACGGAAAACAGCATTATTGTGCTGGGGGACGTTTACCCAGGAAGCGCTGTGATCAGTTCCCGAAACGTGATCATCCTGGGGGGCCTCTACGGGGAAGCCTACGCCGGAGGCAACGGCTGCGAAGGGGCCTTTGTGGCGGCCCTGGAAATGGAGCCGGAGAGGATCAAGATCGGCGAATATAAGTACAAGCCCGGCAGACAGTCAAAATGGGGGATAAGGGATAAGATACAGCCGAAAATCGCATATGTGAAAAACAAAAAGATCATCTTTGAGACGCTTACGAAAGACCTGCTGAGCAGCTTTTAGAGTGAGCGAGTCGAAACTCGGGGCGGCGAGGTGGACGACAAAATCTGAAAACGGAGGAAGGAAAATGGAGAATCAGTTTTCCAGGGAGCAAAGCGGCTCCGAAGTCATTGTCGTCACTTCAGGGAAAGGCGGTGTGGGGAAGACCACCACATCCGCAAACGTAGGTACAGGTCTGGCAAAGCTGGGCAGAAAGGTATGTCTCATCGACACGGATATCGGGCTCCGGAATCTGGACGTGGTCATGGGACTGGAGAACAGAATCGTCTACAATCTGGTGGACGTGGTGGAGGGAAACTGCCGGGTCAAACAGGCGCTGATCCGGGACAAAAGACATCCGGGGCTGTATCTGATGCCATCGGCTCAGACAAGGGATAAAACCGCGGTGACGCCGGGCCAGATGGTCAAGGTCATCGAGCATTTGAAGGAACAGTTTGAATATATCATCCTGGACTGCCCCGCCGGCATCGAGCAGGGGTTCCAGAACGCCATCGCCGGAGCGGACCGGGCGCTGGTGGTGACCACTCCGGAGGTTTCCGCCATCCGGGACGCGGACCGCATTATCGGTCTTTTGGAGGCAAACGGGTTTAAGCAGATCGATCTGATCATCAACCGCCTGCGGACGGATATGGTCAGGAGGGGAGACATGATGTCCGCCCAGGACGTGGTGGACATTCTTGCGGTGCCGCTCATCGGCATTGTCCCGGACGACGAGAACGTGGTGGTGGCCACCAACCAGGGAGAACCTCTGGTGGGGAATGACACTCCCGCGGGCCAGGCCTATGCCAACGTGGTACAGCGTGTGATGGGAAAGGAGACGCCTTTTTTGAATTTGGAGAGAGGGATCTCCTTCTGGACCAAGGTATCCGGAATTTTCCACAGGGCGTAAAGCGAAAAACGGCAAAAGGACATACGTTTTCGCTTGCTCGGAGTGCCGCGCATGCGGCGGAATGGGAGGGTATATGAGACATTTCTTTCAAAGAAAAAGCTCCCGCCAGGTGGCAAAGGACAGGCTGAAAATCCTGCTGATCGCCGACAGGGTGAACTGCTCGCCGGAGATGATGGAGCTGATCAAAACGGACATAGCGAAGGTAATTTCAAAATACATGAAGATCGATGCGGACAATATCGAAATCCAGATCAACGCGAAGGGCTTTAAGTCGGGGCGGTATTCCAAGCCCAGCCTTTCCGCCAATATCCCGATTGAGGACGTAACCGGGGATCTGAATCTCAACAGGCAGTAGTCCGGAACGGATCGTGCGCCCCTTCACGGCGGGCGGACGGCATAACGGAGACAAAGGACAGTATGTTAAGGAAATTAAGGATTAAGGATTATGATTTCAAACTGGTGCTGATGGTGACGGCGCTTTCCATAATCGGCGTCGTCGCCATTGGCAGCGCGGAAGAATCGCTGCTGACGCGGCAGCTTGCGGGGGTGATCGCAGGCTTTTTCCTGATGATCGCCATTTCGTTTTTTAATTATTCGCTGGTTTTAAAATTTTACTGGGTCTGGTATGGGATTAACGTCGCCCTGCTCACAATGGTCTGGGTGATGGGAGCCACGGGCGGCGGCGCGAGACGCTGGCTTCAGATCGGAGGCCTGCGCTTTCAGCCGTCGGAAACCGCTAAAATTCTGTTGATTTTATTCTTTGCACAGTTTATTATGAAATATAGAGAAAAACTGAATACCGTCAGGATGATCGGATCCTGTATCCTGCTGTTTGCGCTGCCTGTGTTTTTAGTGTTAAAGCAGCCGGATCTCTCTACGAGCATTGTTCTGGTCGTGCTTTTCTGCGTGATCATGTTTGTGGGCGGGATCAGTCTGAAACTGGTATTCGGTGTGCTTGCAATAGCGATTCCTGCCATTGCGGTACTGATTTCCCTGGCGATTCAGCCTGACAGTACGCTGCTGAGAGATTTCCAGCAGACCCGTCTTCTGGCGTTTTTTTATCCGGAGGAGTATCCGGACTATATCCGCCAGCAGCAGAATTCCGTGAAAGCCATCGCTTCCGGGATCCTGGACGGGAAGGGGTATAAAAACAACGAGATTACCTCTGTCAAAAACGGCAATTTTGTCGCTGAGGATGAAACGGATTTTATTTTCGCCGTGATCGGCGAGGAATTTGGTTTTAAGGGCAGCCTGACCGTGATTCTGCTTTTGTTCGGCATTTCGCTGGACTGTATTTCGGTGGCGCGAAAGTCGAAAGACCTGGCGGGCAGTATTATCGCGGCGGGCATGGGGGGCCTGATAGCCATTCAAGGTTTTATCAATATCGGCGTGGCGACTTTAATCATTCCGAACACGGGGCTGCCGCTGCCTTTCGTCAGCTACGGGCTGACTTCGCTGCTGAGTCTTTTTATGGGGACGGGTTTTGTATTAAACGTGAGATTACAGGGCGGAAAGAATAAATAAAAAATAAAAATAGAGAGGGTATTCCAAATGAATATTGCACTGATCGCACATGACGCAAAGAAAAAGCTGATGCAGAATTTCTGTATCGCTTACCGGGGGATCTTAAGCCGTAACGAGCTGTATGCCACCGGGACCACCGGCCGGCTGATCGAGGAGGTTACCAATTTAAACATCCACAAATTCCTTGCGGGCCATTTGGGGGGCGAGCAGCAGCTTGGCGCCCAGATTGAGAGCAATCAGATGGACCTTGTGATCTTTCTGCGGGATCCGCTGACGTCCAAGGTGCATGAGCCGGACGTCAACAATGTGGTGCGGCTCTGCGACATGTACAATATACCGCTGGCGACCAATCTGGCCAGCGCGGAACTGTTGATCAAGGCTCTGGAAAGAGGAGATTTTGAGTGGCGTGAAATGTACAGATAGAAAGAGAAAAACGGCGCTTTTGCTGGCGGTTTCGGTTCTGGTCTGTGCGCTGACCACAGGCTGCGGCAGGCTTTCCTATGACATGGCATATGACGCCGATTACAGCGTCAGCAGCTTTAACGTGATCGCCAGGCAGGATTCCAGGCTGGCGGAGGCCTTTGCGGGCGATATCTGCGTGACCACGGGCGACGTGGCGGGAGACGGGGATCTGGACATGTCCCGGACGAAAGCTGCGGCGCTTTTTTCCCTGAGCGATAACAACGTCCTGTTTGCTTACAACCCTCATCAGAAACTGTCACCGGCCAGCCTGACAAAGATTATGACGGCGCTGGTGGCCCTGGAGAACGGGAGCCTGGATCAGACCCTGACGGCCACAAGCGCCGTGAATATCACGGAGGCGGGGGCACAGCTTCTGGGCCTGAAGGTGGGAGATACCATGACGCTGGACCAGGCGCTGCGCATCCTGCTGTTATATTCCGCAAACGATGTGGCCATGCTGATTGCGGAAGGCGTGGGCGGGACCGTGGATCATTTTGTGGAGCTGATGAACGCGGAAGCAAAACGGATTGGCGCCACCAACACCAATTTTGTCAATCCTCACGGGCTGACGGCCGAGAACCATTATACCACCGCTTACGATCTGTACCTGATCTTCAACCAAGCCATTCAGAATGAGACGTTCCGGGAGATCATTCAGATGACCAGCTATCAGACCACCTATTATGACAAAAGCGGTAATCCCAAGTCGGTGGACAAGACCACTACCAATCTGTTCCTCCGGGGCGATTACCAGCCGCCCTCCAACGTGACGGTGATCGGAGGCAAGACGGGAACCACCAAGGCTGCGGGGCATTGCCTGATTCTCCTGACTCGGAATGTGAACGGGGCATTGTATATTTCCATCATTTTGGGCGGGGAGGCGTCGGATACGCTGTATCAGGATATGACGCTGCTTTTGGGGAAGCAGGGTTCTTTCATGAAGAAAAATTGAAAGCTGAAAAAGTATAGGATATATCGAGGTTTATTAGCGTTATACAAA
>CANRIP010000039.1 GCA_947630715.1 uncultured Acetatifactor sp.
ACAGGAAAGGAGCCCGGTGTGAAACCCATGGAACCAAAGGAGGAACGGATCCGCAAGCTGGAAGCCGGAGACGGCCGGCAGTACATTCTCAATGAAAATTATGAAGTGTATGAAAAAGAAGGGGAACCGGTGGGGACAACCCTGCACTACCATAATTTTTATGAGATTATCTATGTGATGCAGGGAGAGTTTTCCGCTCTGGCGGGGGATCGGATTTATCAGCTAAAGGGGGGAGATTTTCTCCTGATCGGGCGAAACGTCATGCACCGCTATCAGCCGGTGGAAGAAGGGCCCGGCCGTTCCAGGCGGATCATCGTCTGGATTTCGGACGGGATGCTGGAGAGGCTGGGCGGGGGAGAGATGAATCTGGCGGAATGCTTTCAGGGCGGAGACGCCAGGGTATGCCATTTTCCCGTGTATTACGAGGAACTTTTGAGAGGGTATCTGCTTAAGCTTGCCATGTCCGGCGGGATCGGGCAGGAACCGCCCGGCGCCAGACAGGTGATGGACAGAGGGTATTTGATCTTGTTTTTCTCCTATTTAAATCTTCTCTGCCGGGCCGGGGGGTATTATTCCCAGGAAGGGCTGGAGAGAAATCCCCTGGTGGAACAGGTGGGGGACTATATCGATGCGCATCTGGAGGAAAAGATCACTCTGGAGACGCTTGCCGCCGGAGCGCATATGAGCAAATATTATTTCCTGAGAAAATTTAAAGCGGCCACCGGCGTTACGGTTCATACCTTTTTAATCCACAAAAGGCTGATCCGCGCCTGCCAGTGGCTGCGGGACGGACTGAGCGTCACACAGGTCTGGCAGGGCTGCGGCTTTTCGGATTACTCCTCTTTCCTGCGCAATTTCAAAGCGGTTTACGGGGTGGCTCCGGGGAAATACGCTGGGTTTTATCCCGATGGCGTTCCGGATCGCTCCGGCAGTCCGGGGGGCTTTCTTCAGCCCGGCTCGGAGATCCTGGACACACCTACATAAATTTCGGAAATTTCATACCAGGTGGCGTAGTCCGTGACCCCGGTCTGGGGCAGATGGAAGATGCCCTGAAAGATCCGCACCGATTCCGCCGTGGCGGGCCCATAGACGCCGTCCGGAGTCACCGTGGGGATGGCGGGGTAATTGCGGGCAATGCGGTTTAACTGGGTCTGGAGCTGGCGCACCTTGTCTCCGGAGGATCCGATGTTTAAGGCGTAGCCGGGGTAGGAGGAGGGAACGCCGGAAATCGAAACGGCCGTGTTGATATACAGGTCGTTCCCATAGTAATAGCGGAGAATCTCAATGGCGGAGTAGCCCTGATCTCCCAGATACTTGGAGCCCCATTGGCTTAACCCCTGGCAGGTCACCCTTTGCCCGTCGCAGTAAGAGGTGAAGATGGGCTGCAGGACGCCCGGCCTTGACAGGTAATTGGCGAACACCGTGTCCACCAGGTAATCGATGTTTTCAAAAATATTTCTTCCATACACCCATTTCTGGTCATAGGCGGTGGACGAGGTAATGGTGAAATCGTAGCCTTGATTCCGGTACCACTCCGTATACACCCGGTTTAAGGTAAAGGACATGATCGCCAGCACATTGGCGTAAATGGCGGATTCCGGCCAGGTGGAATAGATTTCGCAGGAGGCCACGTTTTTAATGTAGTCCCGGTACCTGACCCAGTAATTCTGCGCCGTGTAATCGTTGGGGACGCCGTCGTGGACAATAATGTATTCCGGAATGACCACGCGGCTTAATACGATTTCGCCGGTGTCGGCCAGAGGTTTGATTTCGTCCTCGGGGATCTTGGGCGGATAATCCCCAAACAGGGTATGGGCGGGGATGACGATGGGGCTTTCGGTTCCGTCCCCGTCCACGGTGGGATGTAAGGTGATATTCTGGAGGGAAACCTCGTCCGCCAGGATCTCGGACCCTGAGACGAGAACGGGATCGTACCCTGGTGCCGTCACCTGGATGTTGTATTCGGAATAGGGTTGTAGCTGGTTCTCCGGCTCCAGGGAAAGCTCCACAGGGGGCGCCGGCAGTTCCACCTGGGGAGTCTGTCCGGAGCTGTCGGTGGTAAGCTCCATCAAAGGGGCGTCAGGATCGCCCGTAAAGGAAATAGAGACGGACGCGTTTTCCACGGGGATCGACCCTGTGCCCGATACCACGCTGATCTGTAAAAAACCGCGGGAGGAGGCGGATTCCTGCTCCTGCGCGGCTGCCAGTTGTTGATTTGGCATGAATACCTCTCATTCTGCCGCCCAGGGCGGCCGGGCCCGCGGAGGGCGTATTGTCCTCTGCGGGCTTAGTTACAGTCAGTATATGCGGGGACGGCTCAAAGGGTGACGGGAAGGTGGTTCGCTGGTTTTTCCGAAAAAAGGGTTGACAAGTCGTCGGCTTAAATGTATTATTGTATTACTACGATAATACAGATGCGCACGGACCCGGGAAAGGCCGGCGACGCAGGGAAGGATCGCGGGAAGAAAAAACAGGAGGAACATTATGGCATGGGAACTGGACAGTGAAAGACCAATTTACGCTCAGTTGGCGGAGAAGATCAAAATGGGGATTATTTCGGGACAGTATCCTGCGGGTAGCTGGTTACCCAGCGTCAGGGAGCTGGCGGCGGAGGCCGCGGTGAACCCCAACACCATGCAGAAAGCCCTGACGGAACTGGAGAGGACCGGCCTGATTGCCACACGCAGGACCAACGGCAGGACGGTGACGGAGGACGCGGCGCTGATTGGCCGGCTGAGGGAGGAAACGGCCCGGGAGCTGGCCCGCAGCTTTTTGCACAAGCTGGGGGAACTGGGCTACGATGCAAACAGCGCGGCGGAACTGGTGCAAGGTCTTCAGGAGAGAGAGGAAGGGCCTGGGGAAAAACAAACGGAAACGGGAAATGAGTCCGTTAAAACGGACAGATAGGAGAGAACATGGAGGATTTAATTGCCATCAAGAATTTGACAAAGGCTTACGATTCCAGGCATGTAGCGGTAAACGATATCACACTGACTCTGCCCCGGGGCAGAATTATTGGTCTGCTGGGGCCGAACGGCAGCGGCAAAACCACGCTGATCAAGCTGATCAACGGCCTGCTCACGCCGGACAGCGGCAGCATCCTGATCAACGGGGAGCCTGTGGGGACAAAGACGAAGGCCCATGTGGCCTATCTGCCCGACCGCACCTATCTTGCGGGGAATCGAAAAATCAACGAGTGCCTGGATTTTTTTGGGGATTTTTACGCCGATTTCTCCAGGGAAAAGGCGTGTGAAATGCTGAGCGGCCTGAAAATCGATCCCGCCGCCAGAATGCAGACGCTGTCCAAGGGAAACCGGGAGAAGGTGCAGTTGATCCTGGTGATGAGCAGGAACGCCGATCTGTATGTGCTGGATGAGCCTATCGCGGGAGTGGATCCCGCCGCAAGGGACTATATTCTGCGCACCATTATCAACAACTACAATCCCGGCGCAACCGTGCTGATATCCACCCATTTGATCGGGGATATCGAGCAGGTGCTGGACGAGGTGATCTTTATGCGCTATGGCCGGCTGGTCCTGTACACTTCCGTGGACAATATCAGGGAACAGCACGGCAAGAGCGTGGACGCATATTTCAGGGAGGTGTTCGCATGTTAGGAAAGTTGATCAAATACGAATGGAAACATACATACAAAGCGGGGCTGGTTTTGTTCTCTGCGCTGGCTATGGTTACGTTAATCGGATGTCTTACCTTTCAGGCGCCCATGTGGAAGATGGACAGCCCCTTCCAGGACGGTTTCAGCGTGTTTCTGCTGAATATGATCAGTGTGGCTTCCCTGCTGCTTTACATCTTCCTTCTGGTGGGAGCGCTCTGGAGCGTCCTGATTTATCTGACGGTGCGGTTTTACAGGACCATGTACTCGAAGGAAGGATATCTTCTGCATACGCTGCCCGTCACCAAAAATCAGATCCTGGTGAGCAAGATCCTGGTGGGCTCCATCTGGATCTTCCTGGTGTATCTGGGGGTGTTTTTCTCCCTGATCATCTTTGGCTTTACGCTGGTCAGCGCCTTATCGGGGGAAAGCGTATTTTCTCTCATGAACGGTTTTATGAAGGGGTTGTCGGAACTGCTGGCGCAGCTTAGCGGGATGCGGATCTCCATGGATCATGGGGTCGTGGCAAGGGTGGTGTTTTATCTGGTCGATCTGATTCTGGCCGCTCCCGCCGGCCTGATCATGTTGTTTGGGGCTGTCTCCATGGGGCAGCTTTTTTCCAGACATAGGGTGCTGATGGCGTTCTTAAGCTATATGGGGATTGCGCTGGTCAGGTGGCTTTTTTCCACGGCGCTTCAGGGCGTGTTTTATCTGGGAAGTGAAACCCTGGGGTCAGCGGAATGGTTGTTCGCCTATTTTGACACGGGACTGATCATTTCCCTGATCAAGCAGATTGTCCTGGCGGTTCTGTGTTATCTGGCCTGTTATTTCATCAATTCCAGAAAACTGAATCTGGAATAAGCGGCCGGGCGGTGAAATTCCTGAGAAATGATTTGCCCTGTTCCCCATAGTTTGTTATAATAAAACGGAAAGCGGGAAATACGGTTGTTCCAAAACGAAACGGAAACGGGTGAACGGGGATGCGGGATATCATAGAGGAAATTCTTCAGGGAAACTTCAATTATGAGAACGGTTCTCTGGACTTTTCCTGCTCGAAAATTGAGATCTCCCTCTATCAAGGGCAGCAGTACGAGGGCTCTTTTCGGATCCTTGCCTCGTCCGGAACCTGTACCGGAACCGTCACGAGCTCGGATCTGCGCATGGAATGTCTCACGGAGGAATTTAACGGCAGCGAGGAGGAAATCCTTTACCGTTTCCACGGGGAAAATCTGGAGGAGGGCGATGTGGTCAAGGGAGACTTTTCCATCGTCAGCTCTCACGGGGAGTATTATATCCCCTTTGTGGTTTCCGTGGAATACCGGGTGATGGAATCCTCCATAGGCGCCGTCAGAAACCTGTTTCATTTTGCCAATCTGGCAAAGAGCAGTTGGCGGGAGGCGGTGCGGCTGTACTATTCTCCGCAGTTTTCCCAGATCCTCACGGGCCGGGACAGCCTGTACGCCGACGATTACCGGGCGCTCAGCGTTTATGAGGGCATGGAGCAGAGCGTGGAAGAATTTCTGGTCCAGGTCAACAAGAAACAAAGGGTGGACTTTCTGGTGGAGGAAAGCGAGCTGACGCTGGAGCAGGGCGATGAGCTGGCGCGGGGCGACGTGACGGAGACGGTGTTAAACATTACCCGCAACGGCTGGGGCTTTACCCAGCTCTTTGTGGAATGCAGAGGGGATTTTTTGTTCACGGAAAAGGAAGTGCTGACGGATGACGATTTCCTGGGGAACCGGTGTCACCTGCCTGTGTTTGTGGACAGCGGCAGGTGCATTCAGGGAAAGAATTTCGGAGAAGTCTGCCTGTATAACTGTTATGTCACTCTGAGGGTTCCCGTCACGGTGAAATACCGCTCCGGAGCCTTCGGAAAGCCGGAACTTTATCGGCAGAGCGCCCTGGCCCGGCTGACGGAGTGCTATCTGGAAATGCGCACCAAAAAAATCGGTACGGCGGCCTGGCTGAAGGAGTCGGGAGCCCTGGCGGAAAAGCTGGCGGCGAGGAATCCGCAGGACTGCGCCGCCCGGCTGTTCCAGGCGCAGCTTTTGATCACGGAGGAACGGTATAACGAAGCCGGCTGGCTCCTGGACAACGTGGCCGAGATCCTGTCGAAACAGCAGGAGGAAGGGACGCTGACCGCATATTATCTGTATCTGACCACGCTGATCCACCGGGAAACCCCCTATGTGGACAAGGTGACAAAGCAGGTGGAGCGTATCTATGACCGGGACGACGCCAACTGGCGTGTGGCCTGGCTGCTTTTGTACCTTTCGCCGGAATACCGTAAATCGGTGACGGGCAAGTGGCAGTTTTTGGAGAAGCAGTTTCACCGGGGATGCGCCAGCCCTGTGCTGTACATGGAAACCGTGGCCATGCTCAACAACAACCCCGCCCTTTTGCGCAAGCTGGGGAGGTTTGAGCTGCAGACGGTCTGGTACGGGGTCAGAAAGGAACTGCTCAGGCAGGAGACGGTGGAGCAGCTTTTGTACCTGACGGGCAGGGTCAGGGAATTTTCGCCTGTGCTGTACCGCATTCTCACCAAGCTGTACGAGCAGAAAAAGGATGTGCGCATCCTGCAGGAGATCTGCACCCTGTTGATCAAGGGAGCGCGGGCGGACAGACGCTATTTTCGATGGTACAGCGCCGGCGTGGACGCAAAGCTGAGAATTACCAATCTGTTTGAATATTACATGATGTCTCTGGATCTGCGCAAGCAGCAGGAGCTGCCGCGCACGGTCTTACTGTATTTTTCCTATCAGAATCATCTGGACGACAAACACAGCGCATATCTCTACGATTACATTGTCCGGAATGCAGACAGGCTTTCCGAAATTTATGAGGTGTACCGCCCCAGGATGGAGGAATTTGTGCTGGATCAGATCCGGAAGGAGCATATCAGCCGGCCCCTGGCCAATCTGTACAACCGGCTGCTGCAGCCCGGCATGATCGACGAGGAAACCAGCGGGCCTCTCTCCCGGCTGCTGTTCGCGCACCTGATCCGGGTGGAGGATGACCGTCTTCAGAAAGTGTTCGTCTATCATCCCGACGATCTGTCCGCAGCCGAGTATCTGCTGGATGACGGGCAGACCTGGGTGGCTCTTTACGGCAGCCGTTACACCATCGCCTTTGAGGACGCCTGGCAGCATCGGTTTGTGCGCACCGTGGAATATACCCTGGAAAAGCTGATGATTCCCGGGAAGTATCTGCGATTGCTGACCCCCTGCCCGAAACAGGGCTTTCAACTGGATCTGTACCTGTGCAGTTCCGAACGGGAGGAAACCGGGGATCCCCAGGAGAATATCCGGCGCTGCCTGCGGGTGCTGGATTCGGGGCGCGTGTCCCTGTCCCTTCGGCGGGAGCTGTATCTGCGCATTCTGAGGGCCTATTACGATATGGACGATATGAGATCTCTGGACGAGTATCTGGCCCTGATACCGGGGGAGGAACTGAGCGTCTCGGAACGCGCCGATGTTGTCCGTTATATGACTCTGCGGGGGCAGTATGACCTGGCCGGGGAGTGGATGAAACAATACGGCCCGTACTTCATCGATCCCAAGGTGCTGGTGCGGCTGATCAGCCCGCTGATGGAGCAGAACCGCATGGTGGAGGATCCCCTGCTTACGGCCGCCGCCTTCCATGCCTTCAGCCGGCAGAAATATGACGGGGTGGTTTTGCAGTACCTGGCCATGTACGGCAGAGGGATGACAAAAAATTTAAGGGACATCTGGAAATCCGCAAGATCCTTCGAGGTGGACTGTTACCGGCTCAGCGAAACCATCCTGGTGCAGATGCTGTATTCCGGGGCGTTTGTGGGCGAAAAAATGGACATTTTCCACTATTATGTGCAGCAGGGGGCCAAGCCGGAGGTGGAAGCGGCTTTTCTGGCCCAGTGCGCTTTTGATTTCTTCGTGCGGCAGCGGGTGACGGAGGGGGAAATCTTCCGGGAAATCCATGCCATGTACGTCAGAGGTGAGCCGGTGCAGAGGGTCTGCAAGCTGGCGCTGTTAAAATACGACTCGGAACACGTTTCGGCGCTTGATGAGGACGAAAAGAAGGTGGCCCAGGAGCTGTTAAGGGAATTCTTTTCCGAGGGCGTCCACCTGGCGTTTTTCAGGGAGTTTAGGGATTTCCCCTGGGTGCGGCAGGAGCTGGCGGATAAGACGATTGTGGAATACCGCTGTACGCCGGGGTGCAGGGCCTGTATCCATTATGTGATCACCTGCGAGAACGGCGGCCCGGAGGAATATGTCTCGGAATACATGCGGGAGGTATACGGCGGCGTCTGTTTCCGGGAATTTATCCTGTTCTTCGGCGAGACGCTCCAGTATTACATCACCGAGGAAAAGGACGGCGCGTCTCAACTGCTGGAGAGCGGCACTCTCCAGAAAACCGATCACAGCGGCGCGGAGGGCGACAGCCGTTACCGGCTGGTGAATGACATTGTCATCAGCAGGGCCATGCAGGATACGGAGACGATGGACAATCTTCTGGAGGAATATTTCCGAAAGGATTATCTGAACGGCAGACTGTTTCAACTGAAAGGAAAGACCTGAGGGGAGCCGGCGCAAGAGAACCGGCCGACAGGCGGAATGTGAGGCGCGATGGGCTTATTTGGCGGCGATAAATTAATATTGGGATACGATCTGGGAAACGAGTTCTGCCAGATCAGCTACGCCCTGTCCGATTCCGGGGAGGCGGAGACGATCTCCCAGGTGGCGGGGGTCCAAAGCTACAACATCCCCGCCGTGCTGTGCAAGCGGGAAGGGGTCAACCAGTGGTATTACGGGAAGGACGCTTTGCGCTACGCCGGGGAACATCAGGGGATTCTGGTGGAAAATCTGCTGGGACAGGCGCTTTGCGGGGAACCGGTGGTCATAGAGGGGGAATCCTTCGATCCGGTGGCGCTGCTGGCGCTGTTTTTCAAGAGAAGCCTGGGGCTTTTGTCCCAGGCCGCGCCCACGGAAAAAATCGGGGCGCTGATGATCACCTGCGAGATGGTGGACAGCAATGTGCTGGACGTTTTGAACCGTATGATTGCCGCGGTTCATTTAAAGACGGACCGGGTGGCGTTTCAGAGCCACACGGAAAGCTATTACAACTACATGCTCAGACAGCCCGAGGAGCTTTGGACGGACTGTTCCCAGTTGTTCGATTACCGGAACGGCTGCATACGGACGTACCGGATGGAATGCAACAGACGGACCACGCCCAGGGTGGTTTTCATTGAGGAAAACGTGCTGCCCTTTTATCCCCTGGAGCCGTTCCCGGAGGAGGAAAGCGCCAAACAGAAAAAAATGGAGGAGATGGACGGGGCTTTTCTGCAGATCGCGGAAGGGGCGACCACCGCCGGGGCCAAAAGCGTCTATCTGATCGGCGACGGCTTTGACAAGGAATGGATGAAGGAGTCCCTGCGGTTTCTGTGCAGGGGAAGAAGGGTCTTTCAGGGCAATAATCTGTTCAGCAAGGGCGCCTGCTGCGGCATGCAGGAGAAACTGAACGTCAGCAAGGCGGGCAGGGAGCATGTCTTCTTAGGCCGGGACAAGCTGAAAGCCAACGTGGGGATGAAGGTGTTAAGACAGGGAGAGCCGTCCTATTACGCCCTGCTGGACGCGGGGGTAAACTGGTATGAGGCGGACTGTACGCTGGACTTTTACCTTCGGGACGGGAATGAAATCACCCTGATGATCACGCCTCTGAACGGCAAAACCGGGAGGGAGGCAAAGATTGCGCTGGAGGATTTCCCACCGGATCCGGCCCGGCTGCGGGCCCATGTGTATCTGGAGAAGGAAAATCTGCTGGCCATAGAGGTGGATGATCTGGGGTTCGGAGAATTCAGAGCGTCCTCCAGACATGTGTGGAGGGAAACCATAGAATTGTATTGAAGGAGCCGGAAACGGGCGGCGGAAGCGCGCCGGGAAACGGCAGGCGGGAGCGGATATGCGGGTCAGTTTATGCGTGGGCGATTATGCGAAAACTCCATACAGCATCCCAGGGATGGAGATGAACGTGTACTGCATGGAAGAACTGTGCTATTGTCTCAAGGAGAATGCCTTTTTGCTGGATCTGTCCCTGATGAATGACGGGCTGCTGCACTGGATGGAGCAGGAGTGCGGGCTGAAGGAGCTCTCCGGCATCCTGTACCCCCTGGTACACCGCCAGGGCTCCCTGGGGGTGTTTGTGAAGACGATCCTGGAGTACACCGGGTTCTATGACCGGGCGGAGATCGGGGAGGTGGAGCAGGCGCTTCGGCAGGGCGCCGGTCTGAGCCGCATTGAAAAGCGAAAAAGCCAGGTGGACTATCTTGTGTCCAAGAAAAAATATATGTCCGCCCTGCGGGAATATGACAGCATTCTGGCCAACTGGTCGGAGCTGGAGGAACGGGGGGAGCCTCTGCCCGCCGCCGGCTGCCTTGCCGCCATCCGGCATAACAAGGGAGTGGCGTACACGGGGCTGATGCTCTATGAAAGGGCGGCGGAATGTTTCCGGGAAGCCTATGAGACGGACAACAATCCGGAATCCTACCGGGACTATCTGGCGGCCAGGAGGATGAGCATGTCGGAGGACAGCTATGTGGCTTTTGCGGCCGGGCGCACGGAGGATTATCAGCATACGCTGGAGCTGGAGAAGGATCTGGAGCAGATCCTGAGGGAATGGGAGAGCAGTCCGGAATACCTGATGCTGTATGGACGCAGAGAAAGAAGAAACGCCATGGACAGGCAAAGCTTTTATGAGGAAGAAGACCGGCTGATCCAGACGTTAAAGGACAATTATCGAAACAGTGTGAGCAACTGACGGGAGTATGGCGCATGGGTTTATGGAGCAGGCTGTTAAGACGGCGCGGAAAAAAGGAATATGAGGAACCGGGCAGGGAGAGTGTGACCAACGCCCGGGACGAGGTCGACTTTTCGGACGCGGAGCAGCGCAGACAGTATGTGACCGATTGTCTGGAACAGGCGGCGGACGCCTCCAGGCAGATCAACAGGCTGGAGGGAGAGTATGCTAAGGTTACTTCTCTGCTGACGGACATGGAAGAAATCGAGGCGCTGCCGGGGGAGGAAAGGGAGGCCTTAAACGGGCTCGCCAGACGCCTGTCCGCCCTCTGCCATGAGAGGGACCGTTACCGGGAAAAGAAAAACCGGATGCGGGATTCGGATTTTTACAGGATGCGCCAGCAGGAGGAGCAGGTGCAGGAGGGAATTGAAAAGCTGAAGGAATGCGAAAGCTACGGCGAGCTGGTCAAGCAGGACATGCAGCGCCTGGACCGGGAACGAAACGCTTACACGTTCCGGCGCGGGGAGCTGGAGGATATGCTGAATAACTTCCGGGGGATGGCGGTGATCTTTCTGGCGGCCCTGGCGGCGTGTCTGGTGATGCTTTTGACGCTGCAGTTTGGGTTCCACATGAAAACCCAGGCGGGTTACATCATTTCCGTGACCGCCGCCACGGTGGCAATCGCCGTTCTGTGGGCGAAATACACGGATGCGCAGCGGGAGAAGGGCAGAGTGGAGCGGGCGCTGAACCGGCTGATTCTGTTGCAGAACAAGGTAAAGATTCGCTATGTGAACAACAGCAATCTGCAGGAATATCTGCACATGAAGTACAATGCGGAAAACGCCGCTTCGCTGGAAAAGGCCTGGAAAAAGTACCAGGAGGAAAAGGAGGAGCGGAAGGAATACGCGGAGGCAGAGGCCAAGCTTGCGTATTATCAGGGACAGTTGAGGACGAAGATATCCAATTACCATATCTTGGATCCGGACCGGTGGGTGAACCGGCCGGACGCCCTGCTGGATCCCAGGGAGATGGTGGAAATCCGCCATGATCTGATCCTGCAGCGCCAGGCGCTGCGCCGGCAGATGGATTACAACGGCGCTCTGGCGGAGGATTCCCGCAGGGAAATCATGGACATTGTCAAGAAATACCCGGCTTACGCCGCCGAGATCCTTTCCATGGCGCAGCGCTATGAAGACGGGTAAGCGGGGAAGGGAAACAGGCTCCTTCCCGGGACGCCGGGGACGGAGGACCCCGGGCGGGGGGCGGACATCCTCTTTGACCCAGGCAGACCCCTTTGGCCCAAGCTGGCTATTGATTTATGGGGGCCGATAAGATATAATAAGGAACGGTTTTAAGGTTTTGACACAGAGAAAACAGGACAGGGAGGTAGCATGGATGAAGAAACTGGAACAGCTCTATGAGGGTAAGGCAAAAAAAGTTTTCCTCACAGACGATCCCGACGTGCTGATCGTGGATTACAAGGACGACGCCACCGCGTTTAACGGCGAGAAGAAGGGGACAATCGTGGGGAAGGGCGTCATCAACAACAAGATGACCAACCATGTGTTTCAACTGTTGGAAAAGGAAGGAGTGCCCACGCATTTCATTCAGGAATTAAGCGACAGGGAGACTGCGGTCAAACGGGTGGAGATTGTGCCCCTGGAGGTGATTATCCGGAACGTGGCCGCGGGCAGCTTTTCCAAGAGGCTCGGCGTACCGGAGGGAACGCCGTTTGAGGAGCCGACCATAGAATTTTCCTATAAGAACGATGCGCTGGGAGATCCCTTAATCAACGCCTATTTTGCCCGGGCGTTAAAGCTTGCCACCTGGGAGGAAATCGACACCATCAAAAAATATGCCTTTCAGGTGAACGAAGTGCTGAAGGCTTATTTCCTTCAGGCGGGCATCAAGCTGATCGATTTCAAGATTGAGTTCGGCCGTTACCACGGACAGATCATCCTGGCGGACGAAACCTCTCCCGACACCTGCCGGCTCTGGGACGTGAACACCAACGAAAAGCTGGACAAGGACCGTTTCCGCAGAGATCTGGGGAATGTGGAGGAAGCATACAACGAAGTGTTCAAACGCCTGGGACTGTAAGGGAACCGGGTAAACTGTTTCCGGCAAGGGCGCCGGGTCCGCGGGGATCCTGTGCCCTGGCGGAAGAACGACACGGCGCCATCCTGCTTTGGAAGGTACGGTGATCTGGAAAGATCGGAAAGGTGAGAAAAACAGTGACCGAGAAGATTGACAGCCAAACGCGGGAGGGGGATCAGCTACGGGAAGCATGCGGGGTTTTCGGCGCGTACGACTTTGACGGCGGAGACGTTTCTTCCACGATTTACTATGGACTGCTTGCCCTTCAGCACAGAGGGCAGGAAAGCTGCGGCATTGCCGTCAGCGATACCGACGGCCCCAAGGGGAAGGTACTCTCCTTTCGGGACATGGGGCTGGTGAACGAGGCGTTTACCCCGGAGCAACTGGAAAAACTGAAGGGGGACATCGGCGTAGGGCATGTGCGGTATTCCACGGCGGGCAGCTCCAGCCGGGAGAACGCGCAGCCTCTGGTGCTCAATTATGTGAAGGGAACCCTGGGGCTGGCCCATAACGGCAATTTGATTAACGCCCCCCAACTGCGGCGGGAGCTGGAGTATACCGGGGCCATTTTCCAGACCACCATCGATTCTGAGGTGATCGCCTATCATATCGCCCGGGAACGGCTGCTTTCCAAAACGGTGGAAGAAGCGGTGGGAAGGGCCATGGGAAAACTGAAAGGAGCGTACTCTCTGGTGATCATGTCTCCCAGAAAGCTGATCGGGGCCAGGGATCCCTTCGGGTTCCGGCCGCTTTGTATCGGGAGGCGGGACAATATGTGGCTTCTTGCCAGCGAAAGCTGCGCCCTGGACACGCTGGGCGCGGAATTTGTCAGGGACGTGCTGCCCGGCGAAATCGTCACCATCTCTCCGGAAAAGGGGCTGGAATCCGATCTGAGCCACGCCCTGCCGGCGGATCGGCAGGCCCGGTGCGTTTTTGAGTATATCTATTTTGCCCGCCCGGACAGTATTCTGGACCAGGTGAGCGTATATCATTTCCGGCTGATGGCGGGCAAGTATCTGGCCATGGATTCCCCTGTGGAGGCGGATCTGGTGGTGGGCGTACCGGAGTCCGGCAACTGCGCCGCCCTGGGATACTCCCTCCAGTCCGGCATTCCCTATGGAATCGCCTTTGTGAAAAACGCCTATGTGGGCCGCACGTTTATCAAGCCGAAACAGAAAAGCAGGGAAAGCAGCGTACAGGTTAAGCTGAACCCCATCCGGGAGGCGGTGGAAGGCAAGCGCGTCATTATGATCGAGGATTCCATCGTGCGGGGGACCACCTCCGACCGGAGTGTCAGAATGCTCCGGGAGGCGGGGGCAAAGGAAGTGCATATGCGGGTCAGCTCCCCGCCGTTTTTGTGGCCGTGCTATTTCGGCACCGACGTCCCCGCCAGGGATCAGTTGATCGCATACGGCCGGGACGTGCAGGAAATCTGCGATATGATCGGTACGGATACGCTTGCCTATCTGCGGCTGGAGCGTCTGGCCCAGATCATGGGCGGAAAAAACATCTGTACCGGATGCTTTACCGGGAAGTACCCCATGGAGCCTCCGGCGGAGGACATCCGGGGGGAATTTGAAAAGTAAGAATGGGAAGGAGATCACCACCATGAGTACAGACAGATACCAAAGCCCGCTCTCCGAGCGTTACGCCAGCAAAGAGATGCAGTATCTCTTTTCCCCGGATATGAAATTCCGCACCTGGCGCAAGCTGTGGATCGCCCTGGCGGAGACGGAGAAGGAGCTGGGGCTGAGCCAAAACGGCGCGCCTGTGATCACCGATGAGCAGATTGAGGAAATGAAGGCCCACGCCGACGATATCAACTACCAGGTGGCGAAGGCCAGAGAAAAGGAAGTCCGCCATGACGTGATGAGCCATGTCTATGCTTACGGGCAGCAGTGCCCCAAAGCGGCGGGCATTATTCATCTGGGGGCGACCTCCTGCTATGTGGGCGACAATACGGATATCATTGTGATGACGGAAGCGTTAAAACTGGTGAAACGGAAACTGGTGAACGTGATGGACGAGCTGGCCCGCTTTGCGGATACCTATAAGGCCCAGCCCACGTTGGCCTTCACCCATTTTCAGCCCGCCCAGCCGACCACGGTGGGAAAGCGGGCGTCTCTGTGGCTGCAGGAATTTTATCTGGATCTGGAAGATCTGGACTATGTGCTTTCCACCATGAAACTGCTGGGTTCCAAGGGGACCACGGGAACGCAGGCTTCGTTTCTGGAGCTGTTCGACGGGGATCAGGAGACGGTGGACAAAATCGACCCCATGATAGCAAAAAAAATGGGCTTTGAGGAATGTTTCCCCGTATCGGGCCAGACCTACTCCCGGAAGGTGGACACCAGGGTGGTCAACGTGCTGGCGGGCATTGCCGCCTCTGCCCACAAGATGAGCAACGATATCCGGCTGCTTCAGCATCTGAAGGAGGTGGAGGAGCCCTTCGAGAAAACCCAGATCGGTTCCTCTGCCATGGCGTATAAAAGGAATCCCATGCGAAGCGAGCGGATCGCGTCCCTGGCCAGGTTTGTGATCACGGACGCCCTGAATCCGGCCATTACCTCCGCCACCCAGTGGTTTGAGAGAACCCTGGACGATTCCGCCAACAAACGGTTGTCCGTACCGGAGGCGTTTCTGGCGGTGGACGGGATTCTGGATCTGTGCCTGAACGTGGTGGACGGGCTGGTGGTGTATCCCAAGGTGATCGAAAAGCATCTGCGAAGCGAGCTGCCCTTTATGGCCACGGAAAATATTCTGATGGACGCGGTGAAAAACGGGGGCAACCGTCAGGAGCTGCACGAGCGCATCCGCAAGCTTTCCATGGAGGCAGGCAGGGTGGTCAAGGAGGAGGGCGGCGAAAACAATCTGCTGGAGCTGATTGCCGCGGATCCCGCTTTCCCCGTTTCCATGGAGGAGCTTCAGGCTGCCATGGATCCCGGACGGTATGTGGGAAGATCCAGGGAGCAGGTGGAGACGTTCCTGGCCCGGGTGATTGATCCCGTGCTGGAGAAGAACAAGGCGCTTTTGGGACTGAAGTCCGAAATCAACGTGTAAAACCGCATCAAACAGAGAAAGGCGAGAGAGGGACATGGGCGGATTTTTTGGAGTCGCAGCCAGGGAAGACTGCGTGTTTGATCTTTATTTCGGGACGGATTATCACTCTCATCTGGGGACCAGACGGGCCGGCATGGTGGTTTACGACCGGGAAACCGGATATGACAGGGCGATCCACAATATTGAAAACGCCCCTTTTCGCACCAAATTTGACAAGGATGTAAACGAAATGCACGGCCATCTGGGGATCGGCTGTATTTCGGATTACGAGCCTCAGCCGCTGATTGTCCGCTCCCACCACGGGACTTACGCCATCACCACCGTGGGAAAGATCAATAACGCCGATCAACTGACCCGGGAGCTTTTCGCCAGGGGACATTCCCATTTCCTGGAGATGAGCGGAGGGGAAATCAACGCCACAGAGCTGGTGGCGTCCATTGTGAACCAGGAGGAGAATCTGGTGGACGGGATCCGGCGGGCCCAGGAAACCATCGACGGCTCCATGACCATGCTGATTATGACTCCCAAGGGCATCTACGCGGCCAGGGACCGGCTGGGACGCACCCCGGTGGCGGTGGGCCGCAAGGAAGGGGCGCGCTGCGTTTCCTTTGAAAGCTTTGCCTATCTGAATCTGGGGTATGAGGACGAAAGGGAGCTGGGCCCCGGAGAAATCGCGGTGGTGACGCCCGAGGGGGTTCAGACCCTTGCCGCCCCCGGCAGGGAAATGAAAATCTGCACGTTCCTGTGGGTGTATTACGGATATCCTTCCTCCTCCTACGAGGGCGTCAACGTGGAGCAGATGCGTTACAACTGCGGCTCCCTGCTGGCGGCCAGGGACAACGTGACGCCCGACATTGTGGCGGGAGTGCCGGATTCCGGCACCGCACACGCCATCGGGTACGCGAACCGCTCCGGCATTCCCTTTTCCAGACCGTTCGTGAAATATACGCCCACCTGGCCCAGATCCTTTATGCCTACGATCCAGACCAGACGGAACCTGATCGCCAGGATGAAACTGATCCCCGTGCGGGATCTGATTCAGGATAAGAGCCTGCTTTTGATCGACGATTCCATTGTGCGGGGCACACAGATGCGGGAGACTACGGAGTTCCTTTACCGCAGCGGCGCTAAGGAGGTACATATCAGACCCGCCTGTCCTCCCCTGCTGTTCGGGTGCAAATACCTGAATTTTTCCCGGTCTTCCTCGGAGATGGACCTGATCGCCCGAAGGGTGCTGAAGGAGATGGAGCAGGAGGGGAGAACGATCGATTTGAAGAATTACGTGGATCCGGATTCCCCGCAGTACGAGGAAATGGTGGGAAGAATCGGCCGTCAGTTAAATTTTACATCCCTGCGGTATCACCGGCTGGACGATATGATCGCCTCTGTGGGAATCGACCGGTGCAGGCTGTGTACCTATTGCTGGGACGGAAACGAGTGAGGAAAGCCTGAGGTGTTCCAAAAGTTATGTTAAGGCTAGTTTATGTGATTTTTATATCGCTGCCTTTTGTGGTCTATTATATTGGGAAAGCCCATTATATCGCCCGGCACAGGGAGAGGTATTCCGAGGAGGAATGCTATCGTCTCGCCCGAAAATGTATCGGGATCATGATGCGCAACGGCCGGATCCGGACGGAGGCGTACGGGATGGAGCATCTGCCCCAGGAGGGGGGATATGTGATGTATTCCAACCATCAGGGCAAGTATGACACGCTGGGAATCATGAGCGCGCACCAGAAACCCTGCACCATCGTCATGGACGCTTACCGGTCGCAGTTGCCAATCGCCGACCCCTTTATCGATCTGGTGAACGGCAGCAGGCTGGACAAAACCGATATGCGAAGCCAACTGCGCACGATCCTCAAAATTGCGGATGAGGTGAAAAACGGCAGAAGATACATTGTCTTTCCCGAGGGCGGATACGATCACAACAGAAACGACCTTCAGGAATTCAAACCGGGAGCGTTTAAATGCGCCACCAGATCGGGAGCGCCCATTGTGCCGGTGGCGATCATCGATTCCTATAAAGTGTTCGGCGTCAATTCCCTGCGCCGGGTGAAGACGCAGGTTCACTTTCTGCCGCCCATCTTTTTTGAAGAATACCGGGATATGAACACCCAGGAGATCGCCCGGATGGTCAAGGAGAGAATCGCCGCGGTGATTGCAAGACAGCGAAAGGCCGAAACCTGACGGTTCGCCCATGCTCAGCTACGGTCGGATTTTCCCAAAGGCAGGGTCAGTTCAAACCGCACCTTGTTCTGTCCCGAAATCTCGGCTCGGATTTCCCCCCGGTGAAGACGGGCGATGGATTGGGCGATGGAGAGCCCCAGCCCGTAGCTGCCGTCGGAGGTTCTGGCCTTGTCCGCCCGATAAAAACGTTCAAACACCCTTTCCGGATTAAATCCCTCCACAGAGGCACAATCGTTTGTGACCTGAAGACGGACGGCCTTGTCGGCGGTGAGCCGGACGGCGATTTCCCCTTCCTCCGCACTGTATTTTAAGGCGTTGTCCATCAGAATGGAAACGAGCTGCCGCAGCGCGGATTCGTCGCCGTGACAGGTAATATTTTCCTGGATTTCCAGGGTAAGCCGGCGATGTTTCGCCAGAATGGGATGCTCAAAGGCTTTGGCCGTGTCATAGACGGCGTCGCTGAAGGAAAAAACGGAAAAAACCGGCTTTTGTTCCTCGTCCATCCGGGCCAACTGGATCAGGCTGCGAACCAGAGCGTTCATCCGCTCCACCTGCCTGTCGATTCCGTCAAACCACTCGCTGTCGCCGAAGGTAATCCGGGCAAGCTGGTTGTCTGCGGAAATCACGGTGAGAGGGGTTTTCAGTTCATGTCCGGCGTCGGTGACAAACTGTTTCTGTTTTTCATAGCTTTCCGCGATGGGGCGTACCGCCCGGCCCGAGGCGAAGATGATGAGAAGAAGCGCCGCCAAAAAGCCAAGAAGGCCGATCAGGACGGACACAAACAAAACGGTAAACACCGAATACAGGACGGAGGAAGCGTTGACCAGGGCCAGTACCGTCACAGGCTCCCCCTCCCCGGTTTGATCCGTCTGTTTCCGGTACCGGTAATATCCGCACCACCCTTCGGAGGCCTTTTTGCGGCTTACGGTAAGAATCAGATCCTCCAGTTCTTCCTCGGAATAACTGTTCGACCCGTCCTGCCGGATCTGCAGGATTTCCCCGTTTTGGTCAAGAACGGCCACGCAGCCGTCCACCCGCACCCTCAGATTGTCCTCAAACCTGGGAAAGAGGCTGAACGGATGGTTTTCCCCCGGGGAAAAGCCGTCCTCCTCCGGGAACCGGGGAGGCTGGCGGCGTTTCGTGCCGGTTTCAGGCACGGCGCTTTCATCGGCGGGCGGGGGAACGTCCGCCGGTTCCGTCCCTTCCCCGGCAGAGGAGTCCGCACCGTATTGCCCCATCAAAACAGTGAGCTGGCCGGAAAGAAGATCCCGGCTTTGCAGGAAAAAAATCAGATCGATGGAGAACGCCACGGTCAGGATCACCGCAAACAGGGACGCGGCGGCGATTAAGATAAATTTTTTGCGAAGTTTCGGTATCATGTTTTTGACCCTTCCAGACAGTAGCCCACTCCCCGGATGGCCCGGATCTGCACGGGGGAGCCAAGCCCTTCGATTTTTTTTCTCAGGTTGGAGATGTAGACCCAGACCACGCTGACCTCCACGTCGCTGTCCCAGCCCCAGATGCGCTCCATAAACTGCTCCGTGGTGATGACGGCTCCCGGGGAACGCATCAAAAGCTGCAGCATCTGAAATTCCCGGTTCATCAGGCGCAGCCTCTGGCCCCGGTAGCACAGCTCGTAGGTGGAGCCGTCCAGGGTCATTCCTTCAAACTCCTGTCTATCCGTATGATACTGCTCCTTTCGGCGCAGCATGGCGCGGACCCGGGCCAGCAGCTCATCCGCCGCAAAGGGTTTCGGCAGATAATCGTCTGCCCCGGCGTCCAGACCGGATACTCTGTCGTCGATCTCGCCCCGGGCGGACAGAAGAAGGACGGGAACCGTCACTCCCTCCGCCCGCAGCTTGGTCAGCACCTGAAGACCGTCCAGGCCGGGCATCATAATGTCCAGGATCAATCCGTCATATTTTCCCGTGACAGCGTAATCATAGGCGTCATTTCCGTTAAAAACCGTATCCGCGCTGTAATGGCTGTGTTCAAACAGGGCCGCCAGCGCTTTTGCGATGTCTCTGTCATCGTCGGCAATCAAAAGCCGCATGACAATTTCCTCCTTTTTTCCTATCTGGTTGCATGTTGCATATATCCTCATTTCATCATACCACATTCGTTTTTCCGCCGCAAACATCTTATGGCGTCCCCGGGACACAAATTTTTCACAGTTTCTTTAAGGTTTTCTTTAGGTTCGTCTGCTATGATAAGCCCGTCGAAAAGAAAAACAGATACCTGGAAGGAGGACGCAGTATGATTTCCCCATCGGTGTTTCAACGGTATGAAATCAAATATCTTCTGGATGCCCGGCAGAAGGAGGCGGTTATGGACGCCATGCTGGACAGGATGGAGCCGGACTGTTTTGGACGCAGCACCATCCGGAACCTGTATTACGATACGGACAGCTACCGGCTGGTTCGCAGATCCCTGGAGCAGCCGGTTTACAAGGAAAAACTGAGAGTGCGCAGCTACGGGGCCGCCAGGCCGGAGGATCCGGTTTTTGTGGAGCTGAAAAAGAAGTACCGATCCGTGGTGTACAAACGCCGGGTGGATCTTTCCGAGAGGGAAGTGCCGGACTATCTGGCGGGAAAAATCCCGGCGCCGAAACCCAGCCAGATTACCCGGGAAATCGACTATTTTGTCCGGTTCTATGAAACCCTGGAGCCAAAGGTATTCCTCTCTTACGAGAGGGAGGCTTTTTTCGGGAAGGAGGACAGCGGATTCCGCATTACCTTCGACGAAAATATCCTGTTCAGAACCCATGAGCTGTCCTTAGAGGAAGAATGTTACGGGGAAAACATCCTGGAAGACGGGCAGACGCTGATGGAAGTCAAGACGGCCGGGGCGGTTCCTCTATGGCTGGCGGATACGCTGGCGAAACAGGGGATTGGGAAAGTGTCGTTTTCCAAGTACGGAACCGCTTACCGCAGGTTATTTTGGAACCACCGCGCAGGGGTTCCCGGTTCTGAGCCGGAGAGCGGCTATGAAAGGGAAAAAAGGGAGGATAACATCCATGTGGAAGGAACTGTTCAGAGGAATTTTTGATTCGCAGGCCCAGGCGGCGGCCACAATCTCTGTGGGAGATTTTCTGTTATGCCTGGCGGTGTCCCTGCTTGCGGGACTGGTGATCGCATTTGCCTATACCGTGAAAAACCGGTCCACCAAAAGCTTTTTGACCACTTTGGCGATTCTGCCGGCGGTGGTGTGCGTTGTGATTATGATGGTCAACGGGAATATCGGAACGGGAGTCGCCGTGGCCGGAACCTTCAGCCTGGTTCGGTTTCGCTCGATCCCCGGAACGGCCAAGGAAATCTGTTCTATTTTTCTTGCCATGTGTACGGGCCTGATCGCCGGGATGGGGTACCTTGGCTACGCGGCGCTGTTTGCCCTGTTGATGGGAGGGATTGGCATTTTGTACAACTGCGTGGGAGCACGGCGCAGCAAATGGGAGGAAAGAGATAGGACCCTGCATATCACCATCCCCGAGGATCTGGATTATACCGGGGTTTTTGAGGATCTTCTCTCGGAATATACCAGCTCTCATGAGCTGGAGCAGGTGAAAACGGTGAACATGGGAAGTTTGTTTCGACTGACCTATCACATTGTTTTAAAGAATGGGGAAGCGGAGAAGGAGCTGATCGACCAACTGCGCTGCCGCAACGGCAATCTGGAAATTTCAGTAGGCCGAAAGGAGATGACGGAGTTCGAGTGATGTACAGACCCTCACAAATGGCGTAAATACACTGTTTGTGAGGGCTTTTAATATTCTGTGATACCTTTTTG
>CANRIP010000040.1 GCA_947630715.1 uncultured Acetatifactor sp.
TAAGGGGGTCTTTCTCGTCAAACCAAATATCGGTGGTCTTTTCCTGCTTGGTAAGCCCTGTTCTCATGCAAACTCCTCGTATAATAAGTTTGTAAGCAAGAAAAATGGCTTACAGACTTATCCTTTTTTGGTATAAATGGTAAGGGATATCTAAGAGAAACTCCTCTCACCCTGATTCCCATCTATACAGTTAACAGTTACATTTTCATAATGGTTAATCCTGTGGTATGATATTAAACAGAGTTTGATGTCCGAAGGCACTGCTGTCACTCCTTTCAGCCGGCTCCGTCCGTGACTGCTTCGAAAGCATTCAGCCTGGCACATACGGCATATTCCGCTGACACAGAAGTTTCATCCCCAGCCGTTAGCCCCAGCAAGAAAGGCTGGCTGGGTGCATGCTCATTGCGCGAGGTTTCGGTCACCGTATGCAGCACAGGATAACCCTTTCGCTTCAGGCTCCACAAATCCCGATCGGAATGGAGGTGATATCATGTTAAAGATCAACTATATGTCCACCTTGTTTGTAGGTATTGATGTAAGCTCAAAGACCAATGCCGTCTATGCCATGGACTTTGAGGAAAACAAGTACATCTCTGCTTCCTTTGGCAATAACCAGCCTGGTGCGGAGAAACTTGCGGATATGATCGCTGCCTGTATGCAGAAGCACAGGAACCTGGATACCGTCCTGATTGTCCTGGAATCGACTTCCGTTTACAGCGTGCACATATCGAACTTCCTGTCCACCTGCGAAACCCTTATGCCCTATAAACCTTATGTGTTCTGCGTAAACCCAAAACAAACAGCTAATTACCGCAGGTCCTATATCGGGATGGAGAAAACCGATCCCACCGACGCTTATCTCATTGCGGATTTTGGGAGGGTAGGCCGCACGAAAAAGCTGGAGCCATGGCGCGGCGGGCAGTTTATTGCCCTCAAACGCCTTACACGGCACCGCATGCACCTTTCTGAATGCATCACCAGGGAGAAAACCTATATGGTCTCTAACCTTTATCTGAAGTTCAGTGAACTCCAGCTCCTGGAAGGTGGCGACAAGCCTTTCAGCAATCTATATGGCGCTGCTTCCTCCGCAGTTTTAACGGAATATATGTCTCCACAGGAGATCATGGATTCGTCGGAAGAAGATCTGCTCCAGTTCCTTGCTGAAAAAAGCAGGAACCGTATCTCCGACTTATCCAGGACTTCCGAATTGCTGCGAAAAGCTGCCAGGGATTCTTACCGCCTGGATAAGTGCATGTACGAGCCGCTTAACATCTCGCTGGCCAGCTCATTTAACTGCATTCATGCCTTCCAGAAGGAACTGGGGCTGATAGAGCAGGCTATAGAAAGATGCATTAACGGGATGAACCCTAATGGCTTGATAATCCTTCAGTCCATACCAGGCATTGGCCCCGTATGGGCTTCCGGGATTATTTCCGAAATAGGAAATGCTGCGGCATTCCATTCTTCGGATGCCCTTGCCAAATATGCAGGCCTTTACTGGCCTAAAGGTGACTCCGGTGATTTCACATCAGAGGATAATAACCTGTCGAAAGCCGGGAATCCTTACCTCCGCTATTATCTTGGCGAAGCGGCTAACAGCGTCAGGAAGCACGTTCCTGAATACGCTGAGTTTTATGCCAGAAAATATGCTGAAGTAAGCAGACATCAGCATAAGAGAGCACTCGCGCTTACATCTCGTAAATTAGTACGACTCGTTTTTGGATTGCTGGTCAAAAACCAACTGTACACCGGCGAAAAGCTGGACACCGAATATAATATCAAGTCGAACTGACATTCGGTTTTAAAAGGAATTGACTGAATGTCTATTAAAGTTACCCTTTTTTCCGAAAAACATATCAAAATCTTTTTCAAAAAGTTCTTGACATATCACCAGAATGCTCGTGTTATGCTTCAACATGAATTATACGGGTAAATCCACGTTGCTGCAAATGTGAGGTCACTTCATATTATCTAACTCATAGAGCCGGAAATCGGATTCATAAACCTCCGTGGAGGTGTAAACAAAACATTTTCGCTCGACGCTTTCTATGTAGATCACTTCCGAAATATCGACCAGATAAATTTCCCCGTTTTTCCTGGCCGTTAATTGACGATCCATCATCCGCAGCATTTCCATCAGCTTTTCAATCTCCGGCGTCAAACGCCTGCAAGTAACTAGAACGTGCAGATCCTCCGCCTTGTCATCAACTATGATTTCTACTTTCAAGATTCCACTTCCTTTTCCTGTGTCATGAATCGCAGACTCTTAAGTTATTATACTTCGTCTCTTTCCTTTGACAACTACCCGGGACACAGGTTGCCGGATTTCCAACATAAATTGCCCTATGATGTATCCGGGGTACCCATGGCTACTGCCCTTTCTCCTGTTGCAATGCCGCAACAAAAAAGAGAGCCGTAGCCCTCTTTTCTCTTTTTCCATTTATTTTGTAACTTGCAGCTTTTCTTTTAAAGCTTCTTGCAGTACTTTGGATACATTGATACGCGCCTTCTCTGCTTCAATATTTAACCAGTTAGGCAATGTAACGTTTCTGCGAACCGTTTTATTTTCGTGTTTTCTTCGATATTCCGCAAAATCGACATCAACATACGCGAGAACCCCCGTTGAATAGTCGAAATCCTCTGTATCTTTTTTTGCTTTCCTTAAAGCTTCCTCTGAAGTAGAAGGAATCGGTAATTCAATACCATCGTCTTCAAGATCGATTCCTTTTAATCCAATTGCATCACGTGCCATTTCAATGGCATCTACAATGCTGATCCCTTCGGTATAGATATCCATGTCCGGTATATACACCAAAAAAACCGCTCCATGTTGAGCAATCAATACGGGATATGCCTGTTTCATAAATAGATCCTCCATTTGCATCCTGTGTGTACTTGTGTACTCTCATATATGTTGCAAAAGCCAAAGAATTTAAATACTACATAAGTCCCCATTTCCTTAGGATTTTCTTTGCCGTTATCTCGTTTATTTCAGCGTGCCGTGGAACCTGTTCTGTATCACTTCCCCGTTTATAAGTATCGTGATTTCCTCCATGCTCCTTAAAACGAAATCCTGCATCTTCTAGCTTTTTTATGAGATCTCGCCTTTTCATAAGTGTTCTCCCATATACTTTAATTATACACACCCTATGTGTATTTGTCAACGCAATAATACACATTATTTACACATTTCATTCAAACTCGACAACTACTAATCAATTTTATTTGGAGATTATTCTCTGTCGTGTTCTTAGTTCTTTCGATGATTTGATTTATCCATATTATTCTGCCTATATGAGCTAATGTTATCATTTTGTTATCGGCATTGATAACACACGCTCTTTTCGGAAAAGTGTCCCCACTAGCTGCAATTCTGAAAAGAGACCTGTGTTGCTATTTAGTTGTGATTATAAATACTGTTCGTTCGACAAACGGGAAGTTGTCACTTTCTTTGTTTATTTTTCAAGAACATAAAAAAAGCGATCAAAAACACATTAACGAATAATACAATAATGCTTCCCTCAATTTTGCAAGTTCCACCAGATAAAATCTCACTCCCACTGAAAGTCAGAATAAATAGATTCGGATAGTCATCTGCAAGTGATACACCGCCTAAAACTAATGCCCCGATCCCATTCCATACAAAGTGCATTATAGTCGGTGCGATGATCGAACCACTGTATTCAAGGACTATTGTCATGAGTAAACTCATAGTGAGTATATTTAGTACCGGAATAACACCCGCTTCAAATGCCCCGCCATGCAATGCAGTAAAGAGTGCCGTTGTAACGATCGCAGCTGCAGCTATGTTATATTTTTGTTTGAGCATTTGATACAGATAACCCCGAACAAGAAGTTCTTGCATGATTACATTCAGAAATGCTGCTATCAACCAAATAGGAAATAGTTTAATTGAGTTACTTCCGTTAAAATGAATAATCTTTGCAATATACATTATCAAAACAGGAATTGCCAGCCATACAATCCCTGCGATTGCTCCTAATACCACTCCCTTAGTTGGATTATCAAACAAATGTAACTTTACCTCTTTCTTTTCTATAAACCAGAATGCAAGAGTAAAAGCTATTATTGATAATAGTGGTATAATTTCTGCCCACAATCTCCATAGTGCAGGATCTTCCAATGGCGGTACCGGCAATATAGAAGTTAGTATTGCCCATCCAAGAAAAAATCCTAAAAATTTTATAACGGTAATTGCTATTTTTTTCAAAACGAGTACCTCCACAAATTCAAATTTATTATCCATTGCTGCGGCGTTCATGTAAACGCATTATCCCCCGACTCTGCCTTAAACCTATCGAATTCGATAGGTTTAAAATTGGGATTATGAATTTGCTCCCACAAACCTAAAAATGAAATCGTGGAATAATTACGCATCCAATTTGCCACCACAATAAAAGCATTGTCTGGATTTTTATATTTTGCACTAGCTCCAACTACCTCCTCTAGCACAGATTATCCCTTATATGACAGCATATATACTAGACGCTCTTGTAATAATTTTTCTGGATTGTGTTCTAATTCAGCCAAATCAAGCCGCCGACATACCCGTCAACAGTCTGGTTTGGAAAAGTTTTTTCTTTACTGTCTGCATCCTTCCGGCGAAGAAATGAAATTGCCCGCCCAATCGGAGGGCGGAGATTGTATCAAATCTGATCCCTTTAGACACCGGACATTTAATTGGCTTCCTCATAATAATAGAAATTCTCGCAGATGCGCTCTGTATAGTAGCGGTTGTCGGTTCCGTCAGTCCACGAATAGCCGTCCCCGTCTTCCACCAGCTCCGCCGGCTCCGGCGACAGCCCCCATCCGATCAGGATCGGTTCATCGTCAGGCGAATAGTAAAATCCCGCCTCAAAGCTGGCAGGTGCGATTCCCTCCGCGATACAGAGAAATTGCAGGACGCCATCGTCATAGCCAGGAACAGCCATGTTATGGACACGCAGCACACCCTCCAGTTCCTCCCCCAGCTCGTGCCACTTGGCCGTATCGCCTAAGCCATACGTCTGAATCATTTCGCAGATCGTATCCTTCTGCTCCTCAAAGACGGCCAGAACCCGTTCTTGTGAGGTTGGCCGGTTCCCGCAGGCGGTCAGGGAAAGGACGGCAATCAGGATCGCCATTGCAGACAGTATGTGCTTTTTCCTTTTTTTAATGGGATTTTTATGTAGCTCACTCATCAGACCGTTTCTCCTTTTTCATATCTTTCTCCAGGGCTATGGTATCTATCGTTCCACTTCTATACGTTTTTGTAAGCGCTGTGATTCTTACCGTTTCCATTTTGTGCCTCTCATCCGTACTCTCAGTCGGATTGCAATATTTTCCTATCAGTTTCTAATGCTGTCCGCCATTCCACCTTCATGGCAATCGTCTATTTTTTGCAGGCATTTCCTTTATTCTTCTTGTCTATTTTTTTGCAGGCATTTCCTTTATTGTTCTTTCGTCTCTGTCTCATCCCTCTGAAATTCCAGCAAATCGCCTGGCTGGCAGTCCAGCACATCGCAAATCGCATTGAGGGTGGAGAAACGAATCGCGCTCACTTTGCCCGTTTTGATATTGGAGAGGTTCACATTGGCGATCCCCACCCTTTCCGCCAGTTCATTCAGCGATATTTTTCTGTCGGCCATCATCCTGTCGAGTCTCAATATTATTGCCATATTTTTCCCCTGCTTCCGTTATGATGTGTTACAGCGTCTCGTCGGACTGCCTTTGCAATTCGCACCCGTAATCCACTATACAATAAACGCACCAGAGCGCAATGCCTACCACCGCTCCGAATATCAGACTGTTCTGTGAGGACATCAGCACGATCAGGATAAAGGGCAGTCTTAAGTTCTTAAGGACAGCCGGCCGAAACGGTGAATCGCTGTCCCGGATCTCCTGAAATACCTTAGCCACAAAATGCAGTGTGACCGCAAACAGGATAAACAGTACGCACATGACAAACATAAATATGATCGCTAAAGTCAATCCTTCCAAAATCGGGGCGCCCTCCACCATATCCGTGGCGATGTCGAAACCAAAGACTCGGATATCTATGTTGAGTTGCCCCGTCTCCACGATCTGTCTCAGTTGGCTGCTCTTATGACTGTCCATGGAAAGCACGGACAGAACAATCCCGCCCGCAAATGTCACCACCGCCGCCAGGATCATAAAGATCTTGCCGATCGTTACAATCCTCATCGCTATGTTGCTGCTGCGCTTAATCTTTTCCAATTTATTGTTTTGTTCGTTCATAGTTTCTTTCCTCCTGCTCGACACCCATACCAATTTGACTCCATCCCGCGGTTTGTAATGCCAGTATAACCTTAACGCTAATGTTTGTCAATATATTTTTAACGATTATCATTAAATTTTTAATGTAAAAGTAACGAAAGGGGCAAAAAAGCCATTTCCACGGGTAAAGAGGACAAAAGAACCATTTTCATTGGCAAAGGAATCTATTTCCACTGGTAATTGCTGTATTTAAAAATTGAACTTCATATTGTGATTACTCCTTCTTGTTGAAACATCCATAAAGCATTTTGGTACAAATTTAAACAAATTTTTTCATTTAAAAAGCTATGGAATATTGACAAATCACCTTGCATATGCTATGGTATGAAATAAGTTGACCCGTGAAGGATAAAGGCTGGGTTCCCAAATGGGAGTAGGCGTGTTGCTTAGAATTCCTTTGCCCCTGGGGTTGACTTATTTTTTTTCAATTTTTCTTTCAGATTCCGGATGATACTTTCAGGGTCTTTTTTTATTTCTTCAACGATAAAATCGATTGTCTGCAAAGAATAACTATACTGCGGCTGAGAAGAAACTTTATAAGTATAGCATAGTTTCGCATTACTCTTTATACCAAAATACTGGCAGAACAAATTGAAATGAGATGGTTTATTATATACTTCAATCGCCATCATAAAAGCCTCTTTTGACTTTTGAATCAGTTTTTCTGTAATTTGCATTTTATAAAACGCTCCTTACTGTGTCGGGACTGCATGCGGCAAAAATCAGTTCAAAGTTAGTTATCAATAAGACGTCTTGTAATGAAACGTATATTTTTGACATGATTTTATTGGCAACGTACCATGTTCAAGGACAAATTGCCTACTCTCTTTTATAAAAAAAACATATTTATACCTCATTTCCGCGCTGATCTTTGCGCATAACGAGTTTGTGTCAAGCAGTGCGCGGACACAAATCTCGCGATTGAAAATTTTAATTTTCAATCTTTACTTCCGTTTCCATGCAGGAGCGCATTTTTTGACAAATCGGCTGGAAACATGCGGGGGCATCCAGAAATTAAGTGAAACGATGATGAAATGAAAGGCAGGAACACCTGTCCAGATAGATATTCCAAAATGGAGTAGAGGGGAGTCGAACCCCTGTCCAAAAACCTATTCCCTGTCCTTCTACTATCATAGTCCGTTTTCTCGGCCGGTCTTGCTCCAGCCTGTTCCCTTACCGGACAGAAAAGGGACAATCTGTCCGGCTCGGTAGCTTCATCAAAGGATGTTTACACACCCGTTACGCCCAGCGCGGGCAAAGCTTACCGCGCGTCGTTTCTCACATCGTCGATGCCCGATTTCCGTAGTGTGAGTGCTGCGGAGCGGACAAGCCGCCTCTGGCGGCGTCACTCGCAGCGGTTAAGCTGCAAGCGCGTACTGATTATTGTCAGCGTTTCGTTTAAGTTTGCCATTTAACGCATAGCATGCGGATAGCTTCTCCAGCTTCAAGGCCCCTGTCGAAACCTTTACTACCCCGGAAAGAACGCGGGCCGGCATGCAAATCATGTTTTCCGGTTCCCACAATCATAACTATATAAAATTCCCCGTCTCCTGTCAACGGAAAAATGAGAGGTTCCCACTTTTGGATAATAAATTACAAATTTCTGATTTTAAATTCTTTTTCCGCCTCCCTTCTCTGATCCTTTTTGGCGATTGCCTCCCGCTTATCATAGAGCTTTTTGCCCCGCGCAACGCCAATTTCCACCTTTACCCTGCCGTTTTTGAAATAGACCTGAAGCGGAATCAGGGTGTACCCTTTTTCCCGGATCTTCCCCTGAAGCTTATTGAGCTCATAGCGATGCAGCAGCAGCTTTTTCACCCGCAGGGGATCCTTGTTAAACAGATTGCCCTTTTCATAAGGGCTCACATGCATGCCGTACACAAACGCCTCCCCGTCTTCAATCCGGATAAAGCTTTCCTTGATGCTGCATTTCCCCATCCGCATGGATTTTACTTCCGTGCCGTGGAGGGCCACCCCGGCCTCATACGTCTCGTCTATAAAATAATCATGGTACGCCTTTTTGTTGTTGGCCACCAGCTTCTGCGGTTCCTTTTTCTCCGCCATATATACACCTCCCGCGCCCCGTCAGTCTTCCGCAAGGGAAAAATCTATGGTCCGATTGATCAGATCACAGTCCTCCACCCTGACCCGAAGGGGCATCCCGAGCCGAAACACGCGGCCCGTTACTTCTCCCACCATTTCATAGGTATTCTCATGATAAACATAATAGTCATCCTTCAGCCCGGCCACAGGAACCAGTCCCTCCACCGTGTTTGGCAGCTCCACATAGATTCCCCAGTCGGTAATGCCGGAAATAACGCCGTCAAAGCATTGCCCGATCCTGCGTCTCATAAACTGGGCTTTCTTCAGCTTTTCCGTTTCCCGTTCCGCCTCGTTCGCCTGCCGTTCCGTCTGGGAGGAACGCTTTGCCACCTCCGGCAGAATGCTGCGGTAGTGGGCCGCCCTGTCCTCGCCCAGCTCTCCCTTCAACTGCTCCTTGATAATTCTGTGGATCTGCAGATCGGGATAACGGCGGATCGGTGAGGTAAAATGACAGTAAAAACCGCAGGCCAGTCCGAAATGCCCGGTACACTCCGTGCTGTATTTCGCCTGTTTCATGCTCCGCAGCGCAAGCCGTCCAATCAGGGTTTCCTGCGGAGTGCCCGCGGTTTTGGCCAGAAGTTTCTGGATCTCCTTGGGATGCACTTCCTCACTGCTCACTTTGGCATGTTTCCGTCCCACGGCTTTCATGGAATACCCCAGATTACCGATAAAAGAAACCAGTTTCCGGATCCGCTCCCCCTCCGGCGTATCGTGTACGCGGTACACAAAGGGCACATCCAGCCAGTAAAAATGCTGCGCCACCGTTTCGTTTGCCGCCAGCATAAAATCCTCGATCAGATCCGTTGCGGCGTTTCTCTCATACGCCTCCACGGCAACCGGCCTTCCCTTTTTGTCCAGACGAATCTTACATTCCGGGAAATCAAAATCCACGGAACCCCTCTTTTTTCTTCTGGCCCGCAAAAGCTCCGCCAGCTCCTTCATCCGCTCCAGCATGGGAACCACCGCCAGATCCCTTTCGGAAAACTCCTCCGCCCCGGTTCCCGGATCCTCCGTCAAAAGAGCCTGCACCGCGGTATAGGTCATACACCGGTCCACCCGGATCACGGATTCGCAGATCTCATAATCCGTAATCTCCCCCCGGCCATCGATTGTCATCAGGCAGCTCAAGGTCAGCCTGTCCACTCCCTCGTTCAGAGAACAGATACCGTTTGAAAGCGCCGGCGGCAGCATGGGAATGACCCGATCTGCCAGATAAACGGAGGTTCCCCGTTTCAGCGCCTCCCTGTCCAGGGGAGAACCCTCTGCCACATACGCGGCCACATCCGCGATATGAACCCCCAAATAATACTGTCCTTCCCCAACATGCAGGCTGACGGCATCGTCCCTGTCCTTTGTGTCCTCGCCGTCTATGGTAATGGTAAGAGCGTCCCGAAGATCCCGTCTGCCCCTGCACACTGTCTCCGTGATCTCCTGGGGGATGGCCGCCGCCTGGCGTAAAACCTCCTGGGGGAATTCCACCGGCAGATCGAATTCTTTTACAATGGAAAGGACGTCCACTCCCGGCTCGTTTCGATGGCCCAGGATTTCCACGATCCTGCCTTCCGGATTTCTCCCGTTCGTGCCGTAATCCGCGATCTGAACCACAACCTTGTGTCCGGTTACCGCGCCGAAACTGTTCTCCCCGGAGACAAAAATATCCCGGCAGAATCTGGGATTATCCGGTTTCACAAACCCGAAATGGTCTTCCGTACGCTCAAAGGTTCCCACAAGCGCGGGCATTCCTCTTTTCAGAATGCGGACGATCCTGGCCTCCTGTCTCTTTCCCCGGCCCGGCCGGGAGAGGACGGCCGCCTCCACGGTATCCTGATGAAAGGCCCCGCCCGTGTCCCGCTCGGCCACAAACAGATCCTCCTTCTGCCCTTCCGTCCGCACAAACCCGAACCCTTTCGGATGGCCGATAAAGGTTCCCGTTATCATGCCGTTAGATTCTCTTCCGTTTTCCATACAAACATTCTCCCGCCCCACGGCTCCGTTTCCCACCGGAACCGGTTCCAAAAGCTCCCACGGCGGCCGTCCGGACAAAGAAACACTCTTGTGTGCACCACAAGAGTGTTCTCAAAACCTGTTTTAAAATACATTCAGATTGAGTACAGCCGCCAGAACCATGAACAGCACCGACAGTACCTTGGTGATCTTCACCAGCAGCCCCTCCATGGACCGCCCCTTGTTCCTGCCCCAATAGGTTTCGGCAGCGCCGCCGATGGATCCCAGTCCGGCGGACTTCCCTTCCTGCATCAGCACCACAACAATCAGAGCCACACAAACCACTATAAAAACGCATGTAAGAACCGTTCGTAACATAAATACCGTACCTCCTGATATGAAACACTGATTATATTACCACAACTGTCGTGAAAACGCAAGCAGGAACCTGGCTTTTATGATACTTTTTCGGCCGCGTCTCTTAAATCTTCCGAAAAGGCTCCATATACTGGGCCGCCGTCCCAAGCTCCTCCTCTATTTGCAGCAGCCTGTTGTATTTTGCCACTCTGTCGCTGCGGCAGGGGGCGCCGGTTTTGATCTGGCCCGTGTTCCACGCCACCGCCAGATCCGCGATGGTGGTATCCTCCGTCTCCCCGGACCGATGAGATATGATGGCCTTATACCCGTTCTTATGGGCCATCTCCACCGCCTCAAACGCTTCCGTCAGGGTGCCGATCTGGTTGACCTTGACCAGAATCGCGTTGGCCGTCTCCAGCTTGATGCCCGCGTCCAGTCTCTTGGTATTGGTGACGAACAGATCGTCCCCCACCAGTTGTACGCTGTCTCCCAGCCTCTGGGTCAGTTTCCGCCACCCGTCCCAGTCTTCCTCCGCCAGTCCGTCCTCAATGGACAATAAGGGGAATTCCTCCGTCAGCCTTTCGTAACAGGCGATCATCTCATCCGTGTCCCGCACCACATCCACGCCCTTTAATCTGCTTTCCCCCGGGAAGTGATACATGCCGGTCTTTTCGTTGTAAAGCTCGCTTCCGGCCACATCCAGGGCAAATTTGATATCCTGTCCCGGAGTGTAACCGGCCGCTTTCACCGCCTCCGCCAAAAGCTCCAGCACACTCTGCGCATCCGCCAGATCCGGCGCAAAGCCTCCTTCGTCCCCCACGCCGGTGGAAAGACCCTTTTCCTCCAAAAGCTTTTTCAGTTGATGATAGATCTCCGCGCAGATCCGCAGTCCGTCCGCAAAGTTTTCCGCCTGGACGGGCATAATCATAAATTCCTGAAAATCCACGGTGTTGGCCGCATGCCTGCCGCCGTTTAAAATGTTCATCATGGGTACCGGCAGCAGTTTTGCCCCCACGCCGCCCAGATAACGGTACAGCGGCAGGGACAAAGCGGCCGCGGCGGCCTTCGCACAGGCCAGGGATACGGACAACGTGGCGTTCGCCCCCAGATTTCCCTTATTCTCCGTTCCGTCCAGCTCCAGCAAAGTCCTGTCCAGCAAAACCTGTTCCAGCGCGTTCTTCCCCAGAACGGCGGACGCAATCTTTTCCTCCACGTTTTTCACCGCATGCCGCACCCCCAGCCCAAAGTAACGGGTTTCCCCGTCCCGTAATTCCACCGCCTCAAACTGGCCGGTACTGGCGCCCGAGGGCACCGCGGCCCGCCCTGTATAGCATCGGAAATCAAGGGGATTTTTAACGGTGACGCAAGCCTCCAAAGTGGGATTCCCTCTGGAATCCAGGATCTCCCGGGCATGAACGCCGGTTATTTCCAGATAAACAGACATGATACATTCTCCTTCCAGGTTGTATTCTGATGGATGTCAGTATACCCCCTGGAGAAGAATTTTATGCGGCGTTTCCGCCTTTCAGGCAAGTCCCATCAGACCGCCCATACCTCTGACCAAAAAGGCGCAGATCCATGCGATAACGCATTGCCCCGCCACAACCGCCAAAGCCCATCTGCCGCCCAGCTCCCTTTTGATCGCGGCAATGGCCGCCACACAGGGCGTATAAAGAAGGCAGAACGTCAAAAGGGACATTGCGGACAAAGGCGTCAGCACACTGTAAATTCCGTCCGCCCCAAACAGCACGGTCAAAGTGGCAACCACGCTCTCCTTTGCCATAAAACCGGTAATCAGCGCGGTGGAGATCCGCCAGTCCCCAAAGCCCAGGGGCCGAAAGAGAAAGGCGATGTGTCCCGCCGCCAGCGCCAGAATACTGTCCTGGGAATCCGCAACCAGATTCAGGCGGATGTCAAAGTTCTGCAAAAACCAGACTACCATGGAGGCGATAAAAATCACGGTAAAAGCCCTCTGCAAAAAATCCTTCGCCTTTTCCCATAAAAGCTGCATCACATTTTTTGCCCCGGGCATCCGGTAATTCGGAAGCTCCATCACAAAGGGAACCGCCTCTCCCTGAAAAAAGCTTCGCTTGAAAATCAGGGCCATCAGAACGCCCACCAGAATGCCGCTGGCATACAGCGCGATCATGATCAAAGCGCCGTGCCCCGGGAAAAAGGCCGCCACAAAAAATCCGTAAACCGGCAGCTTCGCCGTACAACTCATAAAGGGAGTCAGAAGGATGGTCATCTTTCTGTCCCGCTCCGAGGGCAGCGTACGGCTGGCCATAACGCCCGGCACCGTGCAGCCGAACCCGATCAGCATAGGCACCACGCTGCGCCCGGAAAGCCCGATCTTTCTAAGCAGCTTGTCCATCACAAAGGCCACTCTCGCCATATATCCCGTATCCTCCAACAGAGACAGGAAGAAAAACAAGGTGACGATAATCGGCAAAAAGCTCAGAACGCTTCCAATTCCCGTAAAAATACCATCGATCACCAGGGATTGCAGCGTTTGATTCACTCCCCAGCGTTCCATGGCCTGGGCGGCCGTCTCCGTAAGCGAATCGATCCCCGTTTCCAAAATCCCTTGCAGCCACGCCCCAATCACATGGAAGGTAAGGAAAAACACCAGCCCCATAATGCCGATAAACATAGGGATGGCGGTATATTTTCCCGTCAGGAGGCGGTCGATCTTCCTGCTGCGTTCCCGCTCCCTGCTCTCTCTGGGCTTGACCACACAGGCGCTCACCAATTTTTTGATAAAGGAAAACCGCATATCCGCGATGGCGGCCGCACGGTCCAGCCCTCGCTCCTCCTCCATCTGGCAGATGATATGCTCGATCATTTCCTGTTCGTTCCGGGTCAGGCACAACGCCTTCATGACCCGTTCATCCCCTTCCACCAGCTTGTCCGCCGCGAATCGGATGGGAATGCCCGCGTCCTGGGCGTGATCCCGAATCAGGTGCATAATACCGTGAAGGCAGCGGTGCACCGCCCCTCCGTTTTCGTTTTCGTCGCAAAAATCCGTTCTGCCGGGTTTTTCCTGATACCTGGCCACATGCACCGCATGTTCCACCAGCTCCTGGATGCCCTCGTTTTTGGCGGCGGAGACAGGTACCACCGGGATCCCCAGCATGGCCTCCATCTCATTGATACGGATGGATCCGCCGTTTCCTCGGACTTCGTCCATCATATTCAGGGCAAGCACCATCGGCACGTCCAGCTCCATCAACTGCATGGTTAAATACAGGTTCCGCTCGATGTTGGTTGCGTCCACGATATTGATAATGCCCGTGGGCTTTTCGTTCAGGATAAATTCCCGGGAGACTATTTCCTCGCTGGTGTAAGGAGAAAGCGAATAGATTCCCGGCAGATCCGTCACCAGCGTATTTTCATATCCCCGGATAACGCCGTTTTTGCGATCCACCGTAACGCCGGGGAAATTTCCCACATGCTGATTGGAGCCTGTAAGCTGGTTAAACAGCGTGGTCTTGCCACAGTTTTGATTACCCGCCAGCGCAAAGGTCAGGGTGGTTCCCTCCGGGAGAGGATTTTCCTGGGCTTTCACATGGTATTTTCCGCCCTCTCCCAGCCCCGGATGCTCCATAGCCGCCCTTCTCCCGCGGCTGTCTCCATCCCGGCCCTGCCTTTGGGACGTCTCGCCGGAAACCTTCCTCTCCTTCTCCCCTCTTTGTTCCCGGCGGGAGGCGTCTGTTTCCCGCCCGGGCCCGACCAGAGGCTCTATCCCGATTTTCTGTGCGTCCGCAAGGCGCAGCGTCAGCTCGTATCCCTGAAGCCTCAGCTCCATGGGATCTCCCATGGGAGCGTACTTTTCCAGTTTCACTTCCGCGCCCGGAATCACGCCCATGTCCAAGAAATGCTGTCTGAGCGCTCCCTCGCCGCCCACGGTCACAATTTTTGCACTTTTCCCGATCTCCAGTTCCTTCAGCGTCATCATCACATCTGTCCTTCTGTCCTTCGGGCGATCCGCCCTCTGTTTCCGTCCTCTCCAGTATAAAATCCGTGTCCGGAAATGTCAATGTCCCAAACCTCTTGAAAACAGGCCGGCAAAATGCTATATATGTAAGAGGACAAAAAGCGTATTCGCGGAAAAGAGGTCAGCATGGCACAGGAAAAGAAAAAATGGTTTGCAAGACCGCCAAAGTTCGGCACAAGAATGATAATGATGATCATCGGCGTCACTTTACAGGGGTTTGGGCTCTGCCTCCTGCGGCAGTTGAATCTGGGGACGGATCCCTGCTCGCTGCTGACCCAGGGGGTGGAGGCCCATGTCCCCTTCAGTTTCGGCACCTGCCAGCTTTTGTGCCATCTTGTCACCTTTGTGTTTGTCATCCGGTTTGATATCAGCTACATTGGGTTTGGCACCATTGGAAATATGGTGTTTCTGGGTTATATCTCCGACTTCTTTACCTGGGTCTGCGGTAAAATCCTGCCGGAAGGGTTTTTCTTAAGCCGGACGGTACAATGGGGATTTCTCCTGCCTACGCTGATCGTATTCATCCTGGGCGCCGCCACCTATATGTGCGCCGGCCTGGGGTCTTCCCCGTATGATGCTCTGCCGTTCATCCTGTCCGCCCATTTCCCCAAAATTCCCTTTAAGGTAATCCGCATGAGATGGGACATCGCCTTTATGCTGGGGGGCGTTCTTCTGGGCGCAAAAGCCGGGATCGTGACCCTCGCCGTGGCCTTCTTCCTGGGCCCTGTCATCAGCCTGCTGGAGAAAAAATTACAGGTATTTCTCCGGGAGGAGACGCCGAGGGCCGCATGAAGGCCTCCGGTCAAATGTGAACCAGCAGAGATTTTCCCGTCATTTCCTGGGGCTGCTGCATTCCCATGATCTGAATCAGGGTAGGCACAATGTCCGCCAGGCATCCGCCGTCCCGCAGCGTATATTCCTTGTCATAGTTGACCAGAAGGAAGGGCACCTGGTTGGTGGTATGAGCGGTGAACGGTTCTCCGGTTTCATAATCCACAAGCTGTTCGGCGTTGCCGTGATCCGCGCAGATGAACATGACCCCGTCCACTTCCCGGATCGCGTCCACAGCCCTGCCCACGCATTCGTCCACTGTCTCAACGGCCTTTACGGCGGCCTGCAAAACGCCGGTATGTCCCACCATGTCCGGATTGGCGAAGTTAATAATGATCACGTCATAGTTGCCGGAACGGATCGCCTCGCAGAGTCTGTCACAGACTTCGTAAGCGCTCATCTGGGGTTTCAGATCGTAGGTTGCCACATCCTTGGGCGAATTGACCAGCACTCTGTCTTCCCCCGGATTCGGCGTCTCTACCCCACCGTTAAAGAAGAAGGTCACATGGGCGTATTTCTCCGTCTCCGCAATGCGGGCCTGTTTCATATGGTTGGCCGCCAGCCATTCTCCGAAGGTGTTGGTCACCGCGATCTTCTGGAACGCCACCAGCTTGTTGGGAATCGTGGGATCGTAGTCGGAAAAGCATACATAGGTAACGTCCAGCCTGGATCCCCTGTCAAATCCCTTGAAATCATCGTCACAGAAGGCTCTGGTAATTTCCCGGGCCCGGTCGGGGCGGAAGTTAAAGAAAATGATGGAATCGCCGTCTGAAACTGTGGCCACAGGTTTTCCATTTTCCATCACCAGGGTGGGTTTGACAAATTCATCCGTCTCCCCTTTGTCATAGGACTGCTGGATGCCGCAGACGCCGCACTCCGCGGTAAGGCCCTCCCCTTTCGTCATGGCATCGTACGCCAGCTTGACCCGGTCGTAATTGTTATCCCGGTCCATGGCATAATAACGGCCCATCACAGAGGCGATCTGTCCCACGCCGATTCGTTCCATTTCCTCCTTCAGAGCGGCGGCATAGTCTTTGCCGCTGGTGGGAGGCGTGTCCCGTCCGTCCAGGAAACAGTGAACATACACCTTTTTCAGCCCGTTTCTCTTAGCAAGCTCCAAGAGTCCATACAGGTGTGTATTGTGGCTGTGTACGCCGCCATCGGAGAGCAGGCCCATCAGATGCAGGGCGCTGTCCTTCTTTTTGCAGTTTTCCACGGCCGCCAGCAGCGCGGGATTTTCAAAGAAGGTACCGTCCTGAATCTCCTTCGTGATCCTTGTCAGTTCCTGATAAACAATGCGGCCCGCGCCCATATTCAGGTGGCCCACCTCGGAGTTACCCATCTGTCCCTCGGGCAGTCCTACCGCCATGCCGCTGGCGTTACCGCGCACAAACGGACATTCCTTCATGAGCCTGTCCATTACAGGCGTGTCCGCCAGCGCCACGGCGTTGCCTTCTTTTTTTTCATTCAGGCCGTAGCCGTCCAGAATCATCAAAACTACCGGTTTTTTACTCATCATCCACCATACCTTTCCATTCCTGCGGGAGATTATTCTGCACAGGCATTGCTTTTTTCTTTACCGATTATACACTGAAATTGCCGGTTCCGCAATAGCCACAATGTTGGAGTTTCCTCATTTTTGCAACGGACTTGCCGCTGTGTAGCTTGGGTGTATCATGGGGTTGGCATCCATTTGCCAGGAGTGGCGGCAGTTGTGATTGTAAATACTGTTCGTGCGGCAAACGGGAATTTGTTTCTAAGGAAAAACCTTTTCAAATTCTTCACAGACCACTTTCATTTTCTCATCGAACTTCTCGCCGATAGCGTTCATCTCCTTGATAAAAAAAGCCCGGTGAACTGTTTTCCAGGACTCAAGAGACCGATCTCCTTCGCCCTCCCGATATGCGTGATCCGATGACACTTCATCAAACGGGATCACATAAACTTTCGTGGTTCTGACAATACATACCGCATTATCATAGGAATCTAATACAATACTGTATTCTCCGATCTTGGGGAGCGGTTCATTTTCAACATTGTAAACAGGATAAGCGGACGAAGTAGCCGTCTTTCTTCCGGTGAATACAAGTTCTGCCAACCTGTCGGCATCCGTCCCAAAACTCCATGTCTCATATTTCCCGTCAACACCAAATTGTTTCCACATTCTTTCCGCATCCATCTGACGCACACCTCCTAAAATCTCGATGAAACAAAATCGCTGCGCGATGGCCTGCCAAGGCTGTGACGCAGCGATTTTGTTCCATTGAAAGTGATTTAAAACAATATGCTAACATTCCCATACATCATCACTCGTAAAATACCAATTATGATAAGATGTGCAGGATAGTAAAGATAGAAAAACCATTTTAACCATGCCACTTTTCCACGCTGGCCATTATATTGTTTCATCAACGGATACACTAATATCACAAACATTTCAATGAAACCATATACCTTGTTTACAAAGAAAAAAGACACGATTGCATACAGCAAAACCCAAACCATCATACTTAATGTCTGTTTTTTTAAGTCGCCCCGATTTTTATAAATACCTATGATGGCCAATACGGCAATACAGCTCCAATCTGCGGGAAAAGCGCTCCATATCAAAAGAAAAATGAGAATATTCTTTAACCCTTCATGCTTTAATTTGGTATCCTGTAACCATAATACAAATACTGCGATAAATAGAGGATACATTACACTTGTTTGATTCAATATACCTGTTTGAAATGGAATAAAACTATTTCCAAAAGCAAAACAATAAGCAAAATGCGAGATAACAGCAAATATGCCTAATCTAAGCAAATATTTTTTCACATTATGCGTATAGTAATATCCCTCCGCAACAAAAACCACATGATCGGAGCCGTCAACCTTCCCAAAATATGTAATGCAATTGGTAAAGGTTGTGCCGGGAAGGCAGGATAAAATAAATCCGCAACATGGTCTATCGTCATAGCAATGATTGCTATTATTTTTAAGTGATTAGAATTTAATCTTTTATCCATAGGATCCTCATAAATCTCGATTGCAAGTTATGTATCCTTCTTAAAAAACTCCACAGCCATCACTATCATTCCCAAAAGCACCAATGATCGCTCGTTTCATATAACCCAATCCTCCTATCATTGTTTCTTCTCAGACAAATTCCGATTGTCGAACAGTCCCCCACTCGACATCCAACATTATACCATTCAGATATGAAAGAATCTACCCCAAGAAACGATTTTCTCAGTGACCCGAATTCCGCCCCCCTTGTTCATCAAATTGCTTCCTCCCCCGCTTAACTTCCGAATTGTAAATTTATCTTACATACCCTTTTTTCCTTGCATAATCTATAAGGAGGAAATCAACTGCTATAATAAACAAAATAAACACAGATAAGATATCCCAAAAATCAATTACAGGCTCTCCAATCATTTTTGACAATGTAATGTTTATCAAAAGGGTAAATGGGATTGCAAGCAAGAATGTAATTCCTGTTGCCAATAGTTTTCGTTCTTTCAGCCGACGATACACCATATAAATGATCCACAAAAATAGAGGCATCATCAGTTTGTGTGAAACATATATGCCTGCCTCATGGCATATAGTTCATCTTATTCTGCCTTGAT
>CANRIP010000041.1 GCA_947630715.1 uncultured Acetatifactor sp.
CCCGGCTTGTCCGTCGCTCGAAAAACCTTGATTTTCCAGTGTTTTCAAAAGTATCGTTATCTAACGTCAGCTTTTGACCGCCCCGGCATACAGGAGGCACTTGCCCTTGTGGATCAGGGACTTGTGGAAACATTTATTGTCAAGGATATGAGTAGGTTCGGCAGAGACTACCTGCAGGTAGGACATTATATGGAACTTATCTTTCCAAGCCGTGATGTCCGCTTTATTGCCGTAAATAATGGTGTGGACAGCGCCAGAGGCGACAACGATTTCACCCCATTCCGCAACCTGTTCAATGACTTCTATGCCAAGGATACCAGCAAAAAAGTTCGTGCGGTCTTACACGCCAGAGGCATCAGCGGAAAACATATGGGGAAGCCTCCCTACGGCTACTGTTTCGATCCGAAGGACAGGAACCATTGGATAATCGACCCGGAGGCCGCGCCTGTCGTCCGGCGCATCTTCGACCTGACGATTGCCGGAAAAGGCCCCAGCCAGATTGCCCGGATTTTGGAGCGGGACAAGGTTCTGACCACCAAGGCATTATACAGCTGGCAGCGGGGAAAACCGATGCCGGAACGTCCCCATCACTGGGCAGAGCAGTCAGTGGCAGCGATTCTGGAGCGCATGGAGTACACCGGATGCGTCTGTAATTTTAAGACACACTCCAAATCCTACAAACTCAAAAAACGCATTCCCAATGCCGCTGAGGATATGTTTATCCTGCCGGACACACAGGAAGCCATCATTTCAAAAGAACAATGGGACAGGGCACAGGAACTCCGGCAATGCAGGCGGAGGCCGGCAAAAGCAGAACGGCAGGGAATGTTCTCCGGGCTTGTATACTGCGCCGACTGCGGCAGCAGGCTCCATTTTGCCACCAGCAAAAACACCGACAGCCGCCAGGATCGCTGCATCTGCTCCAAGTATAAAAGCGGCAGAGGAACCTGTACCGCCCATTATATCCGGGAGGATGTCCTGCGGAAAGTCGTACTGGAACACATTCGTACCGTGACTGCCTATATCCGCTCTGATGTGGAAAGCTTTCAGGAAGAATGGCTTCAATGTCAGAGAACAGACTATGAAAACTCTGTCCGCAGCGACAGACAGAAACTTTCCCAAACAAAGAAACAACTGGCAGATATCGATGTATTGATATCACGGCTATACGAAGATATGGTGCTTGATACGCTCAGCAGGGAGCGGTATCAGAAAATGTCAGAGAATTATGAGGCAGAACAGGAAGAACTGAACAATACAATCATCGGTCTGGAAGATTGGATTGAGACGCGGGAGGAAATGGACGATAATCTGGATCAATTCCTAGCTCTTGTAAAGAAATATGTTGAGATTCCGGATCTGACCACGACGATTGTAAACGAACTTATCAAGAAAATCATCGTATATGCCCCGGACAAATCAAACGGCAAACGCACCCAGCGGATTAAGATCATCTTTAATTTCTTAGGAGAAGTTGATCTGCCCACTTTGACAGACCAGGCCATCATCGGCTAAAAGCCTACCTCGGAAAAAACAAAACACTACTTTCTGACAAGCTACAGGATGAAGTAATACTACAAGATATCTCAACAATGCAAAAAGACGATACAACCGTTAGGTCATATCGTCCACTGCCGTGATTAGTTCCTTATCACTATTAAGCCTGATGTTTACGGGCTTTTTAGCTGCCGCTCCTGCGGCAGATTGAGCTCCCCGAGTAGGGCTCGAACCTACAACAACTCGGTTAACAGCCGAGTGCTCTACCATTGAGCTATCGAGGATTATTCCTGATAATTGTCTCCACCATACAGGATATCCGTTGAAGTAAATTTTATACATGCAACGGACAAAAAGCAGATAACGGGAATCGAACCCGCCTTTCCAGCTTGGGAAGCTGGCGTTCTACCAATGAACCATATCTGCACGAGACGGCGTCTGTTACCGCCGCATCACTTACTAAGACAGTATATCACATTCCGGGCCACATTACCAGCCCTAATCTGAAAAAGTACCTTTAAAATAAAAAATATATTATCGACAGTTTTTCGGTCAGTAAGGACTGGGGAACTCCCTCTCCGCCTTTTGAACCGCTTCCTCCAGGGAAAGCCCGGCAAAGAAAGGCGCGTTCAGATACCTTCCGGATTTCTTGTCATCAACAAAAACGCCTACCACAATCCCCGGAATTGCGCTCTCCGGCGCATTGGGAGCGTTGGGGCCTCCCAGATCCGTTCTGCACCAGCCAGGATCCGTCAGGTTAATCATCACATCGGTTCCGTTCACCGTGGAGCCCAAGTCAATGGTGATCTTGTCCAGCGCCGCCTTGCTGGCGGAATAGCCCGCCTGCTGCGGTTCCAGCCGGATACCGCTTGTGGTGTTTAAAATCCGGCCAAAGCCCCTCTCTATCATCTTGGGCAGGAAATGATAGCAGATCAGCGCCGGAGCCACGGTATTAATGGAAAAGCTGTCCATATAGTCGGAAACCGGCGTTTCAAAATAATTCGTTCAGTACGCCACCTGCATCCCCGCGTTATTCAGGACAAAATCCACCTGGGTTCCCTTTTCGTCGATCTGTCCCAGCATCCGTTTGACGCTTTCCGGATCCGTAAATTCCGCCTCCACGCAATAAGCCTGTACGCCCAGGGCGGTCACTTCCTTCAGCGTCTTTTCACAATGCTGCTTTGTCCTGCCGTGCAGAATCAAATTACAGCCCTGACCGGCCATAAAAACCGCGGAAAGCGCTCCGATGCCTCTGGCGGTGCCTGTAATCAGGGCCCATCTTCCCTTTACGTCAACCATTTTCCAGGATCTCCTTTTTCGCTTTTTCCAGGGCGTCAATGACTCTGTCGCACCAAAGGTCAAACTCCCTGTCCTCCGTCTGGCACTCCGGATGGCTCAGCACATAGTCCAGCGTCTCCCGGACTCCCTGATCGAATCTCACCGTGGCGCAAAAACCGGGAACCGCCCTTTTTAACTTGGAGTTGTCAAACACCACCGCGTTCGCCTTATCTCCGATCAGGCTCCCCGTAAAATCATAGTTTCCCACCGCAGCCAAAAAATCGGACGGCACATAATAGGGCCGGAAAGCGACCCCCAGACAGTCGGCTATGGTCTGATAAATCTGATTCCAGGTCAGGCTTTCATCGGAAGTAATCTGGTAGGTTTCGCCGATGGCATGCACATTCCCCATCAGCCCCACAAACCCCTTCGCAAAATCACGGTTGTGAGTCATGGTCCAAACGCTGGTGCCGTCTCCGTGGATGATAACCGGTTTGCCTTCCAGCATCCGTTTCACCACCTGCCAGCTTCCACCGTCCCCGTGAACGCCCAGAGGTACGTTTCTCTCATCGTAGGTGTGGCTTGGCCGTATCACAGTAACCGGAAACCCTTCCTCGCGATATTTTTTCATGAGGAATTCCTCACAGGCAATCTTATTGCGGGAGTACTCCCAGTAAGGGTTAGCGAGAGGGGTACTCTCCGTGATCCGATAGTCGGCGGGAGGTTTCTGGTACGCGGAGGCGGAACTGATATACATGTACTGTCTGGTTTTTCCCTGAAAAATCCGAACATCCCGTTCCACCTGGGAAGGGACAAAACCGATGAATTCGCACACCGTATCGAAGGTCATCCCCTTCAGCTTTTCCTCCATGGCCTTCTCGTCATTGATATCTCCCGGAATCACATTCACATGGCCGGGAAGACCGTTGTTTCGATTTCCCCGGTTGACCAGATACACCTCCCAGCCCGACTGTGCTAAAAGCCTTGTGACAGCCATGCTGATCGTTCCCGTTCCCCCGATGAGTAATGCTTTCATACCCCTTCTCCTCTCCGGTTTCCACCTGGGGAACCGTTTTTATTTTCCCCCCACGGTAATATCCCCGGCCAACACGGAGGGAGAGCCAAAACTTCCGTTCAGCATTTTCAGTTCCCCATCCACGTCGGTGATCTTTTGCAGCAGCGTAAAGAAATTATCCGCCACAGTGAATCCCTTCACCGGCTTTGTCTTCCTGCCGTTTTCCAGTAAAAATCCGCTCGCGGCCAGCGAAAAATCTCCGGTAACGGGATTCGCGCCCGCATGCAGCCCCTCCAGATTGGTCACATAAATGCCGTTTCCCGCTTTGCTGAAAAGCTCCTCCTTTGTGGCCTCGCCGGGATGGATATAAAACGTAAAAGGGCTGACGCTCACCACGGAGGAATATGACGGGCGGCTTGCATTGCCCGTAGATTTCACTCCGGCCTTGCCGGCGGTGGACAAATTGTGCAAAAGCGTCTTCAGCACCCCTTTTTCCACCACATTTTTTTGATAGGCGGCAACACCCTCACCGTCAAACGTCCGCTGTACCGCGCTGCCCTGATACCTGGGATCGTCCACCAGCGTAATGCAGTCGGAGGCAATCATTTCTCCCTCCCTGTCCTTTAAGAGAGATCTCCCCTTCTGGACTTCCTCGGCGGAAAACACATCCGAAAAGGTCCTTAAAAGCTGGGCCATGGCCCTGCCGGAGAACACCACCGAATATTTCCCGCTCTCGACGCCCTGGGCTCCAATGGTAGACACGGCATCCTCCACCGCCTCGGACGCAATGTGATCCAGGTTCAATTCCCGGAAACTTCCCATCCAGTCTTCCATGCCATTATACATTTCGTCCCCGTCCCTCACAAGGGGAACCGCCACACATTGGGTAAAGGTAATCTTATCTTCCAGATCCAGGCCGTTGGAATTATAGATATCGTATCTTTCCTCTCCCGCCGCAAGATAGGACTGCGTTCCGTCCGCCACACGGCTGTCCGCCTGGTAAAGCTTTTTCTGCAAAGCCAGCGCCGTTTCCGTAAGCTTTGTTCCCGAGGGCTGTTCCTCCTGGCAGACAGCCAGCTTTTCATAATGATCCCCGGTTCCGTAAAGGTAGGCTTCCTCGTTCCCTTCCATGGAGAGCGCGTTTGCCCGGGCTCTCTCCACCAGTGATACCGCTTCCTCCCCGGTAAAATTCTCCGTGGCGGCATACCCGGCATGCCCCTGAACCACGCAGCGGAAACAGATCCCCTTTGCGCTGTCGGTGCTGTATCCCTTCACTTCCTCCTGAAAAATCTCCACAACCGTGGAGCCGCTTTCCGTATAATACAGTTCATATTCCGTGACGCCGCGGTCACCGGCCGCCCTGATCACAGCCTCCTTAAATTCCTGATATGTCATTTCAACCTCTCTTTCGCCGTCAAACGGCAAGCTGTTTCCTTCCTATTCCCGTGTTCCGATCTCTTACCGTCCGCCTACCGTGATGGAAGACACCCTGATCAGCGGCTGGCCCACATCCGTAGGGATACTGCCGGAGGAAGCGCCGCACATCCCCTGCCCTCTGGCAACATGCCGGCCCACCATATCGATCTTCTGTATAATCTCGGAACCCTTTCCCACAAGGCTCGCGCCCCTCACCGGCTCGCAGATCTTTCCGTTCCGGATCAGATACCCTTCCTCCACGGCAAAGTTAAATTCGCCGGTCACAGGATTGACGGAGCCGCCGCCCATCGCCTTGGCGTACAGGCCGTTTTCGATGGAGGCGATAATGTCCTCATCCCGATCCTCTCCCGCGGCGATATAGGTGTTGGTCATCCGGGAGGTGGGCTCATACTGATAACTCTGGCGTCTGCTGCTGCCGGTGGACTCCATGCCCAGCCTGCGGCCGTTCAGCTTATCCACCATATAGGTTTTCAGAATGCCGTTTTCAATCAAAACATTTTTCCGGGAGGGCGTTCCCTCATCGTCGATGTTGATGGAGCCCCAGCCGTTGGGGATGGTTCCGTCGTCTATCGCCGTCACCTTGGGATTCGCGATCTGTTGTCCCAGTTTCCCCACAAACTGCGACTGTCCCAGGGCCACCGCGGACGCTTCCAGCGAATGGCCGCAGGCCTCATGGAAAATCACGCCGCCAAACCCGTTTTCAATCGCCACAGGCATCACCCCTGCCTCAATATAGCCGGCGTGAAGCATGGTCACAGCCTGAGCCGCCGCTTTTCTTCCCAGCTCCTTCGGATCATAATCCTCCAGCAGCTCCACCCCTTTCCTGGCGCCGGGCGCCGTGGTTCCCGTCTGGTTCTCCACGCCCGTGCTGGCGATGGCCTCCACGCTCAGTCTGGTGCGGATCTGCCTGTCCTGTGTCAAAAGCCCCTCGCTGGTGGCGATCAGGATTTGGTGATCCGCCTCCAGAAATCTTCCCGTTGTCTGTGAAATTTCCTGGCTGTAAGCCCCGGAGGCAATACAGATCTGCCTGAGATAGTCGATCTTATCCTTGTTCTCTACGTCGGACGGCACAATTTTCACAGGATGTACATCCCCGAAAATTCTTTCCCGCAGCACAACCTGCTGCACGGCCGCGGCGTCCGTCAACGCCTGGGCCACCCTGGCGGCGCACTGAAGTACGGCCTCCGGTTCCAGAGATGACACGGAGCCCGATATGCTCCTTGTCCCCTTAAAAATACGGATCCCTACTCCCGAGATCACTGTGTCTCCGATGGCGTCCACCTTCTCCGACACCATCCTGATGTACTTGTTCAGAGTATGCTCGGCAAACACCTCCGCATAATCCGCTCCCGTAGACAGCGCCTTTCCCAGCGCCTCCTTCAGCAATTCCTTTGATAACATCTCGCAACCTCCCAAAATGAATCTTGCCAGTTACAAAAACAGGGGAAACCGTCCAAACCCGATCCCCCCTGATGTCTTTTCCCGTGGGTATATTAACGCTTTACGTCCTGCGCCACATCCTTCATGGAAAAACTGATTCTTCCCATCTTGTCTTTCCCCAGGCAGACCACGGTTACCACATCTCCCAGAGTGAGCACATCCTCCACCCTGTTGATCCTCTCTCTGGCAATCTTGGAAATATGAACCATGCCCTCCTTGCCGGGAGCAAACTCGATGAACGCGCCGAACTCCTTGATGCTGACCACCTTGCCCTTGAAGATCTGGCCGGCCTCGAAGTCGGTGACGATGATCCGGATCATCTCCTCCGCCTTCTTCATCATCTCCTTGTCGGTACCGCAGATGGAAACGTTTCCGTCGTCCGTAATATCGATCTTTACGCCGGTGCGGGCAATGATCTCGTTGATGGTCTTGCCTCTCTGTCCCACCACGTCGCCGATCTTCTCAGGATCGATCTGGATGGAAATGATCTTGGGCGCGTACTGATTGACTTCCGGTCTGGGAGCGGCAATGGCGGGTTTCATGCAGTTCTCCATGATAAACAGCCTTGCCTCTCTGCAGCGGGCGATGGCGCCTTCCACAATGGGTCTGGTCAGGCCGTGAATCTTGATATCCATCTGAATGGCGGTGATGCCCTCGGTAGTGCCGGTCACCTTAAAGTCCATATCTCCAAAGAAGTCCTCCAGCCCCTGGATGTCGGTGAGCAGGACGAAATCGTCGTCCGTATCCCCGGTCACAAGGCCGCAGGAAATACCCGCCACCATTTTTTTGATGGGTACGCCCGCCGCCATCAGCGACATGCAGGATGCGCAGGTGGACGCCATGGAGGTGGAACCGTTGGACTCAAACGTCTCGGACACGGTGCGGATCGCGTAGGGGAATTCCTCCTCGCTGGGAAGCACCGGGATCAGCGCCCTTTCCGCCAGGGCTCCGTGGCCGATTTCACGCCGTCCGGGCCCCCTGGAGGGCTTTGTCTCTCCTACGGAGTAAGAGGGGAAATTGTAATGGTGCATGTACCTCTTGCTCACTTCGTTCTCGTCAAGGCCGTCAATCTTCTGCTGCTCGGACAGGGGAGCCAACGTGCAGACGTTGCAGATCTGGGTCTGTCCGCGGGTGAACATGGCGGAACCATGCACCCGGGGTATAATGTCCACTTCCGCTGCCAGAGGGCGGATCTGTGTGATCTGGCGGCCGTCGGGACGCTTGTGATCCTTTAAGATCATCTTGCGGACGGTCTTTTTTTCATACTGATACACCGCCTCGTCCAGCACCGCAAGCCAGTCCTCCTTCTCCCCGAAGGCCTCCTGCAGCTTTTCGGTAATCAGGCGGATATTTTCCTCCCTCACCTGTTTTTCATCGGTAAATACGGCAGTCTCCATCTCCTGGGGAGTGACGATTTTCTTCATCTCGTCAAACATTTCCGCAGGGATGGCGCAACTGGTATACTCATGCTTTTTCTTTCCCACCTCCGAAACGATTTTGTCGATGAACGCGATGATGGTCTGATTGATTTCGTGGGCCTTATAAATGGCTTCAATCATCTTGGCCTCCGGCACCTCGTTGGCGCCGGCCTCGATCATAATCACCTTTTCCCGGGTGGAGGCGACGGTCAGGTTCAGATCGCCCTTCTTCCACTGCTCCTGAGAGGGATTGATCACAAATTCCCCATCGATCATTCCCACCTGGGTCATGGCGCAGGGGCCGTCAAAAGGGATATCGGAAATGCAGGTGGCGATGGCGGAGCCCAGCATTGCCACCAGTTCGGGACGGCAGGCGGGATCCACGCTCATGACCAGATTGTTCAGGGTCACGTCGTTTCTGTAATCCTTGGGGAACAGGGGACGCATGGGCCTGTCGATGACGCGGCTGGTCAACACCGCATTCTCGCTGGCTTTCCCCTCCCTCTTATTGAATCCGCCGGGAATCTTTCCCACGGCGTAAAGCTTTTCCTCAAATTCCACGCTCAAGGGGAAAAAGTCGATCCCCTCCCTGGGCTTGTCCGATGCGGTGGCCGTGGACATCACCACCGTGTCCCCATAGCGCATGAACGCGCAGCCGTTGGCCTGCTTTCCCACGCGGTTGATATCCACGCGCAGAGTACGGCCGGCCAGTTCCATCTCATAGGTCTGGTACATAATTTCCTCCATTCCGCCGCATTGTGACGCGGCACATTGATTTGCTTATGGAACAGAAGATTCCGAAACTACTGAAAAATCCATGTGGGCGTCCCGGCCCGTCACCGGGTTTCCACATGCGCTTTTCAGCGGTCTCGGGGTTTTCTTCTGTTCCGTACCGCCGCATACCGGCTGTCCCGGCAAAGGCGGTTTTGTGCGCTGTTTTAGAAACACAACAAGCGGAGAAGCCGCAAAAACGGCTGTCTCCGCTTTATTTGCCGGTTATTTTCTCAGTCCAAGCTTGTCAATCAGGGTACGATATCTCTCAATATCCTTTTTCTTCAGGTACTCCAGCAGACCACGTCTCTGTCCTACCATTTTCAGCATGCCCCGGCGGGAATGATGATCCTTGGGATTCTCCTTCAGATGATCGGTAAGCTCCTGGATCCTCGCGGTCAGCACCGCGATCTGCACCTCCGGCGAACCGGTATCGCCGGGCTTTCTGGCATACTCGTTCATAATTGCCGTTTTCTTTTCCTTAGAAATCATTTTTCTTCCTCCTGTTCTGAAAACCGCCTGACACCAGGATCGGGTCGGAGTGTCCCAGATCTGAGCGTCGGCTGAATCACACGAAAACATGTTACCACATTCCGTCTCAAATGTAAACCCATAATGCAAAACTGTTTTTGTCCGAAGAAAAAACTGGTTTTGCCGGAGAAATAGGTCAATCTTTCAGGATTCTCACATACCTGACGGGCGTCCGGTAATTATACTTGCTGATTTTGATACCGGTTTTGGGGCTGCTGGCATGGATCACCCGGCCGCCGCCGATATAAAGGGCCACATGATTGATGTTTCCCTTGCTGTCGGAATAAAACACCAGATCCCCCGGCAGCAGCTCCGACGCGCTGATCTTTGTCCCTTCTCTGGCCTGATCCGCAGCGTGGTGGCTCAGCTTGACGCCGAACTTCTTAAACACCGACATGGTAAATCCGGAGCAGTCCGTACCTTTGGTCAGGCTGCTGCCGCCGTATACATAAGGATTGCCGAGAAACTGCTTTGCGTACTCCACCAGCTCCACTCTCACGTCGGAAACCCCCTGGCCGTACAAAAGCTCCGTCATGGTAATGGCCGTATCCAGCTTTTCCTCCACCACCACATACTCGGCGGAAATATAGGCTTCTTCATCGTCAATCAGCACCTTCACCCATTCGCCGTCGGTTGCCACATATTCCAGTTCCTCGCCCTTGGGAATCTGCGTCAGCACCGCGCTGTCAAGGCTCGCCCCGTCCCGCACGTTCAACCCGTCCCCCTGGGAGATGGCAACGGTTTTCACCAGTTCCTCCGCTTTCAGCACCGCGTCCGGGCCGGTCAGCAGATACTCCATACTGACGTATCCGTCCACCTCGCCGGACTGAATGTGCGCCCATCCGTCCTGGGTGACCTCCAGCACCTCGCAGGCGGAATCCTTCGGCATTTTACCCACCAGCTTACCCTCCGTGGAGGCGACTGCGCGCACGTTTAAATTGCCGCTTGTCACATTGGCAATGCCAAGATTGGTATATCCCCAGGCCGCTCCCTTTGCTTCCTCCGCCGCCTGTATATATTCCTCCGCGGTGCGGTTTGTCTCCATCAGTACAGCCACGCCGCCCGTCTGCAGGATGCCGTCCGGGGAGGCGGACGCCTCCATAGGCTCCCACGCCAGTCCCAGCATCATTCCCGCAACCAGAACGGCCGCGGCCTTGTTTATCCCGTATTTCATCTGTATCAATCCCTCTGTCCGATCCTTCGGCTGCCCGCGGGCAGCTCCCTCCGTTAGTTACAAATTTATTACAATTTTGTTACATTCCACCTCGAATTATACATAGAAAAGGGATTTTTGTCAATCTTTCGGAAACAAATTATAACCGTTTCTGTGGTTCTCCCGCCGCGATATCCTCCTGTAACTGGGCTTTCAGCGCTTCCAGCGTTTCAAACTGCCGCTCCGGGCGGCGAAACTCTGTCAGGTACACCTCCACGGATTCCCCGTAAATCTCCCTGTGGAAATCGTAGAGATAGGATTCCACTCCCAAAATCTGCCGGGAGGAAACCGTGGGTTTGTATCCGATGTTGCTGATCCCTCTGTGCATGCCGTCCCGGCAGCGCACCTGGGAAAAATAGACGCCCCTGGGAGGCAGCAGTTTCTTTTTGTCCGGAAGCAGATTGATCGTTGGAAACCCCAAAGTTCTTCCCAGCCTGCTTCCCTGGACCACCCTGCCGGAAATCATGTAGGGCGTTCCCAACAGCTCTGCGGCGGATTCCATCTTCCCCGCTTCCACCTGTTCCCTGACGCGGGTGGAGCTGACCGGCCTGCCGTCCACGCAGACTTTGTCGATGATCCGCACGGAAAAGCCAAGCTCCTTTCCCATCCGCTGAAGGAGAGCCGCGTCTCCCCTTCCCCGGCTGCCAAAGGAAATGTCCGCGCCGGCGGCCAGGTAACGGATCTGCATCCTCTCCGCCAGGATCTGACTCACAAACCGCTCCGGCTCCATGGCCGCCGTCTCCATGGTCAGAGGAAATTCCACCAGAATATCCACTCCCATTCTCTCAAACAGCAGCCTTTTTTCCTCCCGGGTGGTCAGCTCTTTCCCGTCCGTTCCCCCAAACAGCTCCCCGGGGGAAGGATCAAAGGTAAACACACAGGCAGCCAAACCATCCTCCCGGCGGGCCAGTATCTCGTCCAGAAGCCTTCTGTGGCCGATATGAACCCCGTCGAATTTGCCGATGGCGGCTGCCGTTTCCTTTTCCAGATAAAAATCAGACGTTCCAGCAATAATCTCCACCTGTATCACTCTTTCCGCAGCCGGGCGCCGCCCGGCAGACTCGGCATTCCTTCGCCGCCTGAAACGGTCTTATCTGCTTAAGAACATTTTGACAGGCATATATTTCCCCCTGTCCGCCCGGTAAGCATAGATCCCCGCGAAACTTCCGTCCGCCCGGTACAACCGCACCTGTCTGCCGGGTTCCGGACGGTCCTGCTGCACGGTCTGTTCCGGCGCGATGGGATTGCCGTTTTCCAGAAGAATGCCAAATTCCTCTCTGACCCGCAGGGAGGGACAATCCTCAAACACGCTGTCCACGGGCCGCAGAACCCGGTAAAGCGCCCCCTCCTCCCAAAGCTGTTTCACCTGATCCAGCCGCAGGGCGTCCTCTACGGTAAACTTTCCCACCGCCGTGCGCCGAAGCGACGACATCGTCCCGCCGCAGCCAAGTTTCCTCCCAATGTCAAAACACAGCGTCCGGATGTAGGTGCCCCTGGAACAAACCACCCGCATTTTCACCACCGGCAGCCTGCATGTTTCGATGATCAGGCTGTGGATTCTCACCCGCCTGGGTGTTCTTTCCACTTCCTTCCCCTGGCGGGCCAGCTCGTACAGTTTCTTCCCGTTTACCTTTAACGCCGAATACATGGGCGGGATCTGATCATACTCTCCCACAAAGCCCGCGCAGGTTTCCCGTACCGTTTCCTCCGATACGCAGACCTGCCTGCGATCCAGCACTTTACCGGTGGTATCCTGGGTGTCCGTCTCCACCCCCAGCAAAAGCTCCGCTTCATATTCTTTGTCGCAATCCGTGAGCATGCCGCAGACCCCGGTGGCGTTTCCCAGGCACACCGGCAGTACGCCTGTGGCCGCCGGGTCCAGCGTCCCCGTGTGACCGATTTTTTTCTGACCCAGAATGCCTCTGAGCTTTGCCACCACGTCATGGGAGGTGTAGCCGGGCTCCTTATCGATAATGACGATTCCGTTGATCATCCGTTTCTCCCTGGGCCGTCCGACGGCCCCTGGGCGGCGTTTAACTGCCTTTCAATATGCAGCGACAGATTGTTGATGCAGTCGTGGAAGGTGCCGCGCATGGTGCAGCCCGCCGCTCTCGCGTGACCTCCGCCGCCAAAAAAGGCGGCGATCTGAGCCACGTTCACCTTTTCGTCGGAGCGCAGACTGGCCTTGTATTCCAGCACCCCCGTCTGATGCAGAAAAACGGCGCAGGAAACGCCCTTGATATTCCTTAACTGGTTCACAATGCCGTCCAGATCGGCAGAAGACGCGCCGTAAAAATCCATGGTCTTTTTTTCCACCACGCTGACGATACAGCGTCCGTCCAGAAAGCGGATGCTCTCCATCAGCGCCCGCCCCATGATCTGCGCCTGGACATAGGTTTTCTCATAAAAAGTCTCCTGAATCAGCCTGGGAAAATCAAACCCGTAGCCGATCAGTTTCGCCCCCTTTTGCAAGGTGGCGGGGGTGGTGCAGGAGTACTGAAAGATCCCCGTGTCATGAATGATGCCGGTGTAGAGGGCCATGGCGATGTCCCTGTCCATCCTCTCCTCATCCATCAGATCATAAATCAGCTCACAGGTGGATCCCGCCCCAGGATCGATATCATTCACATCCCCGCTGCCCTCCGCCCGCAAATGATGGTCAATATTGATCTTTTTTTTCGCTTCGCGGAAATACGGCTCCGCTGCCCCCAGCCTTTCCGCGTCCGTATCCAGGGCAAAAAACACGTCGAACGCCGGCTGCTTGGGAAAATCCGTAATGATGCGTTCCCATCCCTTAAGCCCCCGGAAAACAACCGGAGGCCGTTCCAGAAACATGAGCACCTGGGCCTGGGGCAGACATTTCTCCAGATATGCCCCCAGCGCCAGCACGGCTCCCACACAGTCTCCGTCCGGCCGGATATGCCCGCTGATCCCGATCCGTTTCGCGTCCCTGCATTCTTCCAGCAAATGTATCATAAATCTACCTCTCCGTCCGTCTCCGGCCGGTTGCCCGCCGTCTCCAGATCCTGGGCCATGACTTCGTCGATCTTTTTGGACATGTTGACGCCATATTCAATGGATTGATCCATGATAAAACTGATCTGCGGAGTGTTCCTCAGATTGACGGTACGCGCCAACTGTCTCCTGATATACCCTTCGGCGCTTTTTAAGCCTTCCAGCGTGGCTTTTCTTGTTTCCTCGTCCCCCAGAACGCTGATCCAGGCCTTGCAGCTTTTTAAATCCGGCGCCACTTCCACGGCCACAACGCTTGTCCAGGGGCTGATCCGGGGATCCTTGATTTCCCCCCGGATGATCTCCGCCAGTACCCGCTGCACCTCCGTGTTGATCCGGGTATTTTTAACACTGTTCTTTCTCATTTTTTATACCTGTTCCGTTTTCCTTGAATGGGAAGGAACCGGCCGCCCGGGATCCCTATCTGGGAACCTCCACCATCGTATACGCCTCGACCACATCCATCTCCTGAATCTGGTCAAAGCCCTCAAACACCAGGCCGCACTCGAATCCTTCCTTCACTTCCTTGACATCGTCCTTAAATCTCTTTAAAGAGGCCAGGGAGCCGTCATAGATCTGCTCTCCTTCGCGGGTGATCCGGATCTTGCATCCCTTCTGGAAGACGCCGTCCGTCACATAGGAGCCGGCGATATTGCCCACCTGGGAAGCTCTGAAGATCTGGCGCACCTGGGCGTGGCCCAGAACCTTTTCCTCAAACACGGGATCCAGCATTCCCTTCATGGCCGCCTCGATATCCTCGATGGCCTGATAAATCACCCTGTACAGCCTGATATCCACGCCTTCATGCTCCGCCGTGGCCTTCGCGGTAACGTCCACCTTCACGTTAAATCCGATGATGATGGCGTTGGATGCGCTGGCCAGAGTAACGTCCGACTCATTGATCGCGCCTACGCCGCCGTGAATACATTTTACCACGACCTCCTCATTGGACAGCTTTAACAGCGACTGTTTCACAGCCTCCACGCTGCCCTGCACATCCGCCTTCACGATCAGGTTCAGCTCCTTCAGGCTGCCCTCCCTGATCTGAGAGAACAGATCGTCCAGGGACATCCGGGATCTTGTCTCCTCCAGTTTCCGCTCCTTGTTCTGGGCCAGATACGTATCCGCATAGGATTTCGCCGTCTTGTCGTTTTCATGGGCCAGGAATACCTCTCCTGCGCTGGGTACGTCGTTTAAGCCCAGGATTTCCACCGGCATGGAGGGGCCTGCCTCCTTCACCCTCCTGCCCTTGTCGTCGATCATGGCGCGCACCTTGCCGTGGCAGGCTCCCGCGGAGATAAAATCTCCCACATGCAGGGTGCCCTTCTGCACCAGAACGGTGGCCACAGGGCCTCTGCCCTTATCCAGTTCCGCCTCGATCACCAGGCCTCTCGCCTGGCGTTTCGGGTTCGCCTTCAATTCCAGAATATCCGCCGTCAACAGAATGGTCTCCAGCAGCTTGTCAATTCCCTCCCCGGATTTTGCGGATACGGGGACAAACTCCGTGTTTCCGCCCCAGTCGGTAGCCACCAGCTCATATTCCGTCAATTCCTGTTTCACCCGGTCCACATTTGCGGAGGGCTTGTCGATTTTATTCACTGCCACCACAATTTCAATGCCCGCCGCTTTGGCATGGTTGATGGCCTCGATGGTCTGGGGCATCACGCCGTCGTCCGCCGCCACCACCAGGATGGCGATATCCGTTGAGTTTGCGCCCCGCATACGCATGGCGGTAAACGCCTCATGGCCGGGCGTATCCAGGAAGGTGATCATTCTCCCGCCCACGTTTACCGTATAGGCGCCGATGTGCTGTGTGATGCCGCCCGCTTCCTTATCCGTCACGTTGGTCTTGCGGATCGCGTCCAGCAGGGACGTTTTTCCGTGATCCACATGCCCCATCACGCAAATGACAGGCGGTCTTTCGGTCATGACGCTGTCGTCTTCCTCGTCCTCCTTCAACAGTTCCTCGATCACGTCCACCCGGACTTCCTTCTCGCAGAGAATCTCGTATTCCATGGCGATATTCTCGGCGTCCTCGTAGGAGATTTCCTGATTGACGGTGACAATCTTCCCCTCCAGGAACAGTTTCTTGACGATGGCGGAGGGCTGAATCTTCATTTTTTCCGCCAGCTCCTTGATGGTGATGGTTTCCGGCAGGGTGATAACCTTGATCACCTCCTCGACGGTTTCCTCCTTTTTCTTCTCAGGCCGGATAAATCTGCCGGGACGGTTCCTTGCCGCCTCATCTTCCTCATAAATATGGTCTTTTTTAGAGCGCTTATCTCTCTCCTGATTGCCTGCGCGCCGCTTTTCATCCTCCCGGCGCTTTTCCATATCCTTTGCCGGAGCCTCGCCGCCGAATCCCTTACCCGGTTTAGCGTCTCTGTATCCGGAACCCGGTCCTCCATTGCCTCTGCCGTCCCGCGGGCCGCCGCCAAAGCCGCGGCCGTCGCGCTGCATGCCACCCTGGCCGCGCCGATCGCCCGAAACGCCTTCCGCGCCCGGTCTGCCGCCTCTTGAAAAGCCGTTCCCCGTTCTTTCCCCCTGGGGTCTTCCATTACCGCCGTTCCCTCCTCTTTGCGGGAACTGGCCGCGCTCCGGACGATTCCCCTGATAGCCGCCGCTTCCGCGGCTGTCTCTGCCGTCGCGCCCGCGGGTTTCCCCGCCTCTGCCGTCTCTGGGCGCCCTCTCCTGGGTCACGCCCTGACTGACGGGCGCGGACCGTCTGGGCTGCTCCTGCCGCTGCGGCTGCGCAGCCTCGGACTGCTGCACCCGGGGTTCGGCCTTCGTCTCCTCCGGGCGGGGCTTGGGCTGGGCCTGCCTGGAAGGCACCATCTGCACACTGGGCGTGGGAGAAGGAGGCGTCAAAGGTTTGATGGGGCGCACGGGAGCCTGGGCCCTGCGGTCCCTGTCATAAAAACCTCCGTTCCCGGCTTTGCCCTGACCGCCCTGGGGCCTTCCGCCGCCGGGGCGCTGGCCGGACATCTTGGAATTTTGAGGATTGCTCACAAAAATAATATTCTTTTTCTTTTTGGGGGCGTCTTCCCGGACAGCGCCCTGACCCTGGGGTTTTGCCGACTCTGCCCCGGCCGCAGGCTTTTTGCTCTCCCGGACGGAGGTGTCCCCGCCCTGTGTTTCCTCTTTGGAGGGCGCCTTTTCAGGATTTTCCTTTCCGGCCCCGGCCTTCTGACCGGCCGTCTCCTTTTTCTCCGGACGGCTTTCGGCAGCTTTTTTCTTTTTATCGTCTCCGCCGCCGGAAAACGCCTGCACAACCATCTGCGCAGTCTCCTCGTCCACAGAGCTCTGCGCCGCCTTTGCCTCTATGCCTTTCTCCTGAAGGAAACTCAAAATGTCCCTGCTCTGCACATTGAGTTCCTTAGCGATTTCATGTACCTTTCTTTTCGCCATGCCTTCCTCCATTTCTGCCTCAGCGGCTCCTTACCTTTCTTCCTTTTCCAGTTGTCTTTTGATCGCATCCGCTAATCCTGCGTCGCATACGCCGATAGACGACCGCTGCTCCCTGCCGATGGCCCTTCCCAGTTCCTCCCTGTGGCCGAAACGGCACAGGGGTATCTGATAAAAAGCGCATTTATCGGAAAACTTTTTTGCGGTGTTGTCGGACGCATCCTCCGCGATGATTACCAGCGCTGCAGACCCTTTTTTCACTGCCTCCAAGGTCTGGAATTCGCCGCTGACCAGATTGCGCCCTCTCATAGCAATGCCTAAAAGCGAATAAACCTTATTCTGCTTCAAAATGTCCAAACTCCCTCTCCAGACTGTCATACACGTCATCCGGAATCCTCATTTTAAAAGAACGCTCCAGCCCCTTATTCTTTCTGGCCTGCCGCAGACACTCTCCGCTCCTACAAACATATGCGCCTCTGCCGTTCTTTTTTCCTGTGACATCCACACAGATCTCATTGTCCTCTGTCCTCAGGATGCGCACCATTTCCCTTTTTCCCTTCATCTGACCGCAGCCCACACACTGCCGCAGAGGAATCTTTTTTGCCATGTTCTATCTACTCCTCATCGGGGACGTTTTCCTGCCCTTCGTCCCGGAATCCTTCTTGGGCCTCTCCGTCCTCATAGGCTTCCTCTCCGTAAGTTTCTTCCCCGTATGTTTCCTCCCCGTAAGTTTCCTCTCCGTATTCCTCGTCCTCGTACTCGTCGTCCATATAATCCTCATAGCGGAAACCGGGCGCATCCTTTGCCTGCGTCTCAGACTTGATATCGATCTTATAACCGGTCAGCCTGGCTGCCAGCCTGGCGTTCTGTCCCTCTTTGCCGATCGCCAGAGAAAGCTGGTAATCGGGAACCACCACCTTCGCCGTCTTCTCATCGGGATCCGCGAACACCGCCACGATCTTTGCGGGGGAAAGCGCGTTCTGAATCAGATTGCCGGGGTTGTCGTCCCAGTTGACAATATCGATCTTCTCGCCCCGCAGTTCCTCCACGATGGCGTTCACCCTGGCTCCGTTCATTCCCACGCATGCGCCCACCGCGTCCACGTTGGGATTGTTGCTCCACACGGCGATCTTGGTGCGGCTGCCCGCTTCTCTGGCAATGCTGCGGATCTCCACGGTGCCGTCCCGAATCTCCGTGACCTCGGATTCAAACAGCCTCTTGACAAGCTCCGGATGGGTGCGGCTCACATTGATGCGGGGACCCTTGGGCGTATTCTTGACCTCCAGAATATAGACCTTGATCCGTTCGGTGGGGCGGAACACCTCTCCCTTGACCTGTTCGCTCTCCAAAAGCATCGCGTCCGCCTTCCCCAGATTGATGCTGATGTTTCTGCCTACATAGCGCTGCACCACGCCGGTGACCACATCTTTTTCCTTCTCATAATACTGGTTATAGATGACGCTTCTTTCTTCCTCCCGGATCTTCTGCAAAATCACGTTCTTTGCGTTCTGCGTGGCGATTCGCCCAAATTCCTTGGACTTGATCTCCACATGCAGCATGTCTCCCACCTTTGCCATTTCGGAAATCGCCCTGGCGTCCTCCAAAGCGATCTGAAGGCAGTCGTCCTCCACGCTCTCCTGATCCGGAACCACTTCCTTCTCCGCATATACCAGGAAATCGCAGGTTTCCCGGTCGATCTCCACATGCACATTGTCCGCCTTGCCAAAGTGGTTTTTGCAGGCGGTCAACAGCGAGTT
>CANRIP010000042.1 GCA_947630715.1 uncultured Acetatifactor sp.
TTATCAGCGTATCACCCCATTTTTCCCCATATTTACGGGAAATCATATTTACTGCCGGCAGCGGGACTTGAACCCGCACGTGGTTGCCCACAACAGATTTTGAGTCTGCCTCGTCTGCCATTCCGACACGCCGGCATGGTTCCGGATCCCGGCGGTGCGTTTCCCTCCGTAAACCCGATATGTCAAATTGTATCATAGAATTCCCGGCATGACAAGTAAATTCCTCGGAAAATATTTTATCAATTCCCCGGAAATGATTTTGTGAATTCCGTGGTACATATTTTGCCAATTTCCCGGAAATGATTTTGTGGATTCCGCGGAACATATTTTGCCGAATTCCGGAAACCATTTCACGGGTCCGCCGGAAAGTTCAACAAAATTCCATGTCAACGGAAAGATCCTCGCTGCCCCTTACGGAAACCGTAGCTACGCTGCCCGTCACCAGCGGCATCATCGGCGGCCTGTGCCCCAGATCCACATCCAGAACCACCGGGACATTCTTTTTCCCCGCCACCTCCAGCACCGCGTCACGGGCGTCCAGATTCATCATCGGCTCCCCGTTGGCGGGCCGTCCAATCAAAAATCCCTTCACATGTTCAAACCATCCGGCCTCCTCCAACTGCCACATGGCTCTCCGGATGCCGAAGACATTCAGATCACAGGCCTCCAGGAACCACAGAATGCCGTCTTTTTGATAGCGCTGGGTAAACTCTCTCACCCGGTCGAAAGGGGTTCCCACCAGGTTGGCCAGCACGTCCAGACATCCTCCCAAAAGCCTTCCCTGAAACGTAACGCCGGAAACGGGTTCCCGTCCCAGATAACTTTCCATGACCAGCTTTTCCGTCAGATGGTAGGGCGCAAGGGGATGTTCCTCGTCCCTCAGGGATTCCTTTTCCCAAAGCCCGTAACTGTTGACCGTCCTCCTTTCCCCCGTCAGAATTTCCAGAGCGTCCCGGAGGGAAGGGTGCGGCTGTTCCATATGAAAAGAAGACGCGCAGGGGCCATAGATCGACGCAGTATCCGCGTGAGTCGCAAGCAGCAGGGTGAGATTGGTGTTGTCCGAGTACCCCATGAACCATTTGGGCCTGGCTGCGGCAAGGGCGTCCCAATCCAGATAGGGAAGGATTTCGCACATCAGCTCTCCGCCCCCGCAGGAAATCAGGCAGTCGGATGTTTCCGAAAGATACATATCCATGAACTCCCGGGCGCATTTTTCGGGCGTATTGCTGATTCCGACCCCCAGCGCCGCCCGGGCGTTTGGTCCCTCAAGCGTCCCATATCCCAGGTTTTGAAACCGGAGCAGAGCGTTTTCAAACGCGGTCAGATACGGATCAGCGGCGCATCCGCAGGAGGGCGCCGGGAACCCGATCACCCCTCCCGCCGGTAAATGTTTCGGATATCTCATCTGTGTGACTCCTTTCCCAAGCAAGCATTCACTGTACCAGTTTGGAATAGATCTCAAAGCAGTCGAAAGTGGCGAAATAATCTGCCGGCGTTTCCGCCCGGCGGATCAACTGCACGGTTCCGTCCTCATGGAGCAGCAGTTCCGCGGATTTCAGCTTTCCGTTGTAATTGTATCCCATGGAGTAACCGTGGGCGCCGGCATCGTGAATCACCATGTAATCTCCAATATCCACCTTCGGCAGCATCCTGTCCACGGCAAACTTGTCGTTGTTCTCACACAGGGAGCCCGTCACATCATATACATGGTCGCAGGCGGCGTCTTCCTTTCCCAGCACGGTGATATGGTGGTAAGCCCCATACATGGCGGGCCTCATCAGGTTCACCGCACAGGCGTCCACCCCCAGGTACTCCTTATAAATATGTTTTTGATGGATCACCTTGGTCACAAGCGCCCCGTAAGGCCCCATCATAAACCTTCCCAGCTCCGTATAAATGGCCACATCCCCCATTCCGGCGCTTTTTAACACCTGGTCATACACCTTCCGGACTTCTTCTCCAATCACGGCGATATCGTTGGGCGTCTGATCAGGCCGGTACGGAATTCCGATTCCTCCGGACAGGTTGATGAAAGCAATGTGGGCGCCGGTTTCCCGCTGCAGTTTCACCGCCAGTTCAAAAAGCTGCCGGGCAAGAGTGGGATAATACTCGTTGGTCACGGTGTTGCTCGCCAGAAACGCGTGGATGCCAAAGTTTTCCACTCCCTTTTGTTTCAGGATCCGGAATCCCTCAAACATCTGCTCCGTGGTGAACCCGTACTTTGCGTCCCCGGGATTGTCCATAATATCCGTCCCCAGGGAAAAAGTGCCGCCGGGATTATAGCGGCAACTGATTGTCTTTGGCAGATACCCCAGAGTTTTCTCCAAAAACGGGATGTGGGTGATATCGTCCAGGTTGATGGTGGCTCCCAGTTGAGCCGCCAGGCGATATTCCTCCGCCGGCGTATCATTGGAGGAAAACATAATGTCCTCCCCCTTTACGCCCATGGCGTCGCTTAACAGTAACTCCGTGTAAGAAGAACAGTCGCAGCCGCAGCCGTACTCCCTGAGAAGATTGATCAAAAAAGGGTTGGGCGTGGCTTTGACCGCAAAAAATTCCCTGTATCCCGGATTCCAGGAAAATGCCTTTTTTAAAGCCAGGGCGTTTTCCCGGATCCCTTTTTCGTCATAAATATAAAAGGGGGTGGGATAGGTTTTTGCAATTTCTTCAATTTGTTTTTGTGTCACAAAGGTTTCTTTTTTCATGATTTCCTCACATGTTTCGGCGTATTTTCAATCCCTTTGATGCAGGTTCTCGATCTGCCAGTCGATGGGCGTCTCCCCGTGTTCCTCCAAAAATTGGTTGGTCCGGCTGAAGGGACGGCTGCCGAAAAATCCGTTGTAAGCGGACAAAGGGCTGGGATGGGGCGCCTCCAGGATCAGGTGATTGGGGTTGTCAAGCATCCTCTTTTTCGCCTGCGCGGGCCTTCCCCAAAGCAGAAACACCATGGGGTGGTCCTGCCGGTTGAGAGCCCGGATTGCCGCGTCCGTAAATTCCTCCCAGCCTTTTCCTCTGTGAGAGTTGGCCTGATGAGCCCGAACCGTCAGCACCGTGTTTAACAAAAGCACCCCCTGGTCGGCCCACTTGACCAGACAGCCGTTATCCGGAATATAGCACCCGAGATCGTCATGCAGTTCCTTATAAATATTGACCAAAGACGGCGGGATTTCCACGTCCGGCCTGACAGAAAAACAAAGCCCGTGGGCCTGTCCCACATTGTGATAGGGATCCTGCCCCAGAATCACCACCTTCACACGGCTGAAGGGCGTCATGTGAAAAGCGTTGAAAATATCATCCGCAGGCGGAAATACCTGGGTGGTATTATATTCCGTCCTGACAAATTCATACAGGGTACGATAATAAGGCTTTTTAAACTCCTCTCCCAGCTCCGGGAGCCAGTCATTTTGAATCATTGCCATCCCAAAATCCTCCCGCCTCACAGCCTTACGCTTACGCCTTTTGCCCGCAGATATTCCTTCACCTGCCGGATCTCCAGCTCTCTGTAATGAAACAGCGAAGCCGCCAATACCGCTTCCGCCTTCGCCTGTACCAAGGCGTCATAGAAATGCTCCGGCTTTCCCGCTCCCCCTGAGGCGATCACCGGGATATCCACTGCCTCCGCCACCATCCGCGTCAGTTCCAGATCATATCCTTCCCTGGTGCCGTCCGCATCCATGCTGGTCAAAAGGATCTCGCCAGCCCCCCGCCTTTCCGCCTCCACGGCCCACTCCAGAGCGTCTTTTCCCATATCCACTCTGCCGCCGTTCTTATAGATATTGAAACCGGATCCGTCCGGCCGCCTTTTGGCGTCGATGGCCACCACAACGCACTGGCTGCCGAATTTTTCCGCGGCGGCGTTGATCAGCTCCGGATTCATGATGGCCGCGGAATTGATCGCGATTTTATCCGCTCCCTCTCTCAGAATCGCCCGAAAATCTTCCACGGTTCTGATGCCGCCGCCTACGGTAAACGGGATAAAAAGCCGGCTCGCCACTTCCCTGACCCACTCCAACTGTGTCGCTCTGTTGTCCGCCGAGGCCGTGATATCCAAAAACACCACCTCGTCCGCCCCCGCCTTGTCGTAGGCGTCCGCCACGCTCACCGGATCTCCGGCATCCTTCAGGTTCACAAACTGAACGCCCTTGACCACTCTCCCGTCCTTAATGTCCAGACAGGGAATCACTCTTTTTGTGTGCATTTACTTCTCCCTTACGATCTCAGTAAAATTCCGCAGGATCCTCATCCCCACATCGGAGCTTTTTTCCGGGTGGAACTGGCAGGCAAACAAATTTCCCTGTTCCACGGAAGCGTGAAAGCAAACCCCGTAATCCGCTGAGGCGGTTACTATCCTCTCATCCTCCGCTTGCAGATAATAGGAATGTACAAAGTACACATACGCGCCCTCCGGTATCCCCCGGAACAGTCTTCCCGGATGGGGAAATTTCAGATCATTCCAGCCGATGTGAGGAATTCTGAGGCCGTTCCCCTCCGGGAACCGCAGCACCTTCCCTTTTAAAAGGCCCAGCCCCCTGGTACCGGGACTTTCTTCGCTGCCTTCAAACAAAAGCTGCAGTCCCAGGCAGATGCCGAGAAACGGTTTCCCCTCTCCCACGCATCGTTCAATCACCGGGATCAGTCCGTATGCTTTTAACTGGCCCATGGCCACGCCAAACGCCCCCACCCCCGGCAGAATAACGCCGTCCGCCGAAAGGATCACGTCCGGATCCCTGGTAACCGCCGTCTCCTGGCCGAGAGAAAGAAACGCCTTTTCCACACTTTTGATATTTCCCGCGTCATAGTCGATAATCGCTATCATTTCCCGATTCCTCCCGTTCTGTATTCCGCGGCAGACCCACAGGACAGCCATCCCGGGGCATAGCGGCGCGGGGAATATCACTGTTGATTATCAATAAAGGTATCTCCGTCAATGTCTTCCTCCTCCGGGAGCAGATCCGGCGCCGGGGCTGGCTGCGATTCCTGCTCTCCGCCGGTTTCCCCCTGGTCATTCCAGGAGCCGAAGGGTTTCCCCATCACAATGTCCACCACCATCTCCGTATAGGTGTAGTCGCTTGGCACGGACAAAATTTCCATCGCCTGTTCTTCCGTCAGCCCGTATTTTTCAGAAAGGATTGCAAGGACGGATTGGTATGCCGCCGTTACTTCTTCTCCCGCGTTGAACTGAACCGCATAAGCGTAAAGCTCCGGATAGTCCGTCACTGTTTGCAGCAGACTGTCTAACGCCTCCACTTCCTTTCCTTCCTCCACAAACATCTCATATTCTCTCATCCACAGGCGTACCCGCAGAATACTTTCGGAGGTACCGAACATCACCTGTTCCGTTTCGTTCAGATCCTTACCGTACAGGTTTTCATAACAGGACTGATAGTCCCCCGCGTAATAAGCGTCCCTGGCCGTCTTTTTGTCCGTGTAGTCCACGGAGGCGTTCACAGATACGATGATCACGATCCCAATGGTCAGGCAGACCAGCGCCACGGGAATCACTTTTTTAGGGGTCAGCCGCTTTTCCGGAATCAGGGGCGCCGGTTCCGGCTCTTTTTCTTTTTTGGGTTTTTCCGGTTTCGGTTTTTTGGCTTTGCCGGCCTTTTTCCCTTTTTTCTTTCCTTCTTCCTCGTCTTCGCCGTCCTTGCCGGGCGCAGGCTTTTTCCGGTTCTTTTTCTTCTTGCCCGCGGCTTTTTCCTTATCCAGATCGTTTAAGATCTCCCTGTTTTCATCGGACAATTTCGGCCCGTTGTTTTCCTCGTCCTCGTCTTCTTCGGTCAGGAAATCAAAAAGCCGGGCAAACAGCCCCTTCTTTTTCCCGCCTTCCTGCTCCATTTGCGGAATCAGGGACTCCAGATCGTCCTGATCCACGCCCAGAAAATCGGGGAAAGCCTGATCCTCCGAGCCCAAAGCGCCATCATCGGATCCGGCAACATCCTCGTCCCCGTCCCCGAACAGACTCCCCATATCAAAACCAAAGGCGTCTTCCTCGCCGGAATCGGCCGGCTCGCTCTCAGAGGGCGCGGAATCCTCCTGGGGTTCTTCCTCCGTCCCCGCCTGATTGGCGCCGGATACAATGGAATCCAACAAATCCGCGTCAAACAGGCCGTCCTCGCCCTCCGGGCTGTCTGCCCCGGGCACAGGTTCCTCCCCGCCGGTTCCGGTTTCCGCCGGATCGGTTTCATCGCCGCTGTCTGCGGAGATTGCCGCCACAGCCTGGTTGAAAATCGAATCGATATCTTCCTGTTCGGCGGATTCCGGTTCTCCGGCCTGGGTCGTTCCCATTTCCGTCTGCTCAGTTTCCACCGGCCTGGTTTCCGTCTTCCCGGATTGTTCCGATTTCGCGGCCGCCTTTTTCGCAGCCTTCGCCGCTTTCCGCGCTTTTCTTTCCTCCGCCTTTTGTCTGCGCTTTTCCTTCTTTTCCCGGGCGCGCTTGCTCTTTGGATCCTCCGTCTCCGTAATGCCCGCGGCCTCGTCGATTCCCGCCGGGACGGCGGCTTGTAACAGCGCGATGCCGCCTTCGGCGCTTTCCTGGGCGTCAGCCGTTTCCCTGAGATCAGCATCGCCGTCGCTTTGCGGAACTTCTCCGCTTTCCAGAGCCGGCGCGTCAGCCTTTTCCCCGGGTTCTATGTTCTCCTCTCCGCCGGCGGTCTGCTCTTTCTCCGCCTCCGCCGTCAAAAACCACTCTATCTCATCCTCCGACACGGATTTGGGGGAATCGGAGCTTTCCAGTCCCTCCGGTTCCGGCGGGTTTTCCCGCTCGGTATCTTCTCCCTGCGCCGGATCCCCATCCTGTTCCCGATCCGTTTCATCGTCCTGCGCCAGCGTCTTCACCGCATCCAGCCAGGCCTCATCGCTGATATCCTCCGCGCTGTCCTCCATTGCGGCAATGTTTGCAATCGCCTTGTCCACCGGGTCGCCCAGATCGGGAACATCCTCCAGGAAATCTTCCTCCTCCGCCGCTGTTGTCTCCGGCACATCCTCTGTCTGGGCCGGGGCGTAGGCAGATTCCAGATCCGTCATTGCGTCCGTCAAAAACGCATCCGAAACCTCACCGTCATCCTCTCCCAAAGGGACGTCCTGATCCCGCACAAGCGTTTCTTCCTCAGAATCGGCATCCTCCCGGTAAAAATCTTCCTGCGTCTCCCGTCCCAGCAATTCGTCCAGATCGGGATCTTTCCCCATTCCAAAAAGCGCGTCCAGATCAGAAATGTCGCCCTCGGACAAAATTTCCTCCGACGCGGCATCCGCATCCCCAAAATCCGTTTCCGGCGCGGCATCTGCATCTCCAAAATCCATCTCCGGCGCGGCATCCGCATCTTCTATGGTTTCCAGATCCGCATCCGATTCCGTTCCCGCCAATTCCTTCAGGGCAGCGTCCATTTCTTCCAAGTTCATTTCCGGCGCGGCATCCGCATCTTCTATGGTTTTCAGATCCGCATCCGCTCCCGCTCCCGCCAATTCCTTCAGGGCAGCGTCCATTTCTTCCAAGTCCATTTCCGGCGCGGCATCTGCATCTCCAAAATCCATCTCCGGCGCGGCATCTGCATCTTCCACGGTTTCCAGATCCGCATCCGCTCCCGCTCCCGCCAATTCCTGTTCCATCTTTTTCAAAAGACCGTCCAAATACTCCTCTTGTGAAGGCATACGTTCTCCTCGGCTTTCTCGTTCTTACCTGTTTCCAATGATACCGCGCCTGCCGCTGCGGTACCCTTTTCTCCTGAATATCCCTATTTTAACACAGCTTACAAATCCAATCAATCGCATTTGCAGATATTCCTGTCCCTTTTGCCTTCAGCTCCTCCGGCAGATCCGGCAGCTTTTCGTTCACCCGGATCAAATAGGCCTTTTCATGACAGGCGGCCACCCGTTCCAACGGATGCCGGATCACGGAGGGATATCCCATGCTCACCCCAAGCTCCAGCATAACCAGCCTTTTCTGAAGCGTTCCCTGGAGCCACTTTGTATACAGATTCCACTGTTTCAGATACCCTCTTTCATCGTACCGGGGCGCGTAAATATTATGACAGATCATGGGCTCCCCACAGCAGGGGCAGGTTCCAAACCCGGGAGGATTCGTCAAAGAAGGGTCTTCCTCCCAAAGCCGGTCAAAAAATTCCCGGGCCGCGTTATGATCCTCCCCGGTAAGAGGGATCGGCTCCTGTTCTCCGCAGCAGGCAGAGCATTGCTTTAACCTGGCGTTTCCGCAGGGCGTCACAAGCCGTTCTTCTCCCCAGATGTCCTGAATCCGACCATTGGTGGAGACGGACACCGCAAAATGATTTTTCCCCCGGAACAGCTCAAACAGCTTTTTCACGGCGGTTTCCGTCTTTTCCTTCCCCAGTTTCCAGGCGCAGTACCCGCTCCAGCCCGGCAAAAGCCAGAGGGCGTCATGCTCCTTCAGAAAAAGCTTTCCCCTCTGAAAATCCTCTGACTCCGCCGCCTCGCAGGATGCGTCAAATTCTTCTCCCAGACCCACCAGCACCATGTCCGCCTGATCCAGTCTCTCCCTCCAAGCATTTTGTTCCACCGTTTTGACTCTCCTTAAAAAAGCGCCTTTTTCCGTTCTTTCCCCGCTTTCCTGCCGCCTGGGGCATCCTGCGGAAACCGGCGCATGGAAAAAGCCGGGAGGATTCCCAGCTTTTTGTAAATCTTATTGATCCAGATGTTTTTCATCTACAAGCTGATCAACGATCCTAACCAGATTTCCGATCTCAGGCTTGGATAGCTGCGCGTCCGCCCCCAGAGCCTCGCCCTTTCTTTTCATTTCCTCGTTCACCAGCGAGGAAAAAATGATAACGGGGATGTGTTCCGTGGTTTCGTCCGTTTTCACCAGCTTTGTCAGCCTGTGTCCGTCCATCTCCGGCATCTCAATATCCGTGATGATCACCCGCACATGATCGTCCAACGTGCCGTCGTTTTTGCACTGGGTGATCACATCGTAAGCCTGCTGTCCGTTTTCCGTGTGGATCAGGTTGTCATACCCCGCTTTTTTCAGGGAATCCACAATCAGCTTGTTTAACAGCGGGGAGTCCTCGGCGATCAGGATCGGCACGTTGCTTCTCTTTCTCTCGCCCAGCTCGGAGATTTCCGATATCTTCAGTCCGGTTTCCGGATTGATGTCGCTGACGATCTTCTCAAAATCCAATATAATAATCAGCTTGTTGTCCTTTTTGATAATGCCGGTGGATACGCTCTCATCGGTGGTGGAAATCGTGGCGTCCGGCTTAATGATATCCCGCCATGACACTCTGTGGATCCCCAGCACGTTTTCCACATGAAACGCAATATCCAGCTTGTTGAAATTGGTAATGATAAAGAGGCCGGTCGGTTCCGATTCTCCCCGTCCAAGGCAGTTTTTCAGGTCGATCGCCGTAATCATGGTGTCACGGGGCATGAAGATTCCCTCAATGCTGGGATGGGAATTGGGCACCGGCGTGATCGACTGATACGGGATAATCTCTCTGATCTTCGCCACATTGATGCCATAGGAATTTCCGGCAAGCGTAAATTCCAGAATTTCCAGTTCATTGGTTCCGTTTTCCAATAAGATTTTCGTATCCATTTTTATACCTCATTTCCGCGCTGATCTTTGCGCATAACGAGTTTGTGTCAAGCAGTGCGCGGACACAAATCTCGCGATTGAAAATTTTAATTTTCAATCTTCCACCTCGTTGCTTTCGTCAGGTATCCGACCGCAGGACGCCGCGTCGTTACGCTTTTCGCGTTCACTTAAAAGCATTGTAACATACTTGCCGGAAAAATGAAACTGTTATCTGAAAACTTTTGTGAAAAATATCCTGTCCCGTTCATTTCCTTTACAGATTTTCGTTTCTGATGGTATCAATGATATTTCTCCGGTTGATCTTGCCCATGGAATAATTCATAATCAGGTACAAAAGCGCCGCCACCGCCGCCACGCAGACGGCTATGGCCCACAAGGGCGGATGATACGTTGTCACAAAGCTCTGCCGCATGATGCCGTGAAAACAAACGGAAATGGCCAGCCCCAGCACAATCCCCACAGACAGCGCCTTTCCCCCGTAAAACAGCCCTTCCAGCCATACCAGCCGGCGAAATTCCCTCCCCGTCATGCCGATGGCGCGCAGCATGGCGAATTCCGGAGCGCGAAGTTCCATATTGGTGGTCACGGTGTTAAAGATGTTGGTGACGCCGATCAGAGCGACCACCGTGATGAAACCGTACAAAAAAATCGCGATCAAAAGCCAGGTGCTGTGTTCCTCCCGGTAAAGGGCTTCCCGGTTCGTCAGCGTGTAATGGCCGAGCATCATCTCATTCCGGATTCTCAGCTCCATCCCGTTCGGGTCCTCACAATCCAAATAAATTTCCACATACTGGTTCATGGCGTCCGACAGCGTTCCTTCCTCCACCCATCGATCGCTGACGATCAAAACAATTCCGTTTTGATCCGCCTGATTCAGACACATGGGAGGTACGTCCGTCTGGAGGGCAACCTCCAGCCGTATGGGTGGATTGTCCGCTTCCGTCTGGGTCTCCGCATCCGAAGACCGGTGCAGAACGATTACATCCCCCCGGCGGTATTGGGCGATCTTCCTGGTTTCCAGCTCCGTCTTTTGTCCTGTGTCATGCTCTGCAATCACAATCGCCTTATCCCACGTTTCCCCGGCGTCCACGCCGATACGGCGGCAGTAATTTTCATATCCCGCGTCTCCCAGCGTGACAAGCAGGATCGGCATAAACGCGTCCTTTCTCCTGTTCTCGGCGTATTCCTCCGTGAAGGGCACTTCCTCGGATTTGGCAAATACCTTGCAGGTGCGTTTCACCTCCATATGGCGGATGCCGTCCATATTTTGAAACATCTGCGCTTTTTCACCATTGGTCCCGTCCGTGTTGACAAGGCGCACCACAAGCTGATACTGCCCTAAATCGTGATAGGTCAGCGCAAACTGCCCCAAAAGCTCCACAAACGTGGAAAGCCCGATAAAAACCGCAACGCTGATCGCAATGGAAACCACGGTGGTGCGGTATTTCCTTCCGGCGCGGCGCAGATTCCGATAAGCCAGCCGGCCTCCGACGCCAAAGAACGTTTCAATCCACCGGGGACATTTCATCTCTCTTTTGGCGATCTTCACGCTGTCATTGGAACGGATGGCGTTGATGGGAGTAATCCGGGCCGCCTGTATGGAGGAGCGAAATGCGGAGAGAAAAACCGTGACCGCCGATAGCAGAACCGCCAGAATCACAGCGGGCACCGATACGCTGAAGACCATGGAAACATCCATTGCCTCCTCCAGCAGACCGCTCACCAGTTTTACCAGAATCAGCGTGGCCAGCATCCCGCAGAGTATCCCTGCCGGAATCCCCACTGCCCCCAGAACCAGCGCTTCGCAGTAAACCATCCGGCGTCTTTGTTTCGACGTGGCCCCGATGGAAGCCAACCTCCCATACAGCCTGATTTTTTCCGTCAGAGAGATCAGGAAACTGTTGCGGATGCAGAACACGCCGGTCACCATGATGATCAAAAGCGCCAGAGCCGCCATGCCGTAAAGGGTAGAATATATGGAATACCTGAAATCCTTGGGATTCTGCCAGATCAGCAGATCCTGATTTTCCTGTATGCCGGAAGCGACGGCATATATCTGTTCTTCTTCCTCCGCCGTTAAGGATGCCGCGCCTTCCAGATATCTTTTTGTGTACAATTCCGGGGACACTTCCAAAAGCCCGGCAGTCACACGAGGTATGTCTTTTAAACCGGCTTTCGTGTAAGTAACGTATACATCGTAGGAGGCCTCCGGTGCGGGCTCGCTCTCCAGACAGGTATAGGCGCTGTACCCGGGGGCATATCTGCTCTCCACCCCCAGAGGCGGCCGTTCCATGATTCCCACGATGGTGTAGGTTTTTTCAAAGGCGGGCAGAATCCTCTCGTCCTCCTCGTACGCTCCAAACGGATCCCTCTGGCCCAGAATCACTTCTCCGGCCATTCTCTCTCCCACCTCCAGGGTAATGCGGTCGCCCACCTGAAGATCCACCATGCCGTTGTAACGCACATGCCTGCCGATCACAAGCTCGTCATCCCTCTGGGGCAGACGCCCCTCCGTGAGTTTCAGGGCCGGAGGTTCCATGGCGTCGCCGCATAACGCCTGAATGTAAAGATACGGCTTATCCGGATTACGGCAGCCCTCCAGATACGCGTAGCCCACCTGCCGGTAATAATCCGCTCGTTCCACATTCACATTCTGCAGGAAATGTCCCAGCTTATCCCCGGGGACATCCCAGAATACCACATGATAATCTCCATCCTCCTGTTTTGCGTTCCGGATCAGGCTGTCTATCAGGCTCTCCGCCAGACAGGCAACTCCTGTGATCAGGGCGGTGGCCAGAATCACTCCCACTATGGTAACCGCCGTTCTTTTCCGATTTTCTCCCAGGGATCGGATGCAGCATTTTTTCAGCACGTTCATGCCATTTCCGCCCCCTTCCCTGTTAAGATCCTGCCGTCGTCGATGGTCAGAACCCGGTCCGCCTGTCCGGCCAGCTCCCGGTTATGGGTGATCATCATCACTGTCTGTCCGTACTTTCGGTTGGAAAGCTTTAAAAGATCCATGATAGTTTCGCTGGCCTGAGAATCCAGATTTCCCGTGGGTTCGTCTGCCAGCAGGATAGCCGGCCGGGTAATCAGCGCCCGTCCAATGGCGACCCTTTGCTGCTGTCCCCCGGAAAGCTGATTGGGAAGCTTGTTCATCTGCCCCGCAAGCCCCAGGGTTTTCACAAGTTCCTTCACCGTTTCGGGATTTGCGCTCCTTCCGTCCAGTTCCAGGGGCAGCGTCATATTTTCCCGCGCATCCAGCACGGGAATCAGATTATAAAACTGATAAATCAGCCCCACCTGTCTTCTCCGGAATACCGCCAGTTGATCCTTTTTCAGCCCATAAATGTCCTGCCCCTCGATAAAAACCTTCCCGGAGGTGGGTCTGTCCACTCCCCCCAGCAGGTGCATCAACGTGGATTTCCCGCTGCCGGATCTGCCTACAACGGCGATAAATTCCCCCTTTTCCACTGAAATGTTTACATCGTCCAGCGCCACCGTCTGGCTGTTTCCCTCCCCGTAGACCTTACACAAATGTTCCGTTCTTAAAATTTCCATGCCGCCCTCCCTGTTGTTTCGTCATCCTTTCTGTTGACGCTTTCAGTATAGACAGCTAAAATGACATTTCAGTGACATTTATAAAATTTCATGGTAAAAATCGTCCCCTTGTCTTCTGTGGATTCCACCGACACGGAGCCGTTTTGTTTTTTCAGAATTTCCTTCGTCAGCGCCAGGCCGATGCCTACGCTTTCCTTTCCGGCTCCCCTGCCCCGGTAAAAACGCTCAAACAGGTGTTTCTGTTCCTGGGGCGGAATCATCCGTCCCCAGTTTTGCACGGTCAGCTCCGTGTACACAGGATTCTCCCGGGCCCGCAGAGAAACCATGCCTCCCGTCTCGCTGTGCTCCACCGCGTTTTTGACCACGTTTAAAAGCGCCTCGGTCAGCCAGCGGGCGTCCCCCAGGATTTGCATTTCCTCCGGGATCTCCTTCCGAAACTCCACCTGCTTTAACTCCGCCCCCAGTTCCAGACGGTTTACCACTTCCTCCGCCACCGCGTTCAGCCGCAGGGGCTTTTCCTCCAGCTCCACCACGCCCGCGTCCAGTCTGGACAGCTTTAACAGCGTTCCCACCAGCCAGGACACGCCGGAAAGCTGGGAGCTGATCTCCATCAGAAAACGGCGCCTTGTGCCCTCGTCCATATCCTCAGGCTCCAGCAGGTTGTCCACCAGCACGGTAACGGATGTCAGCGGCGTTTTCAGTTGATGGGAAATATCGGCCACGGAATCCGCCAGCGCCCTCCTGCTTTTTGCGGCGTTCTCCGCCTGTTCCCGAAAAAAGACCGTCAGCTTGTACACCTCGTTTTTCAGCCTGCTCAACTCGTCCTCTCCGTTGTCCCGAATGTCCAGCTCATAATTGCCCCTGACCAGTTCTTCCAGATAGCCGCCCAATTCATAAACCCGCTTTTGACGTCTGTACAAGGAATGGAAGGTCAGCGCCGCCATGCCACAGACCCCCAGCAGAAAAGTCAGATTCATCCCCAACGGGAACCAATTCCTTGTCTGGGCAGACGCCCTTTCCCCGGTTTCCTGTTCCTGGGAAAAAATGCCATAGCTTTCCAGGAACCGTCTGCCGCTCTCCTGATGCCCCTGGCCGCTGATGAAACGCATCAGCGCGTCCTCCGGCATCTCCGGATACGCCTCCCTTACCGTTCCGATCAGGTTGGAGATCGCCAGATAGGATTCCCTGTTCAGGCTCTCCCGGTATCGATTCATAAGAAAATTGCAGACCGCTATCATCACCAGGCTTACCGCCGCCATCTGCACCGCCAGTTTCTTCACTGTCCCGTTCCAGGTCATTCTCAAGATGCCCCTCCTTTTTTCACCCGCAGCCCCGCCGGAATCCCCTCTGCCGTCCGCCGGTTTATTTTTCCATGCGGTAGCCCATGCCCCGGACGGTTTTCAGAATCCGTCCTTCTTCGTCTCCCAGCTTTTCCCGAAGCCGTTTGACCGTTACCGTAAGGGTGTTGTCATTGACAAAATTGTTGGAAATATCCCATACGCCGGAAAGAATTTCTTCCCTGGTAAAAAGCTTTCCCGGATATGCCATCATGGCGGAAAGGATCCTGTATTCCAGTTTGGTCAGGGAAATTTCCTCCCCGTTTCGACTGGCCTTTCCCGTCTCCAGATTTAAGACAATGTCCCCGCATTTTAAAATATCCGGCCCCTTCCCCCTTCTCCGAAGTACGCTCCTGATTCTGGAAATCAGTTCTCGGTTGCGGAAAGGTTTGATCACATAATCATCGGCCCCCAGATCCAGCCCTCTGACCACATCCTGTTCTTCCTCCCTTGCGGTGAGAAAAATGACCGGGATGTCTTCCTTTTCTTTTAACCTTTTGCAAAAGGTGAACCCGTCTCCGTCCGGCAGAGCCACATCCAGAAGAATCAGATCCACCGGTTCCGTCCTGACAGCGCGTTCCGCCTTCTTTAGATCTGCCGCGACCACCGTCTGCCAGCCCTCCTTTGAAAGCAGATATTCCAGTCCCATCAGGATGGATTCATTGTCCTCCACCAGCAGGATTTTCATTCCTTCTATCCCCCTTGCCTGTTCCGGTTACTTTGCCTGTTCCCGTCACTTTGCCTGTGCCCGGTCACCTTGCCTGTTCTCCGTCATTTTGCCTGTTCCCCGTCACCTGACCTGTTTCCCGTCACCCGGCATCCTTCGGTTGTTGTTTCCGCCCCCAAAGTCCCTGGGCCCTTCCCCGCCATAGCCCCCATGCGACCCCCAAAACCGAGATCGCCGAGATCACCGCTCCGGGGATCAGTCCCGGCGGCACATAAAGCAGCCGGATCTGATGATTCCCTTCGCTTAACCGCACCGCCAGAAACGTATTCATAGCGGCCTCGGTTTCCGTCCTCACCCCGTCCACATATGCCCGGAATCCCCGGGAAAAGGGGATGGACGTGACAAGCATACCTTCTTCCCCGCAGGAAAGCGCGCCGCGGGCCGTCCCGGCATCCCCGTAAGAAACGTTTTGCCAGGAAATCTGGCCCAGCCTCTGGGCTCCCTGTGCAAACAACAGGCCGTCAAAGCCGTAAACGGCGCAGTCCTGTCCGGAAATCTCCGTATCTAGCTGCAGAATCACCGTGCTGCCCCGTTCAAAACATCCCAGATACTGGACACAGTCCGTCTCGTTGGTGAAAAGATGATTCCGTCTTTCGCCGTTCACAAAAAATCCGCACTCCCCATAGCGGCGGGTGAAAAAAACATACAGCGGCCGGCCGTCGGAAATCAGGCGGATGACGGTCTTCCCATCGGCGGACACGATTTCCGGTTGGATCCCCAGAAACGGCCCTTCCTCAAAGCCGGTGAGATAACAAAACAAAGAGTTTTGGTTTTCAAATACGTTTCCCTCCAGGGAGGGCCCCAGATCCCCCTGGGGAACAAAAAACGCCAGGCCGGAAAAACAGGGGTTTTCATACAAATGAAGGCGGCCGCTTTGGGCGATTTGAGCATAGCCGGGAGCCGGATCCACATCCGATATCACATATTTGACCCCGAGAAAGCAATCTGTTACCGGCGTGGAACCGTAATCGGCGCACCAGATATAATTCTGCGCCATTCCCAATCGTTTCAACCAGTTGTTTACATGCGTCAGATAAGAAGAACTGTAATGCGTGATGCCATTGTAATCAAATCCCAGCGCGTCATTCAGCGTCCGATCCGCCCCCTGCGTCGCTCCCACCCGGCAGAATCCTTCCGTTCGCTCCACCAACGCAGATTTTTCTTCCCGGAATCGTCTGTATTCCTCCAGGCTCTGATAGCCAAATTGAGCGTCCAGCCCCCGAAAAATCTGCCCCGCATCCGCGCAAAGATCCCACAGGAGCAGAAAGGCCAGCGCCGCCGGAGCCCATCCCGTAAAGGAAACAGACAGCCGTTGATACGCCTGAACGGCCAGACAGAGAAGCACAAAAGAAAACAGAAAGGAATACCGGTACGGAAACCAGTTTGGATACCGAAACACATGCCATATTCTGTCCAATCCGGAAAAGCGCATACTGATTCCGAGAACCACCAGCAGAATCCCTCCCGCCAGTTTCTTTCTTTTGGGAATGCCGGACAACAGGAAAAACAAAAGGGCCAGAACCGCCACGGGCAGCCCGCAGAACACAAACGGCGCCCCGCTGTTGGTCACGGAATCGTACCCTCCCCGAAACAGTTTATCCAAGAAGTCCTGCCAGGCAAAATTGTACCGGGAGGGGTAATCCGCCGCCAAATCTGCAAGTTTTCCTTCAAAATGAGACAAAAATACCGGAATGAGAAAGGCAGCGCCCATTCCGGCGGCGGAAAACCCAGCAAAAAGGAACAGAAACGTTCTTCGCAGGAAAAGGGAGAACGCCATTTTTTCCTCCAGACAGCGCAGCGCAAAATACAGCACGGTAAACAGAATCAGCATGTAGGAAATATAATAATTTGACAAAAGCACCGCCAAAAGGCTGAAACAGAACATTCCCCACCGTCCCCGCCGGAGAAGCCTCTCCACTCCCCAAAGCACAATCGGCAGCCAGATCACTCCGTCCAGCCACATCAGGCACATGGAATACGCCAGATTATAACTCATCAGGGCATAGGCGCAGGAAAAAACCGGCATAATGGCCCCCCGCAGACCAAAACGCTTTGTCCCGTACAGGGTGAAACTCATTCCCGCAAATCCGATTTTTATCAGGGTCAAAAGGTAGATACAGACAGGCATGGTTTCATCTGAAAAAAGAAGGGTTAAGACAGAAAAGGGACTGGAGACATAATAGGCAAACACACCGATATAATCCGTTCCCAGGCCCTTGGACCAGGAAAAGAACAGATCGCCATGCTGAAGGGCATTGTAAAATTCCACATATTGGCCGGACATATCCATGATCAGCAGGGATTTATCCCCAAAGGGGGCAAATCCCTGAAACGCCAGAACCGCCGCAAGCAGAAGTACCGGCAGAAAAAATGAACCCGCGTATAACAAGATCGTTTCTTTTTTCCTCATGTCCCTTCATTCCCCTGCGAAAGCAAATCCCTTTCCCGCCTGTTTCGTCTCTCCCGGTTCTTCCGAAATACCAAAATTCTTTTCGGATCCTTTCGGAAAACTCATTTTCTCTCCGGATTTTCCCGCAAACCCCAAACATTTTCTCCCGATTCTTCCGGAAAGCTAAATTCCTCTCCCGGTTCTTTCGGAAAGCCAAATTCCTCTCCCAGTTCTTCCGGAAAGCTAAATTCCTCTCCCGATTCTTCCAAAAAATCGAAAATCCTTTCCCACTTCTTCCGGAAAGCCCATTTTCTCTCCGGATTTTCCCGGAAATTCAAAATATGCCTGAGAAAGACAGCTTTCTCAAGCATATCAACGTTTTTGATTCCGCAGCGTTTCCCCAATGGCGTTTTCCTTCCCCGAACCGACGACTTCCGCCGTGACGGAGCTCGCTCTAACCAACTGAGCCACTGGGCCTTACTGTTTTTTCTGTACCCTCAAAACCGAACATTGAATCAAGCTCCCGG
>CANRIP010000043.1 GCA_947630715.1 uncultured Acetatifactor sp.
GGATCGGCAGCCCGTAAAACAGGCGGGAAACCGCGTCCCGGCTGCGCTCGCAACTGACAGTCGCCCCGTCTCCGTAACCGTGTTGCAGGGTAAGCTGCGCTTTTTCCGTCCACAGATAATGGCCGGTGCTGCTGTATACGTCAACATCCGCCATGGTGTCCCGGTTGATGCCGATAACGGACACCTGGCTGGTGTGAGGATCCAAAACCAACAGGAAGATGGCGTCTGACTGGCCGCCGTCGATTCCCTCTTTCTTGACCTCCACCTCTCCCTTGTCGTCGATTCCTAGGAACAAAAACGTCAGAATATCCTGGTTATAGCGGTAAATCTTTCCCTGGTAACGGACGTCGCCTTCCTGCCAGTTTTCGTCCGTTCCTTCGGCTCCGGCGCCGTCTTCCGGCGTCAGGCCCTCCACAACTTGAGCGGCTCCGCTTAAATCGGGAACCTGTCCTTTATACATGTTATAGATTCGGTTGCGGCCCGAGATCTGCAGCCCCAAAAACGCCCCCGTTCCCAGCGCCACCAGGGCGATCAGGACGATCACAAACCGGATCAGCACTCTGTATCGTTTTCTTTTAATTTTCATTCTGATCCTCCGCGGCGTCAGTGGAATTGAGCGTATCCTCTCCCACGTCCGGGGAGCCGGTTTCTCCTGCTCCTTCGTCCGGGGAAACCGCGCCCGTTTCCACCCGCAGTTGGACTCCCTGTACCAGATAACGGTGATCCGGCTTATTGCTGGCGGCGCAGGTGGACAGCGTCAGGATACGGTCTTGTTCCGTCACTTCCTCCACCCGGTCAAAATTGCAGTTCATGGACCGTACTTCCTTTACATCCTTCAGATAGGCGCCGAATCCTTCTTCCGTTGTGGTATCATACCCTGCCAGCAGATGGATATTGCTGAATTCATAAGCGCCGAACACCCGGTACACAAATACCTCCTCCGGCGTGTAAATGTAAATATACGGATGGGACTGGAAATATTCCGAATCCTCATAGCGATGCAGCCCGGCAAACATGGTGCCGTTCCTCATGTTATGTCCGTAAACCACGGTGTTATGGTCCGTAAAGTCTTTGGTGTTGTAATTCTCCGTGTAGATACAGCCCGGCCGGCCCTTGCTGCCGTCGATGTTGTAGTTCAAGTAATAACTGTTATCCTCCGGATGCTGAAGGATAGGATAATCGATGGTGGAATCCGGTATGTAAACCCAGGCGTAAATATCGGGGTTTACCTCCGCTTGCAGGGATGCGAAGTCCGGTTCCTTGTCCGGGATGTCAATGCCGAAGGTTTCCTCCAGTTTCCTGTTTTTTTCCTCCAGGCTCAGTTCCTCCCAGCTTTTCTCCGGCTCAGGGGTGGGAACCGTCTCCTGGGATTCCCCCTCCGGTTCCGTTTGGCTGGGAACCGTCTGATCAGCCAACTGATCCAGGAATTCTTCTTCCCGCCGGCTTGCCGCTCCCGCCCGCACCAGACAGAAAATGGCAACCGCCGCCCCTGCCAGGCAGATGATCATCCCTATGATCCAGACCGGCCTTTTCCCGCCGGCCCCTTTCCTTCCCTTTCTGTCCGCGCTCATAGAGGAAACCTCCCGTTGGAAACCGCCCGGCAGTTACTCTCCGTATCTGCCGTAATACTTTCCGTAATACTTCCCGTAATATTTTCCATAATATCTGCCGTAATACTTGCCGTAGTAGCCCTTGCCGCCCAGCTCCACCTTGTTCAACACGCATCCCAGGATCCGGCATCCTGCCACGTCAAGCTGCTCCTTGATCTTCTTGGCGAAATGATAGCTGATCTCTCCGCAGGCAATGACCATCACCGCACCGTCGCAGCACTTTGACACCACCGCAGTGTCGATGACGCTTCCCAAAGGCGGAGTGTCGATAATGACCATGTCGTAATTCTTCCTGGCCTCCTCCACCATTTTCCGGAAACGGTTGTTCCCCAGCAGTTCGCTGGGATTGGGCGGCACCGGCCCGCTGAACACCATGTACAGGTTTTTGATATCGGTGCTGCACAGGGCGTTGTCAAATTCCGTCTTACCCACCAGGTAATTGACCAGCCCCAGGCGCACCTTGCCTCTTTTATGCCGCTGGCGCATGACGCTCTTTCTTAAATCCGCGTCCACCAGCAGAACCTTTTTCCCCATCTGGGCGTAGGATTTCGCCAGTTCAAAAGAAATGCTGCTCTTGCCCTCGTTGGGGGTACAACTGGTAACGCAGATCACTTTTACGTCTTCGCCGGAAAAATCGATATTGGTCCGAAGGGTCTTGAATGCCTCCCGGGTCCTGAAATCCAGTTCTTCCTGCTTCAGTTCAATCTCCTGCATCACTGCACCTCCATCTCGTTGGAAATGTCCTCCAGATCGCTGTTGTCATAGGAATTTTGCGACTGCTGATCCGTATGGCCGGATTTTACGGACGTTCCGTGTCTTTTGTCCTTTCCCTTCTTGCCGGCGCTCTCCGCCACAGGGATCATGGCCAGTGTGCTGAGTCCCAGATATTTCTCCACATCCTCCGAGCTTTTCAGCGTATCGTCCATCAGGAAACGCACCACCAGAAGGCCCGCGCATAAGAACAGGCCGATCAGCGCGCCGATCAGCGTCCACTTCAGGATATTGGGGCTGGAGGGATGGTCCGGCAGATTTGCCGCGTCCACCAGATTGACCGCCTGAATGTCCATAACGCTGGTAATATGCTCCGCGGCGATCTCCCTGACCTGATCCGCGATCATCATGGCCATGGTGGGATCCGGGTTCGTCACCGTAATATTGATGCTTCGGGTGTTGGTCACCGTCTCCACGTCCACCTGGCCGGAAAATTGCTCATAAGTCATATCCAGACCGTATGTCTCGATCACCTGCTCCAGCACCGTCCGGCTCTTGATGAGCAGCGCGTAATCCATGGTAAGCTGGCTGCCTAACTGCAGATCGCTGTAAGTCAGATTGCTGTTGTTTTCCTGTTTACTCAGGATATAAACCGTGGTGGTGGATTGATACAGCGGCGTCACCGCCAGACTGCTGATCAGATATCCCGCGACTCCCGCCACAATGCCGCTGACCACGATCACCCACAGCCAGTGCAGCAGAAAGCCGAACAGATCTTTTAAATCGATTTCTATCACGTCGTCATTTGCGTTCTGCATAAAATTTCTCCTCGTTCCAGTTGTCTGTGGCATTTACGGGTTTGGGGACGAATCCGTAAGCAGCTCCGACATGGCGTTTTCAAACAAAAGGGCGTCCGCATACCCGCGGCTGCATTTTTGATACAAATATTCGGCGCATCCGTTCATAAGGGGAGCGCGCTTGTTCAGGTCATGAGCGTCCGTTCCCAGATAGTCCACCAGTTCCGCTTGAATCAGCTTTCTCACAAACCGCCGGGCGGGACGTCCGAACTGCCCTGTCACGCTGCCGGCGTTCACCTGAATACGGCAGCCCATCCCTTTGATCTCCCGAACCTTGTCCGCGTCCTTCAGCAAGCACCGGTACCTCTCCACATGAGCTAACACCGGCCGGTAACCCATTCCCAGCAGTTGATCCGCCGCGTTTCTGATATAATGGAATTCCTCCAGCGGCATAAACTCGATCAGCGCGTATTCTGAATGGTTTAACGTGCAGAGCTCACCTCTGTCAAATTTTTCCTCCAGCTCCCCGTGGTACAGGATTTCTGTGCCGGGATACAGCCGGATCGGAATTCCCTGCTTTCGTGCGGCCTCTTGCAGCAATTTTGTCCGCTCCAGCACCGTGCGGCTATTGGCACGGTATTTTCCCTGTTTATAATGCGGGGTCGCGATCATATGGGAAATTCCCTCTCCCGAGGCTTTTTCCAGCATTTGCAGCGCCTGTCTCAAATCCTGCGCCCCATCGTCCATCTCGGGAAGAATATGCGAGTGAATATCCACAAACCCCATAATAACCTTCCTTCTTACGGCGCATTTTCAACGAATCCTAAAATATAGTCACTAACATGACTACAACGTATGATTATAGTCTCTTTAATGACCATAGTCAAGTAAATAACTGTAAAATAAAATTTTTATAGGCGGAGTTTTTTTGGTCAAACTGCCTAAGGCAGACGGTACAACGAGAAACGAATTTCAGAAGAAAAGGCCGGCAGAAATCATGAAATACAGACAAAATAGATTGCTGAGAACAAATGCAGGAAAGAAGGAAAACAATGATAGACTATACTCCGTTTTGGGAAACTCTGAAGAGTTCACAGGAAACAACTTATTCCCTGATTAACCGGCATCATATCTCCAGCGCCACCCTCGATAAGCTTCGCAAAAATAAGCCGTTAAATACCACCACCATCAATGATTTATGCAGAATTCTCCAATGTCGCATTCAGGATATCGCCGTTTACATCCCTTCCGAGACTGATCAGTTTCTGTAAGGGATTTCTTTTCCCTTTTTTCCACTTATAGTCATCTTATCATCATCGGCTTTCCCGGCAGATGATCCAAAAGACCGTCCTGCCACAAAAAACAGCAGACCGTGTTTCCACGATCTGCTGTTTCACCGCTATTTAAGACAGTGCGGGCTTGCGGGCCTCGATATATAGGTCAATATCTTCAATAATATAGTTCGTTCCTGTCGTATGCAGAGCTTCGTAGCAGGAGTAAACATATTCCCAAATCTGGTAACGGCTGAACAGTTCTGCAAGCTGCTCGCCCGTCAAATGTTTTGCCAGCTTGTATTGCTCGGCACAGTAAATCATAAATTTCCCCTGTTCGCTCATAATCAAGTCTCCTCCGGCAGTTCAAAACTACCCGTTTTCTTTTCTTCATCAAACAAATTGAACAGGGTAAGAGGGCTGAAATGCCATAATTTTGTCTCTTCCTGTTCCAAAAGAGCATAAACCTTTGAGTGATAGAATTCGTTCGAGGCGGTCATTTCATCATACCCATAATTTTCAGTAATCAGGTGAACAATCTGCTCTACAAGCACACCCATAACAGCGCCAAATTTTTCTGTTTCCATTACATTTCCTCCTGCGCGACTGTCCCTATAAATTGCAGATACGAAAGCGCCTTCTCAGATGACAGTACTAATTGATCGTATAACTTCTGGATTTTCAATCTTTTCAAAGTTTCCTCTTTGGTAAGTAAATTGGCAGAATAAAGCGAAAATGTCAAATATACACTGTCATCTGCAACCGGGCCGTAAACGAAATCATAGGTTTTCCCCCTATATTTACCGGAACGATTTGCCGATACAAAGTCCAGCCAAGCCTCGTCTGCACTGTCGAAACGCAGAACAGAACATTCTTGAAAAGCGCACTGTTCGTCGATTTTATAGATACTAACAGTTTTTGTGCCCTCTTTGCGACGCTTTGTCACTTTATCGGCAAAGCTTATTGCCTGTAATTTATTTGTTGTCGTGTAAAATCCAAGACCAAAATCAAGAAACCGATTCGGTTTCCTTAATTCCGGTTTAGAAACAACTACATTACTGCCATGATATACAATCATACCGCACCCTCCCTTGATCTGCAATCGCTTTATCCTTTTGTATCAATTTCACCGTTGCCTGAATGTACCGCTGCAGGCGCTATCAGCCCCGAAACAATACACGCTTTCTTTCCAGCATTTCGTCAATTCTCTCGATATACTGGGCCACTTCCTTCACATTCTCGCACCGTTCGATCAAAACGTCTTCCCCGCCGTCCTGGGCCGTCTGGTAACGGACCTTCTTGGAGATACTCCCTGCCCCCAAAGCCACAATATCCTGCACTTCCTCCATAATCAGCACGTTGTAAAGCCCCAGTTTCCCTTCCTTCGCATATCCCACATTTTCAAAGTTTCCCGACATGTTCTTCTGGCGGTACAGGTAATAAGGCTCCAGGCCCATCCGCTTGGCGCCTTCCGCCGCAATCCTCATGGTGCCGTCCGTGTTGCAAAGCAGGGATACGCCGTTTTCCTGAATCCACTGGTTCAGGCGGGAGGCCCGCTTGATCGCCAGAGAATGCACCGTCAGGCTGTCCGGGGCAAGCTCCTCCACCTGTTGGACCGTATCCTCAACCTCCGCCTCCTTCTCCCCGGGCAGCCCAAGGATCAGATCCATGTTGATATTGTCGAATCCCATTTCCCGGGCCAGACGGTAGGCTTCTCTCACCTGTATGACATCGGCCTTCCTGCCGATCAGATCCAAAGTCCTTTGCTGCATGGTCTGAGGGTTGACGGAGATCCGGCTGACTCCGTGCCGTTTCAGCGCCTCCAGCTTATCCCGGGTGATGCTGTCCGCCCGTCCCGCCTCCACGGTAAATTCCTGCGCCGTGGAGCAGTCGAAGATCTCCCGTAAGGCGGATAACAATCGATCCAACTGGCAGGGCTCCAGCGTGGTGGGCGTACCTCCGCCCATGTAAACGCTGTCCAGGATTTTCCCCTTCTGAAGCTCCGCCGTCAGTTCCATCTCCCGGATCAGACAGTCCACATACCGATCCGTCCGATCCCGGTATCCCCCGATGGGATAAGAAGGGAAGGAACAGTACAGACAGGTGGAGGGGCAAAAGGGAATCCCGAGATAAAGGCTGTAACCGCCCTGATAATGCACCCTGGAAAGAAGGGTCCTCTCCCTGCCGGCAATCTCCAGGGCAAGCCGGGCCTTTTCATCGCTGACAAAATGCCTTTTTTGATAAAAATCCAGAATCTCCCCGCCGCTCTTACCTTCCTCCAGCATGCGGTAGGCGATCTTTGTGGGACGTATACCGGTCAGATTGCCCCAGGGCAGCGTCCTGCCGCTGAGATCCGCCAGCAGTTCATAAAAAAAGCGCTTGAATCCGTCCTTCAGTCCTTCCCTGCCTCTGGGGCCGGGATCAAAGAAGGACACGGCCCCGTCCCAGAAAACCGAAACTCCATCCTCCCGCACCTGGATTCTGACCCGGGCCTTTCCCTCCAGTTGTCGTCTGGTTTCCTCCCTGGTCATGGGCGTCAGGATCTGCACCTGTTCCTCCGGATAAAAGGACTTGATCAGCGCCTGCACATCATATTCATAATTTTCCCTGTTTAAATCGACGATCAACATATCCTCAAACCTGTTTTCCTATTCCGTCAGGGCGCAGAAGGGATTGTACCGTTTTTCATGACCGATGGTGGTGCTTTCCCCGTGGCCGGGATACACCCTGGTCTCATCCGGCAGCGCAAACAGCTTGTCCTGAACGGAACGAATCAGCGTAGAGCTGCTGCCGGTGGGAAAATCGGACCGTCCCACGGATTCCTGAAACAAGGTATCCCCCGCCACCAGGATTCCGGCTTCCTCCGCATAATAACAGCAGCTTCCCTGCGTATGCCCGGGGGTGGCGATCACGCGCAGAGAAATCCCCGCCAGTTCCAGGGTCTGCCCGTCTTTTACATAAACGTCCGCAGACACGCGGCAGGGTCTGCCCGCCTGCTGGGAAACATTTAACTCCGCGCTTTTTAAAAGCGCCCGCTCGTCCTCACAGGCATACACCAGTACGGGATCCTGTCCCTCCGTCTCCGCTGCGGCGCAGGCCGCGTCCTTCAGCGCGTTCAATCCCCAGATATGGTCAAAATGGCCGTGGGTGAGAAGAATCGCCCTGACGGCAAAGCCGTTTCGACGCAGGGCGTTGTACAGATTGGCTCCCTGATCCCCCGGATCCACCACAATGACGTCCTTTTCGTCTTCCCTATACAGAAAATAACAGTTGGTCTGATAGGCTCCCAAAACCATCCGCCCGATCTTAATGTCACTCATCTGAATTCCCTGCTCCTTTCCCTGAAGGCGCCGTTCCCAATCCCCGCCGTCCCTCAGCCGGTGGTTCTTTCAATATCCCTCACGCTCTCGATGCTCCGGATTTTTTCGATCACCCGGTTTAACTGCTCTCTGCTCTCGATCTCAAAGGTGGTTTGCAGCGTGGCCAGTCCCTGCTTGCTGGTTCTGGTGTTCATGGAGAGAATGTTGATATTCTTCTCCGTCAGCGCCTTTGAGATATCCGCCAGCAGGCCGTTGCGGTTATCCGCGTAAATGGCGATTTCCGCCACATATTTTTCCTCCGTGTTACCCGATGCCTGCCATTCCGCGTCGATGAGCCTGGCCCGTTCCATCTCCGGCAGATTGATGATGTTCACGCAGTCCGTCCTGTGAATGGAAACGCCCCTGCCCCTGGTGACAAAGCCTACGATCTCGTCTCCCGGCACCGGGGAGCAGCATTTGGAAAAGCGGACGGAGAGATCGGCGATTCCCTTCACCACAATGCCGCTCTTTCCCTTTTTCGGCAGCATCTTGACAGGATTTGCCGCGCCCGCCTCCGCAATATTCCGCAGCACTTCCTCGTTGGTCAGTTCCTTTTTATGATCCCTGTCATACAGTTCCTGCAGCTTGTTGACAATCTGCCCTTCCTTTAAAGCGCCGTGGCCCATGGCCGCCAGCACGGCGTCCCAGTCCCGAAACCCGTATTTGCGCAGGATCACGTCCAGGTATTCCTGTTTCATCAGATCCGGAAGGTTGATGCTCTTTGCCTTGCAGTAGGCCTGGACCATTTCCTTGCCCCGGGCGATATTATCGTCCTTGCGTTCATTCTTAAACCACTGGTTGATTTTATTTTTCGCCTGGGTGCTTTTGACCACATTCAGCCAGTCCCGGCTGGGGCCCTTGGCATTCTGGGACGTGATAATCTCGATCCGGTCGCCGTTGTGGATTTCATAATCTATGGTCACAAGCTTTCCGTTGACCCTGGCTCCCACCATCTTGTTCCCCACGGCGGAATGTACGCTGTACGCAAAGTCGATGGGCGTAGAACCCGCGGGCAGGTTCTTCACCTCCCCGGTGGGGGTAAAGCAGTACACATTGTCCGCGAACAGATCCAGATCGTTCTTTAACAGTTTCATAAACTCCCTGTTGTCGGACATATCCCGCTGCCATTCCAGAATCTGGCGCAGCCAGACCAGCTTTTCCTCCTCCTGGGCGGCCACATGCTTTCCGTCGGCGGCTTCCTTGTATTTCCAGTGGGCCGCGATGCCGTATTCCGCCGCCTTGTGCATTTCGTAAGTCCGGATCTGGATTTCAAAGGGCTGGCCGGTGCTGCCGATCAGGGTGGTGTGCAGGGATTGGTACATATTGGCCTTCGGCATGGCGATATAATCCTTAAAGCGCCCCGGAATCGGCTTATACATTTCGTGAATCACACCCAGACAGGCGTAGCAGTCCTTCACCGAATCCACAATGATCCGCACCGCGAACAGATCGTAAATCTGATCCAGCGTCTTGTTCTGATTCCTCATTTTTTTGTAGATGCTGAAAAAATGCTTGACTCTGCCGTCGATTTTCGCCTTGATCCCAGCGTTGGCAATATGCTCGCTGACCTCGTCCACAATACTCTGGATATATTTTTCCCGGACGCTTTTGCGCACTGCGATCCGTTCCACCAGATCGTAATACACCTCCGGCTCCAGATATTTTAAGGACAGATCGTCCAGCTCGGTTTTGATTTTACTGATACCCAGGCGATGGGCGATAGGACAGTAAATCTCCAGAGTTTCTCTGGCAATTCTCTGCTGGCTCTCGGGGCTTTGGTATTTCAGGGTGCGCATATTGTGCAGCCGGTCCGCCAGCTTGATCATAATGACGCGGATGTCCTTTGCCATGGCCAGAAACATCTTCCGCAGATTTTCCGCCTGCATTTCCAGCTTGGCGTCGGAGGGCTGCTCCATGCCCCCCGACAGGGGAATTTTCTCCAGCTTGGTCACCCCGTCCACCAAAAGCGCCACATCGGCGCCGAATTCCCGCTCCAGATCTTCCTCCGTCATGACAGTGTCCTCCACCACGTCATGAAGGATGCCGGCCGCGATGGTTTCCTTGTCCAGCTCCAGATCCGCCAGGATAATCGCCACATTCAGCGGATGAATAATATAGGGCTCCCCCGATTTGCGCAGTTGGTTCCTGTGAGCCTCCCCGGCGACCTTGTACGCCTTTTCAATCATGGAGATATCGTCGCTGGGGTGATATTTTCTCACCCGCCGGATCAGCTCCTCATACAGTTCCTCAGGATTCACAAATTCATGAGCTTCGCCGCTTATTTTTCCGTCGTCAAAAATGACCTCGTTTTTTTCTTCCGCCATAACCGATCCCGCTCCTTCAGTTCCGGACTTTTCTGAATACGCCGGTTCCCGTCAGATTCCGCTCTTTCTTACCCTGGTTCCAAGCGGCTCGGTCACTTGCCGGGATAGCAGATCGCGGATTCCAGACGGTAATTTTTCAGCTTTTCCCTGCCCTTCAGCCCCGCAAGCTCGATCAGCACCACGATTCCCACCACCTGGCCGCCCAGGCTTTCGATCAGATGGATCATTGCCTCGGTGGTTCCCCCGGTGGCGATCAGATCGTCCACGATCAGCACCTTCTGGCCGGGTTTTATGCTGTCCTTGTGCATCTCGATGGTGGCCTTGCCGTACTCCAGATCGTAGGATACGGAAACCGTCTCCCGGGGCAGCTTTCCGGCCTTGCGGATCAGAACAAAGGGTTTGTTATTATTATAAGCGATTGGGGTGCCGAATATAAATCCTCTGGACTCCGGCCCCACCACCACGTCGTAATCCAGATCCCGGACTTTGTCCTGCATGGTGTCCACCGCCAGCTTCAGCCCTTCCGCGTCCTGCAGTACGCTGGTCACGTCTCTGAAAATAATCCCCTTCTCAGGGAAATCGGGTATGCTCACTACATAATCTTCCAGCTTTTTCATGTTTCCTCTTTTCCGCCGTCCTCAGGACAGCTTTCCTCTTTCCGCGAAAAACTTGATAATTTCGCTTCTTCTGATAATGCCGATAAAAACGTTCCTGTCGTCGATCACAGGGACAAAATTCTGGCTCTTTGCCTGTTCCAAAAGCGTCTCCATGGCCGTATCGATGCACACCGGCCGGAATTTGTCCCCTCTGATAATGCTCCGCACCCTGGCTGTTTCCAGATGCTTGGCGGAGACGTCCTCCGGCTTTTGATTATAGAACAGAATGTTCCAAAGAAAATCTCCCTCGCTGACGGTGCCCACATACCGATCCTCCACATCGATGACCGGAACCGCCGTAAAGCCGCTTCTTCGGAGCTTTTCCAGTCCCTGGCGCAGAGACATGTTATCCTTCAGGTAGGTTACCTCTGCCTTCGGCAGAAGAAATGACGCTATGTTCAATGCCGCACTCCTTCCCTTTGTGACAAAACGGCGGGCCGCTTGCTCCGCCGCCCTAAACACGGCTTATTTTCTGCCACAGCACTTTTTATACTTCTTTCCGCTGCCGCAGGGACACGGGTCGTTGGGATAGATTTTCGCCCCCTTCACAATGGTGGTGGAGGATTTCTGCTCCTTATAGAGAGCCTTTCTGGTCTCCTCGTCGAAAATATCGTTCCATTCTTCCAGACCGTACAGCCAGTCGGCTTCGGCGGCCACCATGTTCTTATACAAAAGTGCCTTGTCAAAGCCCAGGTTGACCTGGGTATCTTCCTCCATTTCCTCAATGGGGTTCGGCTCCTTTAGGCTGTCGTTGATGCCGTCCAAAAACCCGGTCATGGTCATGACTGTGACGCCGTACCGATCCGCCAGTTCCTTCACCGTGCCCGTTACCGTCTCGTCCGGCTGTTTCAAAAGCTGAGCGTAAATTTCCTTCTCCTGCTGGAAATACGCCGCCCAGAGCTGTTTCAGTTTGTTCTGATCCGCGTTTTCATTATACGCGACCTTTTTCCATTCCGCCAACAAAGCCATAGCATTACCATCCTTTATCTTATAATTTCTTCCTGTGGGTGCAGGCGGCCCTGATTCCCGCCACACCAGTAAGTATATAACAGATTTCCATTTTAAACAATATTTGAAGGGAAACAAATTGAGGAATTTGGAAAAATTTCGATTGCGGCGGCGGAAAAGCTGCCCTGGGAAAAGAAAAAACTGATCTGGGAAAAGAAAAAGCTACCCTGGAAAAAGCTGCCCTAGGAAAAGAATAACTGTCCTGAGAAACTTCCCCTTGTCATTTTGCGGCGAAGGTGCTATGATGGACAAAATCCGCAAAAGCGGACGCCGCAAGGCGGCGAAGAAACACACGGGAGGCGTCGGTATGGAACAGAAGGATCAGCCCCGGAAGGACAAGGGCAGCAGAAAAATAACCTCAAAACAGGCGGCGGCCATGACGGGAGTGATCCTGCTCCTGCTTTTGTATGTGGCCGCGCTGATAGCCGCGCTCTGCGACAGCACCGATACCGGCAAATGGTTCATGGGCTGTATTCTTGCCACCGTGGCGATGCCGGTTTTCATCTGGATCTACATCTGGATTTACGGTAAAATTACGGGCAGCCGCACCCCCGGGGATCCGGACGATGACCGGGAGTAACCCCCAGCAGGGCCAGTTCCTCCACGGCCTGTTCCCTGGAGCGGAACACAATGCCCGCAAAGCCTTCCGCCTTGGCGCCCTCCACATTGACGGGCAGATCGTCCAGAAAGACGCACTCCCCGGCGTTTAAGCCGTATTGTTTCAGTAACAGCCGGTAGATCGCCGGCTCCGGTTTGATCAGGTGTACCTGGCAGGAGAGAATCCCTCCGTCCGTTTCCCCCAGAAAGGCAAGAGCCTCCCGGCACTCCCGACACGCTCTCTCCGCAAAATTGGACAGATAGTAAACCCCGTATCCGCCCTGTTTCAGTTCCCGGATCCAGGGAATGGCGTAATCCCTGGGCGTCACCATCCCATGGATATCGCTGTAAGCGAAACGAATCTGTTCCTCTATCTCAGGATCCCGCCGGATAAATTCCTCCAGCACCTTTTCTTCTTCCCACAGGCCCCGGTCCAGCTCGCCCCACAAAGGACTCTCCAGAGACGCTTTCGCAATCCGCTTTACCGTCTCCCCATCGAATCCCTTATCCTGCATAAATTCCTTCCACCGAAAATCTGTCAGGACATTTCCGATGTCAAACACGATATTCCGTATCATGGCCCGTCTCTTTCCCAGGATCAGCGCTTTAAGGCGCTCTCCCTCCAGATAATGTCGTCTCTGCCGGGACCGTTGCTGATCATGGTGATGGGATAGCCGATCCTGCTTTCGATAAATTCAATATAGCGCCGGCAGTTTTCCGGCAGCTCCTCATAGCTGCGGATCCCCCGGATCTGGCATTTCCACCCGGGCAGCTTTTCAAAGACCGGCTTTGCCTTTTCCAGTTTGGAGGTCACAGGGAAGTCCGTGGTCACCTCTCCGTCGATGTCATACCCCACGCAGACGGGGATTTCATCCAAATATCCCAGAACATCCAGCACGGTAAACGCCACGTCCGTGGTTCCCTGCAATCTGCATCCGTACCGGGACGCCACGCAGTCAAACCAGCCCACTCTCCTGGGACGGCCGGTGGTGGCTCCGTACTCTCCCCCGTCTCCGCCTCTGCGGCGCAGTTCCTCCGCCTCGTCCCCGAACAGCTCGGACACGAACGCTCCCGCGCCCACCGCCGAGGAATAAGCCTTGCAGACGGTGACGATCTGACGGATCTCATAGGGAGGCACACCGGCTCCGATGGCGCCGTAAGCCGCCAGCGTGGAGGAAGACGTTACCATGGGATAAATGCCGTGATCCGGATCCTTCAGGGTGCCAAGCTGCCCCTCCAGCAGAACGGTCTTTCCCTCCTTCAGCGCCCTGTCCAAAAAAGCGGACACGTCGCACACATAGGGTTGCACCAGATCCCGGTAACCGTGCAGCGTTTCCAGCAACTGTTCGGGCTCCAGCAGCGGCTTGTGATACAGATGCTCCAGCATCACGTTCTTCAGCTCGCAGACCCGCTTAACCTTTTCCCGGAGAAGTTCCTCGTCAAACAATTCGCTGACCTGGAAACCGATCTTCGCGTACTTGTCAGAATAAAAGGGAGCGATTCCGGACTTGGTGGATCCAAAGGATTTGCCGCCCAGCCGTTCCTCCTCATACTGATCAAACAGAATGTGATAGGGCATGACGATCTGCGCCCGGTCCGATACCAGAATTTTCGGCATCGGAACGTTTCTGTCCACAATGGAGCGGATCTCCTGAATGAGCTTGGGGATATCCAGCGCCACGCCGTTGCCGATCACACTGGTGGTATGGCTGTAAAAAACGCCGGACGGCAGCGTATGCAGCGCAAATTTCCCGTAGTTGTTTACGATGGTGTGGCCCGCGTTGGCGCCGCCCTGAAAGCGTACCACGATATCCGCCTCCCGGGCCATCATGTCCGTAATCTTTCCCTTTCCCTCGTCGCCCCAGTTGGCTCCTACGATTGCCTTAACCATATGGAAGTCCCTCCGTTTCCCGCTTTTACGGTTCCCATTTCATGCGGCACAAATATAATATAGTCGATTTCCAAAGGAAAATCAACCGCTTTTCCTTCATGACGGCCTTTCCTTCAGTCCACCCGGTTCACGCCGGCGCACTTGGCGATCGTTGCGATGGAACCGTCTTCCCTGTAAGTGAATTCCGCCACGCAGACGGACCGGTGGAAAAGGCTGCCCCCGGGCAGCTCTCCCGTGTGGTAAAACAGATAGGAGTGTCCCTTAAAGTCCGCAATCCCCGGATGGTTGGTAAAGACGCCCCCTTCTTCCGTCATCAGGACGCCCCCGTATTTCCAGGGGCCCGTGGGGCCTTCGGAAACGGAATAGGCAAGATGCTCATTATTCCCTTCCCCCGGCGCAAACGCGGCGTACACCATGTAATACATGCCCTTCCGCTTATAAAACCAGGGGCCTTCCCCGTAGGAAGTGCCGGTCATATGCCCGCCCTTTGCAAAGGATTCCTCGGTCATGGGAATCCTGACGATTCCCGTTTTCCGGTCATAGGACACCATGTCCTCGTTTAACAGCACATACCTCAGCTCCGGATTGCCGAAATACAGGTACGCCTGGCCGTCGTCGTCAATAAAGACCGTGGGGTCGATGTCGTTCCAGTCCCCTTCGTCGATCAGAGGCTCCCCCAGATCCCGGAAGGGCCCGGCCGGATGATCGGCAATTCCCACCGCGATGGCCATGCCGCCGTCCTTTTTATGCACCGGGCAGTACAGATAAAATTTCCCGTTTCTTTCCACGGCCTGAGGCGCCCAGGCGCGATCATCCGCCCAGGAAATATCGTCCAGTGAAAAAATGCTGCCGTGATCGGTCCAGTTCACCATGTCCTTTGTGGAAAAGCAGCGCCAGTCCCTCATGGTATAGAAATTGTTGACCAGTTCATCCTCATCATGGGTGGTGTAGAGCCAAAGCGTGTCGCCGTAAACCATGGGTGCCGGATCCGCGGTATAAATGTTGTCCACGATCGGATTCTTTCCGAATTGTTTTGTTCCGTCCATTTTTTTCCTCATTTCCGCGCTGTTCTTTGCGCATAACGAGTTTGTGTCAAGCAGTGCGCGGACACAAATCTCGCGATTGAAAATTTTAATTTTCAATCTTCCCACCTTCTGCCGCCCCGTTTTTCAGGCCTGTGGTTAATCAGCGGCACCGCTACTGATTATATGCTGAAAATATGGATTTGTCAATGAATTCTCCCTGTCGTTTCTCCTTCCTGGCTCTCCGCGAGCTGATTTCCGTCAAAGCCCTTCCGGGGGATTTCCCTGAAAACCTTCCGGCAGTTCCCCGTCAAAGCCCTCTGGGGGATTCCCCTGAAAGTCCTCCGGCAACTCCCCGTCAAAGCCCTCTGGGGGATTTCCCCGGAAGTCCTCCGGCAGCTCCCCGTCAAAGTCTTCCCGAGGATTTCCCTGAAAACCCTCCGGCAGCTCCCCGTCAAAGTCTTCCCGAGGATTTCCCTGAAAACCCTCCGGCCTTTCCCCGTCAAAGCCTTCCCGGGGGTTCCCCTGGAAGTCCTCCGGCAGTTCCCCGTCAAAGTCTTCCCGGCCCCTAAAGCCTCCCCGGCCCCCCTGGCCGAAGGGCATACCGGAACCGGTGCCGCAGATCAGATCCTCCATCACAATCTGGATTTCACCGTCTCCGGCTTTCAATGTGTAGGTTTCGCCCTGCTCCAACTGGGGGCAGCTCACCACCACGCTGTCAAAGGAATGCTCCGCCGTAAAGCGGACCAGAACGTTCCCCTGGGCGTCCAGCAGCTCCACCTGGGAGCCCTCCGGGCATTTGTCCACCTGGGTCAGAAGGGAGCCCTGGGTGGAGGATGTTCCAAAGTTCATCGCCATCTGGGAAGCGCCTGCGGCCACCAGAACGCCGCCCCGGATTTCTCCGGTTCCGCCGTAATCCAGGGCGCCGTTGGCGCCGTTTTCCGGGCCCGACACATAAATCTCGCCTCCCGTCACCGTCAGGTCGCCGTTAGAGTCGATTCCGTCTCCCCCCGCGGTGATATACACGCTGCCTCCGCTGATGGTCACAGAGCTGTCGCTGGCCCCGAAAGCGCCGGCGGCCATGAATCCTTCCCCGCTGCCGTCCGCCCCGTTCAGCCCATCGTCCGACACATTCATCCGGATCTGGCCGCCCGAGATTACCACATGGTTCCCTTCGATTCCTTCACAGGCGTCGGCGATCTCCACCTGGCCCTCCGACACCGTGGTCGTCCGGTCACTGTGAAGTCCGTCGTCCGCCGCCGTAAGCTCCAGGGAACCGCCCGCCACCGTCAGATCGCCCGTGGCGTTCACCCCGTCGTCTCCCGCCGTAATCCGGATCTGGCCGCCGGCCACATACACAAACCCTTTGTCTTCCTCCGAGTCATTGTCTGCGTGAATGCCGTCCTTACCGGAGGTGACAGTCAGCTCTCCCGTTCTCACCCGGACGCTGTCCTTGCCCTCCAGGCCGTGTCCCCCTGCGGTGACGGTGACGGCGCCTCCCCCGATCACCAGATCGTCTTTGGAAACCACCCCGTTTCCCTCCTGGGTCTGAATGTCCAGGCTGCCCTGGCCGTTAATGGTCAGATCGCACCGGGAAAAAATAACGCCGTCCACGTTGTGATCGTCGATGGGCTGATAGCTGTCGCTTGACAGGCTGTTTTCCGAGCCCTCCGCCAGCGTCAGAAACAGTTTGTCCGCCTCCCCCGCGTAGACGGCGGCGTTTGTCCCGTTGTGAATGTCCACACCGTCCAGCACCAACTGCACCTTATCCTGAGAGGACGCCTCCACCCGGATCATTCCCTCAAAGTTGCCCGTGAGCAGATAAACGCCCTCCTGGGTCACCGTGACGACGCCATCCGATATGACCACGGAGGGATCGTCGCACACCGCCTCCGTTCCTGACAGTGCAATGGCAATACATGCCGCCGGATCGTAATCCCCGCTGACGTCCCTGTCCGTAAACAGGTCTGCCGCTGCCTCCTGCTCCTGGGTCGTTCCGTCGTCCTGGGCGGTTCCGCAGCCCCCCAGGGAACCTGCCACCAATACCACCCCGAGTCCCAGGGCGATTCCGGGTATGCCCCTCCTTCCTTTCCGTGTTTGCCCGCGTCCCGCCGGGGTCATTTTCCGCTTTCTATAATTCATACTCCCTAACAATTAACCTATTTGTTAATCATTTAGGCGTATTTCCTATTATTTTATACCATTCTTTTTGTATATTA
>CANRIP010000044.1 GCA_947630715.1 uncultured Acetatifactor sp.
CGCGGCGCTCCCTTTTCTGCGCTGGTGGTATCATGATTCTGCGCTGGTGGTATATTGATTCTGCTTACAAGGGGGGAAAACCAGTCTTTCACGGAAGAAAGAGTGGGTATGGAAAGGGAGGAAACAAAATATGAAAACAGGTTACAGAGCCGGGAAAGGACGGATTTTCTTCCTTCTCGTCTGCTTGGTTATGTGCGTGTGTTCCTGCGGCAAACCGGAAGAAAAGCAGGCGGAGCGGGTTTATGTGCCGGATTTTCTGACGGACGACAAGCTGCAGGGGATTTCTTACTATGACGCGGTCTTTTATGGAGATTGCCTGTATTATGTGGATTATCTGTGGAATGAGGAAACGCAGACGTCCGAATACGCTTTGAAAAGCTATTCCCTGGCGGACGGGACGGAGGAAGAAAAGAAACTGGCCCTTCCGGAAGACGCCAACATAAGCAGCTTTGCGCTGGGACAGGACGGCTCCGTGTATCTGGCGCTGACCATCTACCACTGGGATGAAACCGCGGGAAATTCCGGCAATGAAATCCTGGTGGCCAAATATGACGGAGAGGGCAGTCAGGTTTACTTAACCGAACTGACGGATGCCGGAGCCGACAATGGATACGTTTACATCAACCGCGGGGGCATTGCCGTAGACGGGCAGGGCAGATGTTGCCTGATTTCGGATTCCGGTCTGTGGCTGTTTGACGCGGAGGGGAATTCCGTGGGCTCCGTGAGCCTGTCCGGCGGCCAGAGCTCGGTGGACGGGGGCTTTACCTCCGGGGACGGAACCGTCTATATCATCAAGGAAAACTATGGAGGGGACGTTTTTACCACGTCTCTTTCTCCTGTGGAATTTGAAAGCCGCAGCGTGGGAGAAAGCGTCTGCGATTTCCCGTCCAGCGTGTCGATGGCCCCCGGCGGGGAAAACCGGGTTCTGTATCATGACAGAAGCGATGTGTATGTTTACGACTTGCAGACGAAAGAGACGCAAAAACTCTTTAACTGGATCGACTGCGATATCAACGGCGACAGCGTAACGGCTTTCGGCGTCTTATCCGACGGGCGTATTGCCGTGGCCTATGAGGATTTTGAAACCGGTGAGGAGGGCGTGGCCCTTCTGACGGACACTCCGGCGGAGCAGGTGGTGCAGAAGGAGCAGATCGTTGTGGGAGTCATGTTCCCCGATTCGAGTTTTTCCGCCGCCGTGGTGCAGTTTAACAAATCCAATGACCGGTATCATGTGAGTGTCCGGCAGTATGCGGATTATAACGCCGATGGAGAGAATTACTATGAGGCGGGGCTGACCCGGTTAAACGCCGATCTTGTCTCCGACAGTTGCCCGGATATCCTTTCGCTTTCTTCCCTGAACTGGGAACAACTGGCCGCCAAGGGGTTGTTTGAAGATCTGTCCCCTTATCTGGAACAGGGCGGCAAGCTGGATCGAAACGATATGCTGGAAAATATTCTGGAGGCATATACCTATGACGGAAAGCTGATTGCGATTCCGGACAGTTTCATGGTGGAATCCATTGTGGGAAGCGCCTCCCAGGTTGGACAGGAGCCGGGATGGACGCTGGAGGACATGATCGCCTTTGCGGACGCCCATCCGGAGGCGGATCTGTTTGACACGACTACCCGGGAAGGGGTTCTGCGCTACTGCCTGAACCTGACGATGGACGATTTTGTGGACTGGGAATCCGGCAAATGCAGCTTTGACGGCGAGGAATTTCGGAATCTGCTGAATTTTGTAAAGGATTTTCCGGAAAGCTATGAATATGACGAGGACGCGCCTTCTGAGCCGGAACGGATCCAGGCCGGAGAGGTTCTGCTGACAACCGTCAATTTCAGCGACTTTGAAGATATACAGCTTTATCGTGAAATGTTCGGCGGCGACATTACCTGTATCGGGTATCCCAATTCCGACGGCTCCAGCGGCAGTATCCTGTATCCCATGAATCTTTACGCCATCACAGGCAAAAGCGATCAAAAGGAAGGCGCATGGGACTTTCTGGAATATTTCCTGACCAGAGAGGACACGGGAATTAGCTGGGGGTTCCCCAACAGCAGGAGCGAGCTGGAAACCATGGCGGCGGAAGCGGTGGAGCAAAAATATGTGTTGGATGAAAATGGGGATCCCATGCTGGATGACCAGGGAAATCCTATTCTGGAAGGCGGCAGCCACGGGGTGGGGTACGGAAACTGGTGGTATTATTACCGGATTCCCACTCAGGACGAGGTTGACATGATGCTTGCGCTGATCGAAAGCGCGGTGCCCGGAACCTATGTGAACGACCAGATTATGAGTCTGATACTGGAGGAGGCCGGCGCCTTTTTCCAGGGGCAGAAAAGCGTGGAGGACGTGACAAGCGTGATACAGAGCCGCGTGGGAAATTATGTCAGCGAAAACAGTTGACCGGCGGGAGATGGAAAGAACAGTGAAGACACAGAGAGCGGGCAGGAAAGAAAAAACCGCAAAAAAGAGGATCAAAAACTCCAAAAGGACCAGAAAGATCAAGAGAAGCTCGGGGGCGTTTATCGCTCCCAGCTTTCTGGGGGTTTTATTGTTCTTTATTCTCCCTTTCCTGGTTGTGATTTATTATTCCATGGTTGACAATCCCATCAGCGGCAACTTTGTGCTGTTTGACAATTTCCGCAGTATCCTCCGCAACGCGGCTTTTATGCGGGCGGTGAAAAATACAGCTACTTTTTCTTTGGTGGCCGTGCCGTTAGCCGTTATTTTATCCTTGCTGCTGGCGGTGGTGCTGGAGGCTAAGCTGCCCTTCCGCAGCCAGTTTCGGACCTTCTTTTTAAGCCCCATGATGGTGCCGGTGGCCTCCATCGTGCTGATCTGGCAGGTGCTGTTCCATTACAACGGGGCTGTGAATGACTTCCTGGGCGTGTTCGGCGCAGATAAGATCGACTGGCTGAAGTCGGGATATGCGCAGGTGGTGGTGGTCATTCTGTTTCTGTGGAAGAATCTGGGCTACAACATGATCCTCTTTATGGCGGCCCTGGCAAGCATTCCCAAGGATATTCTGGAGGTGGCGAGGCTGGAGAGCGCGACTCCCTTTCAGACCTTCTTTTTCATTAAAATCCGGTACCTGTCTTCCTCGCTGCTGTTTGTCACGATTATGTCCCTGATTAACTCCTTCAAGGTGTTCCGGGAGGTGTATCTTCTGACGGGGGATTATCCTTACGATACCATATATCTGCTTCAGCACTTTATGAACAACAAATTTAAGTCTCTGGACTATCAGGCGCTGTCCGCCGCGGCTGTGCTGATGAGCCTGGTGATGATTGTGATCATCGGACTGCTGTTCATTGCGGAGAATCATTTCGGAAAGGACGTGGAAGGATGAGCGGAAAGAACCGGCGGGCGCCAAAGAGGGAAAAGCGCCCCGCCCGTATCAACAGCATGCCAAAAAAGTTCTGGCGGGGGGCAAAGATTGTGATTGCCACCGTGATTGCGGCGGCGTTCGCCATTCTGTTTTTGATGCCAATCGTGCTGACGATCACAAATTCTTTTATGGGATCGGCGGAGATATCGGCCAATTACGGTTCCGTGTTCGCCACCACGGAGACGGGTGGCAAGGTTTATATTTCCGAGAAGGTGAACCTGAAATTTATACCGGATATGGTTTCCTTCAGCCAGTATGTGACCGTATTGTTTAAAAGCCCGGAATATCTGCTGAAATTCTGGAATTCCGTGATCCTTGTGGGCCCTATCGTGCTGTTCCAGTTGATCGTGGCATCCCTGGCGTCCTACGGGTTTGCCAGATATCAGGGAAGGCTGCGGCAGATTGTTTTTTTCGCGTACATTATACTGATGCTGATGCCCTATCAGGTTACGCTGGTGCCGAACTATCTGGTCAGCGACTGGCTGCATATCCTGGATACATACTGGGCCATTTGGCTGCCGGGGATCTTTTCCCCCTTCGCGGTATATCTGCTCACCAAGTTTATGAGAAGAATTCCCGTCTCGGTGATCGAGGCGGCTCAGATCGACGGAGCCGGAGAGTGGCAGATTTACAGAAAAATCTGTATGCCCCTGTGCAAAGGCGCCATATGCTCCGCGGCGATCCTGGTGTTTATCGATTACTGGAACATGGTGGAGCAGCCGCTGATTCTGCTGACGGACGCGGAGACGCATCCGCTGTCCGTGTTCTTGAGCAAGATCAACGCCGGAGAGATCGGGCTGGCCTTTGCGGTGGCAACGATCTATATGGTGCCCTGCCTTCTGATTTTTCTCTACGGAGAGGAATATCTGGTGGAAGGCATCACTTATCAGGGCGGCATTAAGGGATAGAGAAACTACATCGGTTTGCGAGGAGAGAGTGCAATGAAGGAAAAAGGAAACAAGAGACGAGAATGGGTAAAGACGGCGGCCATTATCTTTCTGGCGGTGATGCTGGTGCTGACGTTCTTTTCCAACACCATCATGAACTATTCGCTGCCGGAGGTGGCGACCCAGTATGTGATGTCCGACACCATAACGGCCAGAATCCGTGGAACCGGCACGGTGGAAAGCGGGGATCCCTATAATGTGGAGATCAAAGAGTCCCGCAAGGTGGCCAGCGTGGCCGTCAAGGTGGGAGACGAGGTACAAAAGGGCGACGTGCTTTTGTATCTGGACGGAATGGAGAGCGATGAGCTGAAGGCGGCGCAGGATGCGCTGGAGGAAAAGGAAAAACTGCTCCAGGACGCCAGAGATCAGTATAACGCGGCGCTGTTAAACCCGGATATCAGCGCGGAGGACATCCAGGCGGCCAACGGAAACATTTCCGCGGCGGCTTACCGTCAGCAGATTACGGCGGCGCAGAAAAACATACAGCCTCTGGAAGACCAAAAGAAGGAATTGGAAAAACAGATTGCCGACATCGACGCGCAGCTAACCTATGAAACCGATTTGGACGCGGCGGCGGGAACCAGCGTCACCGCGGCGGAATCCCAGTTAGAGACCACCCGGAGCGCTCTGGAAGGGGCAAACGCGGCGTTTCAGGCCGCAAAGGCCAATCTGGACGCGGCCAATCGGGAACTGCAGCAGCAGACCGTATCCGGGAACGACACCGGCGCCGCGAAGGAGAAGGTGGCGGCATGCCAGGCCGCCTATACGGCCGCAGAGGCAAACCAGAACAGTGCGCAGACCGCTTACAATAACGCGGTGAATACTTATAACAGCGCGGTGGCAAACCAAAAGGCAAGAGAGGGCAGCCAGACCAGCTCGAACTTAAGCAAGCAGAAGGCGCTGCTCCAGGTGGAGCTGTACAGCGTTCAGAAGAATTTGGACGACGCCACAAAGGCGCTGGAGGAATTGGTCAGTCTGGTGACCGACAAACAGAGCCTGGATGTGTTGCAGATGCAGATTGCTCTGGCCCAGAGAGATGTGGATGAAGCAAGGGAGGAAGTGGACACCCTGCTGGAGAAGGCGCAAGGCACCACGGTAACCGCCGACATCTCCGGCACGGTAACCGCCGTCAATGTGACCGCCGGCAATACCACATCCCCGGGCAATCCCCTTGTGGTGCTGCAGCCGGAGGGAAAAGGATATACCATGAGTTTCACCGTCACCAACGATCAGGCCAGAAAACTGGCGGTAGGGGATCGGGCGGATCTGGTAAACGCCTGGAGATATGACGATGTGGAAGTGACCCTGGCCAGCAAGAGGCCGGATCCCAACTCCCCCGGGCAGAATACGCTGTTGACCTTTGATGTAACCGGCCTGGTGACCCCGGGACAGTCTTTAAGCATCACCGTAGGGCAGCAGAGCGGCAACTATGATCTGGTGGTTCCCAACAGCGCAATCCGGGAGGACAGCAACGGCAAATTTATCCTGATCGTGGAATCCCGTTCCACTCCCATCGGCACCCGCTATATCGCCACCCGGGTGGACGTTCAGGTTTTGGCCAGCGACGATACCAAGTCCGCCGTCAGCGGAGGGCTTTACGGATATGAATATGTGATTACCACCGCCACCAAGCCGGTGGACGCGGGCCAGCAGGTACGTCTGACCAATAACTGATCCGGGCGGAAATGAGGCGAGCGATGAAAAAACGGATATTGGGAATATGCGGCGGCATATCCTTTGGAATTTTTCTGATAATCATGTTTGTCATCCGCGGTCTGGGGAACGATCTGCCTTCTCAGGAGATGGCAAAACGGTGGAGCAAAGAGGGAGGAACGGCTCAGGTAAGCTGCTTTTTCTCGGTCAATTCCGGCATCACACAGGAACAGCTTCAGGAGTTTGAGCATTCCGTCGATGGAAAGCTTGCGGAGGCGTCCGTCACCCTGGAATCCGAGAACCCCAGCGCAAGGCTGTGGGTGGATGCGTACAGCGCCGAGGGCACCCTGTCCGTATCCAGCGACAGGGCGTCCATCCAGGCGGATGCCATCGGCATAGGCGGAGATTTTTTTCTCTTTCACCCCATGACCCTGTTGTCCGGTTCCTATTTTTCGGGCAATGACTTGATGCAGGATTACTGCCTGTTAGACAAGGACGCGGCGTGGCAGCTATTCGGCTCCAGCGACGTGGCCGGCATGATGGTGTCCATCAACGGCATCCCCCATATGGTGTCCGGCGTGGTGGAGCGCCCGGAGGGCAGGCTGGCGGAAAACGCCGGGCTGGACAAAACGATGGTTTACGTCTCCTATCAGACATTGCAGGAGTTGGGGGAACACAGCGGCATCAACCACTATGAAATCGTGATGCCGGATCCTGTCACGGGATTTGCGGTCAACATGATCCGGGAAAGCTTTGGGACGGATCCCCAGGAAGTGGAAATTGTGGAGAATACCTCCCGGTATTCCCTGGTTTCCCGGGTGAAGATCCTGATGCAGTTCGGCATCCGCTCCATGAATGGCAAGGCGATTATTTACCCCTATTGGGAAAACATGGCCAGAGGCTATGAGGATATTCTGGCCCTGCTGACCTTTTTTGAACTGTTCTTTTTGCTGTTCGCGCTGGCCGTGGCTTTGGGGCTGTTCATCCGCTGGTGGCGTCATAAGGGATGGACGGTGGGCGGTAAAATAAAGGCGCTGGGCGGCTGGATCCAGTTGCGCATGGACCGTCTGCGGGCCGGAAGACGCGAAAAGAAAAGCGAAGGTTTTCAAGGCAAAAAAACCATAAAAGCAACAAAACCCATAAAAGGAAAAACCTATAAAAGTAAAACCCATAAAAGTAAAAAAAGCCTGGATCACAGGCAGGAGGAGGAGATATGATGAAACGATTCTGGAAAAGAGCAGTCAGCATAGCGACGGCTCTTACACTGGCTGCCGGAGGCCTGACGGGCTGCGGCGGCGGAAAGGACGCCTACGAAAATTCAGAGCTGGCCAAACAGTATGTTTACAGCTTACAGGAGCTGGATATGCCGGAGCTGGGAGCGGATGATTTCAACATCGTCTCCTCCACCAAGCTGGATGACAGGGTTTATCTGTTATTTCGGGTTTACCATTGGAATCAGACGCCCGCCATGGAGTATCAGCTCATCAGCGTTTCCCAGGACGGATCGGATCTTCAAATGGCCCAATTGGAGATGAAACCCGTCAACCTGGACGAGATTCTGCCTGAGGATCAGCAGACGGGCGATGAGCCGGAGGATGAGGAAAATCCGGACGAAACGGAAGTCCCGGAGGATTCCAAGGCAGATCTGGACGAGGGTTTCGAGGTGGAGCCGGAAGCCGGGATAGAGATGCCTGTGGAGGAGACGCCTGGGGAGGATTATTGGGAAAATACCTATCTCGACACGGTTTCCATGACGGCAAACGGTATTTATGGAACCAAAAGTTACAGTTATAACAATTATACCACCGGATTGTCCGTGGCCCGATCCTTTGTCTGCCACTGGAACCTGGACGGTTCCCTGATATGGGAAACGGATCTGGGGCAGTTAGAGTCGGAGGAAGAATACATTTCCGTCAACGGACTGACAGTGGACGCCGATGGGAATGTCATGCTGCTTATGAACGGAAATTCCGCATACAGCCAGAAGGTATCGGCCGACGGCACGTTGCAGGATCGCCAGGTATGTGAGAGCCAGTTGGCGGATATTATGGGGAATTACGGGCTGATGTCCGGCCAGAGCGACGGCAGCCTTTTAATTATGTATTATGATACGGATAACTGGCAGGATCAGTATGTGGTCAAATATGACCCCGCAACGGATACCCTGGGAGAACCGGTTCTGCTTCCGTCAACCATTTCCTATAACAGTATGGGAATGTTTGTGGGCAGCGTCCACGACCTGCTGTATTTAAACAATGACGGGCTGTGCTTTTACAATCTGGGCGACGAGCAGGGCACACAGGCCATGAACTATATCAATTCCGATTTGAATGTCTCCAGTCTGCAAAGCGTGGTGGAACTGGACGACGAGCATTTCCTGGCCGCTTATTACCCCAATCAGTCGTATGGTTACAGCCTGAAACTGGGTCTGTTCACGCATGTGAAACCGGAGGATATTCCCGACAAGAAGGTGCTGGTGCTGGGCTGCAACTGGGCGAACAGCGAATTGAAAAACCATGTGGTGGAATTCAACCAGTCCAGTCAGGAATACAAGGTTGTCATCCGGGATTATGAGTCCTATAACACCTATGACGATTATATGGCCGGCGTTACGCAGTTAAACAATGACATTATTTCCGGCAACATGCCGGATATCCTGGTGGCGGATTCCTCCCTGCCCATATCCAGCTATGTGGCGAAGGGCCTGTTGGCGGATATCGGGAAACGGATCGAAGAAGACGAGGAGCTGTCCGGGGAAGAATTCCTTCAGAATGTGTTTGACGCGTATTCCATCAAGGGTAAGCTTTATTATGTGGTTCCCACCTTTTATGTCAGGACGATGACGGCCAAGACCTCCAAGGTGGGAGACAGAACCGGCTGGACGATGGAGGATATGAAACAACTGGTGGAGTCCCTGCCGGAAGGAACCAGTCTGATTGAGGGCATGACCCGGAGTTACTTCATCTCATTGATGATCACATTCTGCGGCAGCGATTTTGTAGACTTGGATACAGGCAAGTGCAATTTCGATTCAGAGTATTTCATCGACATGATGGAGTTTGCGAAGACTCTGCCGGAGGAAATCAATTATGACGATGATTACTGGATGAATTTTAACTGGGATACCATGTACAGAGAGGACAGGGCGATTCTGGACGAGTCTTCTATCACCTCCGTAGCCGGGATGAATTACACGATCAACGGAGCGTTTGGAGAGCCGGTGAGCTTTGTGGGATTCCCCACGGAGAGCGGAGAGGGTGGAGCCGTTCTGTATGCCAACAACATTTTCTGCATTTCCGCAAAATCCGGCAATCAGGACGGAGCATGGGAGTTTATGCGGTATTTCCTGACGGATGAGTATCAGGAACAGTTACAGAACGGATTCCCGGTGCAGAAGGATGTGTTTGAGGAAAAGGCGGCGGAAGCGCGGAATAAGCCCTATTATATCGATGAAAACGGCAATAAGGTGGAGTATGACGAAACCTATTGGATGAATGACGAGTCGATTACCCTGGAGCCCATGACCCAGGAGCAGATCGATCAGGTGGTCAATATGGTCTATTCCGTGAACAAGGTTTCCTATTACGATGAGAATGTCAGCAATATTATCAACGAGGAGATCGGATATTTCTTTAATGACCAGAAATCGGCTCAGGAGGTTGCGGAAACCATTCAGAGACGGGTGCAGGTGTATGTGGATGAAAATAACTGAGCCGTAAGCTTTGGCAAAGAGCCGTTTCAGAAGGGTAAAAACATTAGACAGGACCGGGGATCTCAGGATGCCCGGCCCTGTTTTTTCAGGTTGGTTTTTGGGGGTTGTTTTTCAGGTTGTTTTTCCGGTTGGTTTTTCCGGTTGGTATTCAGGTTTGTTTTTTGGGGTTTGTTTTTCAGGTTTGTTTTTGGGGGTTTGTTTTTCAGGTTTGTTTTTGGGGGTTTGTTTTTCAGGTTCCTTTTTTCCGGTTGGTTTTCCGGCTGGTTTTTCAGGTTTCTTTGTGGGAAGGGGTTTCCTCCAATTTCAGGGGAATCCCCCGTTTTTCCATGTGCCGCTCGACGGACAGCTCCTGCCCGTGATCCTTCAGCCATTGTCTGCGGACTCGGTAATCAGGCAGGACGGAGGAAACGTGGGCCCAGAAGGCGGCGGAATGGTTCATATGGGTCAAATGGCACAGCTCATGTACCACCACATAATCCAAAATAGCCGGGGGAGCGAAAATCAGCCGGTAGTTAAAAGAAAGGGTTCCCCGGGAGGAACAACTGCCCCAGCGTGTTTTCTGATCCCGGATGGTAACGGAGGTATAGGTTCCGCCGGTCAGGGGCTGAAAATGGTTCAGGCGTTGGCTGATCAGGGCGCGGGTTTCCTCCCGGTATCTTTGTTTGAAGGTTTCCAGACGCCGCGCCTCGGCGGGCGTCAGATCAAGGTTCTCGGCTTTGTCCATTGGTTTCCTTTCATCCGGTGGTTGTTTTACCGTTCGTGCATTTCTTCATTCGAGCATTTTCTCGCTGGCGCATTCTTTGTTCGTGCATTTCTTCATTCGAGCGTTTTTTCGCTGGCGCATTTCTTCATCCGTGTATTTCTCCGTTTGTCCGTTTCTTTGTCTGGCTGTTTTACATTTCCTGTGTTCGGTCTATCTGGATGACGGTTTCCAGCGTGGGATCCTGTTCCCGGATCAAACGTCTGACGGTTTCGGTCAGTTTCTGATCCGAGAGGGAAAAGCCGTAGGGCGCGGCAATGTCAAAGCAAAGTTTGGTGCCTCCCTGGCAGGGAGCAATCCGAAAATCATGTATGGTCAGGGAAACGTCGATGGAGGCGAGACAGTTTTGCGTCAAATGCTGGAGCCGCTTTGTTTCGCCGTCCCCAACCAGAACGGGATCCATGTGGATCACCGCCTGACACTGGAGATCGTCCTTCAGTTCATGCTCGATGGAGTCGATCAGGTCATGGAGTTCCAGCAGGTTTCCGTCCGCGGATACTTCCGCGTGGAGAGAGATCAAAATGTTTCCGGGGCCGTAGTTGTGGACAATCAGGTCATGGACGCCCAGAATTCCTTCATGAGAGCATACAAGCTGTCTGACCCGTTTCACAAATTCCGGATCCGGCGCCTGGCCCAGCAGGGGGCTGACCGCGTCTTTTGCGGCTGCCAGCCCGGCATATCCGATGAACAGGCATATGGCCAGACCAAACCATCCGTCCACAGGCAGCCCGGTGAACTGTAAGATCAGCGCTCCCACCAGCACCACTGAAGTGGCCAAAGCGTCGCTCAAAGAATCCGTGGCGGCGGCTTTCATGGAAGGGGAATCCAGACGTATGCCTAATTTCCGGTTGTACAGGAACATGTAACATTTCACAAAAACCGACGCCAGAAGAAACCCCAGCACCAGGGGGGACATGGCAACGGCCTCGGGATGCAGGATCTTCTGGAAAGAGCTTTTCATCAGCTCCACCATGGTGAGCAAAGTCAGGATGGATACCAAAAATCCGGACACATATTCGATGCGGCCGTGTCCGAAGGGATGGTCCGGGTCTGGCTTTTGTCCCGACAGGCGAAATCCTGCCAGGGTTATCAGGGAGGACGCGGCGTCCAGCAGATTGTTAAAGGCATCCGCTGTGACGGAAATAGACCCGGAAATCAGGCCGGCCATAAACTTTCCGGCGGAAAGGAGCAGGTTCAGGCCGATGCCGAGGGCGCCGCAGAGAACGCCGTACGCTCTGCGCACCTCCGGATTTTTTATGTCCTCCGGATGTGAAATAAAAATTTTTGTCAGTAAGGTTATCATAGGCAGCTCCGTTTTTTCTTTAGTGACATTATAGAACCTTTGGAGGGAAAAGGCAATGCGAAAAGAGAAACAGAGGGCGCCGCTTGATTGTTTGTGGAGGCATACTCGTCCCCCGATGCCTGATGCCAAATATTTACCGTCATATAAATTCCCCTATTTGCCCCAATAACGCTCCAATGCTATGGTACTTACCTGAATAAATAACCGGATCCAGTTTGGTAAGATCAACGTCATAAGTGTCCTTACAAAAGAAATTTTCATCGACTTGAATATTTTTGATTTTACAGAAGTAAGTTGTTGACTCTCCAATATCGACGGATTTTTCCACTTTGCACTCATATACCCAGCGGCTTGCGCCGAGCACAGGGACATCCAACACTTCTCCTTTGGACACAGTGTATGAAACGTCATCTTTCTTTCCGTCTGCGGCATGACGTGTACCAAAATAATCCATAAGCGCAAGCATATCAACGCTGACCAGGTTGGCACTGAATATACCCGTCCTGTTTATATTTTGCTTTGTCCTTTTTGTTCCGAAAATGCTGATGACAATCAGGTAATCCTCTTTTTCACAAGTAGCGCTCACCCAGGTAATAGGGGCAAAGTTATAAGAGCCGTCCTCGTTGTTTGTCCCGATAATAAAAGAGGGCTGAACACACATAGAAAAATGTGTTCCTATCGATTTTCTCGTTCTTGTGATGGCATTCTTGGTTTTCTCGTTCATATCATCCTCCAAAATGAAAATAAATCGGTGAAATACCCGATATTTTTACAGTTGCTCCAAATCTTCTAATCCGTTACAGACCAACTTGGATGTCAGTTCAATAATATCCTTCAAAGGGATTTTTCTGCCGTCTGCCACCCATTGCTTATAGATTTCAATGGTACTTTGGGAAACAAAGGCCATTATGATATTTTGAATATAAGGATCGGCCTGCGCTTTCCTGCTGTCTGCGCCCCATGTTTCGCTCATGATTTCGTTAGTGATGCGCCTGCTGATGTAGTGGAAACTGCCGCTGCAAGTAAGCTTTTCGTAAAGCCGCCCGCCTTCCTCACAGGTTAAAAAGAATTCTCTTGTGATCTTATCCATATCGTGCGGGCGTGAGAGGCCCTGTGTGCGTTTGATGAAATCTCTTGCCATTTCGTTCTGCAATTCACGCAAAAGGTCATCCAACGAGTTGTAATGAAGATAAAATGTTTTACGGTTGATCCTTGCACGTTCGCTGAGTTCTTTGATCGAGATTTTATCATAATCCATTTCACAGAGCATATCTTCAAAAGCTTTGCGAATGGCTTCCTTTGTTCGTATGACGCGGAGATCTTCCTTTCCTGTATTTGCCATAACCAATCCTCCCTAGAAAAAGATATGTTTTATTATAATTCATTGGTGTGTAAAAATCAACTTATGTGTATTTATGCCACATTTTTGCAGGAAGTGTGGCATAAACCTCGTTCTGGCGGAAATGGTGTGGAGTCATAATCACGCAGGCGGTATCATATTCGCGAAAGCAATAAGCCGTGCGGAGATGGCGAATGACAAAGCGGCTGCTTGCAGACAGCTTTGTCAGACGACATCGACATAGGGCGCAAGCCCGCGACCGAGAGAACACGGAGTGTTCACGAGGGATGCACGGCTTAACAAAAATGGAAGTAGAAAGTCGGAGGTTGTGTATGAAAATGCAGGAAAGGGGCTGTGATCATGTCAGATTATTTGGGAAAAAACTTCTAAGCTGGGTTTTGGATTGATGCGTCTGCCGCAAAAAAGGGCGGGGACAGATAGGGAGCAGGTAAAGACAATGTGAGCGCGCCTGCCCGCAGCATTTGAAGATTGTGGATTATTTGAAACAGTGCGCAGAGATGATGGAGGTATCAATATGATTTTAGATCGTAATGAAAACAAAGAAGTTGTAGTCCTGTTAGGAGCAGGCAGCATGGGATGCGCCATTGTCCGCCGGATTGCTGCGGGCAAAAAAATCCTGCTCGGTGATATCAGTGAAAAGACGCTGGAGCGGGTATCCCATGATTTCACCTACGGCGGGTACGATGTGGAAACGCAGATTGTGGACGCCTGTAACAAAAAGTCGATCAGGGAGTTTGCAAAGAAAGCGGCTGCACTTGGCCCTGTCATGTATTATATTCATACGGCGGGCGCATCACCCAGTCAGGCAAGCCCTGAACATATCATAGCGCTTGACCTGATCGGCACATCTTATGCCATTGATGCCTTTGGGGAAGTGATGGCAAGGGGCGGCGCAGGATTGATCGTTTCAAGCCAGACCGGGTATATGCCTCATGCGCTTACTGCCGAGGATGAGGAAACGCTTGCTATGACGCCGACAGATCAGCTTTCTTCTCTCCCTTGTCTTGACGGATCCAAAACGCCCAATCCGGGGGCAGCCTATATCGTGTCGAAACGGGTAAACCAGCTCCGGGTTCGCACGGCGGCAGCTACCGCTTGGGCGGATCGAGGCGCAAGAATCAACACTATCAGTCCCGGCATTATCGTGACGCCGCTTGCCTATGATGAATTTAATGCACCGGGCAATACTTACCAGAACATGATTGACTGCTCGGCTGTGCGACGTGCGGGGACATCGGACGAGATTGCGGCTGCAGGCGCATTCTTGCTGGGCGCAGATGCAGGATTTATTACCGGAACGGATCTTTTGATGGACGGCGGTGTCATTGCGGCGCTGAAAAGCGGAAGGTTTGATCTGCATGTCAGATAGGAGAAAATGGCAACGGCAAAAATACGACTCGTCCTTTGACGGGCTGGACAGTCGGAACGGACGTAGAACGGGGATTGTTTTTTTGTAATCGGGTATGGTATAATTTCCCCAGTACAAACCGACAAATTGTGGTTGCGACAAATTGTGGTTGTGTGGAGAAAAATTGATTTGAAAAAAACCGCCGTATTGTTATATGATTCCTTTTGTAATTTTGAAATTGCTCCTGCGCTTGAGATATTGGCGCTTGCCGAAAAACCAATCACAGTTTTGGGGATTGCAAAACAGGCAATCAAAAGCGAAGATGGGTTGTCAGTATTTCCTGATGATTCTATTGACAATCTGGATGTGGATGGGTATGACAGCTTTCAATATAACTATCGGAGGGAATATTCATGATCGATAAATCAACAATAGGTGAACCTATTTTGAAACTGGATCTTCAGGATACGGAGTGGCCCCTTGCATACATAGATCATGACAGGGAGATAGCAAGGGCGATCGTTTTGGATACGGCTGGCTTTTACTATTTTGTAAGGGCTGTCCGGGATGATGATTTCGGGAAAGCGACTCTGATCGAGACGGCGGGAGGCGGTGTGGAAAGTGGGGAAGATCTCACCTCCGCCATCAGGAGAGAACTGAAGGAAGAATTGGGGGCAGAAGTGGATATCCTGTGTAAAATCGGGGTTGTCAGCGACTACTACAATCTGATTCACAGGCATAATGTAAACCATTATTTTTTGTGTCAAATAACTTCCTTTGGAGACAAGAATCTGACGCAAGATGAAAGGGAAACGTTTCATTCTATCCACGCTGAAACTGTCTTACAGCGAGGCAGTCAAAGAATATGAAAGATGTTCGGCCACAAGCCTGGGAAAGCTGATTGCCAATAGAGAATTACCTGTTTTACACAGGGCAAAGGAAATCTTGGAGCAAGGATAAGTCTGCAATAACGGGTATTTGCGGTTTTGTATGTATCGTCCCAAATGCGCAGACAAGGAAAGGTTTTTGCGGTTCGTGTGAGATATAATGAGATCATCCCGGGAAGGAGGACTCTCTTGCAGCATGCGGATAGGATCAGGGCTAGCGTTGCGTATTTTGAGAGCGTCAACGAGTATAAGGATCTGGCAAGAATCAACCGGGAAATGTTTACCTATATCATAGCCCAGAAAGAACGGATTGTTGCCTGCATTTCGTGAGGATATCCGTTTTTTCAGGGAATGGATTTTGCTTTGCCATCGGAACCTGCGGCACCACATGAATGGGAAATATGCCATAAAGAGACGGGAGGACGGGGCAGACCGGCTGTTTGGCGCGCTGAGCGTTACACAGCCGGATGTTAGACTTTATCGGCATAAAAATCTTCGCTGATAAATTTTTATAAAGAAGTGATGGAAATGCTATCTTTACGGAGGAAGAAATGGTAATAAAGAATAAATACCCGGTTTGTGAGTATGATACAAGCAGAAATCCCATAATTAAGCCCGCAGATTTTTTAGAAAAAACGCTTCCCTCTAAATGTGTCATCACATTTTTCAGGAAAGAACTGAATGAATTTGTTGAGTATAAGAATCTCCCTGTAATTGGGCATCTTCATTCCGAGGTTTTAGACATTCCTATTTATGAATATAACGCATCTAAAGAAAAAATTTGTATTACAATGCCATTTTCTACTGCTCCCGGAGCGGCAGGGACAATTGAAGAATTACATGCTATGGGATGTGAAAAGTTTATTATATGTGGTGGCGCTGGTTCCATTCAGAAGGATTCTAAGGTGGGAGACATTATTGTCCCTATTGCTGCTGTTAGGGATGAGGGAACATCTTATCATTACTTAGAACCTTCTCGGGAAGTGGAATGCCATAAGGCAACCGCAAATTTTGTTATTTCTGGTTTGGAAAAATTAGGGATCCCATATACCGTTGGAAAAACATGGACAACAGACGCCATGTATAGAGAAACTCCCGAAATGATTGAGTTACGAAGAAATGAAGGCTGTATCACAGTTGAAATGGAAACAGCGGCATTTTTTGCTGTGTCTAAGTATTATGATATTCCTTTAGCTCAATTGCTTTATGCAGGCGATGATGTAAGCGGTGAAAAATGGAACGCTCGAAATTGGGATAGCCAAAAAAATGTACGTTCCAATATGATTTTTACTGCTATAAAATTAATAGAAGAATTATAAGGTCAATAAAATCGTTTTGACAGAAATGAACCAATTTTAAAATCCGCTGCCCCATGGATGCAGGTACGTCCGTCAGCAGTGTTGCTTGGTGTGGATCAAATGGAAGGTAATGAGGAGCTGGCGAGGAGGGGGGAATAGTCTTGATCATGCGCACGGGAGCAATGGGGGCGGATACCATGCGCCGGGGATATAAAAATCGCTGTTCGGGAGAGTATAAGAATGAGCACACTCTATGTTTCAGATTTAGATGGAACGCTGTTAAGGAGTAACGGAAGAACATCTGAATACACAAATAGGGTAATCAATCGATTGACGGAAAAGGGAATGGTCTTTTCATATGCAACAGCCCGTTCCTTGACAACCGCAAAAAAAGTAACATGTGGGATAAATGCCAAAATTCCTCTGATTGTATATAATGGCGCTTTTGTAAT
>CANRIP010000045.1 GCA_947630715.1 uncultured Acetatifactor sp.
CAGCGCCTGGAGTTTTTAACAATAAAAAAGAGCGATAGACGGGACTCGAACCCGCGATTTCCACCTTGGCAAGGTGGCGCTCTACCAACTGAGCCACTATCGCACAAAAAAGATTACTCTGTCAAAGACAAGAATCATTGTACATGATAAAATTCAATCTGTCAATGAAAATTTATAAAATTCTGCTATTTTGTTTTTCCGTCTTTTTTTGGACGAAGTTTCAAAATAGCATTTTGCAGGACGGAAATTGAATTTTTTCTTGCGATTCAGATAAGAACATAATAAAATAAAGAGGGCCGGAGCAGAGAATGGCTTTTCAAGGCCGAGCCGGGACAAAGAACGGCTTTTCAAGGCCGAGCCGGGACAAAGAACGGCTATTCAAGGCCGGATCGGGACAGAGAACGGCTATTCCAGACAGGGCCGGGACAGTGAACGGCCTTTCAAGGCCGGGCCGGGACAGAGAACGGCTTTTCAAGGTAAGGACGGGGACAGGAATGGAAAAAACACGGCGGGGGCTTGCCCGGTGGACGGATATCATAGAGAATCAGATCCAGACGATTAACGATGTGCGCCTGGAGGATGTTGAAAACGCCTTTTCCCATATTACGGAGGAAACGGACAAAGGGCTGTTCGGGCTATGCCATTTTTATATGGCCTACTATGACGTAAAGCACGGCAGGATGGAGGAAAGTCTGGAGTGTCTCAAGGAGAGCGTCCGCTGTATGGTGGGGACGGATCAGGAGAAGAATCTGGCGCGCTGCTATAATATGCTGGGGGTGATCGCCCACAGCCAGAACAGCCTTTTGATGGCCTCGGAGCAGTATGACAAGGCGCTTACCTATGCGGAACGCTACGGCGACAGCTCCGTGCGCAACATCGTACTCAGCAATATGGCGGATATGTATTACCGCATCGGCTCTTACAAAAAAGCCTTTCAATGCTTTCGAGAAAGTATGGAGGAATATGATCGTCAAGGGCGCGACGGCGCCAACAGCATGTGGAACTATATGATACTGCTGGCAAACTACGGTTACTGCCTGACCATGACCCAGAGACTGTCCGAGGCGTCCGAGGTGGCCCATAAGCTTGCCGACATGCGCGCCGGCGATTATGGGGATCAGTTTCCGGATCTGTACGCGTATACGTTTTTTGCCCTTCTGTGCCATAAACTGGAGCGCAGGGAGGAGGCGTCGGAATCCCTTGCCATGGCCCTTCAGGCGGTGATGGATAAAAAACGGCTGGCCAGCGATTACGACGCGGTGCTGAATCTGCTGGAGCTGTTGATTTTGATGGAACAATTTGATTCTCTGGAGAAGGCGCTGGACGTTGTGGAGGGCTTTGCCAGGGAAGAACACAATAACGGGCTGATGCTGAATCTTCTGGTGTACCGGCTGAAATACTGCTCCGAAGGGCTGAGCCGCGACGAGTATATGGAGTATGCGGGACAGTTTTTCCGGCTCCGGGAGGATAGGGGAGAAAGCGAGAGCGCGCTGGTGATCCATATGATGGAAATGAACCGCCGGCTCTGGAGCATCGAGCAGCAGCAGAAGGAACTGGAACTGGCCAACACCAGGCTTTTGTATCAGGTGGATCATGATGAGTTGTCCGGTCTGTATAACAAGGGATATCTGAACCGGTATCTGGAGGAGGCGTTTCTCCGGGCGAAGAAGGATCGGCTCTCCTTAAGCGTGGTATTTGTGGACATTGACCATTTCAAACAGCTCAATGACCGCTACGGCCACCGGAAGGGGGATGAATGTATCCGGGCGGTGGCGGATGCCATTGGGGAGAGTATGCCGGAGGATTTTGCCGCCAGGTACGGCGGAGATGAGTTTGTGGCGGTAGCGGTGGGGCGCACGTCGGATCACATCAAGAAGGCGGCGGAGGGCATTGTGGAAAATGTGAAGAAAAGGCAGATTCCCAACCTGGATTCCTCTGTTTCGGATATCCTTTCGGTGACGGTGGGGCTGATTCACGCGGTGCCCTGCAAGGGCGACCGGGTATGGGATTTCCTGGCGGCCGCGGACCAGGCGCTGTATTGCCAGAAAACGGAGAAAAAGGGATTGGTGCGGTTTAAAAGCAGCGTTGGCACGGGACTGTGACGGGGCGTAAGCGGAACAGGCCCGGAGAGCGGCGCGGAAACGGGGTGACGGTATGAAACTGGTTTTTATCGGAGCGGATCATGAGGTGACGGGGAGCTGTCATTATCTGGAGGCGGCGGGAAAGCACATTCTGGTGGATTACGGCATGGAGCAGGGAGCCAATGTGTTTGAGAACGCGCCTCTGCCGGTGGAGGAAGCGGGGATCGACTATGTGTTTCTGACCCATGCGCATGTGGATCATTCGGGGCTGCTGCCGCTTTTGTATGCCAGAGGGTTCCGGGGCCGGGTGTACGCCACGGATGCAACGGCGGATCTTTGCAGCATTATGCTCAGAGACTGCGCCCATATCCAGATGATGGAGGCGGAATGGAAGAACCGGAAGGCGAAACGGGGCGCGGCGGTGGAAAACACGGAGCCCCTTTATAAAATGGAGGACGCGGAGGGCGTGATCAAGCGGCTTGTCCCCTGCCGTTACGGGAGAGAGGTGGAGGTTTGCGAGGGGATTCGCATCCGGTTTACGGATATCGGCCACCTTTTGGGCTCCGCCAGCATCGAGGTATGGCTGACGGAGGACGGGCGGACGAAAAAGCTGGTCTTCTCCGGGGACATCGGCAATAAAAACCAGCCCCTTCTGCGGGATCCCATGACCACGGCGCAGGCGGATTATGTGATTATGGAATCCACCTACGGGGACAGGATCCACAGCCTGGAAAAGCCGGATTATGTGCGGGAGCTGGCGTCCGTGCTGAAGGAAACATTTGACAGGGGCGGCAATGTGGTGATTCCCTCCTTTGCGGTGGGGCGTACCCAGGAGATGCTGTATTTCCTGCGGAAGATCAAGGTGGATAGGCTGGTGGAGGGGCATGAGGATTTCCCGGTGTATGTGGACAGCCCGCTGGCGGTGGAGGCCACCGGCATTTTTCAGGATAACCGCTGGGAGTGCTTTGACGAGGAAGCGATGGAGCTGGTGAGAGAGGGAATCAACCCCATTTCTTTTGCGGGCCTGAAACTGGCCATTACCAGCGAAGAATCCAAGGAAATCAATTTTATGGAAAAGCCCAAGGTGATTATGTCCGCCTCCGGCATGTGCGAGGCGGGGCGCATCCGCCATCATTTAAAGCACAATCTCTGGCGGCCTGAGTGTACGGTGCTGTTTGTGGGGTATCAGGCTGTGGGAACGCTTGGCAGGAGCCTTGTGGAAGGGGCGGAGGAAGTGAAACTGTTCGGCGAGACGATCCGGGTGCGGGCCCAGATTAAGCAGCTTGCGGGGCTGAGCGGCCATGCGGACAAGAACGGCCTGATCGACTGGCTGAGCGGGTTTGAGGAAAAGCCGAAAAAGGTGTTTGTGGTTCACGGGGAGGACCGGGTCTGCGACTCCTTCGTGGAATGCCTGAAGGTGGAATACGGACAGAGGGCCTGCGCCCCTTACAGCGGGACGGAGTTTGATCTTTTGACCGGCAGGTTCCTGTATGAGACGGAGCCGGTGCCTGTGAAGAAGAAAGCGAAGACGCCGTCCGGCGTTTATGCCAGACTGCTGGCCGCCGCTCAGAGGCTCCTTGCCCTGGTGCAGAAAAGCGACGGAATGGCCAACAAGGATATGGCGAAGTTTGCGGATCAGATCAATTCGGTCTGCGACAAGTGGCAGTCTTAAGGGGCGGCAATCTGAGAAAAAGGAGTCGGAGACATGAATCTGATCGTAGCGGCGGACGCAAATTGGGGAATCGGAAATCGGCAGAAACTATTGATCAGCATCCCCAACGATCAAAAACTGTTCCGGGAGGAAACGGTGGGGAAGGTGGTGGTCCTGGGGAGAAAGACCCTGGCCACCTTTCCCCAGGGCATGCCGCTGAAGGACCGGGTCAATATTGTCCTGTCCAGAAATCCCGGCTTTACGGTCAAGGGAGCGCAGACGGTTCACTCTCTGGAAGAACTGGCGGCAGCGCTTTCCCCTTACGACACAAAGGACGTGTATGTGGTGGGCGGGGAAAGCGTATACAGGCAGCTCCTGCCCCTGTGCGACAGAGCCCATGTGACCCGTATCGACCACGCGTATCAGGCGGACGCCCATTTCCCGGATCTGGATCGGGATCCGGAATGGAGGATTACGGCGGACAGCGAGGAATTGACGTATTTTGACATCCCCTACCGCTTTGTGCAGTACGAAAGGATCCCAAAAGGATCCGGCAGATAAAGAAAACTCCTTCCGACTGCTCTCTTGACTTTTTTCACCAAAAGTATAATAATGATTGCAAATACAACCTATGGAAAGAAGGTCATGTCTATGGAAAAGAAAAACATCGATTGGAGCAATCTGGGATTCGGCTACGTCAAAACCGATTACAGATATGTTTCCCATTATAGAAACGGCGCCTGGGATGAGGGCGATCTGACCCGGGACAGCGACATTGTGCTGAACGAGTGCGCCGGCGTTTTGCAGTATGCGCAGACTGTCTTTGAGGGCCTCAAGGCGTATACCACCGAAGACGGCCATATCGTAACCTTCCGCCCTGACTTAAACGCCGAGCGTCTGGAATCCAGCGCGGCAAGGCTGGAGATGCCGGTATTTCCGAAGGAGCGCTTTGTGGAGGCGGTGACGAAGACCGTTTCCGCCAACGCCGCGTTTGTGCCCCCCTACGGCAGCGGCGCTACCTTATACATCCGTCCCTATATGTTCGGCAGCAGTTCCGTGATCGGCGTAAAGCCGGCGGAGGAATATCAGTTCCGCGTTTTCTGTACGCCGGTGGGCCCTTATTTTAAAGGAGGCGTGAAACCCCTGACGATCCGGGTCAGCGACTTTGACAGGGCGGCCCCTCATGGCACCGGCCATATCAAGGCCGGCCTGAATTACGCCATGAGCCTGCATGCCATTGTGACGGCCCATAAGGAAGGGTACGATGAAAACATGTACCTGGATCCGGGTACCAGGACCAAGGTGGAGGAAACGGGGGGAGCCAACTTCCTGTTTGTGACGAAGGATAAGAAGATCGTCACTCCCAAATCGGACAGCATCCTTCCTTCCATCACCCGCCGTTCGCTGGTTCATGTGGCGAAGGAATACCTTGGCCTGGAGGTGGAGGAGCGCGAGGTGCTCTTAAGCGAGGTGGCGGATTTTGCGGAGTGCGGCCTGTGCGGCACGGCTGCGGTGATTTCCCCTGTGGGTAAAATCGTGGATCATGGCCGGGAGATCTGCCTCCCCAGCGGCATGAGCGAGATGGGGCCTGTGACCAAAGAGCTTTACGACACGCTCACCGGTATCCAGATGGGCCGCATCGAGGCTCCCAAGGGCTGGATCCATGTGATTGAGTGACGCTGTTTCAGGCGGTTAAAGGAGGAATTCCCGGGTCTGCGGGACGGTAGGGGACACTACCCGGATGCAGTCCCGGGAATTTATATGTTGCAGAATGAAATTGATACATGTAAGCGATCTGCACCTGGGAAGATCCCTGGGTGACTTCAGTCTGATTGAGGATCAAAAATTCATACTGGATCAGATCCTGGACGCTGCCGGGAAGTATGCCGTGGACGCCGTGCTGATTGCCGGCGATGTGTATGACCGAGCCGTACCCAGCGAGGAAGCGGTCAGGCTTTTTGATTTTTTTATCACCCGGCTGGCGGAGATGGGGATCAAAACCTTTGTGATCAGCGGCAATCATGATTCCGATGAGCGTTTGAGCTTTGGCAGCAGTCTTTTTCAGGCGAAAGGGCTCTACATCTGCGCCCGCTATGACGGGACGCTTTACAGGCAGGAGATGGAGGACGCTTACGGCAGAATCAACCTGTATCTGCTGCCCTTTGTGAAAGCCTCCCAGGTGAAACATTTTTTCCCGGAGGAAGAACTGGATTCCTATGACAAAGCGGTGCGGACGGTGATCCGACACGCCGGGATCGACAAACAGGCCAGAAACGTGCTGGCCGCCCATCAGTTTGTGGCGGGACGGGGGGAGGATCCCGTGCCGGGGGGCTCCGAAAGTCTGGCGGTGCTGAACGTGGGCGCGGTGGAGCGGATTGGGGCCGACTGTTTCGATGATTTCGATTATGTGGCCCTGGGCCATATCCACTCGCCGCAGAGAGTGGGAAGGGAGGAAGTCAGGTACGCCGGTTCTCCTTTAAAATACTCTCTGAGCGAGGCTGGCTGTGAAAAATCCTTCCCCATCGTGACCCTGGGGGAGAAGGGACAGGTTTCGGTGGAGCTGGTAAAGCTGTTGCCGCGCAGGGATCTGCGGCATCTGAAGGGGCGTTTGGAGCAGTTGATCCGGAAGGAACATCTGGTTTCCACGGAGGACTATATTTATGCCACTTTGACCGATGAGGAACCTGTGAGCGACGCCGTGGGAATTCTGCGGCAGTATTATCCCAACACGGTGCGGATCGATTACGACAATTCCCATACCGGACAGGGGAGCCGCGAGGAATGGGAAACCGGCCCGTCCACCCGGGAATTGTCCTTTGAGGAATTGCTGGGAACGTTCTACCGGCTGATGTACGGCGTGGAGATCAGCGAAGAAGAAATGGAGGTCTTGCGGAAGGCCGCCGGAGAGGCAGGTGTGGCCGGTGAGACCGATTAAGCTGATCGTCAGCGGGGTGGGGCCCTATGCGGGGGAGATGCCGCCCATCGATTTTGAACAGTTTGAGGATAACGGGCTTTTTCTGATCTGCGGGGATACGGGTGCGGGGAAAACCATGTTGTTTGACGCGATTTGTTTTGCCCTGTACGGGGAGCCCAGCGGGGGGTACCGGGACGCCAGGACCCTTCGCAGCGAACTGGCTTCCGAGGGGACGGAAAGCTTTGTGGAGTTTACGTTTTCCCACCAGGGGCAAGTCTGCCGTGTGCGCAGAAGCCCCTCCTATGAGAAACCCAGGAAACGGGGAGAGGGCTTTGTGGCGGTGAAGGAACAGGCGGTCTTTCAATGGGGGAACGACGCGCCGGTGGAAGGGATTGCCCGCGTCAACCGGGCGGTTTCGGAGCTTTTGCATGTGGACGCCAAGCAGTTCAAGCAGATTGCCATGATCGCCCAGGGGGAGTTTTATCATCTTCTGAACGCAAAAACCGAGGAACGGACGGTGATTCTCCGGAAACTGTTTCAGACCGAGGGGTATCGAAAGCTGGAGGACGTCCTGAAGGATCATATGGACAGGGAAAATGCCGAAAGGATCCGTCTGCAAAACAGCATTCTGCAATATTTTCAGGAGGTGGAAACGGATGAAGAAAGCGGCCTGGCCGGGGAGCTTTTGACCTTGCAGAACCGCGCCAGGGAAAGCGCCTGGAACGCGGAGGATTTTCAGGAGATCCTGGAACGGATTCTGAAGGAGGATCAGGAGCTATTGGCGGAAAGGGCCGGGCAGCTTCTGAGGGAAGAAAAGGCTTTGGGGGAAGTGAACGCCGCTTTGGCCACCGCCGCCACCAACAACGGATTTCTGGAACGGCTGGCGGAGGCGGAACAAAAAAAGGAGGTCCTGGAAAAAGAAGGGCCTTTGATGGAAAGCCTCCGGGCCGCCCTGGAACGGGAAAGGGCCGCCGTCCGTAAGACGGGGCCTCTTTACCAGGCCTGGCAAAACCGGATCCGGGAGCGTGAAACCGCCGCAGAGGAAAGGGAAGAAAAGCGGCGGGCTCTTTCCCGGGCGGAAGAAAATCTGAAACGGGCAAAAGACTGCCTGGAGGAAAGCTTACGGAAGGAACCCCTGATGGGGGAGCTTGCGCAAAAGGCGGACCGGATTCTGGGGGATCGGGAGCGCTATCTGGCCCGGGATGAGCTGGCCGGGAAAAGAGAATCCCTCAGGACAGAAACGGCGCTGGCAGAAAAAGAGGAAGGCAGGCTGAAGGAAAGGCAGGGACAGATCCGGGAGCGGATCCGCTCCTTGGAACAGGAAATCGAAACGCTGGAGGAATCGCCCCGGAAACTGGATCGGATCCAGAATCTGGCGGGACAGTTGAAACAACTGAACGGGCAGTTTCAACAGTTCCTGGATGTGAGGATACCGTCTCTCCGGGAAAAGGAAGGAAGCCTGTTGGAAAAACGGCGGGATTTTGAGCTGATTCAGAGCCGGTATCTGGCAAGCCATGAAAAGCGGGTGACGGCGGAGGCGGTTTTGGAGAGATGCCGGGCGGGCATTCTGGCCGGGGAGCTTGTGGAAGGACAGAAATGTCCCGTGTGCGGTTCCGTTCATCATCCGGATCCGGCCGTACTGCCGGAGGAAACCGTTTCCGAGGAAGAATGGAAGGAACTGAAGAAAAGGGAGGAACAGGCGGAAAGGGAAAAAAATGACGCCCTGATCGCCGTGCAAAGCGAGAGCGCTGCGCTGGAGGAATCGGAAAGACAGCTTTGGGAGAATGGGCTGCAATGCCTGGAGGGCTGGCCGGGATTCCAGGGGCATTCCCGGAAAGAAGGCCGGGAGGAACTGGCCGGACTGCTGGAAGGGGCAAGGCAGGACACGGAAAAACGGCTGGAACAGGCCATCAGGGAGGAACAAGGGATCCGGGCTGAGTGCCAGAGGCTGAAGGAGGCAAGGGAGAATCTTTCCCGGGAAAGGGAAGAAATGACCGGTCGGCTGGAAGAAGAAATCCGTCTCTGCGGGGAGAAACGCCTGAATCTGGCGGCGGAATCGGAGAGAGCGGACGCGCTGTGGGAGAGCCTGTCCGGGCTGCCCTGGGAAAGCTGGGAACAGGCCGAAAAGCAATATCAAACCTGGAAAAAACAGGCGGAAGACATCCGCCGGAGCATGGAGAAAGCCAGGCAGGAGGCAACCGCCGCGGAAAAGGAATACAGCGGGATCGGCGCGGCATTAAAGCTTACGGAGGACAATCTGGAAAAGCGGGTGCAGGAAGAACAGAGCGCGCAGACGGCGTATATGCGGTCGCTGAAGGAGGAAGGTTTCGGGGATACGGAGCAGTTTCTCGCCTGGAAGGTTACAGAGGAAACCATCCGGGAACAGGAGGAAAAGCTGGAGGCGTACCGGCTGGCGCTTGGGGCGGCAGACGCCGGTCTGCAACAGGCCCGGAAGGATGCGGAAAACCGAACCTATATCCACATAGAGGAAAGGCGCGGCCAGGCGGACGAACAGGGCCGGAAAACGGAGGCGCTCAGAAACCGGAAGAATCTTCTGGAAAACCGGATCCGGAACAATGAGAGCAGATACCGGGCCGTCTTAGAGCTGGGGCCGCAGTTTCGAAACGCCGTCAGAGCCTGGACGGTTTACCAGCGTCTGTATCAGTTGGTGAAGGGGCTGACCGGCGGCGGAAAGATTACGCTGGAGCAGTATGTGCAGGCGGCGGGCTTTGACAGGATTTTACAGGCGGCCAACAAAAGGCTCCTTCCCATGAGTGACGGGCAGTACGAGCTTTTCCGGCGGGAGGACGTTCCCGACAAAAGGAGCGCCTCTTTTCTGGATCTGGATGTTATGGATTACTTCACCGGAAAGAAACGGCCTGTCAGCACCTTGTCGGGGGGCGAGAGCTTTCAGGCGTCCTTAAGCCTTGCGCTGGGGCTTTCGGACACGGTGGCCTCCCATATGGGAGGGATCCAGATGGACGCGCTGTTCGTGGACGAAGGGTTCGGGACGCTGGATCGGCGTTCCATGGAGAGCGCCATGAACGCCCTGGTTCGTCTGTCGGGCACCGGCCGGCTGGTGGGAATCATCAGCCACCGGGAGGAATTGCTGGAAAGCATTCCCTGGCAGATCCGGGTGGAAAAGGGAAAGCACGGGAGCAACATCAGGATTGACAGGGGCCTGTGACTGGAAAGGGCCCCGAAAGGATCGGGCAATGACAAAGAAAACTTTCATCCGTCCCCTGGGTGGGCGGAAAGGAGCGGGCATCCGTAAGCTAAGCCGCATGTTGTGCGCGGTCATCGCCGCGGCGGTTCTGACCGGCTGCAGAAGCCCCAGGGTGATCTTTACCCGGGAGTTCGGGGAAGACGAGGTGTTTCGGATTGAAGACGAAACCTGTACGCTGGCGGAGACGGCGGTTTATCTGGCCGATATGCAGAATCAATATGAAAACGTATACGGGGACGGGATCTGGGATGTGGCGCTGGAGGGCGTGACCCTGGAGGAAAATGTCAAGGAGATGGTGCTGGCCAAGATCGCCCAGATCAAGACCATGTGTCTTCTGGCCCGGGAAAAGGAAGTTTCGCTGACCGATGAGGAAAAGGACCGGGCGGATCAGGCGGCGGAAACATACTTTCTTTCTCTGACGGAGGAGGAAGCCAAACTCCTTGGAACCGACCGGGAGACCCTGGGGCGGATGTACCGGGAGTATGCCCTGGCGGACAAGGTTTACCAATATATGATCCGGGACGTCAATCCGGAGATCAGCGATGACGAAGCCCGGACGATCACGGTTCAGCATATTTTCTTACGCACCTACACCACCGACGGCACCGGGGCGAGAGTCGCTTACACGGAGGAACTGAAACAGCATGTCTACGACCGGGCCTGTCAGATCCGTGAGATGGCGCTGGCCGGGGATCAAAGTTTCCTGGATCTGGCGTCCCGTTACAGCGAGGATACCAACGTCACCTGTTCCTTCGGCAAGGGGGAAAGGGAGGCCGCCTTCGAGGAGGCAGCCTTTCAACTGGAAACGGATGAAATCAGCCCGGTGGTGGAGACGGAAAGCGGCTACCACATTATCAAATGTATCAGCACCTTTGACCGGGAGCAGACGGACGCAAATAAGCTGGTGATCCTGGAGGAACGCCGAAGGGAGGCTTTCGGGCAGGAATACGACGCTTTTGCGGAAACGCTGAACCGCAGTCTGAATCAGGAGCTGTGGCAGCAGGTGACGCTGCCGGACGGGAATCTGACCCGGAATCCGGACTTTTTTGGAATTTATGAGGAATTTTTCCCGTAAAAACCCCCCGGAAGGGATTGGCCGGCTGCTGTTTACAAAAAATTTAGAATCTGGGAAAGCCCTGAAAATAGGAAGGTTGACGGAAATTATTAGCACTCTGATAAAATGAGTGCTAATTTTCTGTTGACTTTTGTTTTTCAGGGAGATAAACTTAATATCAGTTGAAAGGCGGTTTTGCCGCCGGCATTCATCCGGAACAGAAGAAAACAATTATAAAAGGAGTGACTTGACATGGCATTAAAGACAGGAAGTTTGTCCATCAACAGTGAAAACATTTTTCCCATTATCAAAAAGTGGCTGTATTCGGATCACGATATCTTTTACAGAGAACTGATCTCCAACGGCTGCGACGCGGTGACGAAACTGAAAAAGCTGGACATGATGGGGGAATACACGCTCCCGGACGATTTTCGCGCAAGAATCAGCGTGGAGGTAAGCCCTGAGGACAAAACCATCACGGTTACCGACAACGGCCTTGGAATGACCGCCGAGGAAGTGGACGAGTATATCAATCAGATCGCCTTCTCCGGCGCGGCGGATTTTATCGAAAAGTACAAGGATAAGAGCAACGCGGATCAGATTATCGGCCATTTCGGGCTGGGATTTTACTCCGCGTTTATGGTGGCGGACGAGGTGCATATCGATACGCTTTCCTACCGGCCGGACGCAAAGCCCGTACACTGGGAATGTGACGGCGGTACCCAGTTCTCCATGGAAGAAGGGGACAAGGATCAGGTGGGAACCACCATCACCCTGTTTTTAAACGAGGACTGCCTGGAATTCTGCAACGAGTATAAGGCAAGGGAAATTATTAAAAAATACTGCTCCTTCATGCCTACGGAGATTTATCTTTCTCAGAAGGACACCAAGGAAACCCAGATCATCCGGGAGGATGAAAAACGGGAAGACGATGTGGTAGTGGAGGAAATCCAGCCCCAGGAAAAAACGGAGGAAACATCCGGGGAAGACGGGGAGAAAAAGGAAGAACCCAAAAAGCTGAAGATCAGGAGACGGCCGGAGCTTTTGAATGAAACCGAGCCCCTGTGGACCCGCAACCCCAACAACTGCACCAGGGAGGAATACCTGGAGTTTTACAGGAAGGTCTTCCAGGATTATAAGGAGCCTCTTTTCTGGATCCACCTGAACATGGATTATCCCTTTAACCTGAAGGGAATTCTGTATTTCCCCAAGATCAACATGGAATACGAATCCATCGAGGGAACCATCAAGCTGTATAACAACCAGGTGTTTATCGCCGACAACATCAAGGAAGTGATCCCGGAGTTTCTGATGCTGTTAAAGGGTGTGATCGATTGTCCGGATCTTCCCCTGAACGTATCCAGAAGCGCCTTGCAGAATGACGGCTTTGTGAAGAAGATTTCCGAGCATATTACCAAGAAGGTGGCGGACAAGCTGTCCGGCATGTGCAAGACCCAGAAGGAGGAATATGACAAATATTGGGACGACATCAGCCCCTTTATCAAATTTGGCTGCCTGAAGGACGACAAGTTCTGCGAAAGGATGAACAATTATATCCTGTTTAAGAATCTGGACGGCAAATACCTGACCCTTCCGGAATGCCTGGAAATCAAGCCCATGGAGGACGAGGAAGAAAAGGCGCCGGAAAATGCCGTGGATGAAAACGGCAATCAGGTGGAGGCTGAAATCGTCACGGACGGACAGGCGCAGGATGCCCAGGACGAGGACGCCCAGGACGCTCAGGAGAACCAGGAGGAAGAAAAGAAGGAAAAGGTGATTTATTACGTCACCGACGAAAAGCAGCAGAGCCAGTACATTAACATGTTTAAGGCAGCCAAGATGGACGCGGTGATCCTGACCCACAATATAGATCAGCCCTTTATCTCCCAACTGGAATCCAAGAACCAGGGAATCCGTTTCCAGCGTATCGATGCGGATATGACGGAAGCGCTGAAATCCAAAACCTCCAAAAAGGCGGAGAAGGAGCTGGAGGAACAGGCGGAGGCCATCGGAAAGATCATGAAGAAGGCCTTAAAGAACAACAAGGTGACTATCAAGGTGGAGAAGCTGAAGAACAAAAAGATTTCTTCCGTACTGACTCTGTCCGAGGAAACCAGGCGTATGCAGGATATGATGAAGATGTACTCCATGCCGGGAATGGATATGGGCGGCTTTGGGGGAGAGGGCGAAACGCTGATCCTGAACGCGGCGCATCCTCTGGTGCAGTATGTGATGGAGCATCGGGACGGGGACAAGGTGGAAATGATCTGCGAACAGCTTTACGATCTGGCCAGAATTCAGCAGGCGCCGCTTGCCCCCGAGGCGATGACGAAATTCATAGCGAGAAGCAACGACATCATGCTGCTCCTTGCAAAATAACAAAGGAAAAGAAAAAGGCGGTTTGATCCGGGGTTATTTCACATATTTTTCCAGGGTTGCCCTTACGGCCCCAACGCCCCGGGTCATTTCCGCAAAATATTGTTTGACCTGTTCGGACAGTCCCGCTTTGATCAGATCCGTGCCGAAGATTTTTTCGTTGCGGAGAAGCGGATCCAGCCCGGACAGGTTTTTTTGCGTTTCGCTTAATTCATAGCCGGAAACATAGCCGGAAACCTCCGTGAGAAGCGGATCCGGGCTGGGGGTGAACGGGCTGCCCTCATCGTCCAGGGCCATCAGATACCTGAGCCATCCGGCGAATACCAGGGGAATCAGTTTCAGATCCTCCACCTTCAGATCGTCCCGGGAGAGATATGCCCGGATGGTTTCTCCGAAACGGATCGGCAGTTTCTGGGAAGTATCCGTGGCGATTCTCTGGGGAGTGTCCGGCATGAAGGGATTGGGGATCCTCACGTTGACCACCTGGTCGATAAATTCCTTAGGATTCAGGATGCCGGGATCCACCACCACGGGCAGTCCCTCCTCATAGCCGATGATTTCCACCAGCTTTTTCAGTTGGGGATCCTTCATTTCCTCGGAAATCAGGTGATATCCCAACAGACAGCCGAAGATGGCCAGCGCGGTGTGAAGGGGATTGAGGCAGGTGCAGACCTTCATCTTTTCCACCTTGTCCACCGTTTCCCTGTCCGTGAAGATGATTCCGCCTTTTTCCAGAGGCGGTCTGCCGTTGGGGAAGGCGTCCTCAATCACCAGATATTCGCATTCCTCCGAATTGACAAAAGGGGCGATATAGGTTTTTTTGGAGGTGATCACAGGCTCCAGATCCTCAATGCCGTCGGCGGCCAGCATGGCTTCCACCCTGGCGTCCGGCCTGGGGGTAATCTTGTCGATCATGCTCCAGGGGAAGGATACTTTTGTCTCATCCTGTACATAGGAGAGAAACCCTTCCTCCGCAAGCCCCCGGCGGCACCAGGCGTCGGCAAAGGCCAGCACAGCGGCCTTCAGCTTATCGCCGTTGTGGGAGCAGTTATCCATACTGACCATGGCGATGGGAAGTTTCCCCTGAAGATATCTGTGATACAAAAGGGACACCAGCTTGCCAAGATATCCGTCTGGCGCCTCGGGCCCCTTGGCAAAATCCGCCGCAACGGCAGGGAGCGTGGTTCCCGCGGAATCGGTCACCGCATATCCCTTTTCCGTGATGGTAAAGCTGGCCATCTGAAGGGAGGGACTGGCAAAGATCTCCTTGAGCCGGGAGTATTCCCTCTGGTTGGAACTGTCCAGAATAAGGGACTCCATAATGCTGCCGATCACGGTTTTTTCCACCGTGTTGTCCGCCTTTAACGTGGCGAGAATGGTCAGATCGTCATGGGGGCGGCTGCTTTTTTCGATAATTTCATAGTCATATCCCTCCGCTGCGGTCAGGCCCACATCCATGACGCCCCGGTTCAGGAGTTTCTGCATGACGTTGGCCTGAAAGGCTTTAAAAATATTGCCCGCTCCAAAATGGATCCAGACGGGACGGGACAGGGTGTTGGCCCGTACCGTTTCGTAATCGAAGGCGGGCAGCTCGTAGCCCGCCGCCAGATAAGCTTCCCGGTCTGTTTCCAGACCTTCTCTTGTGAGTTTCATACGCACCTCGTTTCTGCGCCCCTGTGGGCGCCGTTCCATGAATCAATGGGTTTACGCTCTTTTATGCTGCTTGTCGATGGCCTCCCACAGACCGTTTAAATAGGTGGCGCCCAGGGCTCTGTCATAGAGGCCGTACCCGGGCATGGCCACTTCGTCCCAGATCATGCGGCCGTGGTCGGGCCGGATGGGGCCGTCAAACCCGATATCGTAAAGGGCCAGCATGATTTCATACATATCGAAGGTGCCGTCGCTGGACAGATGGGCGGATTCCTCGAAATCCGTGGGGGAATTAAACTTCAGGTTTCTCACATGGGCGAAATGGATCCGGCCCTTCAGCGAGCGGATCATATCTGGCAGATCGTTTTCCAGGTTGGTGCCGTAGGAGCCGGAACAGAAGGTGACGCCGTTATGAGGATTGTCCACCATCTTCATCATGCGCAGGATGTTCTGTTTGTTGATAATGATCCGGGGCAGTCCGAAAACGCTCCAGGCGGGATCGTCCGGATGGATGGCCATGTTGATGTCGTACCGGTCGCAGACGGGCATAATCCGCTCCAGGAAATACTTCAGATTGGCGAACAGCTTTTCATCGTCCACGTCCTGGTACAGCTCAAATAGCTCCCGGATGTGAGCCATCCGCTCCGGTTCCCAGCCGGGCAGGACTGCGCCGTTGGCGTCTCCGCTGATGGAGGCGAACATATCCTCCGGATTCAGGGCGTCCACCGCCTCCTGGGTGTAAGCCAGAACGGTGGAGCCGTCGGGGCGTACTCTGGCAAGCTCGGTCCGCGTCCAGTCGAACACCGGCATGAAATTATAGCAGACCATGTGTACGTCCGCCTGGCCCAGACGCTCTAAGGTGGTAATGTAATTGTCGATGTAGAGATCCCGGTCGGGGGAGCCCACCTTGATGGCGTCATGGATATTGACGCTTTCAATGCCCGCCAGTTTCAGGCCGGCGTCCTCGATTTCTTTTTTTAACGCCAGGATGTCTTCCGTTTTCCAGACCTCCCCGGGGGCGGTGCCGTAAAGGGTGGAAATCACTCCGGAGACGCCGGGAATCTGCCGGATCTGTTTTAAGGTTACGGTGTCGTACTTGCTGCCGTACCAGCGAAGTGTCATCTGCATGGTGGTTTACCTCCGTTTTTCATAATGTAATTACAGTATAGGTGGAAACAAAATGCACGAAAAGCCTATATCTTGCTTGAAATAGTGCAAAAATTGCGCTATGCTGAAGAAAACAGGA
>CANRIP010000046.1 GCA_947630715.1 uncultured Acetatifactor sp.
TAAAATCGCTACATTTTGATTTATGAAAGCTGACCGCCAAGTCCTTCTTTTAAATCAATGAGTTTTGCTCATCTCTATTTTATCACTGAATTTCCCAAAAGTAAACCAAATGACGGGAAAGTTCACAGTTCCAATGCGCACAGTCCGGCAAAGGCCGGCGGGGGAATCCCTGGCGGCGTAGGAACCGGCGGGAGGAAAGGCGGGAGGAAAGGCGGGTGGAAAGGCGGAAGGGCAGACGTAAGAAACGGACATAGGAACCGGCGGGGCCGCGTAGGCAAGACAGCAAGGAGTGAGATGGAAAAAGCAAGATATAGAAGGAATCGGAGCGCAAAAAACGGTATAATAAACCGGACGGGAGGGCAGAAAGCGCCTTCCCGGACAAAAAGAAACAGGCCGCCCCGGGCGGCGGAAGGAAAGGCGGAAGGAGAGACGAAATGAGAGACGGATGGAAAAAGAGGTTTTTGTCTGTTTTGACGGCCCTGGTTCTGGCGGGCACGTTTTTATCCGGCTGCGGCGGCTCCGGGGACGGTTCCCGGGAAAGCGGATCCCAGTCCGGGCCGGAGGACGCATCCCAGGGGGCGCAGGAAACCGCTCAGCCCCAAAGCCCTGACGGACAGGAAGGGGAAGACGGGCAGGAAACGGAAGGCGGACAGGGCGCGGACGCATCCCAGGGGACGGAGGAAACGCCGCTGTTAAAGGACGCGATTATGGAAAATCTGGGCTGCCGGGTAGGGGCGGCGGTCACCCTGGGGGAAATACAGGACGAGAAGATCTGGGATATTGTCACCACCTATTTTAGCGCCATTACCATAGGCAACGAGCTGAAACCGGACGCCATGTTCGGATACAGCAACGGCAGATGCCCGGGCACCGAGGAAGCGGAGCTGGACGGGGAGACGATTGTGGTGCCAAAGCTGGATTATTCCCGGGCGGAAGCCATTCTGGACAAGGTGCTGGCCTGGAATCAGGAGCACCCGGACGACGAGATCAAGGTTCGGGGCCATGTGCTGGTATGGCATTCCCAGACGCCGGAATGGTTCTTCCATGTGGATTACGACAAGAATAAGGACTATGTGGACAAGGATACCATGAACAAGCGGCTGGAATGGTACATCCGCACCATGCTCACCCACTTTACGGGAGAGGACAGCAAATACAAAGGGATGTTTTACGGCTGGGACGTGGTCAACGAAGCGATCAGCGACGGGACGGGAACCTATCGGTCCGATGCCGAAAACCCCAACGAGGAGCTGAGCCAGGACACCCATGGCAGCAATTCCAGTTGGTGGCATGTTTATCAGAGCAACGAATATATTATCAACGCTTTTCTCTATGCCAACAAATACGCGCCCGAAGATCTGGAGCTGTATTACAATGATTACAACGAGTGCAGCTACAACAAGCAGCAGGGGATTCTCGCGCTGCTGCGGGCGGTGAAGGAAAAAGAGGGGGCTCCCGGCGAGGGAACCCGGATTAGCGGCATGGGGATGCAGGGGCATTACAATATGTCCTCCCCCACCATAGGGGAACTGAACACCGCGATCCGCAGCTATGCGGAGGTAGTGGGAAACGTGCAGTTGACGGAGCTGGATATGAAATCCAGCGACAGCTATGACGGCAGCGAGGAAACCAAGGCGGAGGAATATGAAAAGCAGGCCGACCGTTACGGAGTGATTTACTGGGTGTTAAAGAACACCAATAAGGAGGACTCCATTCATATCAGCGGTCTTACCTTCTGGGGCACCGCGGATCATTATTCCTGGCTGCAGAGCCGCTCCGACGTGGGCGGGGGCAACACGGACGGACTGCCCGAGTGCCCGCTTTTGTTCGATGAAAACTATCAGCCCAAGCCGGCCTATTACCGGTTTGTCGAATAGGCAGGAAGGGAGCCCCCAAAGGAGCCGTCCACGCAGGATAACAGCAGGATAAAGGCGGAGTTCCAGTAGATGGCCACCTCGTTGGTGGAGTAGCTCCCGGACATGTCGAGAAAGGCTTTGGCGGGCGGGACATTCTCAGGCAGGACCCCCTTTGCCGTGGGATCCGCCCGGTGGCCGCAGGGGCCTCCGGCCAGCATGCCGGGCATGGCTTTCCCAAGGAAACCGGAGGGCCTGTGGTGAGGATGCTTGACCGGATCCGAGCCGCAGCCGGTGAGATAGCACAGCCCCATGGGATTGCGTCCCAGAAGATAGTGGAGCTGATCGCCGGCCGCCGTCAGGAATTCCCGGCGGCCGGTGAGCCGGTAAGCGTCCAAAAGATGGATGCCGTTGTTGGACACGGACATGTTGCTGCCCCAGTGGTACCGGCCGGGCAGCAGGGAAACGCCGTAGCCGTCCGCCTCCGCCGTCTGAAGGATCTCTTGGGCAAGGCTGACCATGGACGAGGCGATCCTTTCCCGCAGGGAGGGGTCCGTGGGGTAGGGGGAGGTTAAGTAGGCGCGGTTTCCGTAGCTCCCCATCATGCCCCAGCCGTATCCGTGATAAATCTGCTGTGCCAGGGTTTCAAAATCCTCACGATAGACGGGATCGCCGAAAGCCTTGTAAAGTTCCGCGGCGGCCCAGTAGCGCTCGTCTTCGTCATGGGAATCCCCGTAGCCGCCGGTGGTGATTTCCGGCGGATTGCGGTAGCTTTCAAAGGGCATGGAGCGAAGGGCCTCGTAAGCCTGGCGGGAAGCCTGTTCCAGCCGGGCCGCGTATTCCGGCGCACCCTTTTGGAAAAAGCGGGCCGCCATGGCGGTCACCGCGGCAAAATCGGCCGTGGCCGTGGAGGAAACCGGACTGACCACAATGTCCTCCCGTTCCGCGTCCGGCATGATAAAGCCGCAGAAATGGCGGCAGGAGGCTTTGTGGTACACCTGGCCGTCTTTGCGCTGCAATTTCAGCATCCAGTCCAATTCGTATTTGATTTCTTGTAAGCAGGGGGAAAGGGAGCCCTTCTCCCCGGCAGTTTCGGCAGGGGCCGGGTAGGCGCTGCAAAGGGAGGGATTTTCCTCCAGCGCGTACAAAAGCTGCGCCACAGCCATGGCGCCGGGAACCACATAACGGCCGTAATCGCCCGCGTCATGCCAGCCGCCGGACACGTCCAGAAGCTCGCCCGTCCCGTAGACGGAGGCGACGGCGGTGTGGCAGGCTCTGTGGGCGAACGCCCCGGCGGCGCTTTCCGGCAGTTCCCATCCGCACCGCTGTAAATAGAAAAAGGCGAAAGCCTTTCGGAACACATCTCTGTAAACCTGCCCGCCGATCTCAAAAGGATCCGATTCGCTGAGATGATCCGAGATCACCCGGTAGAGGCCGGGGGCGGTGAGGGCGGAGAAATCCCCCGTATAGTCGGTTTCCCCGGCGGCTTCGTTTTCCACCCGGTTCTGGGCGACGCCGTGGTAGACGATACGCCCGTCCGAAGTGACCACATGAAACGTTACCGGCCTGTCCGAACGGAAGGTAACCCGTTTGGTCATTTCCGGAAGATAACCGCACTGATCCACAAAAATTGACTTATACATCGCCTGGCCCGCCTTTCCGACGCCGGTTCCGTTCTGGAAACGGTTTGCTTTCCTGTATTATGGCAGAGTCCTGCGGGAAAGGCCATGGATTATATTGCCCGTATTATCTTGTTTTTTTTCTTTCCAAAGCAAGAAAGCTGTGTTATAATGGATTATACTATTTCGTGCGCTGCAGCGGCGGAGTTGCGGCGTATTTTTCATGAGAGAACGATTCTCGGGACGCCGGTTTCCCGAAACGGATTGAGACAGGAGGAAAGGATATGTATTCGCTGGACGAGGTAAGAAATGTGGATCCCCAGATCGCGGAGGCGATTGTGAAGGAGCAGGAGCGTCAGAACAGTCATATTGAACTGATCGCTTCGGAAAACTGGGTGAGCAAGGCTGTGATGGCGGCTATGGGGAGCCCCCTGACAAACAAGTACGCCGAGGGGTATCCCGGAAAGCGTTACTACGGCGGCTGTGAGTGCGTGGATGAGGTGGAGAACCTTGCCATCGAGAGGGCGAAAAAGCTGTTCGGCTGCGAATATGCCAACGTGCAGCCTCACTCGGGAGCCCAGGCCAACATGGCGGTGCAGTTCGCCGTCTGCAAGCCCGGCGACACGATCATGGGAATGAACCTGGATCACGGCGGGCACCTGACCCACGGCAGCCCGGTGAATATGTCCGGCAAATATTTCCATATTGTGCCTTACGGAGTCAACGACGACGGTTTCATCGATTATGACAGGCTGAGGGAAATCGCCCTGGAGGCAAAGCCCAAAATGATTATCGCCGGAGCGTCCGCTTACGCCAGAACCATCGATTTTGAGAAATTCCGCCAGGTGGCGGATGAGGTGGGAGCCGTGCTGATGGTGGATATGGCCCATATCGCCGGACTGGTGGCGGCGGGTCTTCATCCAAGCCCCATCCCTTACGCGGACGTGACCACCACTACCACCCACAAGACTCTCCGGGGGCCCAGAGGCGGCATGATCCTTTCCAGCAACGCGGTCAACGAAAAATACAACTTTAACAAGGCGATCTTCCCGGGCATCCAGGGCGGGCCGCTGATGCACGTTATCGCGGCCAAGGCGGTTTGTTTCAAAGAGGCTCTGAGCGATGATTTCAAGGCCTATCAGAAAGCGATCATCGACAACGCCCAGGCGCTCTGCCATGGGCTGCAGTCCAGGGGCATCCGGATCGTATCCGGCGGCACGGACAATCATCTGATGCTGGTGGATCTGACCAATTTCGGGCTGACCGGCAAGGCGGTGGAAAAGCAGCTTGACGCGGCGCATATTACCTGCAATAAAAACACCATTCCCAACGATCCCCAGTCTCCTTTTGTGACCAGCGGCATCCGGCTTGGAACCCCCGCCGTGACGTCGAGAGGCATGAACGTGCAGGATATGGACCGGATCGCGGAGGCGATCGCCATGGTGATCAAGGGCGGGGAGGAAAAGATCCCCGAGGCCGGAGCCATTGTCCGTACGCTGACAGACAAATATCCTCTGATCTGACATCCCCAAAAAGGATATGGCGCACTGTTCCGTGATACAGCGCACTGCCGTCCGGCAGTAGAAAAGAGGAAGGATGAATCTCAGTCAGAATAACCGTACGGCGCTGCGGTCATTAAATATACTGAATCTGTTTCTTCTGGTGTCGCATACCGTCCTGTTAATCCTTTTTGCGGCTCTGGGAATTGAACTGATGGTGGGAGTAAACGTGGTCAGCATCCTGTTTTATTCCTCCAGCTTTGTGGTGATCAAAAAAGAAAAGGTCACCCTGTATTTTATCACCATGTTTCTGGAGATCATGATCCACATGTTTCTGGCGGTGCTCTGCACGGGCTGGAACGTGGGATTTCAACTGTATTTTATCGGCTGCGTCGCCATTGTCTTTTATGTGGATTATTTTAACGGCAGACTGGGAAAACGCCATATCAAGGGCAGATGGTTCAGCGTGGTCAGTTGTATTTTGTATCTGACCAGTTTCCTGATCACCCGGTTTTTTGGAGCCCTGTACAATCTGGGGGAAGGGTTTGAGCTGGTGGCGCTGGTTCTGAATTCCGTCATGGTCTTTGTGTTTGTCACCCTGTTTTTCGAGATCCTTTTAAAATATGCCATCTTTTATGAGGAAGAAATCGGCAGACAGGCGACCCATGACAAGCTTACCGGAATGGTGAACAGGCATTTCCTGGTTCAGCAGTTGGAGGACATCTATGCGAGACAGAATATCTCCACCTACTGGCTGGCGATTCTGGACATCGATAATTTTAAGGGAATCAACGATAAATACGGCCATCTCTGCGGCGATTTTGTGTTAAAGACCATGGCGGAGCTGATCAAGCAGGTCTGCGGGGAGCGCACTGTGTGCAGATGGGGCGGCGAGGAATTTGTGATCGTGGGCTCCGATTCGGATCAGGACGAGAGGAACCGCAGCAGCAGCGACATTTTGGACGAAGTGAGAAAGTGCGTGGCCATCAAGGATTTTGTTTACGATGAGGACACCACCGTCAATCTGACGGTGACCATCGGCGCGGCCCATTATCAGGAGGATCAGACCGTGGATCAATGGATCAGCACGGCGGACGCCAGGCTTTACACGGGCAAACAGTCCGGCAAAAATAAGGTGGTGGAAAGCGGCTGATCCCCGAAAAACGCCGGATGCGGGAAAAGTTCTTGCGCTTTGCGGAAACCTGTGCTAAAATATCCCTCGTTGACAGACATGTGTCCGTGCGGCGGAAACGTTTGCGGAAGGATCTAAGCCGCCGGAGCAGATGGTCTGCCGGGGAGAGAGCATATGGGAGAGACGGCGAAGTATTTCGTGGTGCGGCGCAAGGCTGTGCCGGAGGTGCTGCTGAAGGTGGTCGAGGCAAAGAGGCTTTTGGAGTCGGAAAAGGTTCTGACGGTTCAGGCAGCGGTTGATGCCGTCGGCATCAGCCGCAGTTCTTTTTATAAGTATAAGGATGACATCTTCCAGTTTCATGATAATTCCCAGGGAACCACATACACCATGACCTTTCAGATGGACGACGAGCCGGGGCTTTTGTCGGACGTGCTGAAGATCATTGCCGGGTACCGGGCCAACATTCTGACCATCCATCAGAGCATTCCCATCAACGGGGTGGCCACTTTGAGCCTGAGTATCCAGGTTTTGCAGACCACCGGGGACATCTCCGGCATGGTGGAGCGGATGGAGGAACAGAAGGGCGTCCGTTATGTGAAGATACTGGCGAGGGAATGAATCCGGAAAAACCGTGACAGGAATGGCCGTCTGACGGACGGCGGAAAGAGGAGAAAATGGTTAAGATAGCTGTGCTGGGCTACGGCACCGTTGGCAGCGGTGTGGTGGAAGTGATCGAAAAAAACGCGGATATGGTCAACAAAAAATCCGGGGAGGAACTGGAGATCAAGTATATTCTGGATCTGCGGGATTTTCCCGGCGACCCTTACGAGGACAAGGTGGTGCATGATTTCGGCGTGATTCTCGCGGACGATGAGATCCGGATCATCTGCGAAACCATGGGGGGCGTGGGGGCCGCCTATGAGTTTACCAAAAAGGCGCTGATGGCGGGTAAGAGCGTATGCACCTCCAACAAGGAGCTGGTGGCGGCTCACGGGCCGGAACTGCTGGCTCTGGCAAAGCAGAACTGCTGCAATTATCTGTTTGAGGCCAGCGTGGGCGGCGGGATTCCCATTATCCGTCCCCTGAATTATTCCCTGACCGCGGAGAGGATCGAGGCCGTGACAGGCATTTTAAACGGCACCACCAACTATATTTTATCAAAGATGGAGTACGAAGGGGCGGATTACGCGGACGTGCTGAAGGAAGCCCAGGAGAAGGGATACGCGGAGAGGAATCCGGAAGCGGACGTGGAGGGATATGACGCCTGCCGCAAGATTGCGATTCTGTCCTCGCTGATGACCGGGAAGAACGTGGATTATCGGAAGATTTACACGGAGGGCATCACCGGTGTGGAGGCCCGGGATTTTGAATATGCGAAACGGCTGGGAATGTCGATTAAGCTGCTGGCCATCGGCCGGGAGGAAGGGGATAAAACCCTGGCCATGGTTTCTCCTTTCCTGATTCCCGGCGGGCATCCGCTGCACATGGTCAACGGCGTTTTTAACGCGGTGTTTGTGCGGGGCAATATGCTGGGCGACTCCATGTACTACGGACGGGGCGCGGGAAAGCTCCCCACGGCAAGCGCGGTGGTGTCGGACGTAATCGACTGTGCCAGACATCTGGGTAAGGTCATCATGTGTTTCTGGGACGCGGAGGAAGCGAAGCTGATGAGCATCGATCAGGTGAAACGCCGGTTTTTCTTCCGGGTAAAGGATCAGGGGCTGGATCTGGCAAAGGAGCTGTTCTCCAATCAGTTGGAGGAAGTGACACTGGCGGACGGCGCCGGGGAGCGCGGCTTGATCACGCCGGTACTCTCGGAGGCGGATTTCGCCGGCAGATATGAAAAACTGGGAGACGCGAAGGCCGGCAGAAGGCTGCGGATTGAGGAATAGACGGCGTCCGGGGAGGTATGGTGACAGATGAAATATTTGGTTGTTTTGGGAGACGGCATGGCTGACGAACCGGTGGAGGAGCTTGGGGGCAGAACGCCCATAGAGGCTGCGCAGACGCCCAACCTGGACGGGTTGAGCAGGGAAAGCGAGATCGGCATGGTGCAGACGGTTCCAAGCGGGATGAAACCGGGATCCGACACGGCGAACCTGGCGGTGCTGGGGTACGATCCCCGAAAGTATTATTCCGGGCGTTCCCCTCTGGAGGCGCTCAGCATCGGCGTTCCCATGGAGGACGAGGACATTGCGATCCGCTGTAATGTGGTCACTTTGTCGGAGGAAGACGTACCCTTTGAGGAACGGACCATTATCGATCACAGTTCCTCGGAAATCAGCACGGAGGACTGTACCGTGCTGTTACAGGCGGTGGCGGATCAGCTTGGGGATGAAACCTATCGGTTTTATCCGGGCACCAGTTACCGGCACTGTCTGCTGTGGAAGGGCGGGAAGGTTGTGGAGCTGACCGCTCCCCATGACGTGCTGGGACAGAAAATCGCTCCCTATCTGCCCCAGGATGAACATCTGCGGGAAATGATGCGCAAAAGCTATGAGATCCTGGCGCATCATCCCATCAACCTGAAACGGAAACAGCAGGGCCTGCATCCGGCAAACTGCTGCTGGTTCTGGGGAGCGGGCACAAAGCCCTGCCTTTCCTCCTTTGAGGAAAAGACCGGGAAGAAAGGGATGATGGTTTCCGCGGTGGATCTGTTAAAGGGGATCGCCGTGGGAGCGGGCATGGGCGTGGCTTTGGTGGAAGGCGCAAACGGCGGGCTCCATACCAATTATGCAGGGAAGGTTGACGCGGCCGTAAACGCCTTATTGAAGGAAGGATATGATTTCGCCTATATCCATGTGGAGGCCCCCGACGAGATGGGGCATCAGGGGGACGCGGGGAAAAAGGTGGAGGCCATCCACAATCTGGACACGAAGGTGATCGGCCCCGCGGTGCAAAAGCTGAGGGCCGCCGGCGTGGATTTCCGCCTGCTGGTGCTGCCGGATCACCCCACTCCCATACGGGTGCGGACTCACACTTCCGACAGTGTTCCGTATCTTTTGTATGACAGCACAAAGAAGGTTGACAGCCGTTTTACATACAGCGAGGCCCAGGGACGCGCATCCGGCATTTTCCAGGCCGACGGTTACAGGCTGATGGATCGGTTTCTTCAGCTTTCCTGAGAGAGAAAGGGCCGCGAGACGGCGGCATGAGAGGAGAAGGAAATGTCTAAGGTTGTAAAATTCGGAGGCAGCTCCCTGGCGAACGCGGAGCAGTTTCGGAAGGTTGCCTCCATTATCCGTGGGGATAAGAGCAGGAAATATGTGGTTCCCTCCGCGCCCGGCAAGCGCTTTTCAAACGATACCAAGGTGACGGATCTGCTGTATGACTGCTATGATCTGGCCCAGGAGGGGAAGGATTTCAAAAAGGCTCTCCAGGTGATCCGGGAGAGATATCAGGATATTATAGACGGTTTGAAACTGGAGATTTCGCTGGATCGGGAGTTTGAGATCATCCAGGAACAGTTTGAAAAGAAGGCCGGACGGGACTATGCCGCCTCCAGGGGAGAATATTTAAACGGCATTGTGCTGGCCTCCTATCTGGGCTTTACCTTTATTGACGCGGCGGAGGTTATCTTTTTCACGGGCGAGGACGGAACCTGGGACGCGCAGAAGACGAAGGAGGTTCTCTCCCAGCGGCTTAAGGACTGCAAAAATGCGGTGATACCGGGCTTTTACGGCTCTCTCCCGGACGGGCGCATCAAGACCTTTTCCCGGGGAGGTTCCGACATCACGGGCTCCATCGTGGCTCAGGCGGCGGGAGTGGACGTATATGAAAACTGGACCGATGTGTCCGGATTCCTCATTGCGGATCCCAGAATCATTGACAATCCCAAGGGCATCGAGGTGATTACCTACCGGGAGCTGAGAGAGCTGTCCTATATGGGCGCCGGCGTACTTCATGAAGACGCTATCTTTCCGGTTCGTCAGGAGGGCATTCCCATCAATATCCGCAACACCAACGCGCCGGAGGATGAGGGAACCTGGATCGTGGGAAGCACCTGTCAGAAATCCAAGTATGTGATCACAGGCATTGCCGGCAAAAAGGGGTTCTGTTCCGTGAGCGTGGAGAAGGATATGATGAACTCGGAGATCGGGTTTGGCCGGAAGGTTCTCAGCGCTTTTGAGGAACAGGGAATCTCCTTTGAGCATATGCCCTCCGGCATCGACACGCTGACGGTATTCGTCCATCAGGACGAGTTTATGAGTAAAGAACAGAAGGTGGTGGCGGGCATTCACAGGATGGTAAAGCCCGACGCCATTGAAATCGAGTCGGATCTGGCCCTGATCGCCGTGGTCGGGCGGGGCATGAAATCCACAAGAGGAACCGCGGGCCGGATCTTTTCCGCTCTGGCGCACAGCAATGTGAACGTGAAGATGATCGATCAGGGTTCCTCGGAGTTGAATATTATCATCGGCGTGGAAAATTCCGACTTTGAGACGGCCATCCGCGCCATCTATGATATTTTTGTCCTGACGGCGATTTAGGGTGGGAAAGTTTGGCTTGATCCGGGGAAACTGTTTAGGGGATCTGAGGGAAACTCCCTCATTCCCAATTCATCAGCTCCCTGATTTTTGCGGTCAGCTTTGCCGCAGCTTTTCGGTGGGTCACAGCGGTAGGGTGCCAGTTGGCCGTATAGCCGTCGGAGGCGAGCTGTTCGTCAAACAGGAAACAGGAGATGTTGGAATCCAGGGTTTCTTTCTGATACTCGTCCACGGCTTTTTCCACGAAGGGAAACAGTCTTTGTCCCATAATTCCCAGGGTACACAGAATTTTGGCCTGGGGATTCTTTTCCCGTATCTGTTTTAAGAAACGGGTATAAGCGGTCTGATATGCCGTCTGTCTGTCCGGAAAGTCCTGGGTAAAGCTGTCATCGTTGGTACCCAGGTTCACTACCACCAGTTGGGGGTTTCGCCTGAAGTCCCAGGGCATGTCCTGAGGGGACAGACCCTGGAATTTCCCGTAGGAAAAGCCGAATTTATCGTAATAAGGGGGAACGATCTGCTCCGGCTTTTGCGGTTCTCCCTCTCCCGTATAACCGGAAATGATCCCGTAGCCGCTGAAGGAAACCATGCTGTAATCCGCGTTCAGTTCCCGGGCGGTTCTAAAGGCGTAAGCCTTTGTCACATCTTCCGTTGCCGTAGAGAAGGCATGTTCCGGGTTTTCATCGTCCATTCCGTAGCCACAGGTAATGGAATCCCCTATAAATTCAATATACCGGGATTTTTCCGGGGCCGGGCTGATTCCGTTTTGGGTTTCCAGCCTGATGGCGGCGATTCCCAGGGTGGACATGGCGGATTCGGACAGCTTGATGATTTCCACGCTGCATGGGGCGGCCTGTCCGTTCTCCCATACGGTGATCTCCTTTTCCGGCGTGTCCATCAGGTTGTCCGCCACCCGTCTGCCGTTCACAAACACGGCGATACGGGCGTAGCTTTCGCCCTGATCGGGCAGACTGGCCGTGTCATCTCCCAGGAGGGTAATCTGCGCCCGGGTGCCAAAAAAAGTGAAGGCCGCGCCGGAGCCGGAATGGGCGAGCCAAAGGGTGCTGCCCGCCATCCGGGTGCGGCCTAAAGGCGTTATGTTGTCATAGGTGGGGTAGTATGTATCCATAGGAAGATCCTCCTTTTTTGCATTCATCGGATGATTTTTATTCTAATCAAGAAGGGGACGCAAGTCAAGGAAAAAGCTTTCCTGAGTTTCCGATTAGCCCTTGCGCGGGCGTGGGGGGAATGATAAAATCAAGATGAGCGGGACAGGTTACGCCGCCCGCCATTCAGGGAACAGGAGCGTTTGGGTTATGGAAGAAATCACGGAGTTACTGCCGATTGAGAGAATGCAGTTTGCGGTGTTGATCGATGCGGATAATATCAGTTCAAAATACGCCGCTACCATTTTTGAGGAGCTGGAGAAATACGGGCTGACCTCTTACCGGCGTATTTACGGTAACTGGTCCAGAGGGAACGGGTGGAACGAGGGAATGCTGTTAGAGTATTCCATTATGCCGGTTCAGCAGTTTTCCTATACCACCGGGAAGAATGCCACCGACATGGCGATGGTGATAGACGCCATGGACATTCTCTATAAAAATAAGGTGCAGGGATTCTGCCTGGTCACCAGCGACAGCGATTTTACCCGGCTGGCCATGCGTCTGCGGGAGGAAAACATGTTTGTGCTGGGGATGGGGGAGTCCAAGACCCCGGTAGCTCTCACCAGGGCCTGTAACCGTTTCATTCATCTGAATCTGGTGGCGGAGCAGAATAAGAACGGGGGAGAAAGCGGCGCTCTGGAACCGGAGGAAAATGTGACGCCCATCTCGGAGATACGGGCGGCGGTACTGGCGCTGATCAACGAAAACGGGGGGAATCAGGTGGATCTTTCCCGCATTGGGAACCGTCTGAACGACAAATTCTCGGATTTTGATGTGCGCAACTACGGATACGCCAAGCTTAGCACCCTGATCGATCAGGAACTGCCGGAGGTGAATATCCGCAAAGGCGGCAATCAGTATTATGTACAGCGGCAATCCACTTTGACCAAGGAGGAGCTGGAGCGGGAGATCTGCGAAATGATCCGCAAAAACGGCGGCATGATCGAAAATCTTTCCATTTTGAACGATGAGCTGCACAAAAAGTACAAGCAGTTGGATTTCAGACAGTTTGGATACAGCCGGATTTCCAGTTTCCTGCGGAGCCTGAAGACGGTAAACATCCATGAGAATCAGGTGTCCCTGAAGGAGAGCTGAAGAAACGGAACTTTAAAAAGGCTGCCGTCAAAACGGACAGGTCATTGTCCTGTCAAAGCCATCAAGCGGCCGTTCGTAGCTGTCAACGCGGTTGTCAAAACAGCCAAGCAGCCGTCAAAATAGCTGTTCCGTCAGATACTGGTATATTTCCTGATTTTTTTTCTGCCAGTTGTCGCAGATGGCAGCGGCCAGATCCGCGGTGGGGACGGACAAAGTCAGCTCCACAAGATTGATGCCGTTATCCTTCGCCACAAGATGGGATTCATATTCGCCCGTGAGCGTTTTGTAATAATCTCCCTGCACGGATACTTCATCCCGCAGGGAGATTTCATGTTCCTGAAGATAAGCGTCGATTTCCTGCCGGATGGGTTCGCCGATGCGTTTTTGAAAAAACTGCAAAGTCTCGCGCCCTTCCGGGGTGATGGAGAGAAAGGTGCGGTTGCGCACGGCGCGGGAGGAAATCAGTCCCTCGTCAGTCAGCTCTCCGATGACCTGAAGGAGAGTCATAAAGGTAGTGTAATCCCTTTGCAGCATAAAGTCGCTGATTTGGGCGGTAGTCAGAGGAAAGCTGACGCGGTTGAGCATGTACAGGACAATCAGTTTATACAGAGTCAGCGAATCTTGCAGCATAATACCTTTCCCCCTTCAGGCAGGAGCCGCACCGCGGCGGGCGTTTGTCCCGCGGGACGTCCGGGCGGATTCCTCAAAGAAGCGTCTGCCGGGCCGTGCGGGAACCGGTTCAGTGGATATGGGATTTCACAGCCTGGGCCACCAGATCCGCCACTCTGGGATTAAACGCCTCCGGCATAATGTTTTCCTCGTTCAGCTCACTGTCGGGGACAAGGCTTGCGATTGCTTCCGCCGCCGCCAGTTTCATTTCCTCGGTGATCTGGGTAGCCCGGCCCTCCAGCGCCCCCTTAAAGATTCCGGGGAAAGCGACCACATTGTTGACCTGGTTGGGGAAATCGCTTCGCCCTGTGCCTACAATCCGCGCGCCCGCGGCTTTTGCATCATCCGGCATGATTTCCGGGACGGGATTCGCCATAGCTAAGATCACGGCGTCCTTGTTCATGGACGCGGCCATCTGCCTGGTCACGGTGTTGGGAGCGGAAACGCCGATGAAGATATCCGCGCCCTTCATGGCGTCCGCCAGGGTTCCGGTCAGGTTATCCGGATTGGTAAGCTCCGTCATTTTCTGCTGCATCCAGTTCAGGCCCTGGGTGGATTTGGAGAGAATGCCGGCCCTGGAACACATGACGATATGGGGGAATCCGTAGGTTAAGAGCAGCTTTGCGATGGCAACCCCGGCGCTGCCTGCGCCGTTGATGACGATTTTGCAGTTTTCTTTCTGCTTGCCGATGATTTTCAAGCTGTTGATAATGGCTGCCAGAACGACAATCGCGGTGCCATGCTGGTCATCGTGGAAGACGGGAATATCCAGCGTAGCCTTTAACCGTTCCTCGATCTCAAAGCAGCGGGGAGCGCTGATGTCTTCCAGATTGATGCCGCCGAAACCGGGAGCCAGCCAGGTTACGGCCTTGATGATTTCCTCCGTGTCCTGGGTGTCAAGGCAGATGGGAACCGCGTTTACGCCGCCGAATTCTTTGAACAGGACGGCCTTTCCCTCCATAACGGGCATGGCGGCATGGGGGCCGATATTTCCAAGTCCCAGGACGGCGCTGCCGTCGGATACTACGGCGATGGTGTTGGCCTTCATCGTATATTTATAGGCGGCGTCCTTGTCCTTTGCAATCACGTTGCAGGGTTCCGCTACGCCGGGGGTATAAGCGATGGCAAGATCTTCCCGGGTTTTTACGGGGCTTTTGGAGACAGTCTCCAGCTTGCCGTTCCATTTTTCGTGCATTTCCAGTGCCTTTTCGTTGATTGTCATGACAGTAATCTCCTTTTTGGCGGTATTTTGTCGTGAATGCGCTTTTTGACGCAAATTTTATTCTTTACTACTATATAATAGTTTTCGGTCTGCCGCAAGTGTTTTGTAAAATCTGAAGGCTGTTCCCGGGAGAAGTGAAGTTTGTTTCCCAGGAGAAGACAGCTTATTTCTAAAAGAAAATTTGTTTTTCAAAATCCATCAAAGTTGCTATTGACAATTCAGGGGGAATAAGATACAATATTGTTTGTTCGCAGGAATGGCGGAATTGGCAGACGCGCACGGTTCAGGTCCGTGTGGTAGCAATACCATGAGAGTTCAAGTCTCTTTTCCTGCACTTCAAAAGCCCACATAATAAGGAGGTTTGAGTATAGTATCTTTGAAGTGTAAACAAAAGTGTAAACAATTTGATATTGTACAAATTTATTCACTGTCAAGGAAACAAAAACCGGAGATCGATGAAGATCTCCGGTTTTTGTCATAAGACGGATTATACGGTTAGAAAAATTCAGATGATGTGCTTACTCTCTTTTCTCAGTCGGTATTTTTCTCGAAATATATCAATAATAAAGAAAATTGACAATGCGTATGATATATAATATAATACCATATGGGTACTGCCTAAAGTGGTAGGCGGTTAGTCCTTCTTTCGGAGGGACTGATACCCTCCGTTTACATAGACTATCTCCGCTGTGAGAAATGTGGAAGTAAAGGAGGGGATTGCAGTTATGTCTTTAGATCAAATGTTACAATTTGTGCTAATGCTTACAGCAGTCGCCGGTTTGTTTTATCAAATCGGTAAACGAAAATAACCGCCCAGGCTCCAATCTGATGCGGTTATAATCTTGTATTGTAATCAATTAACTTGGGACTAACCGCTTGCTTTACAGGCGGTACCTTTATGTATAGAACTATATACCATTTTTGTATGAAATGCAATAGTTTTGTTTTCAAATAAAAAATTTTTGTTTTAGAATATGAATGCTTGCC
>CANRIP010000047.1 GCA_947630715.1 uncultured Acetatifactor sp.
GACAGTGACGAGTACAACATATGGATAGATAGTTTAATGAATTCATTTAACATTCCAGTTGAAAATTATTAGTGGACTTTGCGACATATTTTATTGATGAACAAATTTTTAGAACCATATTAGAACCACAAGAAAATTTTTAGCTATTTCACAATGTAAAAAGGCTTTCGGAGAAAACCCCGAAAGCCTTGATTTTACTGAATAAATCAAATTACTCAATGATAGTAGCAACCCTGCCAGATCCAACCGTTCTGCCACCCTCACGGATAGCGAAGGTAAGTCCCTGCTCCATAGCGATCGGATGGATCAGCTCAATGGTCATCTCCACGTTATCGCCAGGCATGCACATGTCGGTACCAGCGGGCAGATTGCAGACGCCGGTAACATCGGTGGTTCTGAAATAGAACTGAGGACGATAGTTGTTGAAGAAAGGAGTATGACGGCCACCCTCGTCCTTGGTCAGAACGTAAACCTGAGCGGTAAACTTCTTGTGGCAGGTAACGGTACCGGGCTTAGCCAGAACCTGTCCTCTCTCAATCTCCGTTCTCTGAATGCCGCGCAGCAGAGCGCCCACATTATCGCCGGCCTGAGCAAAGTCAAGCTGTTTACGGAACATTTCAATACCGGTAACAACGGTCTTCTTGGTTTCCTCCTTGATACCGACGATCTCCACTTCCTCATTCAGTTTCAGAACGCCACGTTCCACACGGCCGGTAGCAACGGTACCACGACCTGTAATGGTGAACACGTCCTCAACAGGCATCAGGAAAGGCTTGTCTGTATCACGCTGAGGATCAGGGATATAATCGTCAACCGTATTCATCAGCTCGAGGATCTTATCTCCCCACTCGCCGTTGGGATCTTCCAGAGCCTTCAGAGCGGAACCCTTAATGATCGGGCAATCCTTAAATCCATACTCCTCCAACTGCTCGGTAACTTCCATCTCAACCAGCTCGATCAGCTCGGGATCGTCAACCATATCGCACTTGTTCAGGAAAACAACGATATAGGGAACACCCACCTGACGGGACAGAAGGATATGCTCCTTCGTCTGAGCCATCACACCGTCGGTAGCGGCTACCACCAGAATAGCGCCATCCATCTGAGCAGCGCCGGTAATCATGTTCTTAACGTAGTCAGCATGGCCGGGGCAGTCAACGTGCGCATAGTGTCTCTTCTCCGTCTCATACTCAACGTGCGCTGTGGAAATGGTGATTCCACGCTCTCTCTCCTCGGGAGCCTTGTCGATCATGTCGAATGCAACAGCCTCGCCGGTACCAAGTCTTGCGTTCAAAACCTTGGTGATTGCAGCGGTAAGGGTTGTTTTACCATGGTCAACGTGACCAATGGTACCAATGTTACAATGGGGCTTGGTTCTTTCAAATTTAGCTTTAGCCATCTTGAATGACCTCCTTCAATTAATGAATCTTTGTTTACTGTTTACTATTTCTTTGCGCCGAAACGCTGCCTGCGCACTCGGCGCTTCATTACTCGGCTACCTCTGATTATATTAAATAACCAGAGGTTTTTCAAGTAATTTTTAACAATACCGGCAGTTTTTAGTAATATTTTTTTATTTTCCCTTGGCTGCCAGCACCTTCTCCTGTACATTCTTGGGTACGGGTTCGTATTTCTCAAAGAACATGGAATAATTTCCGCGGCCCTGGGTCTTGGAACGCAGGTCGGTGGAATATCCAAACATTTCCGCCAGAGGCACAAAAGCCTTCACCATCTTGCCGCCGCCAATGTCTTCCATGCCTTCCACACGGCCGCGGCGGGAGTTCAGATCTCCGATCACGTCGCCCATATATTCCTCGGGCATGGTGACCTCCACCTTCATGATCGGCTCTAACAGCACGGGGCTCGCCTTCTGCATCGCTTCCTTGAACGCCATGGATCCGGCGATATGGAAAGCCATCTCGGAGGAGTCCACCTCATGGAAGGATCCGTCATACACATTGGCGTGAATACCCAGAACAGGGAATCCGCCCAGGATGCCGGCCTGCGCCGCTTCCTGAATGCCTTCGCCCACCGCAGGGATATATTCCTTGGGGATGGCGCCGCCCACCACAGTGCTTTCAAAGAGCAGATTGGGAGGATCATTGATCAGCACGTTCGCTTTGGGATCGAACTCAAACTTCTCGCAGTTTGCCTCCAGGGGCTCAAATTTCACCTTACAATGTCCGTACTGTCCACGTCCGCCGGACTGCTTTGCATATTTGGAATCCACTTCCACAGCCTTGGTAAACGCCTCTTTGTAGGCCACCTGGGGCGCGCCTACATTCGCCTCCACCTTAAACTCACGCAGCAGTCTGTCCACAATGATTTCCAGATGCAGCTCTCCCATACCGGCGATAATGGTCTGTCCGGTTTCCGGGTTGCTGTGTGCGCGGAAGGTAGGATCTTCCTCCGCCAGCTTTGCAAGCGCCTCGCCCATCTTTCCCTGGCCTGCCTTCGTCTTGGGCTCGATGGCCAGCTCGATTACGGGCTCCGGGAATTCCATGGATTCCAGGATCACAGGATGCTGCTCATCGCAGATGGTATCTCCGGTGGTGGTGAATTTGAAACCCACCGCAGCCGCGATGTCGCCGGAATAAACCTTATCCAGCTCCGCGCGCTTATTGGCATGCATCTGCAGGATACGTCCCACCCGCTCCTTCTTATCCTTGGTGGCGTTCAGGACATAGGATCCGGAATTCATGGTTCCGGAATACACACGGAAGAAAGCCAGCTTACCCACAAAGGGATCCGCCATGATCTTAAACGCCAAGGCGGAAAAAGGCTCGTCGTCGGACGAATGCCTCACAACCTCGTTGCCGTTCAAATCCACGCCCTTAATAGCGGGGATGTCGGTGGGAGCAGGCATATACTCCAAAATTGCGTCCAGAAGTTTCTGTACGCCCTTGTTGCGGTACGCGGAACCGCAGCAGACAGGAACCGCCGTACATTCACAGGTAGCCTTGCGAAGCACCCGTTTCATATCTTCCACGGAAGGCTCCTCGCCCTCCAGGTACATCAGCATCAGATCATCGTCCAGCTCACAGATTTTTTCAATCAGCTCCGCCCGGTAAAGATCCGCGTCTTCCTTCATGGCGCCCAGATCATCCGTCACGGTGATGTCTTCGCCTTTTTCATCGTTGTAAATGTAGGCCTTCATCTCAAACAGATCAATGATGCCCTTGAATTCGTCCTCTTTGCCGATAGGCAACTGCAGCACAACGGCATTCTTACCGAGCCTGGTTCTGATCTGTTCCACAGCGCCGTAGAAATTTGCGCCCAGGATGTCCATCTTGTTAATGAATGCCATACGGGGGACATTATAAGTGTCCGCCTGGCGCCATACGTTCTCTGACTGAGGCTCAACGCCGCCTTTCGCGCAGAAAACGCCTACTGCGCCGTCCAGCACCCGCAGAGAGCGCTCTACTTCTACGGTAAAATCAACGTGGCCAGGAGTGTCAATAATGTTGATGCGATGCTCCAGCGCGCCTTCCATGGGCTTTGTCTCTTTTTCCAGAGTCCAGTGGCAGGTGGTTGCGGCAGATGTGATGGTGATGCCTCTCTCCTGCTCCTGCTCCATCCAGTCCATGGTGGCAGTGCCTTCATGAGTGTCACCGATCTTGTAGTTTACACCGGTATAATACAGGATACGCTCGGTCAATGTGGTTTTGCCTGCATCGATATGAGCCATAATGCCTATATTTCTGGTTCTCTCTAACGGATATTCTCTTCCAGCCAAGATTTTTTCCTCCTATTTTAATTTTTGTCACGCCGCAGAGCGTGAACCGATATGCGGACAGATTCCCAAACGAGTCTTAGAATCTGTAATGGGAAAAGGCTTTGTTTGCCTCCGCCATCTTGTGCATATCTTCTTTTCTCTTGACCGCTCCGCCGCTGTTGTTGGCTGCGTCAAGAATTTCATTCGCCAGCTTATCTTCCATGGTCTTCTCGTTTCTCTTGCGGGAAAACATGATCAGCCAGCGAAGGCCCAGGGCCTGGCGTCTGTCAGCCCTGACCTCGATAGGCACCTGATAGGTGGCGCCGCCGATACGTCTGGCCTTTACTTCCAGCACGGGCATGATATTGTTCATTGCCTCCTCGAATACCTCAAGAGCCGGCTTGCCGGATTTCTCCTCCACCTTTGCAAATGCGCCATATACGATCTTCTGAGCGATCCCTTTTTTACCGTCCTTCATAACGGTGTTGATGAGCTTGGTCACCACCTTGTTGTTATATAAAGGATCCGCTAAAATCTCTCTTTTTTGAATATGTCCTTTACGTGGCACGTTTCTTCCCTCCTTATCAATCCGGCGGGCAAAATCCGCCGTTAAATAAATCATCGGTACTCACTGTTACTAGTGTTCGCGCTGTATATCTGTATGACAGAATTCCAACACTTTGCTTAGTTCCATCGTTCCCGATTTCTTTGTTCAGAGAACAAAGATTACTTCTTCGCTGCCTTAGGCTTCTTGGCGCCGTACTTGGAGCGGGCCTTCTTTCTGTTGGCAACGCCGGCGGTATCCAGGGTACCGCGAATGATATGGTATCTGGTACCGGGCAGATCCTTTACTCTCCCTCCACGGATCAGCACCACGCTGTGTTCCTGAAGATTGTGTCCCTCTCCGGGAATATAGCTTGTCACTTCGATTCCGTTGGAAAGACGCACTCTGGCAATCTTTCTGAGGGCGGAGTTAGGCTTTTTGGGAGTAGCTGTCTTAACGGCAGTACACACACCGCGCTTCTGAGGAGCGGACGCATCAGTCGCCTTCTTGTGAAGGGAGTTGTATCCTTTCTGCAGAGCAGGTGCGGTGGACTTCTTTACGGAAGTTGCACGTCCCTTTCTTACTAATTGGTTAAATGTTGGCATTCTGTTTCACCTCTTTCTGAAATGTAATGGTTTCTGTCAGCTTGCGGATGTATTTTTCGACGCAAAAAAACGCATCCGCACACATGCCATATTAGTATACATGTCTGCGGATGCGTTGTCAATCAGTTTTTTAGATTTTATCAGGTTTTTTTGTTACGTTTTATGGGTTTTTCCTGTGTTGCGGCCGCCTTACCCCAGGGAATCCTCCGGATCCCCTGCAATCTCCTTCAACTGCTGCACATACCGGTGCAGGGCGTCCTGCCATGAGGGCAGCCTTTCAAATCCCATCTCCGTCAGCTTTTCCTTGCTCATGCGGCTGTTGGCAGGGCGGCTGGCCTTTGCGCCATACTCCGCCGTGGTCACGGGAACCACATTCACCGAAACCCCCGCTTCCCGGAAAATAGCGCAGGCAAATTCATACCAGGAGCAGTCCCCCTCGTTGGTGGCATGATAAATCCCGTATTTATCCGTCACCACCATATCAGCCAGCAGCCTGGCCAGATCACGGGTGTAGGTGGGGGATCCGAACTGATCGTTCACCACCCGGATCGTGTGGTGGGTTTTTGCCAGATGCAGCATTGTCTTGACAAAGTTTTTGCCGTTGAGTCCAAACACCCAGGCAGTGCGCACGATAAAATATTTGTCCAGCGTTTCCTGCACCGCCAGTTCCCCTTCATATTTGGTCTGGCCGTAAACGCTCTGGGGGCAGCATGGGTCCCCCGGCTCCCAGGGTCTTTCTCCCCGGCCGTCGAACACATAGTCCGTGCTGATCTGGATCATCTTGATATCCATCGCCTTGCATACCCTTGCTATATTGCGGGGGCCCTCCCCATTGATTCTCCGGCAGAGTTCCTCATTTTCCTCCGCCGCGTCCACCGCAGTGTAGGCGGCGCAGTGGATAACCCCGTCGGGAGCCGTCCTGCGCAGACATGCCTCCACACCGTCCCTGTCGGTGATATCCATTTCCCCGATGTCCACTCCCACGGCCTCTATGCCGCGTTTTTCCAGTTCCTCCACCACATCGTGGCCCAACTGGCCCGCCACTCCTGTTACGAGAATCTTCATCCCAGTATCCTTTCCTGTCCCCGCCATGTCCCGGGAGACATCCATCCGCCGTCAGGCTTCGGACATGATGTTACGAAAATCCCGCCGGTATTTTCCGCCGGCGGGATTGACTCCTTCTTTTGCGCAGACGCCTGCGTCCGTCGGCTTACTGTTCTACGCCGGCTCCGACAGGTTCCTCCACGCTCTCGTTCTCCGTTTCCATTTCCTCGGCTTCCCGAATCTCCTCCGCGCCGTCTCCGTAATCGTCCTCCGCTTCTTCCGCAAATTCGTCAAAGGAGATCGTCTCGGTTTCATCGGTGCTTAATCTGGTGTTCCGGTAACGTTTCATACCGGTTCCCGCAGGAATCAGCTTACCGATGATCACATTTTCCTTCAAGCCGATCAGGTTGTCGATCTTTCCCTTGATCGCCGCTTCGGTCAAAACCTTGGTGGTTTCCTGGAAGGATGCCGCCGACAGGAAAGAGCTGGTGGCCAGCGCCGCCTTGGTAATGCCTAACAGAACCTGCTTGCCCTCCGCCGGCTCCTTTCCCTCTGCCACAAGCGCCTCGTTCATGTCCTCATAATCCAGGACATCCACCAGCGTGCCCGGCAGGAAATCCGTGTCGCCGTTATTCTCAATGCGCACCTTCTTCAACATCTGGCGCACGATCACTTCGATGTGCTTATCCGCAATGTCCACGCCCTGCAGCCGGTACACTCTCTGCACTTCCCGCAGCATATAATCCTGTACGGCCCGGATTCCCTTGATCTTTAACAGATCATGCGGGTTGACGCTGCCTTCGGTCAGCTCGTCGCCGGCCTCCAGAATCTGCTCATCCGCCACCTTGATACGGGAACCGTAAGGGATCAGGTAGGCCTTGGACTCCCCGGTTTCCTCGTTGGTCACGATGACCTCGCGTTTCTTCTTGGTATCCTTGATCTCCACCTTACCGCCAAATTCCGCGATAATGGCAAGTCCCTTGGGCTTTCTGGCCTCAAACAGCTCCTCCACGCGGGGAAGACCCTGGGTGATATCGTCGCCGGCCACGCCGCCGGTATGGAAGGTTCTCATGGTCAACTGCGTACCGGGCTCCCCGATGGACTGGGCGGCGATGATTCCCACGGCCTCGCCCACCTGTACCGCTTCTCCGGTAGCCATGTTCGCGCCGTAGCACTTTGCGCAGATTCCCACATGGGAACGGCAGGTTAAAATGGTACGGATTTTCAGCGACTGAATTTCTTCTCCCTTTTCATTGACGCCGGAGCTTAAAATTCTGGCGGCGCGGCTGGGCGTAATCATGTGATTGCGTTTGACAATCATCTGACCGTCCTTATCGTAAATATCCTCGCAGGTGTACCGCCCCGTAATTCTGTCCTTTAAGCTTTCGATGGTTTCCTTGCCGTCCATGAACGCCTTCACCGTCATGCCGGGGATTTCACTTCTGCCCTCGCAGCAGTCCACTTCCCGGATGATCAGCTCCTGAGACACATCCACCATACGCCTGGTCAGGTAACCGGAGTCCGCGGTACGAAGGGCCGTATCGGACAGGCCCTTACGAGCTCCGTGAGCCGACATGAAATACTCCAGCACATCCAGGCCTTCACGGAAATTGGACTTGATCGGCAGTTCGATGGTACGTCCGGTGGTATCCGCCATCAGTCCGCGCATACCCGCCAACTGCTTAATCTGCTGGTTGGAACCACGGGCGCCGGAGTCCGCCATCATAAAGATGTTATTGTAGGTGTCCAGACCGTTCAGCAGCACCTCCGTCAGTTCCTTATCCGTCTGGTTCCAGGTCTCGATAACCGCCCGGTACCTCTCCTCCTCGGTAAGCTTGCCGCGGCGGTAAGCGGCCGAGATTTTATTCACGGTTTCCTGCGCGGCGGCCAGAAGCTCCTGTTTCTGCGCCGGCACGGTCATGTCGGAAATGGAAACGGTCATGGCCGCTCTGGTGGAGTATTTATACCCAATCGATTTTACATCGTCCAATACCTCCGCGGTTTTGGATGCCCCGTGGGTATTGATCACCTTCTCCAGAATCTGTTTTAACTGCTTTTTCCCCACATGGAAATCCACCTCGGGCAGCAGTAAATTCTCCGGCTTGGTTCTGTCCACAAACCCCAGATCCTGAGGCAGAATCTCGTTGAAAATGAACCGTCCCAGAGTGGACTCCACGGTTCCGGTCACCGTTTCGCCCTCCGCGTTGGTCTTGGTCACCCTGACCTTAATCCGGGAATGCAGCGTACAGGCTTTGTTTTCATAAGCCAGAATCGCTTCGTTCACATTTTTAAAGTATTTGCCCTCTCCCAACGCGCCGGGTCTTTCCTGGGTCAGATAATAAATTCCCAGCACCATATCCTGGGAAGGCACCGCCACAGGGCCGCCGTCGGAAGGTTTCAACAGGTTGTTGGGAGACAGCAGCAGGAAACGGCACTCCGCCTGCGCCTCCACGGAAAGAGGGAGATGGACGGCCATCTGGTCGCCATCAAAATCCGCGTTAAACGCGGTACACACCAGCGGATGCAGCTTGATCGCCTTGCCCTCCACCAGAATCGGCTCAAACGCCTGGATGCCAAGCCTGTGCAGGGTAGGCGCACGGTTCAGCATGACAGGATGTTCCTTGATGACCTCCTCCAGCACGTCCCAGACCTGGTTATCCATCTTGTCAACCAGTTTTTTGGCGTTTTTGATATTCTGGCTGGTTCCCTTTGCCACCAGCTCCTTCATGACAAAAGGCTTAAACAGCTCGATTGCCATCTCCTTCGGCAGACCGCACTGGTAAATCTTCAGTTCAGGGCCCACAACGATAACGGAACGTCCCGAATAATCCACACGCTTTCCCAGCAGATTCTGGCGGAAACGGCCGGATTTTCCCTTTAACATATCGGACAGGGATTTTAAAGCCCGGTTGCCGGGGCCCGTAACCGGACGGCCTCTGCGGCCGTTGTCGATCAGGGCGTCCACCGCCTCCTGAAGCATTCTCTTTTCGTTGCGCACGATGATATCAGGAGCGCCCAGCTCCAAAAGCCTTTTCAGGCGGTTGTTTCTGTTGATAATCCTTCTGTAAAGATCATTCAGATCGGAGGTGGCAAAACGGCCGCCGTCCAACTGCACCATAGGGCGGATGTCAGGCGGAATCACGGGGATCACATCCATGACCATCCACTCCGGCTTGTTGCCGGACTCCCGAAAAGCCTCCACGACCTCCAGTCTCTTGATGATGCGGGCTCTCTTTTGTCCGGAGGACTCTTTCAATCCCGTTTTTAATTCCTCGGCCTCCGCGTCCAGATCAATCGCCTGTAACAGCTCCTTGATCGCCTCGGCACCCATGCCTACCCGGAATTTGTTCCCGTAACTTTCACGGGCGTCCTGATATTCCTTCTCGGACAGAATCTGCTTGTATTCCAAACCGGAATCCGCGGGATCCAGCACAATATAGGACGCAAAATACAGCACCTTTTCCAGCACTCTGGGAGACAGATCCAGCACAAGCCCCATCCGGCTGGGGATACCCTTGAAGTACCAGATATGGGACACCGGAGCCGCAAGCTCGATATGGCCCATCCGCTCTCTGCGGACGCTGGCCTTGGTCACTTCCACGCCGCATCTGTCGCAGACAACGCCCTTATACCGGATTTTTTTGTATTTGCCGCAATGACATTCCCAGTCCTTGCTGGGTCCGAAAATTCTCTCGCAGAACAGGCCGTCTCTCTCCGGCTTTAAGGTTCTGTAATTGATCGTCTCGGGTTTCAACACTTCGCCATGTGACCATTCCCGAATCTTATCGGGGGATGCCAGACCAATTTTAATGGCATCAAAGGTCATAGGCTGGTATGCAGTTTCATTTCTTGTTTCTGGCATGAACGGCACTCCCTTCTATTCTTCAAAGTCGCCTTCTTCAAAATCCTCGTCCTCCGGGTCAAAGGCTTCGTCGCCAAACTCATCCTCGTCGGCGTTGACCAGTTCTCCGCTGTTATCGTCGAACTCCTGGGCCTGATATCCCATATGGCCCAATTCGCCGTTTTCGTAATCCTCGTACTTGCGGTCGCCCTCTATCTCATATCGATAGTCCGTATCGCCGTAATCGATGGATTCCATAATTTCCACTTCTGTGTGGTCTTCTCGTAACACGCGGACATCCAGGCCCAGCGCCTGCAGTTCCTTTAACAGCACCTTGAAGGATTCGGGGATGCCGGACTCGGGGATATTGTCGCCTTTGATGATGGCTTCATAGGTCTTCACACGTCCCACCACATCGTCCGATTTCACGGTCAGGATTTCCTGAAGCGTATAGGACGCGCCGTAAGCCTCCAGAGCCCACACCTCCATCTCTCCGAAACGCTGTCCGCCAAACTGCGCCTTGCCGCCGAGAGGCTGCTGCGTCACAAGGGAATACGGGCCGGTGGAACGGGCATGGATCTTATCGTCCACCAGATGATGCAGTTTCAGGTAGTGCATGTGCCCTATGGTAACCGGGTTATCAAAATATTCTCCGGTGCGGCCGTCCCGCAGACGCACTTTGCCGTCTCTGGTAATGGGAACGCCCTTCCATACCTCCCGGTGATCCCTGTGGTCGGAAAGATACTGCATGACTTCGGGAAGAAGCTCCTCCTTGTGTTTGGCCTCAAACTCCTCCCATTCCAGATTGACGTAATCATTGGCAAGATCCAGCGTATCCATGATGTCATGCTCATTTGCGCCGTCAAACACGGGAGTCGCCACATTAAAGCCCAGGGCCTTGGCCGCCAGGGACAGATGGATTTCCAGTACCTGTCCAATGTTCATACGGGAAGGTACGCCCAAAGGGTTCAGCACGATATCCAGCGGACGTCCATTCGGCAGATAAGGCATATCCTCCACGGGAAGGACTCTGGAAACCACGCCCTTGTTGCCGTGGCGTCCTGCCATTTTGTCTCCCACGGAAATTTTTCTTTTCTGAGCAATATAGATGCGCACGGCCTGATTGACGCCGGGAGACAGCTCATCGCTGTTTTCCCTGGTAAATACCTTGGCGTCCACCACAATGCCGTACTCGCCGTGAGGCACCTTCAGGGAAGTATCCCGAACCTCTCTCGCTTTTTCGCCAAAGATGGCGCGCAAAAGCCTTTCCTCCGCTGTCAGCTCCGTCTCTCCCTTGGGAGTCACCTTTCCCACCAGGATATCGCCGGCCCGCACTTCCGCGCCGATCCGGATGATTCCTCTGTCGTCCAGATCCTTCAGGGCATCGTCGCCCACGCCGGGCACATCCCGGGTGATTTCCTCCGGCCCAAGCTTGGTATCCCTGGCCTCCGCCTCATATTCCTCAATATGCACGGAAGTGTATACATCCTCCTGCACCAGCCTCTCGCTGAGCAGAACCGCGTCCTCATAGTTATACCCTTCCCAGGTCATAAAGCCGATCAGGGGGTTCTTGCCTAACGCCAGCTCGCCCATGGAAGTGGACGGACCGTCCGCAATCACTTCTCCTTCTTCCACATGATCGCCCTTTTGCACGATGGGTTTCTGATTGTAGCAGTTGGACTGGTTGCTGCGGGCAAATTTAGTCAGATGGAACTCCGCCTTCTCCCCGTCGTCATAGGTCATCCGAATCAGGTTGGAGGAAACGTAGTCCACCGTGCCCGCCTTCTTTGCCACCACGCAGACGCCGGAGTCCACAGCCGCCTTTCTCTCCATGCCGGTTCCCACCACAGGCGTTTCCGTGTTCAGAAGAGGAACCGCCTGGCGCTGCATGTTGGATCCCATCAGCGCACGGTTGGCGTCATCGTTCTGAAGGAAGGGAATCAGCGCCGTTGCCACGGAGAATACCATTCTGGGCGACACATCCATGTAGTCGAACATGGATCTGGGGTATTCGGAAGTTTCCTCCCGGTACCGGCCGGACACCGTTGTTCTCACAAAATGCCCTTCCGCGTCCAGCGCCTCGCTTGCCTGCGCCACATGGTAATTATCTTCCTCGTCCGCCGTCATATATACCACTTCGTCGGTAACCACGGGATTGGCAGGATCCGTCTTGTCAATTTTTCTGTAAGGGGCCTCCACAAAGCCATATTCGTTAATCCTGGCATAGCTTGCCAGCGAGTTGATCAGACCGATATTAGGGCCTTCAGGAGTCTCAATGGGGCACATTCTGCCATAGTGGGAATAATGCACGTCACGCACCTCAAATCCCGCCCGATCTCTGGAAAGGCCGCCGGGGCCCAGCGCGGAGAGACGCCTCTTGTGAGTCAGCTCGCCCAGGGGGTTGTTCTGATCCATAAACTGGGACAACTGGGAGGATCCGAAGAACTCCTTGACCGCCGCCGTCACCGGCTTGATATTAATCAGGGACTGGGGAGAAACTTCTTCCGCATCGTGGGTCGTCATGCGCTCGCGCACCACCCTCTCCATTCTGGACAGGCCGATCCGGTATTGATTCTGAAGCAGTTCTCCCACGGCGCGGATACGTCTGTTTCCCAGATGGTCGATATCGTCGTCGTTCCCCAAGCCATACTCCAGGTGCATATTGTAGTTAATGGAGGCGAAAATATCCTCTTTGGTGATATGTTTCGGCACCAGTTCATGCGCATTCTTTTTGATGGCTTCCGCCAGCTTTTCAGGATCGTCCCCAAACTCCTCCAGGATTTTTGCCAGGACGGGATAGTACACCCGTTCACGGATTCCCAGGCTTCTGGGCTCGCAGTCCACAAAGCCGGTCAGTTTCACCATCATGTTGGAAAGAATTTTGACGTTCTTTTCCTCGGTCTGGACATACACAAAGGGAACCGCCGCGTCCTGAATGACGTCGGCCAGTTCGGCAGTCACCTTATCGCCGGCGTTTGCCAGGATCTCCCCGGTCACGGGAGACACCACGTCCGCAGCCAGAACCTGATGACGGATCCTGTTGCGGAAGGCCAGTTTTTTATTAAATTTATATCTGCCTACCTTGGCCAGATCATATCTGCGGGGATCAAAGAACATGGCGTTGATCAGGCTCTCCGCGCTCTCAACGCTCAAGGGCTCGCCGGGACGGATTTTTTTGTACAGCTCCAGAAGGCCGTCCTGATAATTTCCGGCAGTGTCCTTGGTAAAACTTGCCTCGATCTTAGGCTCATTTTCTCCAAACACCTCCCGGATCTCCTCGTTGGTGCCAAGCCCCAGCGCACGGAGCAGCACGGTGACGGGAACCTTCCGGGTCCTGTCCACGCGCACATAAAACACGTCGTTGGAATCGGTTTCATATTCCAGCCACGCGCCCCGGTTGGGGATGACCGTACAGGAGAACAGTTTTTTGCCGATCTTATCATGGCTCACCGCATAATAAATGCCGGGAGAACGCACCAACTGGCTGACGATAACACGTTCCGCACCGTTGATGACAAACGTCCCCGTCTCCGTCATTAAAGGGAGATCCCCCATAAAAATCTTATGTTCGCTGATTTCCTCTTTTTCTTTATTATAGAGCCGAACCGTTACGGTCAAAGGAGCCGCATAAGTGGCGTCCCTCTCCTTGCACTCCTCAATAGAATACTTTACGTCGTCTTTACACAGCTCAAAATCAACGAATTCCAGACTCAATGATCCGCTGTAATCGGCAATGGGAGAGATATCGTCAAACACCTCTCTCAGTCCCTCATCCAAAAACCACTGGTAAGAGTCTTTCTGCACCTCGATCAGATTGGGCATTTCCAAAACCTCTTTCTGACGAGCATAACTCATACGCACCACTTTGGAATTGGCAATCGGACGTATTCTGTTTTTTTCCATTGAAAAATCACCCCGTTCTTTCTGATTTCACACCGCCGCATGCTCAAAAAACGGCATTTTCAAGAAAAATGAGCATGGTACAACACAATAGCGCACCATACATAATAACACAAACTGGAAGAAGGGTCAAGCAAAAGTTACTCT
>CANRIP010000048.1 GCA_947630715.1 uncultured Acetatifactor sp.
TTTGTATAACGCTAATAAACCTCGATATATCCTATACTTTTTCAGCTTTCAATTTTTCTTCATGAAAGAACCCTGCTGTCTGCGGGTACCGTCTGCGGTTCAAGCATACCGCTGTCCGAGAATCCTCATTCCCTGTCTGCGGTTCCAGGATGCGCCGCCTGTGTGACTGTCAGATGGAACGGAAGTCAACCGTGTCCCGGACGCTCTGCTCCAGATACCGGCGCAGAGGCAGATGCCTGCTTTCGGACAGCTCGGGATCCTGTTGCAGCAAGTGCTCCAACGTATCCGCCGCCAGCTTTAAGACATCCGCGTCCGTATAAATATCTCCCATCCGGAAAGCCAGCTCCCCGCTCTGGCGCACTCCAAACAGCTCGCCGGGGCCTCTGAGTTTCAGATCCTCCGACGCGATCTGGAACCCGTCGTTGGAGCCGTTTAAAATATTCAGCCGTTTTGAGGTTTCCTCCGTCTCCTTTGTGTTGACAAAGATGCAGTAGCTTTGATGCTTTCCCCGTCCCACTCTGCCCCGCAACTGGTGCAGTTGCGCAAGCCCGAAACGTTCCGCGTTCTCCACCATCATCACCGTGGCGTTTGGCACGTTGATCCCCACCTCGATCACCGTGGTGGACACCAGTACATCGATGGAATGGGCGGCAAATTCCTCCATGATCCGGTTTTTATCCGCCGGTCGCATTCTCCCATGGAGTGAGGCAACCTGCACCTGGGGCGGCAGAACAGCCCTCAGTTTCCCCACATAGTCCGTCACGTTTTCCAGATCCTGATTCTCCCCTTCTTCCACCTGGGGGCAGATCACATACGCCTGGCGGCCTTGGGCCACCTGAGCCGCAATAAACTGATAGGCCGCGGGACGGTAGGAATCATTTACCACGCAGTTTTTGATGGGGATCCTGCCCTGGGGCAGCTCGTTCACCAAAGATACATGCAGATCCCCGTAGAGAATAATCGCCAGCGTCCTGGGAATCGGGGTGGCGCTCATGACCAGGATATGGGGATTGCAGCCCTTCCCGGCAAGGGTTTCCCTCTGGCGCACCCCGAAACGGTGCTGTTCGTCCGTGACCACCAGGGCCAGGGAATGATAGACTGCTTTGTCCTGAATGAGCGCGTGGGTGCCGATGATCAGGTTGGCCTCCCCGGTTTCGATCTGCCGGTACGCCTCCCGCTTTTCCCGGGCCGTCATGGAGCCGGTCAGCAGCACCGGCCGAAAACAGACGCCATACTGCTTGACATATCCCCGCACCGTTTCAAAATGCTGCATGGCAAGGACTTCGGTGGGGGCCATCAGGGCGCCCTGAAAGCCGTTGGCCGCCGTCATCAGCAGCGCAAGAACCGCCAGAATGGTTTTCCCGGAGCCCACGTCCCCCTGGATCAGCCTGTTCATGCAGTTGGGCCCGCTCATGTCCTCCCGGATCTCCTGCCACACCTTTTGCTGCGCCTTTGTCAGAGGAAAGGGGAGCTGTTCCAGAAACCGCACCGTGTCCGCGGTTTCCAGCATGGGATAATCGTTTTTCAGCCCCTCTCCCAATTGCCTGTTGCGCCGCAGCAGATACAGGAAGGGGAAAAATTCGTCAAAGACCAGCCTTTTCCTCGCCCGTATCAGAGTTTCCCGGTCCGGCGGAAAATGAACGGCATACAGGGCCTCCTGACGGCTCATGAGTCCGCAGGAATCCAGCGTTTCCCCGTCATAGCATTCCTCCGGCGCCTGGCACTGTTCTAACGCCTGTTTCACCGCCTTCTGCACCGCCTGATTGGTCAACCCCTTGGTGAGCGAATATCTTGGCAGAAGCCGGTTGGTCTGCCTGTGATATTCCTCCGGCCGAAACATCCTGGGCTGTTCCATGATCTTTGCGTTTCCGCGGCTTTTCACCGTTCCCCGGAACAGATAGTTTTCCCCCGGCTTTAACACCTTTTTGAGATAGGGCATATTGAAAAAATGCAGTTGCATGACGCCGGTTCCGTCGGAAAGGGCCGCTGTTAAAATATGCAGACTGCCCGCCCGGCGTTCTCCCAGTTTCCCCGTCAGCGTACCGCAGACAGCGCAGAGGGCCTTGTCCTGCGCCTGGGCAATGCTCACCGGGTCTTCATAAATTTCATAATCCCTGGGGACATGGCAGAGCAGATCGTTCAACGTGCGGATATCCAGTTTGGCAAACAGCTTACCCGTCTTTTCCCCCACGCCCTTTAATTCCAAAATCGAGCTATTGACGTCCATAGATCCAGTCCTCTTTCCCTGACAACAGGAAAAGGAGACAGCAACGCCGCCTCCCTTTCACACCGTCAGGTATTTTTTCATTCCACCGACATGACATAATAATAAATGGGCTGGCCGCCATACTGCAGCTCCACGTCGCAGCCGCCGTATGTTTGGGAAATCTGTCCGGCAAAGGCTTCCGCATCTTCCTTTTTCACGTCGGCTCCATAATAGATGCTGATTAACTCCGCGTCCTCAAGCATCATGTTCTCGATGGTTTCCGCCGCCACTTGCTCCAGGTTCTTTCCCACGGATAAAAGCCCTCCGTCCCCCAGGCCCATAAAATCGTCTTTGCAGATCGTCCTGTCCTCGATCACCGTATCCCGCACCGCGTAAGTCACCTCGCCGGTATGCACCGAGGCGATTTCACGGATCATCGTCTCCTCATTCTCGTCCGCGGACAGCTCCGGCACAAAGTTGATGATCGCCGTAATGCCCTGGGGGATCGTCTTGGTGGGGATCACCAGAAGATCCTTGTCCGTGGTCAGCTCCGCCGCCTGATTGGCCGCCAGAATGATATTTTTGTTATTCGGCAGGATGAATACGGTCTTGGCGTTCACCTTGTCCACCGCGTCCAATATGTCCGCGGTACTGGGGTTCATGGTCTGGCCGCCCTCGATGATGCAGTCCGCGCCCAGGCTGGTAAAAATTTCCTTCATGCCTTCTCCCGAGGATACCGCGATGAAACCGTAATCCTTGGGCGGCTCCTGCTGTTTCACTTCCTCGGGAACCGCATTTTCCTTGCCGGCCATCTGAAAAAGCTTTTCCTGATGCTCCAGACGCATATTATCGATTTTGATATTGGAAAGCGGTCCATATTTCAACGCTTTCTGGATCGCCAGGCCGGGGTCATTGGTATGTACATGTACCTTGACCACGGAATCATCGGCCACGCAGACAATGGAATCCCCTATGGATTCCAGATAAGCCTTGAGGTCTTTCTCGTTTTTCGCATGAAAGGGCTTATTCAGCATAATAATGAATTCCGTACAATATCCGAACCGAATTTCCGTCTCCTGTATTTTGGCGGAAACGCCGGCGTTCTCAGGCCCGTTTTGGGCCGGGATGTCCAGGGAGACTTCCCGTCCCAGGTACCCTTCATAAAAACCGGTGATCACCTCCACAAGCCCCTGCCCGCCGGAGTCCACAACGCCCGCCTGTTTCAGCACGGGCAGCATCTCGGGCGTCTGGCTCAAAACGTATTTTGCATGCTCGATCACCGTATTCAGGTAAGTCTCCATATCCGTCACGCCGTCATCCACCAGCTCGCGGCCCTTTTCCGCGATTCCTCTGGCAACGGTGAGAATGGTGCCCTCCTTGGGTTTCATAACCGCCTTATACGCGGTTTCCACCGCTTTTTCAAAGGCTTCCGCCATAACCGGCACCGTCAGGTTCTGCTCGCTTTTCAGCCGCTTGGTAAAACCCCGGAAGATCTGGGACAGGATCACGCCGGAATTTCCTCTTGCGCCTCGCAGCGAACCGCCGGAAATGGCCTTGCATACCGCCTCCATGCTGGGATTTTCCCCCAGGGCGACCACCTCTCTGGCGGCCGACATGATGGTCATGGTCATATTGGTGCCCGTATCTCCGTCGGGAACGGGAAAAACGTTCAATTCGTTAATCCACTCTTTTTTGCTCTCCAGGTTCCTGGCCCCGGCCAGAAACATCCTGGACAGCATTTTAGCATCTATTTCCTGTAATCCCACGACATATCCTCCTTAATCAATTACTCTGACACCGTCTACATAGATGTTGATCTTTTCTATTTCAATGCCGGTAAATTCCTCTACCTTGTACTTCACGTTGCTGACCAGATTGTCCGCAACCGCCAGAATGCTCACGCCGTAGGATACGATAACATGGAAATCCAAAGAAAGCTTGTTGCCGCTTATATTGACGCTGATTCCTCTTGTGAGGCTGTCACGTTTCAGAAGCCTGACCAAACCGTCCCGTACGCTGACTCCCGCCATTCCCACGATCCCAAAGCACTCCACGGCCACGCTGCCGGCATACTGGGCGATTACGTCGTTGTTAATGACTATATTTCCCATGTGGGTATTGATAGAAGAACCTTTCATAGCATTCCCTTTCCTTTCTGACAGCCCTGTTCTCCTGTCCCCGTTGTCTTCCTACAAAATCCGAATAGGCCGGACTGCAACCTATATTCTACCAGCTTTCCCGGAAAAAGGAAACCTTAAAAGCAAAATTTAAAAAAAGTTTTTTTAATGCTTGCTTTTTCCACATATTTCTGCTACTATATCAATGTTGTGTTGTTTCGTCAACCATGAAAAGAAAAACGAATGCGTCAAGGAGGTGTTAAGATGGCTAAATGTGATATTTGCGGCAAGGGCGTTCATTTCGGTAACAATGTAAGCCATTCTCATAGAAGAAGCAATGCGATTTGGCATTCTAACGTAAAGAACGTAAAGTGCAAGGTGAATGGCGGCAACAAAAAGCTCCACGTCTGCACCAGTTGTTTGAGATCCGGCAGGGTGGAAAGAGCGTAAGCGTCTTTGAACAGAAAACCGGCGGCCTTGCAGCCGCATAACTCAAACGCCCATACAGTTTTGCGCTGTATGGGCGTTTGTTGTAATAGCCCCCTGCCGGAAAGAAGGGGGTGAAAAATTCAGGCTTCCTCTCTCTTTTTTCTTCGCAGATATTCCCGATTGATAATCTGGGCGATTTCTTCGTCCCCGAACAGGTTGTCCGGATGAAAAATTCTGACCAGATCCCTGTAACGTTTCCGCAGCGCCAGAGGATTGTTGGCTCCCCGAAACAGCAGGCTGACGGATTCCTCCAGAGCGGGCAGCGCCGCCGTATCCTCCCGGAATCCCCGTGCCGACCGTTCCTCCAGGGCTTTTTTCTGACGCTCCAGGGAACGCCTGTCCTCATCCAGCTTGCGGAAACCGTCCTGAAGGATTGCCAGCTTTTTTTCAAAAAACAGATTTTCCTCCCGCAGTCTCCTGCGCTCCTGAACGGCCTTCCGGTTCAGTTCTTCCAGTTCCCTGCGCGCCTGCGCTTTTTCATTCTGGAAACGTTCTCTGGAATCGTCCAGTTCTTTTCTGGCGTTTTCCAGACGGATATTCTCCTGAAACAGCCAAACCTTAACCGCCTTTAGCCGGTCAACATCCTCCGTTGTATTAATTTCTTCCCAATCAATCATTTGAATCAACCTTCCGATCCAATCAAAAACGCTAATTGCCGCAAAAGCAATTATAACCCAAAAGAAGCAACAGCGCAATGATAATCAGACCCACAAGGCGGTTATGCGCAATCAGCATGATCAACATACCGATGGCAATCAAAAAACATACCAGGCCAATGATCTTTTTCATGACGCCCTGAACAGATGAACTTACTCCTATTATATGCGGGACAACGGGCCATTTGTGCTTCAGTTTTCCTTCGTTTCCCCGTCCTGCCCTTCGGCCCCTTCTTCCGGGAACGCGATATCCACCACTTCGGCATCCGACATCTCGTCCTTTTCCTTCGGTTTTGTGAATTTATTCACAATATCCGGGATCATATCGAGAACCTTGGTAACCGCGTCCTGATTCTTGATATTCACCAGCTTGGTGTTGCCGTTCTGAATCACAATCACCGCGCTGGGAGTCATTTTGCCGCCCAGTCCTCCCGCGCCCGAGGATGTGTGTTTTCCTCCGTTAGCGCCGGCGCCCGCTCCCACTCCAAAGCTTACGTCCACCAGGGGCAGTATAATGGTGTCTCCCACCTGTGTTGCCTGTCCCACAACGGTTTTTGTGGAGAGAACCGTGTCCATGCCCTTTAAAAGAGCCTCCACAACGCCCTGAAACTGATTTTCCCTCTCTGCCATGTTTCCTCCCATCCGCCGCATTTCACGGCCTGATTGTTATGCTTTTTTATCCGGCTTTTGCCGCCGGTTCATCTTCGATTCCGTTTCCGGTTTTATGCGGGCTGCCGGGCTTTCTCCGGTTCCGTTTCCGGCTTTTTTTGCGGACTGCCGGGCTTTTCTCCGGTTCCGGTTCCTCCTTTTTTGCATGCTGCCGGGCTTTCTCCGGTTCCGTTTCCGGTTTTATGCGGGCTGCCGGCTTTTCTCCGGTTCCGTTTCCGGCTTGTTTTGCGGACTGCCGGGCTTTTCCGGCTGTTTGATTTTTTCCAGCAGTTTCCAGAGTCTTTTGTCCAGGGCGATTCTCAGCCCATGCCAAACCAAAACCGCCGGAATGATATGTCCCGATGCCTGAAAATGCCCCTCCAGAATCTTTTGCTGAAAGTCTGGGGTAACTGTGGCCGCCGATCCGCACCAGGGCGCGAGCATACAGTAAATACCATATAGATATCCCGTCTGATCGGGGGATTCCATGCCGAACCGGATATCCGCCTTCAGTCTGCGGGGCCTGATGCTTTTCAGGATCCGAAACAGCCGGAATCTGCCATGGGAAAGCAGGTCTGCCGTATCCTGATCCCTTAACAGTTCCGTGTAATAGGATATATTCTGCCATATCTTTTTTATTTTATCATAAGTAGACCGGAATGTGTACTTTATCTTTTCGATTTTTTCCAAAATACGGGATCGGATTCCTCCCTTTTCCCTCTCATCCCCGGATCCTTCCTGGGCGTCTCCGCCTTCCTGCCCTGTATTTTCCTGCTCCGGATTTTCCGATGTTGCGTTTTCCGGTTCCGGGTTTTCCGATGTTGCGTTTTCCGGTTCCGGGTTTTCCGGTTCTACGGTTTCCGGTGCTGGGTTTTCCGATCCTGAGGTTTCTCGCTGGAAATGATTTTGCACCCGCTTTTCTTGCTTTACATTTTCCTGCTCCGGGGTTTCCGGCTCCCCGCTCTGGTTCCCGGTGGCGCTTTCGTTTCCCGGTGTACTGGCATTTGTGCTTTCGTTTCCCGGAGCGCTGACGGCGGCGCTTTCGCCTCCCGAGGTGCTGGCCTTTGTGCTTTCGTCTCCCGGAGCGCTGACGGCGGCGCTTTCGTCTCTCGGGGTGCTGGCATTTGTGCTTTCGTTTCCCGAGGCGCTGACAGCGGCGCTTTCGCTCCCGCCCGCCTCCGCCTTGCCCTTTTCCGGGGGCCGGGAACTGTCATATATTGTCTTCCAAAGCACTTTCACCGTCAATTTCCCGGGTTCCGGGAAAGCATATTCCACTCTGGCCAGCCCAAACAGCCAACCGGCTCTGGCGCGGAACTGGCACTGTTTCTCGTCCTTTACGCCGCCCGCCCGGTAAGTGACGGGGAAAAACAGCACCGTCAACAGCAGCACGATCACAAGCGCCAAAAGCACAAGCAGCAGGATGCCTAACACGGACAGGATCCGCAAGATCACATCAGCCATTTCAGATACTCCTTTAACGCGCAGTCCCCTCTGACCGCCATACATTCCCTGGCAAGCTTTTCCACCATGAGAAACGCTTCCTCGCGGTTCCCGGCAATCCCCACCACAAAGGGAGGGTTTTTCCGGTAATAACGCTGGACAAAAAGCTTGGCAGACAGGATATCCAGTTGATCCTCTTGATTCCGGGACAGCGCGATCACAAAACAGTTGGTGGTAAGCGGCCTGTTTTCCAGCTTTTTCTTCAGCTTATCCAGTTTTTTCCCGTCAATACTATCCCCCAGATACAGCTTGGGATGATAATCCAGCGCAATCTTCATCGATCTACTGCCGCCTCCCCGGTATGGATGCCGTTTCCGCCTCTGTTCCCGTTTCCCTTTCGGAGCCTGTTTCCGCTTTCGCCTCTGTTCCCGTTTCCCTTTCGGAGCCTGTTTCCGCTTTCGCCTCTGTTCCCGTTTCCCTTTTTACTCCTGTTCCCGTTCAGTATATCATAACTCTTTCCATTTGTAACCATAAAACTGGAAACCCGCAGGAGTTGACAATTTATAAAAATAATTTATACTGATATTAGAATCACCATACTATTGTGAAAATCGCCGTTTCCACGGGCGAAACTGGAGGATTGCCGCAAATGAAAGCCGTCGCACGAATGGAACTGAAACCGGGCATGACCCTGGGAGCCGAGGTCACCTGGCAGGGACAGGTGCTTTATCCCGCCGGGACTGTGCTGACCCAGTCCAACATCGATAAGCTGAAACGGTATCAGATCATGCTGGTCACCGTCATGGAAGATGTGGATTTAGCCACAACCCATTTTGAAAAACTCAGGTTTTCCGAACAATTCAAGCTGTTTGAGCAAAAACACGCCCAGAACCTGAAACGGTACAAAAAGCTGATGACGGATTTTGCCGCCAACGGTCAAAGGATTCCGGACAAGTCTCTGCTGTGCATTTATCTGGATCTTCGCAGCACCTATTCCACCGGAGCCGAGCTTCTGGATTATCTGTACAACCTGATGCCCAACGAGGACGAGCTGACCTTCCACCACTGTCTCAACTCCGCCCTTCTGGCGGGCGCTTTCGGCGAATGGCTGAACATGCCGGATCAGGATCGCAGAGATCTGATTCTGGCCGGATTCTATTACGATATCGGGAAACTCAGAATGCCCTACGAGCTTTTGTGGAGCTCCCGAAAGCTTCTTCCCCAGGAATTTGAAGTCCTGAAACAGCACCCGGCCATCGGCTGGGCGATGCTGGGAAACACGGGACTGCCTAACCGGATTCAGGAAGCCGTTCTCATGCACCACGAACGCATGGACGGCAGCGGTTACCCCCAGCATTGCGCCGGAAAAGACATCGGCCTGTTCGCCCGCTATATCGCCATTGTGGATACCTACGCCGCCATGGCCTCCCCCAGACCTCACCGAAACGCCCTGACCCCTCTGGGAATTCTGGGTCATTTCGAGCGGGACATTTCCAAATATGACGCAGAGCTTTTGGTTCCTCTGATGAGACATATCGCGGACGCCCAGATCGGAACGAACGTCTGCTTAAACGATGATACGGTCTGGGAAGTGCTGATTATCCATCCGGACAGATTTTCCAGACCCATTCTGCGAAACCAGAATCAGGTGTTTCTGGATCTGGCGGAGCATCCTGAATATGAAATCGTCAAAATGCAGTAGGCCCTCCCAGCGGGCGGCATTCACGGCGCAGAGAAACCGGAAGTGTTCAATAATACTTCCGGTTTCCCCATAAATTGCTTTTTTTCAGTTCCTGATACTCTGCATAGGCTTTTTCCAGTATCTGTTTCTCATCGCTGTATTTCAACAGGTGATACGCCTCATGATACTTATAAAACCCGGAGTCCAGAAAGAATTCCTCTCTTTGTGGTTTGCTGTAATAACTGTCCGCCATCATCAAATACCAGTGGACTTCCTTCTGGACAGTGTCCTCCGGAACCACAAAGCTGTATTCGCTTTTGCCTACATATTTGATAATGGTAGCCTTCGCGCCGGATTCCTCCAGCACCTCCCGGAGCGCGGTTTCTTTATAATCCTCTCCCTGCTCTACCGTGCCCTTCGGCAAGACCCATCCTTCGTACTTATTCTTTACGTTTTTGTACAAAAGCAGAATCTTTCCACGAAATATTACCACACCACCACAGCTAGTTGCTTCTATCACTGCAATTCCTCCTGACTGGTGTGTCACAGATACAACCTAAATTCAGTATATCTTAAACGCCCGGCAAGCGCAAGGAAAAAATATTTTTGCTCATTGGCCGGCGGCGCTGTCAGGAACGCTGTCAGCAGCGGTTTCAGCGGATTCTTTTTCCGCGAAATAGCAGTCGAACATCCTTCTGGCAAGAGGAACCGCGTATTCCCCTCCGCTGCCCGCCTTCTCTATGATAATGGTGACGCATACCTCCGGATCCTCCACCGGGGCGAACCCGGTAAACCAGGCGTGGCTGTCCCCCTTCACATTGTTAAACTCCGCGGATCCGGTCTTTCCCGCGGCGGTGTATTCCCTTCCTTTCAGCTTGGAGGCCGTTCCCTGCTCCACCACCGCCGTCATCAGTTCCTTCAAAGCGGCCGCCTCCTCCTGGCTCATCATCCTGCCCCAGACGTTTGTTTCAAAGGTTTTCACCGTCTTCCCCTGGGCGGTCACCACTCTGTCCAAAAGCCGCGGCTCCATGAGAACGCCGTCATTTGCCACGGCACAGGTGATCAGGTTAAGGTGCATGGGCGTGATCAGTGTTTTTCCCTGGCCGATGGCCGTCTGCATCATCTCGCTGTCCGTCATGTCCTCCGAGACATTCCCGCTGCTTCGGGCAGAGCGGAGCGCAATCGGCAGACTTTCGTTAAAAAGCAGTTTGTCCAGCGTATTCTGAAAGTCATTCCGATCCAGGCTCATTCCAATGTTGGAAAACGATGCGTTGCAGGATTTGGCGAAGGAAAGCGTAAAATCCACGTCACCGTGGCTGATTCCGTGATAACAGTTGATACGGCTGTCCCCGGATTTAAAATACCCCGGACAGTGGAAGGAATATTCCCCGTAAGTATCCGGATTTTCACGGATATATTCTAACGCCGTCACCATCTTAAAGGTGGAGCCCGGGGGATACAGTCCCTGGGTCGCACGGTTGACCAGCACGGAGCTGTCCGGATCCTCCGCCAGAGAATCCCAGATATCGGCAATCTCGTTGGGGTCAAAGTCCGGATGAGAGACCATGGCCAGCACATTCCCCGTCTTGACCTCCGTGACGATCACCGCGCCCCTGTAAAGCCCCAGAAGGCTGTCCGCCTGCTCCTGCAGCCCCACATCCAGCGTGGTATACACGTTGTCCCCGGGATTTTTAAGACCGGCCATATCGTTTGCCACCTTGCTGTTCAACGAGATTCCGGTGTTGATCAAATAATAATTGGCCAGTTCCTCAATCCCGGTTCTTCCCCTTGTGGAGTACCCTATCACATGGGAAAAAAGCCTGCCGTAAGGATAAACCCTGGTTTCCTGCTGATCCCCGTCCAGCTTGGTAAAGGCCAGTTCTTCCCCGTTCCGGGAATAAAGCGTTCCCCGATAATTTTGGGACAGCAGTATCTCCTGTCTGGAATTGTAGCTGTTGTTGATCATATCCGCCCTGCTGGTGGCGGTAAAATGACAGAGGTACCCCAGCAGAAAGAGAAACAGTCCGGTAAACAACACACAGACGCTGGGTATCGCATAAGGAAAAAATTTGCTTGCTGTTTTTTCTGCCGTCTTTTTTTCCCTTCTCTGGGCCTGTTCCCCGGTGGAGCGGATCACGATCCCCTGAACGATAAAAAACAAAAGCATGGAAACCATGATGGAACTGCCGCCGTAACTGAGAAACGGAAGGGTTACGCCCGTCAGAGGGATCAGCTTGACGCCGCCTCCCACGGTGAGGAACACCTGAAAGAGATACATGACCCCCACACCGCCTATGGCCAGCCGGTAAAACCCGTCCTTCATCCCCGCGGCCACCTTCATCATTTCCAGGAACATGCACAGGGCCACAAGCACTGTGCAAACGCCGAAAATCACTCCCAGCTCCTCGCAGACGCTGGAGAAGATAAAATCCTCCATCACATAGGGGATATCGTCCGGGCTGCCCTGCATCAGCCCCATGCCGAACCAACTGCCGCTCCCGATGGCAAACAGCGACTGCGTGATGGCGTATCCCTGATTGTCGATGTAACTCCAGGGATCCCGCCAGGCAAGCACTCTCGTCCTCACATGGGCGAACAGCCGGTAGGCAGCCACGGCGCCCCCGGTTCCGCCTACTGCGCCCAGCAACAGGTACAGGGCGTTCCCGGTGGCCAGAAACACCAGGAACACATAACCGATAAAAAAGATCACCGCGCTCCCCAGATCCCTGGAAAGCACCAGTACGATCACATGCAGTCCCGCCAGTACCGCGGTCAAGGCCACCCGTTTCAAAGAAGCGTCCTCCCAGAGCGCCCCCGCCAGGAAAAAGATAAACAGAATTTTGACAAATTCAGAGGGCTGGAAGGTAATCTGAGCAATGCTGAAGGAGACGGTGAAGGACAGCTTGGAACCGTAGGTAATCTCGCCCAGAATCAGCACTACGCTTAACATGGCCACTCCCAGCAGACCATACAGCCAGGAAAACTTCTTCCAAAATTTAGTCCGTTGAAACAGATACGGCAAAATCAAGGCAAGAATCAGGGAAATCATGGCAATGATATACTGTTTCACCGCCCGGTTGAAATCCAGGCGGGAAATCACGCACAGGCCGATCCCGGTCAGCATGCACATGCCACTTAAGAGCAGTCTGTCCACATCCTCATAAATCATAGGCACCAAAACGGATTCCACCATCAGCAGGATCTGCACAAACACATAGAAGAACACATATTCCATTTTCCTGCTGACCAGGGCCAGATCCAGAAAAAGGACAACCTGAAGCAGAAACATCAAGGCGCACTGCCATCCGTAGAGTCTGCGTTTGCTCTCCTTTCGCAGAAAAAGGGCTGCGGCGCAGGAAAGCGTATACAGCGCCATCACGCCAGCGATCACATATTTGGATAATTCCGTAATATATTGTTCCATTCTGAATCTCCCGTTATTTGCCCCTTGTTATTTGATCTCCCGGATTTACCCCCGGAATCCGCTCTCCTGTTTTCGATCCTATTATTTTTATTGAACGCCTCGTTTTTCATGGCCGGTGGTGTAGGAGCCCGGTTTGAGGGGTCGGAATGTCAGACAGGCGTTCATTTTCTCCGCCAGCTCTTTCCCTGTTTCCACCGTAAAATCCAGCCTCAGTACATCCACGCCCGGCATGGAATACTTTTCCTCCCAAAGCGCCAGCGGGACGCAGTTATAAATCAAATTATAACAGCGGCTGCAATTTCTTACCACAGGAAAACGCTTATTCATGCGATCCGTAAGCCACAGAAT
>CANRIP010000049.1 GCA_947630715.1 uncultured Acetatifactor sp.
CCTTGTTTACAAGGGTAAGAACCATGACGCCTATCTTTCCCATGTAAAAGTACAGATCACTGCCTCCAAAAAGGACATTTATCTCATCCTGGTCTATGGCATCACGGAACACCCCATGATGCTCGCTGCCAATCAGGAAATCCGGTCAAAGGAAGATGTCATCCGGGTTGCAAAGCTGTACTTTTCCAGATGGCGCATCGAGGAATATTGCCGCTGCAAAAAGCAGATGTTCCGCTTTAAAGATTTCCGGGTACGAAATCTGATTCCCATCAACGCATTGAATTTTTATGTCACCTTATGCATGGCATTTCTGGCACATATCTCCATGAAACCGGAAACAAATGCCTTAAAAGTCTTCATCCTGCAGAAAACGACGCCCATAAAAGAAAGGGTGTATTTCTGCTATTACCGGCTGGCAAAAGGCATCTTGGGGATCCTCGCCTATGCAAAAGAAGGCGTCAGACTCTGGTTTCAGACAAGACTCCCTCCCTTCCGGCAGCTCTGCCTGAAACTGATTATCTGAATCAGACAAAACAAAATAAGCTCCCTTATCTGCCCGATCCTGATGGGGCTTATTGGGGTACTCTCGTTTCCCGGTTTCCTGTCCGGTGTTTTCAAACGATGACCACAGAGCATCCCTGACCGTTGTTTTGTCTTCACCTTATTGCAAAATGCGGGAACTCAAGATATTAACACCGGCACCTATTTTACACCGCAAGCGGAAATTACACCGCAAAGGCGCACTTTTCCATTATTCCTCGGTTATGTATCAAACTCTGCAAGATAATATCAGTTTTGTCAGCAAGATCACATTTCTTCAAAACAGAAAGTCACTTGATATGTTTTGATAAATACAATACCAGATCATCGTCATTACAGCAATCACCATACGGCTCGCAGACCTGATCTTGATACCAGACGCCGCTGCCGTCCGGGACGTATCCCCGCTTGACATACATTCTCTGCGCGCTTCCATACCCGCTGTGCAGACCCACTCCCAGGTATATCACGTCCGAATACGAGAATGCGATCTGTTCCGCAACATCCATAAGCTTGCTGCCGATTCCTCTGCGCCTGTATTTTTCCAGAACGCCGAAGTCAACAATCTCCGCATAGCCCCGATTCGCGTACGCGCCACACTTGGCATCGGGATACACGTTAACATATCCGGCAATGTTCCCATTCCATTCAGCAACCAACGCGACCGCTTTGCCCTCGGCCTGATGTTTCAGCCGCATTTCGTATTTGTCTATTGTCGCATCCCAGCCCTGCGCAATTTCTTCCTCTGTTATCATTTGAGCATCCCTCTGCTGCAAATCTCGAATAACCATTCCGTCTTTCTCATAATAGACCATGTCCATATCTCCTGAAACGCCAGTTTGTGGAATAGTTTGTCCACTTGACGTTTGTTCAGTTCAACTCAAACAGTGCCTTCTCAGAATCCTTTACATTTTTCGTCCGTGATTGTCTGAAACTTTGGCATATCCTTGCCGTCATGCAGCATAACGTTAAAATCTTTGTTATCTTCATGGGCCATAGCTGTATCTCCTACCCGCAAGTATAGTTTGTTACAACTATATGAATTAGTCTGATATCTGCGCCGTAATAAAATCTGCAATACCATTCGCTGTATCTGAAATCGTCATGCCTGTATTATCAATATATAATGGAAACTTTCCCTTATTTTTTCTGTACCAATTCAGATAATTTATCTGTCCTTTTATAAATTCATCATCTCCGCACATACGCTCGGACGGTCTAGCTTTTAACCTCTTGGTGACCTCCTCATCGGAACAAGTCATTGCAATAAAAAATGTTGACGTAATTTCTTCCGGTATGTTGACGTTTTCATAAAAGTCAATCGGATTCAGACAGGTTGCAAACAGCAAATTCTTCCCGTTTGCCCGCCTGACGGCTTCCGTCAGGCAAGCCTCATGAAACTGGTTCTTTTTCTCCATGCCATAATCCCACCAGTTGATACCCACTTCATCGGTATCTATGCAGGCATAGCCGCCCAACCTTCCCTTTACTTTTAATTCAGCCTTGATCGTTGATTTTCCCACTCCGCAGGCCGCGGTCAATATAACTAATTTCATAGCTCATCTCCACGTCATCATACATCCATTTTTGTTCTTTGCCGTGTGACCTCATACATGAGTATGGAAGCGGCACAGCTTACGTTAAAAGAGGACGCATAGGAATCCTCAGCCATCGGGATGGTGCAGAGCACATCACAGAATTCCTTAAACGCCTTATTTAATCCCATCGTCTCGTTTCCTATCATCAACATAAGCGGCACGGTCAGATCTGTATTGTAAATGGGGCATTCATGATGCGCCGTGGTTCCTATCGTCTGAAAAGCAGGATATTTGCTTTTCAATCTGGCAATATAGTCATACAGCGCTGTGTTATCCGGAATTCTGACAACCGGCATCTTGAAAAACGACCCCATGGACGAGACAACAACATCGGGATCATATAAATCCACCCCATGCCCGGTCAAGATCAGAATATCCGCCCCAAGTGCATCACAAGAGCGTATCATCGTACCGAGATTACCCTTGTTTGACGGACGATCGAACAGAACAAGAAAGGGCGTTTCGGACAACGGGACACTATCCAGCCTGTCATCCCGCATTTCAATAACCGCCATCAATTCCGAAGTGTCTTCCTTTCCGCTCAACTCTGCCATAAGATCAGGCGTCAGGCAATAATTGATATCCGTATCTACCTGATGGATCATATTGCTAGCCCACTCGGAAAGGCCGTCCTTATGATACAAAAAAGATTTGATCTTCCAATTGTTTTTTACAGCCTCATTGAGATTTCGCACACCTTCCACCAAAAACTCATGGTATTTGTACCGTTTGTTTCGATTCGTTTTCAAAACCTGAATTTTTTGAAAGCTGGCGTTTTGGGCGTAAATCTTGATTTCTTTCATACTGCTTCTCCCCTTGCAGCTCCCGTGTACCGATCTATTTCCAAAAAAACGTATGTGTCCTGCTTACGCCGCTCCATTCCGTTTCGCTTTTTATGTGGCGGATCCGAACTCCCGTAAAAACAACATATTATCCATAGTGATGATGGCTTTACACCAGTTTTCGGCGACATACCACTCCTTATGGTCATTCCCCCACGTCCACGGGACATAAAAGGAGCCGTCGGAAAGCTGCGTGTTTTTGATATATTCACACTCGGCACGGCAGAGCTCCTCCAGTTCTTCACTGTAAAACCTGCTACCACGCGAGGTCAGAAACGCCGACGGCCTCGGAATATATTCCCACCAGCGCGAGACGTCGCGGCAGATGGAGCTGTCTACAATCTCTTTCAGCTTTTCAAGCAGCGCCTCTCCGTCGAATGGCATAACGCCAGCGTCCACGCAATACTCGTACAGCGAGATAAAACAGCCCGCAATGTGCCGCTCCACCGGGGCGTCTTGTAAGAACCATTCCACCGCCGCTTTCGCGATCCTTACCCCCTTTTCATGCAAGGCGCTGTCCGGCGCGGCATACCGAATCAGGAAACCCGCCAGCGCGGCCGTGGGGTTGTATGAAAAAAGACTGCCTGTTTCCGGGTATTTCCACCAGATGGCGCAGGGATGGTCATTGTTCGACGCAACCGTGTTTCCCCACTGATCCCGTGCCGCATCAAAGCCATCACCGCTTTCCAGATATTGCAGGATCCCCTGGATCATCGGGTGTTCCGGTTCCATCCCGCCGATCTCACGGAGATATTCCGTCGCTTTCCAGACACCCATGGGCAGGGAATTGGGATTAAAATTATCGGGTTCCACTCCCCAGCCGAAACCTCCGTCCGGATTTTGATAAGCTGACAGAGCGGTTATCACGTCTTCACGGGAACCGTTTTCAAAGCGATACCGAAATATTGCCAGATCCAGAGGGCGGGCGTTGCGGAAGATAAATCCGCGGGCCTTTTCAAAAGTGTTTTCAAAAGTGTTCATGTCAGAACCTCCTTCGCGTCAGATTGGAAAGCATGTCGCCTTTCATTTCCCCTGTACCGCCGTTTCACGGTTGGCAGTTTATACAGTTCATGAAAGCGCCGCTTTCTTTCACTCTACAAAATTTTTCTCCCTCTGTCTTGTAAAAATCCGACATCCCCCGCCATCTCCTTTGGCGTCCGGTTCCAAAAACATTTTTCCTCCGGGAAGAATTGTAAATGTTTTGCCCCTGTCCTTCTCCGGCAGTTCCTGAGGCAGATCACCCAGCCTTTCGTCCCCGTGTACGCGGGTTCCCTTTGTCTCGGCATCCCCTTCCGTCAGCGCAGGGTCATAAAACCACTTCATCCGGGTTGATTTGCCGTTTCCTTCCTCCCCGATGATCACCGCCTTGTCCCCATCGTTCAATACCAGGCTGAAATCTTCCAGTATCACACGCAGCTCATTGCTTTACACAGGTCTGCGCATCAAAACAGGCCGCCCCGCATACGCAAAGCAGACCCGCAGCGAAAAAACTTTTCTTTCATCCAAAGAAAAAAGGAAACCATCCACGCGATCTTCTTATTTAAGCGTACACAGCCTGTGCGCCTCCCGGAAATCCCCGGGAAACGTCACCCAAGGAGCCTGTCCATACAGATTCCATACAAATTCCATACAAATTCCATACAGGTCCCTCTCCCATATGTGTTTCACTTAAATCAAGTTATCTGTTGATCATTTCCTCACCATTCACAGCTTTTACTTTTTTCTGATTCGTTTTCATCAAGATACCATTTCACAGACAGTCTTGTCAAGCATATTTTCCCATACTCCATGTTGTTTTCCCCATACTCCATGTTGTTGTTCCCCTACTCCATGTAATCCCCCAATTGGGGGCGTATCTTTTGCATTACGGTGAATGCCCGATTACCGCTACACCGCTAATGCTGTTGTCATGCCTGATATGGCGCTGTCATTGACAACGTTCCCAACCGGGCGTATTGAAACGCCTGCGCCGGCGTCATGCCGTGGCGAAACCGAAAATCATGCAAAAGATGCGCCTGATCCGTGTAACCGTATTTTTCCACCAGGTTCAGAATATCCGCGCCGCCTCCGGCAATCTCCTGCCATACCATCTGATAGCGGATCAGATTGGAAAGCGTCTTGGGACTGACGCCGATGTTCTCTGAAAAGATCCGCTCCATATACCGCTCCGACAGGGCGTTTCTACGGGCAATTTCAGAAATTTTCATCCGGCCTTGATACAGGATCATATCGCTGACAGCGTTCATCAGATTACTGTTCAGGCGGCTTACATTCAGTCTTTGCAGAAGAATCTTTTCCGCCGCCTCCGCCCTTTCGGGCAATGTGTGAAACCGGAGGACAATTTCGGTCAGTTCCACAGTGATGCTCCGAAAAAATGCGTCCGGATCAAAGGCCCGGTTTTTCGTGTGCCGGAAACCCTCTGTGCTGAACAGCGCCGCGCTCCAGCAGAAAAAACGGATGCCAAAGGTAGATAGGCTGGCACCGCTTTCCGCTCCGCCGGGCTGATGAGTATGTTCGTCTATTGCGCAGAAACTGGCCGTAACCGCGTGGTCGGAAGGATTGACCCTGACAATGATATCCATACAGGTATCCGGGATCACAAGGCGTCCCGCCGTCTCAGATGAGATCTGCGGACGGGATGTTTCCCAAAAGCAGCGAATATATGGTTTTAATGCGTCACATGGGGGAATTTCCCAGTCATCGCCGTTTCTCCCAAAAGGCATAGCGGTTATGGGACGATATAATACAGAAAGGGGGACTGATTTCATTCTGTTTCGCTCCATCTATCATTTTTCCTCGTATTTGACTTACAAAAATCGAAATGCAATCACAAGAGATACGGCGTTTCCGAGAATGTGCGAAAGGGTGCTGATCACACAATTACCCGATTTATAATAAATGACCGAGAAAATCAAGCTGTCGATCCATACACCGGCAACATCATACAGCACAATGCCTATGTTTCCTGGGGCAATATGTCCGGCGGCAAAAACAGCAGAGGACGCCACTGCACAGATCCAAAACGGAAATAGTTTCATTCCTTTCCCCAGAAAAAATCCCCGATATGCGATTTCTTCCCCAAATGCCGCAAGCACAACCTGGCCTACCAGCAGCGCCGCTTGATCAAAGGACAGTCCCACAGAACTCGTCCGTCCTATGAGATGGGAAACATATTCCCCGCTGAACATCAGATTCCCCGCAGCCATTGTTACCATACCGCTCACACATGGAAACAGCGCCCAGCCAATCACGCCCGGCTTTTTCAGATCCGCCAAAATCGTATGAAATCGCAATCCCGATTCGGATCCTTTTGCTTTGCTTGCAGCTTCCGTCAGAAAGAAAAATGCGATTCCCACAAATACGGAATACCCCGCTATTTTCGAGGATGGCACCACCTTTGTTACCGTCAACGCCACCATGATTGCCATACCTGTCATCGTGAGGACGGCACTCTTTCTGTGATTTTCCATCACTTGTTGCTTGTTCATTTTATTCTCCATTCCGGAGCGTTTTCGCGACGGGGTGACGCGAATCTCCAATTCGCGTCTGCCATCAGGAGAATTTGTGACGCTCCGGCACAAATAGTAATGAAAGTGGTTTCCACCTTCCAGTTTTCGTATTACAACAGACTTATGATTAAGGCATCCCGGCATCAGTATCAGATGCACCCACCCGTTTGGTAATGATGTGCAGGTGCGCCTCATTTTACTAAGGTGGGAATACTCTTAAATTGGTTCACAACGTGAACCTGTTTTTGTGTCTATTTCACGATTTTAGTTTCATTTGCTTTCTTTCACACTAATCTCTCCTGCACTTCCCATATGGCGCCTCTATATGCCCGCTCCAAATGGGATTTGATAAGTTCCTCGTCATATTCCAATGAATTGTTAGCAATGATACTCGCATATCCATGAGCAAACAAAAAAACGGTTATGAAGATTTCTTTTACCTGATCGATACTTCCTCCAACTGCTCCTTTCATTGCCAAAAGAACAGGGGCAAGTTCTTCGGCATCAATCATTTCCAGCAAGGTCGTTCCGGTAAAAAAGTTGGATTGAAAAAGAAAACGGAACAAATGCGGTTCTTCCATCGCAAAACGGATATAATGCAACCCAATTTCCAGCATAACGTCTTTGTGCGGGCCTTCCAGATTCATAAGGTATGCAGAATGATAAAGATCCGCTTTTGCATAAGCAGCTTGTTTCAATTCCTCAATCGTTGCAAAGTGGTACATAATGGGCTGCGTAGAACATTTCAACTTTTTTGCGACTGTTCTTGCGTTGATATTTTCCGCACCTGTTTCCCGCGCAACTTCAAAGGCGGCATCAATGACCATATCTTTTGTGATTTTAGGTTTTGGCGGCATGGTTTCCCCTTCTTTTTTATAATTATCGTTATATAACAACAGTTATATTATAAGCTGCAACACTCCTTTTGTCAATTCCTCCTCTCTCAGCTACACGCTGTTTTCCTGTTCCAGTGCGGTCAGTGCGCTCTCCATGCCTTTGTCAAAGGTGTTCCCGTTCTCAATCATTGTTCTCTTTCCTTTCAACTTTTGTTTTCTGACAACGGAAAAACGGCATCTTCGATTTATAGAAAATGACGCTTTGCAGACTGCCCGTATTCGTTTCAATCTCTGCAATTCAGCCCTATCTCCTTTTTGCACTGACGCTGTCAATGTCTAACAAAAAAGCGCATAGAGTTTACTCTATACGCTTTCATGCTATGTTGCTGTTTGATTGTAATTGTGGTACTTGTGAAATTTATACGGCAATATCAAATAAAGAGTTGCCCTGCACGTTGTAGCTGCCGTTTGCTACATAGCCGCTGGCGGCGCCGGCCTGTGTCTTCATGTAGTAGTCGATCAGCGACACATTATTGGAGATCGAAGAAGCGTAATTCTTAAAGAACCTCTCGATCGAGATTGAGGAATGGGCTTGCCCTTTCCGAAGGCGGTCTTCATCCAGCTTCATGTTGCCGTTTTCGTCCACATCAATGCCGAACTGCTTGAGGCTATCCTTGTTCTGCTCCGTCTTTTCCATGAGGGCCGCAAGGTTCGATGTCACACCGGAGTTGGTGCTGCCCTTAGCTGCATCGATCAAGCTGTTGTAGTGATTCACAAAGCTTTTTGTCGTGGCATAAATACCGGCAATATCAATCTCCCTAAATGCCTTTCTCACATCCTTCTTGCTGTAAGGCTTCAGGAACGCATCATCGGCCGTGAACTTTTCGATGTCCTCCATGAGATTCTTGGTGCCTGCCCTCGTCACCCTATCCCTCTCATGTTTCTCCTTATGTGTGCCTACTACCGCATGTGTACCTGCTACCGTACCAGACGAGGCGCCCGCAAAGCCGAGGCGGGACTTCACGATAGATCCGTAGCTCATGACATTATCCTTGGAAAACAACTCCTGTACCTTGGAAATGTCTGCCGCCTTCAGTTTGTCCTCGTTCAGTTGCAAAATGCCGTTCTCGCTGACCGTGATTCCCAGCTCCGCCAGCTTATTCTTGTTCTCCCTTGTGGCGTTCATCATTGCCCCAATGTGTGCCGTCTTGTTCGTCAGCGTGGATCCCTTTGCCGCCCGAACGACCTCATTATACTCGGAAACATAATTCTTCATCGCGGAGACCACTTTAGCCGACGCATCGGTCTTGCCGGTTGTGTCCTGATAAGTTTTTTTGTTCTGCAGAACCGAGACGGAACTCGCCAGTCTGGGGATTTCCGACGTCAGCTTGGCATTTGCCTCCTGCGTTTCCCTGGAAACCGTCGGATACATCTTTTCCCGCAGAAGCTTGTCAAGCACATATTCTTTGCCCGTACTCGTACTCGTTCTTCTCCCGGATGCCGCCGTGTCGGAACCACGCAGACCGCTGTAATAGGAGTTCACCGTTCTGCCGTAGCTGCCGTTCCTGACGCCGGCCCAGTTCGAATACCAACCGGAATTTCTCGAAGTACCCGTAAAGAAACCTGTACCATAATAACTCATACCATCATCACCTTTCTTTCTGAAGGAAACGATTCCTTATACCGCTACTCTCTCTATCGTTTTTCTGTATACCGCTGTTCTTCCCATCGTTGTCCTGCATACCGCCACCGCGCATATTATTTTTACCATCGTCCGTCTTTGTATCGTCGTCCCGCGTAAGCGCATCCACAACATCTTCCGCCAGACTTTTGCGCAAATCATCCAGCCTGCACATCTTCTGCATATCCAGACTGCCGTCCTCCCGGTAGCCCTGCACATACATGCTGCCGCCGTCCACATGGTACAAAAAAGCGCCTTTTTTCATCTGCGCCGCGACGTCCTCTCCAGTAGTCTTTAAGGACCACTGTTCGGACGGCGGCTCTATTTTCGTTCCCTGGAACCGGCCTTTGTCGGCGAAGAAATCCTCAATCGTATCTTTCTCCTCTTTTCCCTCTTTCTCCTCTTTGGAGAAATCAATCTTCGGGAATGCGGATTCTGCGTCCTGACTGCTAAAAAGCTGCGACACCAAACTGACCTTCTGGGATAACGCGCCGTCCTCCCAGTCCATGTAAGCTCGCTGGGCAATCATATCCAATGCCCGTTTCACGGGTGTCCTGCCATCGGACTGTGCATGCTGTCTGGTGAGCCTCGTCCCTAACAGCGTACCCTTTCTGCTATACAGTCCGGAAACGTTTTTGTTCTCCTGTCCGGCAAAAATACCGTCCGCAGATACAAGATCCCTGTCCTTAAAGGTCGGAAAGACCACTTTCTGTTTCTGTGGCAGAGTCGCATTGTGCAAAGAAAAAAGCGAACCGTTTCCGGAATTGCTTATCGAAAAAGGCGATCCGTTTCTGAAATTTCCCATCGATAATATCACACTGCCACCTCCCATCCGCCATCGGCGTATTTCCAGCAGTACAATCGATTGCCAGACATTCCGTATCGCCGGAATATACTTGCCATGTTTCGGATACTTCCCCTTTTGCTTACTAGTATTTTACCCCCCCAAACGTGTATGTCAAGCGCTTTCTGCCGTACTTTCTCCGCTTACCTCACATATATGGGAAAGGCGTCTTCCCTCTGAAAATGCCCTTCCCTGAAAATGCCCTTCCCTGATATGCCACTGTTTTTAATTTCCTGTATTTCCAGGTGCGCGGCGGAAATGTTTATAAGGCCCACAGTGACGATGACTGGTTGATTCGGGCATGTGAGCCCTATGCGGAAAAATATCCTCAAAATCGCGGACTTATGATTCATCTGATTGAAACGATGATTCGCCAGCGGTATTTTGAGAAGGCAGAAAAACAGATTCACCGGATGCAGCTTGACAGCGGCGAGGAGTATCTGCGCCAGGTAATCTTGGGTGACCTTGAACTGGCGAAAGGAAATGTGGATCACGCTAAGGCGATTTGGAATACCGTATCCGAAAATGACAGCATGGGACAGTATGAAATAGGGGAAAGAGTTTTCTCTTGCTTTCCTTTACACAAAGCTGGGAAGAAAAGCCGAGGCGATTGAAACATGGCAGCTCATCATCAATACGCTGGCATCGGATTATAATGACTATGACAGCAAAACCGTAGAATGGGCGCATAGAGAAATACGCAAATTACAGGGCGTATCGGGCGTTTTTACCGCAGTTTGACAAGTGGCAGAAAATGATGGAAACGAAACAGCGCATTTTTATACGAGGCAAGCCCCCGTATAGAAATGCGCTGCTTGTGGATGTAGCACAGCATGAAGTCAAATCAAAATGATATTGCGATGCATAATCCCCGAAAGCTTACAGCTTGGTGCCACATTTATTGCAGAACGCGGAACCTTCGGCAACCGCGGCTCCGCAGTTGGGGCAGACGCTTTTTTCATCAACCCTTTGACCACAGTTGGGGCAGAACACAGAACCTGCCTCCAGCGGCGCGCCGCAGGATACGCAAAACTGTCCTTTTACGGCTGCTGAAGTATTTTCATATTTACGGATCGCCTTTTCTATTACATCGTATGCCTCCGTATCCAGCTTATTCTGCTGTACCAGACCAAAGATCTGAGGAACGATCACAGGCCATGCCACCAACAGCGTCAGAGCGGTAGGAATAATCTGGCTGCCAAAAGCGCCCACCTGCATGGATACGTTCAATCCGCCATCCACCAGCTTGATATCTATATTCAGTGCGGTCTTCAGCCCAACCACCGTCTTGAACATACCGCCCTTTGTCATACTCAGCATTACACCTGTAAGGGTCTTTTCCGCCGAGACGGTATATCCCATACCTTCAAAATGACTCATAAAATCTTTTTCTATTCCGGTCAGATCTTTAAGTTCTGTGTCAAAAAACCTGGAAGAATTAGTCAGCCCCATCTTGTTTCTCCTTTATTGTAATTTATTTCCGCATTGCTTGCAAAAAGCCCATCCCGGTTTGATCTGCGCGCCGCATACGGGACAGCAGTTCGTTTCCACGCTTGCGTCCGAATTGATGCTTTTCATTACCATCTGGAAATTTGGACTTTCACACCATCTGAGAATATCGTAAGCGCGCACGGAAAGCAGCGGATGATTTTGATCCTTCAGGATCAGAAACTCCAGAACCTTACTCTGGGCGCTGGTGTCTGAAAAGTGTACCTCTATCAAATATCTTGTCTTTTCGATCTGATGCTGCAAGCAGGGCGGCGTCTGCCCTGCGATATTGGTCTGGATATTGTCGCTCATTGCCCCTCCTTCAAAATAAAAAAGGCAAGAAGCGTTTGGTTTCCTGCTTTCTTGCCTTTTGACCTGTTATGAAAATTTTTGTTGAATGTATGTGGAAAGTGTGGTATAGTGTTATCAGAAAAGGAAAGCACCCAC
>CANRIP010000050.1 GCA_947630715.1 uncultured Acetatifactor sp.
AAACTGGATATCTATAAGCGGATCGCCGAGATTGCGGATGAGAGGGAGCGGGACGATATGCGGGATGAACTGCTGGACCGGTTTGGCGAAATCCCCGCGTCCGTGGATCATCTGCTGCGGATCGCTCTGGTGCGGGCGGCGGCCCACCGTCTGTACATGACGGAAATCAGGGGCAAATGCGCCAAAATCGTTTTCACCTTCCTGCCTAACGCGAAACTGGATCCCGCCGGCATTCCGGGACTGTTAAAGGAACAGGGGCAGGATTTGTCCTTTACGGCTTACGGCATTCCCTTTTTTACCTATAAATGTAAAAAAACGGGTCTGGCGGAGACGGACGGCGACCTGATGCTGGAGCGCACCGAAACCCTTCTGGAGCGGATGGGGGAAGTGCTGCACATTACTTCCTGAGACACAGGCCCCTGCCCTTGGTTTCCGCCCGGCAGCGGAAAACCCCGCAGGAGGAAAACAAAAAACCGAACAGATGTTTTGAGGGAGTTTTATGACCCTTTGAAAATGTTACCTTTTGTTACGGAACAGGAAAAAAGATTTCGGACAGGAGGTTGACAAAATGAAGGGTTATCCTACGGCGAACGGATATATGGGACTGGTGGACGGCAGATATATGCTCTTTGCCAGCGAGGAAGATTACAGAGAATACCTTGCATAAATATCCTCCATTTACAAATACTAGGAAAGCGCTGATGCGATGTGTTTACGAAATGGAGGAAAAAAGCATGAAAGCGACAGGAATTGTCAGAAGAATCGATGATCTTGGCAGGATTGTGATTCCGAAGGAAATCCGCAGAACCCTGCACATCAGGGAATCCGACCCGCTGGAGATCTTCACTGACCGGGAGGGACAGATCATTCTGAAAAAATATTCGCCCATCGGGGAGATGAGTACCTTTGCCAAACAGTACGCGGAAAGCCTGGCGCAAGTATCCGGCCACGCCGCGCTGATTGCGGACAGGGATCAGTTCATTGCGGCCGCGGGCGGTTACAAGCAGCTTGTCAACAAATCTGTCAGCAAGCAGTTGGACGAGAAGGTGCATAACAGAGAAACCCTGATGGCGTCCAGAGGGGACAGAGGATTCATCAATGTCTGCGACGAGGGAGGAGAGGAATACCAGCATGAGGCGATTGCCCCCATACTCTGCGAGGGGGACATTATCGGCAGCGTGGTGCTGCTCCAAAATGACAACAAGGCAAGGATGGGAGAGGTGGAACAGAAACTCCTTCTCTCGGCGGCGGGTTTCCTGGGGAGACAGATGGAGCAATAGCCGCCGGGAATCACCGGGAAACGGATAAAATTCTTGACAACTGAAAATGGCAGGGGATATAATAGCGCATATGATAAACAGTCAAAAATGCGCTGACGAAGACAGTAATTGCGCCAGGAAAGGCAAAGCGAGCCGGCGGGGGTGGAAGGCCGGTGCGAGTAGAGGGGCAATGAAAATCACTTTTGAGCAGCCAGGGCCAAAGGCAGAAATTCTCCCGGTAGTTCTGGACGGTATTCCCCCGTTACGGGAAACCATATGATCCACGCGCCCTTGTGCGCGTGTAACGTATGCTGTAACAGGTGGTGAAACGAGAGCAGGCCTCGTCCTATTACGGACGGGGCCTGTTTTGTTACTCTCAGAATGGAAAAACCGGAGAAAGGAAGGGGAACATGTACAACAAAGTATCCAAAGAAATGAATTTTGTGGACAGAGAAAAACAGGTGGAAAAATTCTGGCGGGAAAACAACATTTTTGAAAAGAGCATCGAAAACCGCAGACAGGGGCCCGTGTATACTTTTTATGACGGCCCGCCCACCGCGAACGGGAAACCCCATATCGGCCATGTGCTGACCAGGGTCATCAAGGACATGATCCCCAGATATCGAACCATGAAGGGCTGCATGGTACCCAGAAAGGCCGGCTGGGATACCCACGGACTGCCTGTGGAGATCGAGGTGGAAAAGCTGCTGGGGCTCAACGGCAAGGATCAGATCGAGCAGTACGGACTGGAGCCCTTCATTGACAAGTGCAAGGAGAGCGTCTGGAAATATAAGGGAATGTGGGAGGATTTTTCCGCCACCGTGGGTTTCTGGGCGGATATGGATCATCCCTATGTGACGTACCATGACGATTATATCGAATCGGAATGGTGGGCGTTGAGGACGATCTGGGACAAGGGGCTTTTGTATAAGGGCTTTAAGATCGTGCCCTACTGCCCCCGCTGCGGCACCCCTCTGTCCACCGCGGAGGTGGCCCAGGGATATAAGGACATCAAGGAGCGCTCCGCCATCGCCCGTTTCAAGGTAAAGGGGGAGGACGCGTATATTCTGGCATGGACCACCACCCCCTGGACCCTTCCCTCCAATGTGGCCCTCTGCGTGAACCCCGGAGAATCCTACGCGAAGGTAAAGGCGGCGGACGGGTATACCTATTACATGGCGGAGGCGCTTTTGGACACCGTGCTGGGAAAGCTGGGGGACGAGAAAGGGGGAAAGCCCGCCTATGAAATCCTGGAAACCTGTATGGGAAAGGATCTGGAATACAAGGAATATGAGCCGCTGTTTGACAGCGCCGTGGACATCTGCAAAAATCAGAAGAAAAAGGCCTTTTACGTGGTTTGCGACACATATGTCACATTGACGGACGGTACCGGCGTGGTGCATATCGCGCCCGCTTTCGGCGAAGACGACGCAAAGGTGGGCCGCGCCTACGATCTGCCCTTTGTGCAGTTGGTGGACGGGCGGGGCAATATGACCGTAGAGACGGATTACCCGGGCGTCTTTGTGAAGGATGCGGATCCCATGGTCTTAAAGGATCTGGACAAAAAAGGGCTGCTGTTCGACGCGCCCAAGTTTGAGCACAGTTATCCCTTCTGCTGGCGCTGCGACACGCCCCTGATCTATTATGCCCGGGAGTCCTGGTACATTAAGGAAACCGCGGTGCGGGACGATCTGGTGCGCAACAACAACACGGTGAACTGGATCCCGGAGTCCATCGGCAAGGGGCGTTTCGGCAACTGGCTGGAAAACATCCAGGATTGGGCGATTTCCCGAAACCGCTATTGGGGCACTCCGTTAAATATCTGGGAGTGCGAATGCGGTTATCAGCACTGTGTAGGCAGCCGGCAGGAGCTGGCCCAGTTAAGCGGGAACCCGGAGAGCGCGAAGGTGGAGCTTCACAGGCCCTATATTGACGAAGTGGTCTTCCCCTGCCCCAAGTGCGGAAAGACCATGCGGCGGGTTCCGGAGGTGATCGACTGCTGGTTCGACTCCGGCGCCATGCCCTTTGCCCAGCATCATTATCCCTTTGAGAACAAGGATCTGTTTGAACAGCAGTTCCCGGCCCAGTTTATTTCCGAGGCGGTGGATCAGACCAGAGGATGGTTCCACTCCCTGATGGCGGAATCCACCCTGCTGTTTAACAAGGCCCCCTATGAGAATGTGATTGTGCTGGGTCATGTGCAGGATGAAAACGGCCAGAAGATGAGCAAGTCCAAGGGGAATGCGGTGGATCCCTTCGAGGCCCTCAAGACTTACGGGGCCGATGCCATCCGGTGGTATTTCTACACCAACTCCGCGCCCTGGCTGCCCAACCGTTTCCACGGCAAGGCGGTGCTGGAGGGGCAGAAAAAACTGTTGGGAACCCTGTGGAATACCTATGCCTTCTTTGTGCTGTACGCCAACATCGATGCGTTTGACGCCACGAAATACAGCCTGGAGTATGACGGGCTGTCTGTGATGGACAGATGGATCCTGTCCAGGCTGAACACGGTGGTGGGACGGATGGATGAAAATCTGGATCAGTATCGCATCCCGGAGGCATGCAAGGCCCTGGACGATTTTGTGGATGAGCTGAGCAACTGGTATGTGCGCAGAAGCCGCGAGCGCTTTTGGGCGAAGGGGATGGAGCAGGATAAGATCAACGCCTACATGACCCTGTACACCGTGTTGGTGACCATCTGCAAGGCCGCGGCGCCCATGATCCCCTTTATGACGGAGGAAATCTACCGCAATCTGGTATGCAGCGTGGACAGCAGCGCTCCCGAGAGCGTTCATCTGTGCGATTATCCGGTTCCGGACCAGAGATTCATCGACAGGCAGTTGGAGCAGGATATGCAGGAAGTGCTGAATGTCAAGGCCCTGGCGCTGGCATGCAGAAACGAGGCGGCTGTGAAGATCCGCCAGCCCTTAAGCAGCCTGTACCTGAAGTCGGACGTTGTGCTGAACCAGTTTTACACCGATATCATCAGGGATGAGCTGAATGTGAAACAGGTGGTGTATACCGACGATGTGAAAGAATTTATTTCTTATACGTTCAAACCCCAGCTACGGACCGTCGGGCCGAAGTACGGGAAATGCCTGGGCGGGATCCAGAAAGCGCTGGCGTCCCTGGACGGAAACGCGGCCATGGAGGAACTGAACGAAACCGGAAAGCTGTCCTTTGACGTGGACGGCACCGCCGTAGAACTGACCAGGGACGATCTGCTGATCGATACGGCCCAAAAGGACGGGTATGTCTCCCAGGGCGACAACCGCATGACTGTGGTTCTGGACACCAATCTGACGGAGGAGCTGATCGAGGAAGGCTTTGTGTATGAGCTGATCAGCAAAATTCAGACCATGCGTAAGGAAGCGGACTTTGAGGTGACGGACCATATCAAGGTTTCCTTTAACGGAAACGACAGGCTGGCAGCGGTGGCGGAGCGCAACCGGGGTATGATCTCCGAGAAGGTGCTGGCGCAGGAGCTGGGCCGGGATCTTTCGTACGGGATCTCCAGGACCTGGGACAACGTCAACGGAGAAACGGTGACCATCAGCCTGGAGAAAGCCTGAGCGCGCCTGTGCATGTGTGACGGGGAGCGCGGGGGGAAAATATGCCTGAGCGCGCCTGCCCATGTGTGACGGGGAGCGCCGGGGGAAATAATAGTTGGCTTTGAACGGGAATTCTGCTATAATGGGTCTGTTATGGAAATCCCGTTCAGGGACGAGGGTTAAAGGAGATTGTATATGAAGAACACGACGCCGAAAAAGGTCGAGAAGAACAAATTTGACAAGGAGCTGTTTCAAAGAAGCGTCCTGTACAATGTGAGGACGCAGTACCGCAAGGAACTGGAGGACGCCACGCCGCAGCAGATCTTCCAGGCGGCATCTCTGGCCATCAAGGATCAGATCATTCAAAACTGGATGGATACCCAGAAGGCCTATGAAAAGGAAGACCCCAAGATGGTGTATTACATGTCCATGGAGTTCCTCATGGGCCGGGCTATGGGAAACAATCTGATCAATATGCAGGCCTATGGGCCGGTCAAGGAGGCGCTGGCGGAGCTGGGACTTGATCTGAATCTGCTGGAGGATCAGGAGCCGGACGCCGCGCTGGGGAACGGAGGCCTGGGACGTCTGGCGGCCTGTTTCCTGGATTCCCTGGCCACGCTGGGATATCCCGCTTACGGCTGCGGCATCCGGTACCGCTACGGCATGTTTAAACAGGAGATACGGGACGGTTATCAGGTGGAGGTGCCGGATAACTGGCTGGCAGACGGCAATCCCTTTGAGCTGCGCCGCCCGGAGTATGCAAAAATCGTAAAGTTCGGCGGGTATGTGTCCATGCGCACCGATGAAAACGGAAACAGCCGCTTTGTACAGGAGGGATATCAGGCGGTGAGGGCGGTTCCCTTTGATCTCCCTGTGGTGGGATACGGAAACGGCATTGTGAACACCTTGCGGATCTGGGACGCGGAGCCCATGGAAGTCTTCCACCTGGATTCCTTTGACCAGGGGGATTACCGCAAGGCGGTGGAGCAGGAAAATCTTGCCAGGAACTTGGTGGAAGTCCTGTATCCCAACGACAACCACTACGCCGGCAAGGAGCTGCGCCTGAAACAGCAGTATTTCTTTATTTCCGCCTCCGTCCAGGAAGCGGTTTCCAAGTACATGAAGAAACATGACGATATTCACAGGTTCCATGAAAAGGTAACATTCCAGTTAAACGATACCCATCCTACGGTGGCGGTGCCGGAACTGATGCGCATCCTGCTGGACGATTACAACCTGTCCTGGGATGAGGCATGGTACATCACCACCCATACCTGCGCTTACACCAATCACACGATTATGGCTGAGGCGCTGGAAAAATGGCCTATCGACCTGTTTTCCAGGCTTCTTCCCAGAATCTATCAGATCGTCGAGGAAATCAACCGCCGGTTTGTGATGGAAATCGAACAGAAATATTCCAACATCTACGGCGTGGACGTACAGGAAAAGATCCGCAAGATGGCGATCCTGTATGACGGACAGGTGAAGATGGCCCATATGGCCATTGTGGCCGGTTACTCCGTGAACGGCGTGGCAAGGCTGCACACGGAAATCCTGAAAAAGCAGGAGCTGAAGGATTTCTATGAAATGTATCCGGAGCGTTTCAACAACAAGACCAACGGGATCACCCAGAGACGTTTCCTGCTCCATGGCAACCCGCTGCTGGCGGAATGGGTCAGCGGCAGAGTGGGAGACGGCTGGATCACGGATCTTCCCCGGATCAGCAAGCTGAAGGAAGTGGCCGACAACGCCAAAGCCCAGAAGGAATTTATGGAAATCAAGCGCAAAAACAAAGTGCGCCTGGCCAGATACATCCTGGAACACAACGGGATTCAGGTGGATCCGGATTCGATCTTTGACGTGCAGGTAAAGCGCCTTCATGAGTACAAGAGACAGCTTTTAAACATCCTGCATGTGATGTACCTTTACAACGGCCTGAAGGCGCACCCGGAGAAGGAATTCTTCCCCAGGACGTTCATCTTTGGCGCAAAGGCCGCCGCAGGGTACCGAAACGCAAAGCTGACCATCAAACTGATTAATTCCGTGGCGGATGTGATCAACCAGGATCCTGACATCGGCGGCAAGATCAAGGTGGTATTCATTGAAAACTACAATGTTTCCAACGCGGAAATTATCTTTGCGGCCGCGGACGTCTCCGAGCAGATATCCACCGCCAGCAAGGAGGCCTCCGGCACCGGGAACATGAAGTTTATGCTTAACGGCGCATTGACGCTGGGGACCATGGACGGGGCCAATGTGGAGATTGTGGAGGAAGTGGGAAGGGAGAACGCGTTCATCTTCGGGTTAAGCTCCGATGAGGTCATTCACTATGAGCAGAACGGCGGTTACAATCCCATGGATATTTACAACAGCGACGAAGACATCAGAAAGGTTTTGAACCAGATGATCGACGGCACTTACGCCGCGGATACGGAACTGTTCCGGCCGCTGTACAATTCCCTGCTGAATACCCTGTCCACTGCCAAAGCGGACACCTATTTCATCCTGAAGGATTTCCGCTCCTACGCGGAAGCGCAGCAACAGGTGGAAAAGGCGTACAGAGATAAAGCGGGCTGGGCTAAGAGCGCTATTCTCAATGTGGCGGGCTCCGGCAAGTTCACCTCCGACAGAACCATCCAGGAGTATGTGGATGAAATCTGGCATCTGGATAAGGTGGAACTGAAGGAGACGGCCCGGTAAGACCGTTCCAACCGGTCAAACGGGAATCCCCCATCATGGCGGGAAAAGAGACTGTTTCGGCAGTCTCTTTTTTTGTCCCCGCAGATACCGGACGAGGATGCCGTGGGGGGAAAACAGGCAGGAATTTATCTTGCGCAGACGGCTATGACAGGCAGGAGGGGTTAGGATGGCAGTTTACGGATATGCGAGAGTGAGCAGCAAAACACAGAAGGAGGACAGGCAGATCATTGCGCTCTGCCGGGCGCAGGTGCCAAAACGCAGCATTTATGTTGACAAACAGTCAGGAAAAGATTTTGACAGGCCCATGTACCAGAAAATGATCCGTCAATTAAAGGCAGACGATGTGCTTTACATCCAGAGTATCGACCGGCTCGGCAGGAACTATGAGGAAATCATGCGCCAGTGGGAGCTGATCACCAAGGAAAAGGGAGCCGATATTGTGGTGATCGACATGCCCCTTTTGGATACCCGCCGGGGGAAGGATCTGATGGGGACGTTTCTGGCGGACATTGTGCTGGCGCTGCTCAGCTATGTGGCCGAGAACGAGCGCACCAATATAAAGCGCAGACAGGCGGAGGGCATTGCGGCCGCCAAGGCGAAGGGAATCCGTTTCGGCAGAAGACCTTTGCCGCTGCCGGACAATTTCCCGGAGGTATGTCGTCTGTGGGAAAGGAAAGAAATTTCGCTTCAGGAAGCGGCAGAACGGTGCGGGATGTCAAGATCCACCTTTTATGAAAAGGCAAAAAAATGGGAGCATGCTTCCAGAACGGGAATTTAAAAAAGTATACTTTGTCAAATTGCACATTTCTTTTACACTATACTACATTTTATCTTCAATGTCCACGTTTTTTTATGTTAAAATGTCCTGCCGAAAAGCCTTTCGGAAAAGTATACGATTCCAGATCGGGTTTTGTCGAATCGTATGAAACAAGCATGAATCAGGAGGAGGTAGTAAATGGACGAGCAGTTTCCCTTGGCGCTTCAGCCGGGAAGTGTTTTGGCGGGACAGTATGTCATACAGAAGGTGCTGGGCCAGGGCGGTTTTGGCATCACATATATGGCCGAAGACCACAAGACGGGCGAGAAGGTGGCCGTAAAGGAATTTTTCCCGGATACGCTTGCCACCCGGACGCAGAATACTGTCAGCTCCTATCCCGGGGAACGCACGGACAGCTTTCAGTACGGTAAAGCGTGTTTTCTTCAGGAGGCTGAGACGCTGGCGGCCTTTATCGGCAGCGAAAACATCGTAAAGATTCACAGTTATTTTGAGGAAAACGGAACCGCTTATTTTGTGATGGACTTTGTGGAAGGCATCAGTTTCGATGAGTATATCCGGCAAAAGGGCGGAAAGATCAGTTATGACGATGCAGAGGGAGTATTGATCCATATCATCGATGCGCTGGCGCTGGTTCACAGCAAGGGGATTGTCCACCGGGACGTGACTCCTGACAATATCTACATCACCAGCGACGGAACGGTAAAGCTTTTGGACTTTGGCGCGGCAAGGTACAGTCTGGGAGACAAGAGCCGTAGTCTGGACGTGGTGTTAAAACACGGTTTCGCGCCCAAGGAGCAATATACCCGGCATGGCAGACAGGGCCCCTTTACGGATGTCTATACGGTGGGAGCCAGCTTTTACTATGCCATCACGGGAAAACGTCCGCCTGATTCCATCGACCGACTGGAGGAGGATGATTTGGTACCTCCCAGCAGCCTGGGCGTAGCGATCCCCCGGAAGAAAGAGGACGCCATTTTAAAGGCTATGAGCGTTCAGCCCCAGGATCGGTTCCAGTCCATGGGCGCGTTTAAGAACGCTCTGCTTGCCGACGGGGCGGTGCAGGCTGCTCCCCAGCCCGCCGATGTAACCAACCAGAGGGTGTTTACGGCGCCGTCCCAGCCGGTACAGACGCCGCAGCAGCCCATGTCCCCCCAGCCGGCTCCGGTACAGACGCAGCCTGTGCCGCCTCAGCAGGGGCCGGTTGTGCAGCCGACGGCGGGTCAGCCCGCGGCGGCCCCAAAACGGAACAATAAGTTTACTTGGGTGGCGGTGATTGCCATCGTGGCAGCGGTATTGTTCGTTATCATAGTGGGATTTGGGATAGTGGGCGCAATGTCGAACAGCAAGCAGGACCGTACGCCGTCATATGCCGATGCATCGGACGAGGGAGAAGAAACGCAGCAGCCCACTGTGAGGCCTACTTCTGAGCCCACTGCGGAGCCCACTCCCAAGCCTACGGTGGAGCCCACCCCTGAGCCCACCCAGGCGCCTACGGAGGAGCCCCTGCCGGCCGATACGGATACCGTGGAAATCCTGGGAAACACCGTTGCCGATATCAAAAATAATAATTTGATATGCGCGGATCCGGAAACATGGGATTTGTATTACTTTGACGGAACGGGATTGGTGGGCTCCAGTGGCAATTACCTTTTTACCGGCGTTATGCCATGCAGTCTCAGCGTTGTGGGAGACTATATTTATTATGTAGCCTCATCGGACGGAAAAACATACCGGGTGAATAAAAACGGCGGAACGCCGGAAGGTGTTTTCTATTTTACGGACGCGGAGATTGGCGCATTATATGTTTCCCAGTCTTATTATTTCCTGAATGCGCTGAATGAGGATGGAAACAATCTCATGCTGCGCTGGGATATTCAGAACGAAGAGATTACGGGGCGCATAGTTTTGACCGCGGAGGATCCTGCAACGGCGCAGGAAACAACCACTCTGACAGCCTTTTCAGACGGATACCTTTACTATGTGGACAAGACGGGAGAGCAGGATACTGTTTACAGAGTGCCCGCAGGCGGCGACTGGACTTCGCCACAGAAATTATGTGTGTACAAAGCATATGTAGAGGTAGAAGAGATCTGTGTGGAGGATGACAGGGTTTATATGCTGTATAGTTATCCGTATCAGGACAGTAGTGATGACGGTGATGTGGACGCAAACGGGACAGTGCATGCCATAGACATAATTAATGCCGTGTCCGGCGATGACATAAATGGATGGAGGTGGTACGGTAATGCAGATATAGCGGCGTACTATTCCAATATGAGAGCCGAGGATGGAATGCTCTATTACATAAAGGAACAAGTAGATGTCGCAACAGGTGCTTATACATGTTGTTTCGTACAATTCAGGCCTGATGATTTATCAGGACCAACCTTGTATACCGATACGGATTTGGATGGACGCCAGGGTTTATGCGTTCTATATCATACCATATTGGCTGCGTATGGCAAGA
>CANRIP010000051.1 GCA_947630715.1 uncultured Acetatifactor sp.
GTTCAAGCCTCTTTTCCTGCAACTGAAAAGAGTGTTAAATTCCTTGCTTAGCACTCTTTTTTCTCTGAGGTTTCTCCGGGGGCAGGACAGAAAAACGGAACCCGGGGAAACGCTCCGCGGCGGCGCGGACGGAAAGGGGAAAAGATGGAAAATCAAAACCGGGAAACGGGCGCAAAAAATCGGCGGGAGAACGTCCCGGGCGGAACCAATCCCCCGGAAGGAGGGACAACGCGCACCCAGGAGGACATTGCAGCCGACACGGCAGCAGAAAAGGCCGCAGGCAAAGCCCCGGGAACAGCACTGGAGAAAGCAGCCGACATGGCGGCGGCCCCGGCAGCAGAAAAGGCCGCGGACAAAGCCCCGGGAACAGCACCGGAAAAGGCCGCAGACAAAGCGCCGGGAACAGCAGCGGAAAAAGCAGCCGACACGGCACCGGACGAAGTTGTAGACAAAGCCCCGGGAACAGCACCGGAAAAAGCCGCGGACAAAGCCCCGGGAAAGGTCTTCCGGGAAAAGGCGGAGCGCAGAGACTGGTATCAGTTGGATTTGTCCGCCATTGTGTATCCCACCCTGCAAAGAAGGGATTTTTCCTCGGTTTACAGGCTGTCCGTCGTGCTGAAGGAACCGGTGCGGCCGGAAATTCTTCAGCAGGCTCTGGATCTGACCCTGCCAAGGTTCCCCACCTATAAGGCGGCTATCCGCAAAGGACTGTTCTGGCGGTACCTGGAACCCAATGACCGCCCGGGGCCCTTTGTGCAGGAAGATGTGAAAAACCCCTGCCAGCCCATGTATTTTAAGGCAAACAACCGTTATCTGGTGCGGGTTTATTATTTCCGGAACCGTATTTCCCTGGAGGCACATCACAGCCTGGGCGACGGAACGGGAGGAATGTGTCTGCTCCAGACCCTTACTGCCACATATCTGAGACTTTTGGGCCATCAGGAAATTGAAAACGGCGGTTTTGTGCTGGATATTACGGAAAAGCCGGACAGGGAGGAGCTGGAGGACGCGTACATGCGTTACGCCAACGCCAAGGTGCGGCCGCCCAGACCGGAGGAAAAGACTTATCGGGTCAGGGGGACGGCGGAGCCTTTTTATACCCTGAATATTATCGACGGCATCATGTCCGTCCGCCAGGTGATGGAGGTGGCAAAGCGCTATCACGCCACGATCACGGAGTATCTGAACGCGGTTCTCTTGTACGCCCTTCTGCAAAAGCAGGAGTCCGAGGGACATCGCAGGCTGCGGCCGGTGAAGATTGCCATGCCGGTGAATCTGCGCCGGTTTTTCCCCTCCATTACCCTGCGCAATTTTATTACCATGATTTATCCCGGGGTGGATCCCAGGCTGGGGGAATACGAGTTTGACGAAATTGTGCGGCAGGTTCACTACTATATGAGGTATCATTTGAGCGAAAAACTGCTGCGGGGGGATATCACCACCAACGCCGCCACCCAGCGGAATCCGTTGATCCGTGTGGTTCCGTTGTTTATCAAGGACTTTGTGGTGCGGCTGTTTTACACGAAGGTGCAGGACCGGAATTCCTCCGCGGGGCTGACCAACATGGGGGCCATGAAGGTGCCGGAGGGCATGAAACCTCTGATCGAACGGTTTGACATTTATATGGGACAACCCTTTTCCCGCAGAACAAACTGTGCGATTATCAGCTTTGAGGACACGCTCACCGTCAATTTTGCCAGCAGCATCGTGGAAACGGATGTGGAGAAGTATTTTTTCCGAAGGCTGGTGCAGGACGGCATTCACGTGAAGATTGAAAGCAACCGGTAAGCCGGAAAAGAAGAAATCCGGCGGATGACCGGAGGAGGGAGAGGAATCATATGTCGTATTGTGTCAACTGCGGCGTGGAACTGGACGCATCCGCCAAGAGGTGCCCCTTGTGCGCCACGCCGGTGCTGAATCCCAATGAAATCGGGAAACTGTCGGAGGCCCAGGCCCCCTTTCCCGTTCAGAAAGGACAGGTGGAGCCTGTCAGACGAAAGGATGTGGGGATTCTGCTCTCCATGGTCACTCTGGCGGCGGCCGCCGTCTGCGTCATTCTGAATGCCCTTGTGTTCAGGGAGCATATGTGGTCGCTGGCGGTTCTGGGTTCCTGCGCGGTTCTCTGGATGTTTCTGGAACCCTTTGTGATCCGGCCCGGCCAGTCCGTGTATCTGTCGATTTTCCTGGACGGAGCGGCAATCGCCTTTTTATTGTACATGATCACTTTTTTGTCTGCGGGGAAGGAATGGTTTTGGGAGCTGGGGATTCCCCTGACGGTCTTCGTCACCGTCATGGCGGAGCTTTTGACATTCTGTCTGCGAAGGCTCCCCCGATCTTTTCTGACGGTTTCCCTGTATTCTATTACAGCGGCGGGCCTTCTTTGCACGGGGATCGAAATTTTGGTGGATTGTTATGTGACGCGGGCCGTCTCCTTGAGCTGGTCGGCGGTGGTGCTGACGGTGTGCGGGGTTTTGGACATCGCCTTCATCACCATGCTTTCCAGGCGGAGGCTGCGCAACTCCATCCGTAAAAGGCTGCATTTTTAAAAGGAGGAACAGAGTAAAACATGAGCAGGGATGAAAAGAAAAACCAGAATCTGATGAATCTGATCCGGCGGGTTCACGGGCTGGTGGAGAATACGGACATAGAAAAACATCGTCATTCCCAGGATCAGATCGGCGCCATGCTGGGAAACAGCAGGGAAATCCGCTACCGGGAAACGGACATCGACGGCATGTACGGGGAGTGGGTCAGCGTCAACCGGGCACACAGGAAGAAATCCGTGATCCTTCACTGTCACGGGGGCGGGTATTCCACAGGGAGCAGCCTGTACGCCAGAACCCTTACCTCAAAGCTTGCTTCCTCCACCTCCATGAATGTGCTGTGCTTTGATTACCGTCTTGCCCCGGAGCATCCTTATCCGGCGGCCCTTGAGGACGCCATGAAGGCGTGGAACTACCTGATGCTCTTAGGTTACGGCGCCCGGGACGTCATTCTGACCGGGGACTCCGCCGGCGGGAATCTGGCGCTTTCGCTGACGTTAAAGCTGAAGGAGGAAAAAAGGCTCCTGCCCGGCGGGCTGATCTTAATGTCCCCATGGACGGATCTGACATCCTCGGGGAATTCCTTTCAGACCAAGGCCGATGTGGATCCTGTGCTGGACAAGGCCTATATCGACCGGATGGTGGAAGCTTACGCGCCGGGACTTGGGCTGGAGGATCCGTTTGTCTCACCGCTGTTTGGGAACTTTGAAGGATTTCCGCCCGTGTATATTCAGGTGGGGGAGAATGAAATTCTGTTAAGCGATTCCAAACGGCTTTATCAGGCCATGTCAGAGGCGGGCGTGTCCGTTAAAATGGACATATATCCGGGCATGTGGCATGTGTTCCAGATGTCGCCGGTGAAGGCCGCCCGGGAGGCAATGAACAAGAACGCGGAATTTGTCTATGACATCCGTGGCTAAAGGCGGCCGGGTTTTTGAAAGAAAATACAAAGAAAAGGAAGGAAATGGAGCTGCGGCGCAGAATATGAAAAAATAGGAGAATGGTTTCGTTTTGGCGTTTCGCCGGAAAGAGGCAGACATGACGATCAGAGAAAGCTTTGAGCAGCAGGAAAAGGACTGTTTAAGTCCCTACGCCGCGCTCAGCATCAATTCCAGAGGAAGGCTTAAAGAGGAGGAGCCCTGCGATATCCGCCCTGTGTTTCAGAGAGACCGGGACCGGATCATCCATTGTAAATCCTTCCGCCGGCTGAAGGACAAAACCCAGGTGTTTCTTTCGCCGGAGGGGGATCATTACAGGACGAGGCTGACCCATACCCTGGAGGTTTCCCAGAATGCCCGCACCATTGCCAAAGCCCTGCGGCTGAATGAGGAACTGGCGGAGGCAGTGGCCCTGGGACACGATCTGGGACATACTCCCTTCGGCCACGCGGGGGAGAGGGCGTTAAACCGGGTATGCCCCCTGGGATTTGAACATAATGTCCAGAGTGTGCGCACGGTGGACAGACTGGAAAAGGACGGGCAGGGGCTGAACCTGACCTTCGAGGTGCGGGACGGGATCCTGAACCATCAGACCGTGGGAAAGCCGGCCACGCTGGAGGGGAAGATCGTTCAGCTCTCCGACAAAATCGCTTATATTCACCACGATATGGACGATGCCATCCGGGCCGGCATTCTGAAGGAGAGCGACGTGCCGAAACCGATCCGGGAGACGCTGGGGGCCACTACGGGAAAGCGGCTGGATCATTTCATTCATGATATCGTGACCAACAGCATGGATCGAAACGACATCTGCATGTCCGCGCCGGTGGCCGAGGCCATGCGGGATCTGAGGCAGTTTATGTTTGAGCATGTGTATCAGAACCCGGTGGCAAAGGGGGAGGAAAGCAAGGCGGAAGCGCTGATGGAAACCCTGTACGATTATTTCATGAAACACGCGGAGCGGATGCCGGAGGAATTTGGGAGGCTTATGGAGGAAGGCGAGCCGAAGGAACGGGTGGTGTGCGATTATGTGGCGGCCATGACGGACCGATTCGCCATCAACCTTTATGAAGAGATCTTTATCCCCAAATCCTGGACTCTGTAACAGGGCCGGTTTCGGGCGGAAACGAGGGAATCATGCGCTATTCGGAAGAACTGATCGAAGAAGTCAGGGCGAGAAACGATATTGTGGATGTGATATCGGGATATGTGAGCCTAAAGAAAAAAGGCGGCAATCATTGGGGCCTGTGTCCCTTTCACAATGAAAAAACCGCTTCTTTTTCCGTGTCGGGGCCCAAACAGATGTATTACTGTTTCGGCTGCGGGGCGGGCGGGAACGTTTTCACCTTTTTGATGAACTATGAAAACATGTCCTTTCAGGAAGCTGTGAAGGCGCTGGCGGATCGGGCCGGCATCTCCCTCCCGGAGCAGGAGGAAGGGCCTGAGGCGGCCCAGAGGGAGAGCAAGCGGGCCAGGATTTTGGAAATCAACCGGGAGGCGGCGAAGTTTTATTATTTCCAACTGCGGGATCCCAGGGGCGCCGTGGGCTACCGGTACCTGCAAAAGCGGGAGCTGACCGATGAAACCATGCACCGGTTCGGGCTGGGATACGCGGGCAAGAGCGGGGAGGAACTGATCCGCTATCTGAGAGGGAAGGGGTTTGAGGACGAGCTGATCAAAGAGGCCGGGCTTGCGGTTTTTACAGAAAAGCAGGGGCTGGTAAGCCAGTTCTGGAACCGGGTCATGTTTCCCATTCAGGATCTGAACAATCGGGTGATCGGCTTTGGCGGCAGGGTGATGGGGGACGCCCTTCCGAAGTATTTAAATTCCCCGGAGACGCTTGTCTTTGACAAGCGGCGAAACCTTTACGGACTGAATTTTGCGAGAAAATCCCGGGCGGGGAACATTATTCTCTGCGAGGGGTACATGGATGTGATCGCCATGCACCAGGCGGGTTTCACCCAAGCGGTGGCGTCCCTGGGAACGGCGTTTACGGCGGAGCAGGCGGTCCTTCTCAAGCGATACACCGACAACGTGCTGCTTGCCTATGACAGCGACGGGGCGGGGGTCAAGGCCGCGCTGAGGGCCATTGGCATTCTGCGGGAAACAGGGCTGACCGGAAAAGTCATCGACATGAAACCCTACAAGGATCCCGACGAGTTTATGAAGGCTCTGGGCTCCCAGGCGTTTCAGGAGAGGATCCAGCAGGCGGAAAACAGCTTTTTCTTTGAAATCGGCGTCCTGGCCCGGCAGTTTCGGATGGACGATCCGGAGGAAAAAACGAAATTCCACCGGGAGATCGCCAAAAAGCTTTGCGAGTTCTCCGAGGACGTGGAGCGGGAGAATTATCTTCAGGCGGTGGCGGACCGGTATCTGATCGGAGTCGGGAATCTCCGGAAACTGGTGAACAGCTATATTACCCAGACGGGGCTGGCAAAGCCGGCGGAACGCCCCAAATCGGGAATCCATTCCAAGACGGATCCCGGGGAGAATGAAAAAAAGCCCCAGCGGCTGCTGGTCACATGGCTTTCGGATCAGCCGGCGCTGTATGAAAAGATCAAAGCATACATATCCCCTCAGGACTTTACGGACGAATTGTACCGGAAAGTGGCGGACAGGCTGTTTTCGCAGTTGGAGGAAGGACAATTTCAGCCCGGCGGCATCATCAGCATGTTTGAGGACGAGCAGGAGCAGAGGGAGGTGGCGGCGCTTTTCAACACCAGCCTTCCCACGCTGGAAACGGCCAAGGAGAGAGAAAAGGCCTTCCGGGACATCCTGCTTGCCGTAAAAAAGAATAGTTATGAACACTATACGGAACAGATGGGAGGCGGCGTGAACGATCTCAAACAGGCCATAGAGAGCAGAAAAGCCCTGGAGGAACTGGCCAAAACGCATATTTCACTGGATTGAGGTTATAACTATAATCGAATGGGAACATGGTTTCCCGAGGAAGGATGGAACCGCTACAATGGATGAAAACACACAGGTAAGGTTTGACGAGAAGGTCAGGGAACTGCTTGCGCTCGCCAAAAAGAAGAAAAATGTGCTGGAATACCAGGAGATCAGCGAATTTTTTGCGGACATGCCTCTGGAGGAGGAGCAGTTTGAAAAAATTCTTGAGGTTTTGGACCAGAACAGCGTCGATGTGCTCCGGATCACGGAGGACGACGACGTGGACGATGAAGAAATCATCCTCACCGACGAGGACGATGTGGACATGGAGAACCTGGATCTGTCCATCCCGGACAGTATCAGCATAGAAGATCCCGTCCGCATGTATCTGAAGGAAATCGGCAAGGTGCCGCTTTTGTCCGCGGAGGAGGAAATTGAACTGGCAAAGCGCATGGAGCTGGGGGATCAGGAGGCAAAGAAACGTCTGGCGGAGGCCAATCTGCGCCTTGTGGTCAGCATCGCGAAACGCTATGTGGGCCGTGGAATGCTGTTTCTGGATCTGATTCAGGAGGGCAACCTGGGCCTGATTAAAGCGGTGGAAAAATTTGATTACCGCAAGGGCTATAAGTTCTCCACCTACGCCACCTGGTGGATCCGCCAGGCCATTACCAGGGCGATTGCGGATCAGGCCAGAACGATCCGGATTCCGGTGCATATGGTGGAGACCATCAATAAGCTGATCCGTGTGAGCAGGCAGCTTTTGCAGGAGCTGGGACGGGAACCGACCCCGGAGGAAATCGCCGAGGAAATGAACATGCCCGCGGATCGTGTCAGGGAAATTTTAAAGATCAGCCAGGAGCCCGTGTCCATGGAAACCCCCATCGGCGAGGAAGAAGACAGCCATCTGGGGGATTTCATCGAGGACGACAATGTACCCGCGCCCGCGGACGCGGCTGCGTTTACGCTGCTGAAGGAGCAGTTGGTGGAGGTGCTGGGGACGCTTACGGACAGGGAGCAGAAGGTGCTGCGTCTGCGGTTTGGCCTGGACGACGGACGGGCCAGGACTCTGGAGGAAGTGGGGAAGGAGTTCAATGTGACCCGGGAAAGAATCCGGCAGATTGAGGCGAAGGCGCTGCGGAAGCTTCGCCATCCCAGCCGCAGCAGAAAACTGAAGGATTATCTGGACTGATGGGAGAGGGAAAGGCCGCTCTGTCCGTCCGGCTTGAGATGCTTGCCCGCATGGTGACGCCCGGAAACATTGTGGCGGACGTGGGCTGCGATCACGGATTTTTGAGCATTTATCTGGTAAAGGAAGGCGTCAGCCCTTCGGCCATCGCCATGGATCTGAGAAGGGGGCCGTTGTCCGCCGCCGGGAAACATATTGAGGAACAGGGTCTGGGATCCTACATAGAGACACGAATTTCGGACGGTCTGCATATGCTGCATCCAGGGGAGGCGCAGACCCTGATCTGCGCCGGGATGGGCGGCCGGCTGATGGAAAAGATCCTTTCAGAGAGCATGGAGAAGGCCAGGGCGTTCCAGGAGCTGATCCTGCAGCCCCAGTCAGAACTGGCTGCCTTCAGGGCTTTTTTGCGAAGGGCAGGCTTTCAGACGGCGGGAGAGGATATGGTTCTCGAAGACGGAAAGTATTATTTTGCCATGCGGGCGGTGCCGGGCATAGGAAACGACGGGGAGCGGATCCGGGAATTGGCGGAAAGGGCCGCCCTGGACCCGGAAACGTTTCTTCGATTGTGCGACCGGTTTGGGGAAGGGCTGCTTGCCGCTCCCCATCCGCTGATGGAACAGTATCTGCGGGGACGGGAGGAACTTTTGAGAGGGCTGGCGCGGGAGCTTGCCGGCAGGAGGACGGATCGGGTGCGGGAGAGGCTTTCCCGGATCGGGGAGGAACTGTCTGACGTGGATCTTGCCCTCCGGCTTTGCCAAGCGGGTTAAACAGCCAGGGGATACGCCGGCTCTTTGGCGTGGAAAGGGAGGAAATATGGCAATCGTTACGGTACGGGGAGAAAAGAGGGAGTACGCCCAGGGGACTTCTTACGAGACCATAGCGGCGGATTTCAAGGATCAGTATGACGGCATGATAGCGCTGGCCGCGGCCAACGGGAAGATCCGGGAGCTTTTTAAAAAGGTGACGGGGGACTGTGAGCTGGATTTCTTTACCACCCGAGACGACGTGGGGTACAAAACCTATGTGCGCACGGCCACCATGCTGTTGTTAAAAGCGGTGGGGGATGTCTTCGGATGGGAGGCGGCCCAGCAAAGCTGCGTGGAGTTCGCGGTGGGACACGGGACTTATGTGCGCGTTCCCGAACGGATTCCCGTCACCGAAGAAAGCGCCTCGCGGCTGCAGGAACGGATGAAGGAGCTTTCGGAAAAACGGACGCCCTTTCGGAAACGGACCTATCCGCTGGAAGACGCCATGGAGCTGTTCCGGGAAAAGGGGATGCAGGACAAGGAACGGCTGTTTCGTTACCGCATGAGCTCCACGGTCAATCTCTATGAGATGGACGGCTATTATGATTATTTTTACGGGTATATGCTGCCAAACGCCGGGTATGTGCGGTGGTTTGAGCTGATCCCCTATGAAAAGGGCTTTATGCTGCTCCTTCCCACGAAGGCAAGGCCTGGAATCGTGGAACCATTTGAGGAGCGCAAAAAGCTGTTTCAGACCATGGAAGCCTCGGAGGACTGGGGGCGGACTGCCGGCATAGAGACGGTGGGGGATTTAAATGACCAGATCTGCCGGGGATCCATGAGCGAGCTGATTCTGGTGCAGGAGGCGGAGCAGGAGCGCAAAATCGGCGAGATCGCAAAGGAAATTGTACGCCGGGGAAACGTCAGGTTCGTGATGATCGCCGGGCCGTCTTCCTCCGGCAAAACCAGCTTTTCCCACAGGCTTTCCATTCAGTTGAGGACGCTGGGGAAGACGCCTCATCCGATCGCGCTGGACGATTACTTTGTGGACCGGGAGAAAACGCCGAGGGATGAAAACGGGGATTATAACTTTGAATGTCTGGAGGCAATCGACGTCAAGCGGTTCAATGAGGATATGGTGCGGCTGCTTTCCGGGGAGAAGGTGGAGCTTCCCACCTTTAACTTCAAAATCGGCAAGCGGGAATATCATGGAAACGTGCTGCAGCTTGCGGCGGACGATATCCTGGTGATAGAAGGCATTCACGGCCTCAATGACAAAATGTCCTACGCCTTGCCCCAGGAGAGCAAATTCAAGATTTATATCAGCGCCCTGACCACCCTGAACGTGGATAACCATAACCGGATCCCGACCACCGACGGGCGGCTGCTTCGCAGGATGGTCCGGGACGCCAGGACAAGAGGCTCCAGCGCTCAGCGCACCATTCAGATGTGGCCGTCCGTGCGGCGGGGGGAGGAAGAAAATATCTTCCCGTATCAGGAGGGGGCGGACGCCATGTTCAACTCCGCGCTGATTTATGAGCTGGCGGTGCTGAAACCCTTTGCGGAGCCGCTTTTGTTCCAGATTCCCCATGACGCGCCGGAATATTATGAGGCCAAGAGGCTTTTGAAGTTCCTGAATTATTTTTTGAGCGTTCCCAGCGAGAGCCTTCCCAATAACTCCATTTGCAGGGAGTTTGTGGGAGGAAGCTGTTTCAACGTATAAGCCGTCCGGCAGGGCAGAGGCCCCAAGGATTTAGGCAGGGGCTTTACAGGGCCGGAGCAGAGGCCCCAAGCCCCTTGCAATTTGCCGCTTTCAGGGCTATAATAATCATCGTGCAAGTAAGATAAATGATCGCGGCCGCGGGCTTTGGCCCGCGGGTGAGGAAAGTCCGGGCTTCACAGGGCAGGATGCCGGATAACGTCCGGTGGAGGCGACTCCAAGGCCAGTGCAACA
>CANRIP010000052.1 GCA_947630715.1 uncultured Acetatifactor sp.
TTCCATGTGGCGATTTGTTTTTAGGTGCTTCTGCAATCCCTTTATTTATCATGGGTTGCTTACAGCGAAATCAATTCTCTCCTATTTTTCGTCCCTCCCGGGCCGTCCTGCCGTCTAACCATTTCCGGCAGTCTTCCCAGGTTCCCCGGACAAAGCGATCCCCGTAAAGCCGAAGGACGGTATCCCCCCGCAGGAAGATCCTGATATACCCGTTCCGCTCCGTTACCCCCAAAACGTCCTCATAGGGATAATCGGCTCTGAAATTCCCCTCCTCCAGCACAATCCGGTCTGTCTCAAAGGAAACGGTTCTGACCCAGTTTTCGCCGCCGTATTGCTTTGCCAGAAGGGAATACTGCCTGGACGCGGCCACTCTCCACCGAAGAAAACCCCGGTACATCCCAAACAGGGTGAAAAAGACAAAATACAGCAGAAGGAGGACGCTGTTTCGATTATGGATCCCGAGAAGGAGGCAGCCTCCCGCGAACACTCCCCACAGGGCGGTCTTAACCCTGACAGATGCCCGGGTCCTGCTCTCCGCGCCCCATTGAAAATACATCCTTCTGTCCAATGTGTAAGAGCATTTGTACCATACTTTCCGCTGATTCATCCTTGATCCGCTCCGGGCCGTTGCCATGCGGCAGGCTGTCCGGCCCGTTCCCACAGGCCCACGCGCCGCATCCGGCCGAACAAACGTAAATCGGGGTGACAGGATTCGAACCTGCGGCCTCCTGGTCCCAAACCAGGCGCTCTGACCAAACTGAGCCACACCCCGATCAAACAACAATCCTTTATGCCCTGGACGCAAAAGACGCGGCTGCCGGCACCAGCACATTATAGACCACATGGGCGGCGGCTGTCAAGCCGAAACCGGAGGGCGGCGCCGCTTTTTTACGCCGGCCGCTCCCTGCCCCCGGGCCTCCCCGGGGCCGGATGACCCGCCCGGGCCCGTCCGCTCTCCCGCCGGATTACAAATACTCCATCCGGATGTGAAATCCGTCCTCCCCTCCCAGTTCCATAACCGCGTAAGAGGGCCTGTGCCCCTCCTGTCTGGGATAGGACAGGCTGCCGGGATTCACCGACGTCACCGGGCCGCTTCGGTCCACCGACGGTCTGTGGGTATGTCCGTACATGACGATATCCACCCCTTTGACAAGCGCCTCCCGCCTGATATGTTCGTTTCCCATGGAAACATAGTAATTGTGCCCGTGGGTCACCCATACTTTGTAGGGGCCGATCTCCAGATCCAGCTCCCTGGGAAGATTGGAAAAGTAATCGTTATTTCCAAGCACTATGTACACGGGGCACTGGGCCCCCTGGGTCAGCGCGTATTCGCTTCCCTCCGCGTCCCCGCAGTGAATGACCATATCCGGACGTTCCTTCTCCACCACAGTAAAGTAATTATCATTTTTCCGATGAGTGTCACTGACGATCAAAACCTTCATTCCTGCTGAGTACCTCTTTCATATGGGACAGCGCTTTCCCTCTGTGGCTGACCCGATTCTTTTCCTCCGCGTCCATCTCAGCGGTTGTCTTGCCAAACTCCGGCACATAAAAGATGGGGTCATACCCGAATCCGCCTTCCCCTTTCTGTTCATACCCGATCCGCCCCTCTATGGTATCCCGCACCGTAAACTCCCGGCCGTCCGGCAGCACCGCGGCGATAGCGCAGACAAAGCGGGCGGTCCGCTTTTCCTCCGGCACACCGTCCAGCCTGGCGATAATGTCCCGGTTTTTGATCCCGTAGGAGGTTTGTTCCCCCAGATACCGCGCGGAATAAATTCCCGGCTCTCCGCCCAGGGCGTCCACCTCCAGGCCGGAATCGTCCGCCAAAACCGCCCCCTGTCCGTCATTCCACGCGGCGGCTGCGGCCCTTGCCTTGATCAGCGCGTTTTCCTCAAAGGTGCCGCCGTTTTCTTCCACATCCGCGGAAATGCCGGCCTCGCTCATGGAGAAGATCTCCGCGCCCGTGTCCGCCAGAATGCTCCTTACCTCCCGCATTTTCCCCTGATTGCCCGTGGCGAACAGGATTCTTCTGATTCCGCTCATTGTTTCTCCCACCAAACCTTCCTTTGTCGTTTTTGCGCCCCCGCGGGCGGCGCAACGCCCGGCATGTGGACGGGCCTTTATCTTTCCCCGGCCCGGGAAAGCCCGTCCAGCTTTTCACAGGCCTCCCTGATGCCCGCGGCAATTCCCGCGGCCAGCCTGTCCCGATAGTCCTCCTTTTGCATCAGGGCCCGCTCCTTGGGATTGGAAAGGTAACCCAGGGACAGCTCCGCCGCCGGCGCGGCGATCTCCAGCAGAATGCTGTCTTCTCCCGCCGGCCGCAGTCCCAGCGCCCGGTTGCTGGAGGCGATGGCCGTCTGCCTTGTAACCGCATCCGCAAGCTGCACATTCCCGAACCCGGGGATAAAATATTCCTCATTGTAATATCCCAGGAGCCCGTACAGATCGGGATTGCCCTCATCCGCCGACACGCTCAGCCGGATATAAAGATCCGCATGCAGCGCCTCCCACAGACCCACCCGGTCTTCTTCGCTTACCTCCACGTCCTCCGACCTGGTCAGGTACACCTTGACTTCCGGCATGTCCAGACAGCGCTGCACCCGTTTTGCCACTTCCAGAGGCAGTTCCTTCCCGCAGCCGTCTCCCGGGTCTGTGCCCCCGTCGTTTCCGCCTCCCGCCGGATCCAGAACCACCAAATATTCATAAGCCTCATGGGGGTCATAGCACTCCACGGTCAGCCCATTCCCTTCCATGGTGCTGCGATATTCCATCACGCCGTCCATCTTCAGCCGCAGCAGCAGATCCGACTCCCGGACCTGGAGGAACCCCTCCCGGATCCGGCTGACGTCCCCCGAAACCGGGTTTTCGCCGTAGACGGACGGATCCTGGCTTTGAATGCAGATCCACAGCTCCCTGTCCGTGTACCGGTTTTCAATAACAACCTGTTCCGGCTTGACGCCCTTTGGGATCGGCACCCGAAAGCAGCCGGGCGCGCCGTCGTCCTGCTGTAAGATCAGGGCGTTTCGCCCGCCGTCGTCCTCCTCCTGGCCGGAGCGCAGATCCGCCTCATCCTGGGAAAGATCCGCAATCACGATGGTTTTCCCCCTGCCGTACCAAAGCATCACGGCCATGCAGACGCCAAACAGCGTTACCCACAGCCACAGGGAGAGACGCATATTCTGTTGTTCCGCATTTTTTTCCCTTTTTCTTTTTTTCATGTCTTCCGCAGGTTTCCCGGTCCGGCTCCGGGCGGCTTGGGCCCGGAGAACTGATAATAGTAGGTTTTCATCATGCCGTTATAGATTTTCCTGTTTTTGTCAGCCTTACGGCCGATATCCTGTTCCGCGTTTTCATAGGAAGTAATCAGGTACATGCTCCAGCAGTCCAGCGCCCGGAACCTCTCTCCGATGGCGCGGTAAAGAGCCGGCATTTCCTTCCTGTCCTGAAGGCGCTCTCCATAGGGAGGATTGGTAATCAAAAAACCGTATTTTTTCGGGTGACTGAGCTGGTCAATCCCCCGTCTCTGGAAGTGGATGAGCTGCTCCACCCCCGCCAGCCTGGCGTTTTCCCGGGCAATCCCAACCATGGCGTCGTCAATGTCATATCCCTGAATATCCGGATCCACGGTCAGATCGATCTGTTCTTCCGCCTCGTCCACAGCCTGATACCACAGCTTGCGGTCCGCCACATGCCCCCAGCTCTCCGCCGTGAAACTCCGGTTCATCCCCGGCGCGATCCCCGCGGCCATCATGGCAGCCTCGATGGGGATGGTTCCGCTGCCGCAGAACGGATCCACCAGAATCCTGTCCTTTTTCCAGGGCGTGAGAAGAATCAGCGCCGCCGCCAGGTTTTCCGCAATGGGAGCCTTGGCCGTCAGTTTCCGGTAGCCTCTCTTGTGCAGGGATTCCCCCGTACTGTCCAGCCCCACCGTCACCTGATCCTTCCACAGAAAAACCCTGACCGGAAAGCTGTCGCCGTCCTCCGGGAACCAGGATACCCCGTATTTGTCCTTCAGCCTCTCCACCATGGCCTTCTTCATCACCGACTGGATGTCGGAAGGACTGAACAGTTTCGATTTTACGCTGGCGGCCTTCGCCACCCAGAATTTTCCGTTTTGGGGTATGTATTCCTCCCAGGGCAGGGACTTTGTCCCCTGAAACAGTTCCTCAAAGGTTTCCGCCGGGAAACTGCCGACCCGGATCAGGATCCGCTCCGCCGTCCGCAAGAAGATATTGGCACGGCACAGGGCCTCTCCGTCCCCCAGGAAGGTCACACGGCCGTCCGAGACTTCCGTCACATCGTATCCAAGCTCCGTGATCTCCCGTTTCAGCACCGCTTCCACACCAAAATGACAGGGCGCAATCAGTTCCAATCTGTTCATACGTTTCCTCACCGCCGCCGGACGCGGCTTCCCTCTCTTAACAGCATTAACAGTATACAATTTTTCTGCTCCCGTGTAAATAGAAACATCGGGGAGAACTGATCTCCCCGATGTTTCCGCTTGACCGGCCGCGTTCCTGCCGGATACAGCCTTCAGCCGGACGGCTTAGTAATTGCTGTTCTGGTTGTTCTGATTCTGGCTGTTATTCTTGTTCTGGCTGTTCTGATTGTTCTTCTGGTTATTGTTCTGATTCTGGCTGTTCTGGCTCTGGCTGTTCTTGCAGTTCTCAGAGTTGTTGCTGTTGTTGTACTTATTGTTGTCCATGATTCCTCTTTTCCGCTGCCATCACGCAGCTTTTTTGCCGTCAGGCAGCCCTGGCTTTTCATAAGCCTTACGCAGTGAAAACAAAGCGTTTACCACCTGCTGGTTATCAGTTACAGGAGGTAGTATGTCAAAAACTCACAAAAATTATGCCCGAAAAATGATGGTACTTTGGTACTATTTAGGTATTGATTTTTGCGGCGTAAAATCTTATAATTTACTTGTAAACAGATCTTCTTCATCTATCTGTTTGCACCCCTTATAATATTTATACTCCCCTCATGATGAGCCATCGGTTGCCGATGGCTCATCTGCTTTTCCCCTTCCCGGCGTTTCTCAGTGAATCCAGTCTCGAAACAGCTTTACCACAAAGGCCACCGCCGCAATGATCAGAATAACGGGAAACAGGATGGAAACCACGGAAAACACAAAGGAAAGCACACCCATGACCACCAGCACCGCCACCGACAGCAGGATGATTCCCAGGGCCCAGCCGGGCAGCCGGAAACCGTAACGCCTTTCCCCGTCATCATCCTCCTGCCCGTCGGTTTCCCCGCCGGAGGAATATGTACGGGCATCGCCGTTTACGTCCGCGGCTCTCCCTTTCCCGTTTCGGCCGTTTCCGTGCGTCTGAATGATGGTTCTCGCAATCAGCCTGGGATCCCCCAGTTGCTTTAACACTTCCTCCTCCGTCCTTCCCTTGCGGATTTCCGTGTTGATATAATCCTCGTAATAGCGCAGATTGTCCGTAACCACATCGGGAGAAACCCGGCCGTTCAGCGCCTGTCTGAGTTTTTCCAAAAAGTCCTTCCTGTTCATGTATTCTACCTCATTCCGTTACCATTTTTTCCAGGGACAGCCGTTTGTTCCCACCGCAGCCCGAAGCTCCACATAGCAGCCGCAGCTTTTACACATGCCCTGAAACAAAAGATCACACTCCCGGCATACCGACAGCCGCGTTTCATATACCTGCTCCGGCGCTTTGATATCAGGATCCATATTTTCAATATAATCATGCAGCGAGCGGAAATATTCCTCCTGCCCCGCCATATCCCGGGTCAGGCATCGCTTGCAGATTCGTCTGTTCCGTGACGCAGCTTCCTCATCGATCATCCGGCGGTACGCTCCCTTCCCCCAGCCTTGCCCCCCGTCCTGTTTCCAAGCCCGCGCCCCGCTCTCCAAGGCCGGCTCTCTCCTTTGTCCCGGGGTAAGATACTCGCTTTATTATACCTGTTTTTTCCCTCAGAGTAAAGACAAACAGCGGAAACCTCCGCTCCAAGGTTTCCGCCGTTTCAACCAACGTGCGTTAGAGGATTCGAACCCCCGACCTTTTGGTCCGTAGCCAAACGCTCTATCCAACTGAGCTAAACGCACATATCCTTTTTGCAGACGTCCTGTCTGCAACAATGATTATCATACCCTTTCCGTTAGAAAAAGTCAAGTGTTTCCCGGCATTTATTTCCTTTGAAAAAAAGCCGGGGATTTCCGGCATGGAGTTTCCCCCCTGAAAACATAGGATGCCCGGATTCCTTTCCTTTTATCAAAAAGATGTTTCCTGTCCCCCGGATGCGGCCTGTTTTTGCGATATGACGTATCCGTCATACCCTCTGTCAGATGAAAAACGACAAGCTTTCCCATTTTTAAAATTCAGGTTTTCCGGTATTTTTTCCGTTTTGCTGACAATCGCGTCGCAAAAGTGCCGCGGAAACCGGAACCCTTCCCGATTTCCGTCATATGAATATCATAAGCAGTTAAAAAAGGGAAAGTAAATATGGCCACAGGATATTTACAGATACAGGTGCGTACCGCCCAGGACACAATCCCCCTGGAGGGCGTACAGGTGCGCATTCTGGATAACGAGGGAAATACGCTCCACCGTCTTACTACGGATGAAAGCGGCGAAACGCCGGTGACGGCGTTGGAAACCCTGGATCGCAGTCTTTCGCAGGATCCCGGCTACGCCCAACAGCCCTACGCAGATTACAGCGTAACCGTAAACGCGGAAGGATTTCAGCCTCTTTCCGTCACAGAAATTCCGATTTATGAAGACGAACTTGCCACCCTGCCCGTGGCGCTGATCCCATTGCAGGAACAACAGACCCGCCGAGAATCGGGAACCAGCATCTCCATAGGCCCTCCGGCGGCAGCCGGCAGCGAGCCCTGGAATCAGCAGGGGACTTCAGAGGACGCCCGAATCTTGCGTCAGGTGGTCATTCCCAATCCCATCACCGTCCACCTTGGAGCCCCGGACTCCTATGCCGCCAACGTCCAGACCTCTTTTCAGGAGTATGTGAAAAACGTGGCCAGCAGCGAAATCTACCCCACATGGCCCGACGCCGCGCTCCGGGCAAACATTTACGCCATCATGACCTTTGCCCTGAACAGGGTGTATACCGAATGGTATACCGGGCAGGGCTATTCCTTTGATATTACCAACAGCACCGCTTACGATCAGTATTATGTCCCCGGCCACCCTATTTATGACAGCATCAGCCGGATTGTGGATGAACTGTTCGGCGAATACGTCCGCAGACAGGGGCAGAACGCTCCTTATTTCACGTCCTTCTGCAACGGTTCCACAACCTCCTGCCCGGGACTGTCCCAATGGGGTACGGTTTCGCTGGCCAACCAGGGGTATTCACCCTTGCAGATCCTGCGTTATTACTATCCTGACGATATTGAAATCGCCGAGACGAACATTGTGGTCAACGCCCCTTCCTCCTACCCCGGGACCGCCCTGCGCACCGGCAGCACCGGCCTCAACGTTCAAACCATACAGACCTATTTAAACAGAATCCGGCAAAATTATCCCGCCATCCCCGCCATCACCGATGCGGACGGCGTGTTCGGGCAAAGCACACAGGCCGCTGTCCAAAAATTCCAGAGCATTTTCAATCTGACCCCGGACGGCATTGTCGGAAAAGCCACCTGGTATCGGATTTCCAGCCTGTTCACGGCGGTGACGCGGCTGGCGGAGCTGGACAGCGAGGGAAATACCCTCGGGATCGGCACCGTTCCCCCGTCCGTTACCCTGCGGCAAGGATCCGGCGGTCAGGATGTGGTGACGCTGCAATACCTGCTCAACGTGTTATCCCAGTATGATCCCGGCATTCCCGCCCCCGTCCAGGACGGCATTTTCGGCAGCAAGACCAGAGAGGCCGTGGTGGCGTTCCAGCGGGCTAACCAACTGGATCCGGACGGCATCGTGGGTTCCCGCACCTGGGAGGCTCTGTACCGCGTGTATTTGGGCATTCAGGAAAACGTTCCCATGCCCGGCCCCGATACGGGATCCGTTACCTACACAGTGCGGGCGGGGGACACTCTCTGGCTGATCGCCCGCAGGTACGGCACCACCGTGGAGGCGATCAAGCGCCTGAACGGGCTTTCCAGCAATGTACTGCAAATCGGCCAGGTGCTGCGCATCCCCGTTTCGCAGTCTCCTTATGTGGATTATACCGTGCGCGCCGGCGACACCCTTTGGAATCTGGCCCGCAGATATGGCACCACCGTGGAAGAAATTATGCGAATCAACGGCCTCACCAGCAGTTCTCTGCAAATCGGCCAGGTACTGCGCATCCCGACGGTCTGATCCCAAAAGCGCCGGATGCAAAAGGGCTGTCCCGCCGCGTTCCGCGGTCCGGACAGCCCTGTAAGTCCTTTGTATTCCCTTATTTCCGGGGGAATTGCTCCCCGTACGCCGCCGCGCTCCGCCGTAACCGTTCCAGCCCTTCTTCCAGTCTCGCTCTGGGACAGGCGGTGTTCAGGCGCAGGAAACTGCGGCCGCAGCTTCCGTATTCCTCCCCCGGGGTCAGGTACAGGCCGCTGTCCTTACGGATAAATTCCGCCAAAGACGCGGCGTCTTCCGTGATCCGGCTGCAGTCCAGCCATAAAAGATATGTGGCGTGAGAGGGCACCGCCCTGATCCCCGGAATATTCCGCTCCAGAAAGTCCCTGACCAGCTTTTTGTTTTCAAACAGGTACCGGCGCAGCTCGTCCAGCCACGGCTCCCCTCTGGTAAATGCAGCCACCGCCGCTCCCACGGCAAACGCGTTAGGCTCCGCCACTTCGTCCGTATTCAGCCCCCGATCCATCTTATGCCGGATGACGGGATTCGGCGCCACCGCAGCCGCCGTCTGGAGCCCCGCCAGGTTAAAGGCCTTGGTCGGCGCGATACAGGTAATGCTGTTCATCCTGCATGCCTCCGACACGGAAGCAAAGGGGATATACTCAAATCCCGGATCCGTTAAATCACAGTGGATCTCATCGGAGAGCACCAGCACATGGTATTTCTCACACAACTGTCCGATCCGCTCTAACGTCTCCCTCTCCCAGATCTTTCCCACAGGGTTGTGAGGATTGCATAACAAAAACAGCGTCGTCTGAGGATCGGCAAGCTTGTTCTCCAGATCCTCCCAATCCACGGAATATCCCTCCCCGTCATAGAGCAGCGGGCTCTCCAGGATCACTCTGCCGTTATTGCGGATGGAATTGAAGAAAATGTTGTATACAGGCGTCTGCACCAGTACCTTTTCGCCCACGGTGGTCAGCTTTCTCACCACGCTGGAAATCGCGGGCACCACTCCGGTGCAGAACACCAGCCATTCCCGCTCCATCTGAAAATGATGCCTGCGTTCCCACCAGTCCTGATAAGCCCTGTACCAGTCCTGGGTCACCACGGAATACCCAAAGATCCCGTGGGCGGCCCGCTGCGCGATATACGCCGCCACCTCCGGGGCGGTTTCAAAATCCATATCAGCCACCCACATGGGAAGTTCTCTCTCCGGAACGTCCCATTTCAGAGATCCCCAGCCGCGCCTGTCGGTCATTTTATCAAAATCATAGGGTTTGTGATCCATTTTCTCTCAAGCCTCCTGTTCTGTCTCATTTGTCTGTTTTGTCTGTCCTGTCTGCCTTGTCTGTCCTGTCTATCTTGTCTGTCTTGTCTGCCTTGTCTGCCTTGTCTGCCTTGTCTGCCTTGTCTGTCCTGTCTGCCTTGTCTGTCTTGTCATATCACCGATTACTGATTACTCGCTGCATGACAACAATGCCACCGATAGTCCGTCTCACATGCCGGGTCTATGTTTCTTGCGATTTTGATACAAAAAGATATTTATTTGTATAATCCAAAATGTTTTGCTATTGCATCGCAGACTTCTTCTTTGGTATCTACCCCATTATCTTCTCTGACGATCGTGAAAAAACCGCTGTCAGCTAATTCATCATAATGCTTTTGACTATTAATGAGGGCAAGTCCGCGCCTATAATTTTCCATAACGGCTTCGGGATTATCACAGCTTTTGATCACATCCAAGATAAATTTCTTTTCAGGATCGTCCCGATCAAAGAAGCGATCCACGCTCATGGCTTGCGGGCAGAGCATAACGGCAACATGGTTATAATCGGATATTTCT
>CANRIP010000053.1 GCA_947630715.1 uncultured Acetatifactor sp.
GCAAAGGAACCCATCAGATACAAAAGCCCCATCGCCGGCACCAGGATCTTTGTCACCCCGGAGATCACGCGGATGCCCCCCAGGGTCACCAGAATGGTGAGAATCGTCACCACCAGCCCGGTTTTTGCCTTCGGGATGCCGAAGGAATGCCAGAAGGCGTCCGCTATGGAATTGGACTGGGTCATATTGCCGATCCCCAGAGAGGCAAGCACCGCCAGGACAGCGAACCAGACGCCCAGAAATTTCCCCTTTCTGCCGCCGATGGCGCGGACACAGGTATACATGGGCCCGCCCACAAGCTCTCCCTTTCGGTTCCTGGTCCGCCAGGCCACGGAAAGGGTGCTTTCGGCCAGCTTGGTGGCCAGGCCGATCAGGCTTGTGAACACCATCCAGAAAAGAGCGCCCGGCCCGCCCAGAGCCATGGCGGTGGCAACTCCTATGATATTGCCTGTCCCGATGGTGATGGCCAGTTCCGTCATCAGTGAGGAAAAGGACGAGATGCCCCCTTTTTTCCCGTTCGTTTTGGCGTCGCCGCTGACGGCGCATTTCAAAGCGTATTTCAGATTCCTGAGAGGCAGGAATCTCATTCTGATCATCAGCCAGATCCCTGTGCCAAGCAAGAAGGCAAGCATCCAGGGCCCCCAGACAAAAGCATCCGCTCTCTCCAGCATCCGGTTCAGTTTCAAGGCAGTAACATCCTCCCCTGCCGTTTTGTAAAAATATATCGGCGGGTAAGGCGTTTTATGCAGACATCCCTTATAATCTTTGTTTCATTTCCGGCACCAGATCGCAGATGTCATCCAGGCCGAAATAACTGATCCGGGTAGGTTTTCCGTTCGTGTAAGCCGAGGGCTCCTTACCGCTTTCCGAAAAGATCCGGATACTCAGTTTTAATTCCCTGTCGTCGCAGGGCAGCCGCATGAAACAGACATCCTCCGTGGGATAGGTGATGATCTCCTGCCGCTCCATCAGTTCCAAAATCTTACGCAGAGATTCTTCCCTGGAGACAACCGTGTCTCCCTCCCAGTCGTAGCGCTCCTTGGACGAAAAACCGATTTCTTCCAGTTCCCGCAGTTCCTCCTCGTCGATGCACTGGTAATAAGACAGAATCATAACCCAGTCCGTTTCCCAGACTTCGTATGTATTGCCGATCCTTTCTGCAGCGTCCCGGATGTGGTCGATATCGTAGAAAAATATGTTTTCAAGATCCTCTATGCACATTCCGTAAATGGTAAAGTCCTGGGCGTCCAGAAGAAGCTTCATCCGCAGATAAGAATCCGTTATTTCCAGGTACCAGAGGATAAAATTCACTCCTTCAGACAGATCGTCCCCATACACCGTATATTGTTTCCAGCAGTCGATTGACATTGACTTCTGGGATTTCACCGAATGAAACCCGCCGGCCAGCCCCAGGTTGTACATGACGTAATAGGGCGTCTGATTCAGGAAACTGTCCGTTTCTTCTGTCGCCACCACCCGGGAAAGGATTTCCTCGTTGGGCGTCAATACCTGCTCGGACACATAATACGAATTCCCTTGCGCAAGGCCGGAAGCAAACCGCAAAAGCCTTTCCTTCAGCGACGGCTCATAGTCTGCGCTTAACACCGTCACGTCAAATTCTTCCTGATCCACCGGCAGATTCTGCCGGCAGAGCAGATCGTCCTGAAGGGAAAACAGAAACCTGGGGAGAAACAGGGCGCACAAAACCAAAACGACCAGAACAAGCGCGCATACCGAGTACAGGATCCTTCCCTTCCGCTTTGCCTGATCCGGATGCTGTTTCGGTTTGTCCGAATGTGGCTTGGGCTTATTCTGATGTTGTTTGGGTTTCTCCTGATGTTGTTTTGACTGTTGTTTTGACTTTTCCGGATGTTGTCTCGGCTTATCCTGATGTTGTTTTTGCTTTTCTTTTCTCTGTTCCATTCTTCACATGCCGTCGCTTTCTGAAAGCGGGTTCCTATGCTTGAAAAGTTTCGGGGGACGGGAATCGAACCTTGATCACGGTTCCCTCCCCCACGTTGCTGTCGATCTCCAGATCCGCCCCGTGCAGCCGGGCGATTTTTTCGCACAGCGCCATCCCGATGCCCGCGCCGCCTTCCCTTCGGGACCTGGATTTGTCCACCATATAAAAGGCTTCCGTGATATGCCCGATTTCCTCCCTGGGAATGCCGCGGCCGTTATCCACGGCCTTGATTTCATACCCTTCCGGAAGAACTGTTCCCTTTAACAGAATAAAGCCTTCCTTCTCCTTATCCATGGCTTTTACGGCATTGTCCAGCAGATTATAAAAAAGGGACAGCAAAAGCTCCTCGTCCCCCAAAATGGTGCCCCTGTCCAGATCCACTTTCCCCCGGATGCCCCGTTTCCTCCAGATGGGCCTCATGGTAGTGCGGATATTTCCCTCCAGAGATTTGGTGGAAACCGGACGGAAACTCTCGGTTCCGCGATTCATGCCCGCCAGCTCCAAAAGCTTATGGGAAAGGCTCTCCAGCCTTTTCCCCTGACTGTAAATGTAATAATAGGCCTCTCTCTTTTCCTGCTCCGACAGCTCCACGGAGTTTAACATATCCGCATATCCGATAATGGACGTAAGCGGCGTCTTCAGCTCATGAGCAAAGGCCGTGGTAAAATCTTCCTTCTGCCTTGCCTCTCTGGTTTTTTCCTCCATCTGCGCCACCAGCCGATCCGCCATGCGGTTGAAGTTCCCCGCAAGGGATCCTACCTCGTCCCCGCTTTTGTTATGGGAACGCAGATCGAATTCTCCCTCCGCGATTCTTCCGGCCAGCTTATTCAGGTTGCTGATGGGCCATGTAATATATCGGGACAGCAGATAAATGCCGACGCCGCCCGCAGCCAGAAGGCAGATCAGCGCTATGCCGTACTGATCCAGCAATCCCTGCCGATCCTGATAAATGGGGGTCAGTTCCCTGCACATTCCCAGGTATACGCAGGAGTCCCTGGTTTCCGCCACCGAAATGCCGAGCATGTAATAGCCGTCGTCCGCTCTCCGCACACAGGCGGCGTAAACCTGATCCCCCAGGGTGGACGCAAGCTCTCTTACTTCTTCCTCAAAATCCAGGCTTTTCACAAAATCCTCGCCATAATAAAAAGCGCCGTCCTGTTTCATCACAAAGCAGCGGCTGCCGTTTCGCTCTACGTTTTTCGCAACGCTTTCCATCGTCATATTGACGGCCAGATCTTCCCCAAAGTCTTCCGTTTCCCGGTACCCCGTCTCAAACAGAAAATGAAACATTCTGCTCTCGTGGTTCCCATGCTCCATTTCCCTGTTCAGCATTCGGGAAAAATCCGCCTGCATCATCCAAACGCCGAAGATAGTAAAAACAATCGTCAGCAGAAACAGCATGGTAAAAAACAGCTTGTCCGCAAATTTCATGAATGTGTCTCGCCCTCCAGACGGTAACCGACCTTATAGACCGCTGAAATTTCCGTATCCCAGTTCAGTTTTTTCTTTAGTCTCTGGATATGCAGATCCACCGTCCTGCTCTGCCCCATATATTCCCCTCCCCATACGTTTTCATAAATGGTTTCCCGGTACAAGGCGATATTTCGGTTCCGGGCCAGCAGAAGCAACAGATCAAACTCCTTCATGGTAAGGGAGATCGGCTCCCCGTTTCTGGTAACGCTGCGGGAATCCGCGTTGATGACCACGTCAAACACTTCAAAGACAGACTCCGTCTTGTGATATCTTCTCAAAACGGCCTCCACCCGCGCCAGCAGTTCCACAATCTCGAAAGGTTTGGTCAGATAATCGTCCGCCCCCATTTTCAAGCCCTTTACCTTATTTTCCGTGCTGCCAAGAGCGGTCAGGAAAATCACGGGCAGCTCGATGGCGCTTGCGTACTCCATCAGCTCATAGCCGTTGATCTGCGGCAGCATCACGTCAAGGAGCATCAGATCGAATTTTTCCCTGTCCATCAGATCCGCCGCCTGTTTCCCGTCCGCCGCCCAGACGCACTGATAGCCGGCTCTCCGCAGGTTGATTTTGATCAGATTGGCGATGGGCTCCTCATCTTCCGCAATCAGTATTTTGATCATTCCGTTCCTCGTTTCTGCACAGAATCTAACCGCCGCACAGCGTTGATTTCCGTGCGCATCCTGACGCCCGCCGCCCTTCCCTTTGGCATATGCCGTTGAGTTGTTGTATGTTTCTATACAGCAAAGACCGGCTTACTCTTTGGCATATACCGTTGAGTTGTTATTCGTTTCTATACAGCAAAAACCGGCTTACTCTTTGGAATATGCCGTTGAGTTGTTATTCGTTTCTATACAACAAAGACCGGCTTACTCTTTCGGGAAGACGGCATACGGTGCGTCCTTCTGCCTGATAGAATAAACCGGGAATGTATCTTTTTTGTATCCTGGAACGGATAAGAAACCGTAATGTTACATGGGCCCCTTGTCCCGCAGAAAGGTATGGAGCAGCTTTTTCCGGCATTCAAAGGGGGAGGCATAACCCTGGGAGAAACCGTCGAACTTACGGAATCCTTTTTGTTTCCTGGACACCGGTTCCCATCTGGGCAGTCCCTCCCGGTTGGGATCCTGTTTTTTCACAAACTCCGCCGTGTAATCGATCATCTGGGCGCTCAGCTCATAGTCCGTCTTCTCAAAGGGCCTCCAGCACCGGTCCATGTTCCCGAAGAAGTACCACAGATCCGCGGCGTGAAAGGCTTTATAACGGTTTCCCGGAAGCTGCCTGTCAAAGAAGAACCCGTACACAGGCTGCCTGTTTTCCCTGGCGTTGCGTTTCGCCCAGCCGTAGGCAAGCTCAAAAATCAGATAAGGCATAAAATCCTGAGAGGTCACGCCCATCATCAACGGAATATCCAGATCCGTTCCGTCCCTGCGGATTTCCTGAGGCAGCTTGGGAATGATGGTTCCGTCGATTCCGGGCTGAAGGTAATGCATGTCGTTATGCTCCCGGGACACCTGGTACCATGCCTCCCAGATATCCGCGGCGGGAAGGCTGCGAAAGCTTTCCTCATCCTTTGCGCCGGCCCGCTCCCTCACTTCGTCCCAGAAACTTTTGGATTCTTCCCCGGTATACGGGCGGACGATCTTGGGAATCATTCCTGCGCCGGAAAGCATGACGGCTCCCTTGACAATGCCCTTCAAGGCTTGCGTATACAAAAGATCCGTCACACACATGGCCCCGGCGGACTGCCCCATGATCGTAATCCGTTCCGGATCGCCGCCGAAGGCTTTGATATTGTCATGCACCCACCGGATTGCCGTAAGCTGGTCATGAAGGCCGTAATTTGCGCTTCGGTAAAGAGAAAAAACGTTCAGCCTGTACCCCACCGACACAAACACGATCCCTCGTTTCGCGTATTCCATCGTATCCCCATGAGGCAGCTCTCCCACCGTTCCCGTCTCATGGCCGCCTCCATGGATAAAAATCAAAACAGGGCAGTTTTCGCCCTCCACCGGTTTCACAAGGTTCAACGTCAAAGCGTTTTCTTCATACAGGAATGTTTTCCCTTTGCGGAATTCCTCATAATAAAAATTGTTTGCATCCTTTGCTTCCGTCCGGAAAGTATCATACTGGAAACAGTTCAACTCCTGTTTGGTGGCGTCATAAACTCCGTCCCAATGGGTCACGGGTTCCGGCAGTTGAAACCGTTTCGCCGTCCCATAACGAATTCCCTGGAAGAACTCCCCGTCCTTCCCTTTCACGCCTTTGACCTCTCCGCAGGGCGTACTCAGAATCACTTCTTCCATCCTGTCTTCCCTCCCCATTTCCGGCGGCATTGTAAACGATAACCGGCCTGCTGTCAGAACCATTTCTTTTTTTATTGTAACATACGGAATTCTCACTGACAATCCTGTTCTTTCAGGTATTGTCCCTGATAAAAATGAAATTTTAATTCCACTCTCCAATCCTCTGGTGGAATTTACTTTTTCACTGCACCCTGATATTTAACCTTGCAGATAAAATCTAATATTTCATATAATGTCATTTTATCGTAAAAATCCAAATTGCTTTGCATATAACCAATTTGTGGTTTACATTTTCGCTCAGAAGTACTTACGCCCGATAACAAAATGGAGCCTTCAGACGGCTGCAATAAACCGGCTATACACTTTACTAAAGTTGTTTTTCCTGCTCCGTTAGGGCCAATAATAGAGAGGATTTCACCTTGATGGATGACGGAGGAAATGGATTGAATTCCATGATGATCATCATACAGTTTAGTAACATTCTGAAGAATTAATACTGCTTTTTGATTCATAATTCATGTTCTCCCAATTCATTTTTCCTGCCCTGATACTCTTACCCAGAATCCATATGTTAAGTATGGGAATTTGAAGTGCAATTAATATAAAAAACAAATTGATATAGCGCTGTCTCATGGGATATCTCATCATGAAACAATTATTGATAAATAAAGTCATAAAGGAAAACACAAGAATCATTCCCGATAAAAGCACCAGATTATCCGGTCGAAAAAAACAACTGATCATCAGTACCAGGAATATATTATCGCCTAATACACAAAAACCGCTTACAAGTAAATTCCTGTTCATCTGGAAATAGGAATAATTTGACATATAGTAAACGGACCGCGCATATCTTCATACGCGTAGTCCGTTTACTTCGAGGTATTTTATCTTTTGAAAATATCGGAATGTGAGCCTGTGTCCACAAGAGTCAGGGTCAGCACATCGTTTTCAATCAGATAGATGAGCAGCTTATAGCTTTTCTTGTAAGTCGTGGTGAATTTGACCCGGTACATCAGTCGTCAAGCACCGCCTTTAACTCATCCATGTTGCTGTATCCCTTGATGTCAGGGTCGCGGGATATTCTTCTGGCCTCCGCCATCGCGCCGAGCGTTTTGTCACTGTACTGCGGAACCTCCACAGCAAAGGGCAATCCACCGCGAAGGACGCACTGGTGCAGGAACAGATTCACCGCGCCCGACATATCCAAACCGAGGCTGTTAAAGAGCGCCATTGCCTCACGCTTGATATCCGCATCGATGCGGACTTGAGTAGGAGTTGTAGCCATGTGATCATCTCCTTTCGATTACGCTCTTATTATATGCGTTTTGGTTTACAACGTCAAGCGTTTTAGTAAATTTTGGTTTCCCTGGGCAACCCCTGAAAAATATTCCATTATTCCGGGTTTGCAGTTTAGATTTTCCCCAGATTTCAGGTAAAACAATACTCTTTCTCAAATTCTTCCACGTTTTTATAATGTTTTGGACGCATCCCCACTTTTTCATATTCCGCAAGGTAGTTACTCATGGCTTTATCAAAAACGCATACATTATTTTCAAGATTTTGCGGATCAAATTTGTCCATGATCTCAAAATCAGCTACTTCAATACTTTCCGCAATCTCATGAAACATATCTTGTAAAGACAGCAAATTCATAAAGGAAGAATATATATCGTCTCTGTCTGCCGCTTCTGCCATTTTGTTTTTCCAGTTAGAATACATTTCCTCATAAATTCCCCGCAGATTCGTTGCAGTAGGAAGGTCTTTTTGTTTCGGTATTTTCAAGTATTCATTGGTCAAAACCAAAAGTTCTGTCAGTCTGGATCTTATTTTTTCAACTGTCTCTGCTCTGATGATGTCCATAATTATGATTTCAAAATCAAAAGGAAGATCAAGCTGTCTTAATTCATCAAAGGTTCGTTTAGTTCCTTTTCTGAAATACTGGCCATGATATAACATTACAGCATCTTCTATAAACATAATGGCGGCTCCTGCACAGCCCCTGACTTGTGACAAAGATTCTGTAAGAAATGACTCGGCAAATTTCTTTTTTGCTTCACAATATGCGTCGTTAGCCTTATCAAACCGTATGTTTGATGCAAGAATCTCTGCTGCTTTTCTCTTGATCTCATCCAGTCTCTTTAATGAGCTTTGATCTTTGCAGTAAACGATCACTGAATCAAATAGTTTTGATAAATGTGCATGGTTACACTGTGCGTCTCTTTCGAGCATATCCCAGCTTGTACAGTAAATATCATATCCTACATCAATATCATCCAATATGAATGCGTCAGCCAGTACCTGTCCATTTTGATCATTGATCAAAATCATTAAATCAAGATCGGATTTTTTGTATTCATCTCCGGTAGCAACGGAACCGTATATGCCAATTAACGCCAGAGAATCAGGGCACAATGCCTCTGCCTTTTTTATAATTGCATCAATAATAGTCTTGTTGATAGCTTTCACTGCAAATCCCTCCGAATAGCGGTTGACCGTGATAAAACGGCTCCAATACCCATTTTGTATTCATCATAATCAACTGAATAAAACAGGGGGTAATCCGTTCTCTGGCATTAGAAACGCAAAATAGGTAAATGCTGCAAAACATAATGTTGCAAACAGCAAGCCAATTTTGCCTACAATGGGTGTTTTGTATTTTGCAGAAAATAGTCCAATATTAAGAACAAACAAATGCAAAACTGTTGATAAAAAATTGATATGATAAATCACTATCTTTAAAAACTTCTCATAATTCTTCTATCATTTTTACTTGTAACGGTCTGGATGTAAGAAATTCTGCATTTACATCCATCGTTGTCCTCGGATGTTGGTAAATATCAACTCCAACCTTTATGGGTTCGTCAATAACATATAAGTACCCTTTTTCGATACCGTTATGAGATATTTTTCCATTGTCGTCACAGCACAAAACGGTCGGCTGGTGAGAAAAAGCTTCCGCCAACGCTTTCCATTGTGTGATCGTACTGCCTTCCTTCAAAATATTAAACTGTACATTTGAACCATGATACCAAATTCCATCATCCTTGATTTCCAATACCATCTCTGCTCCCCTCTATTTCAGCATATTGAAATATACCGCAAAAGCGAACGTGTCTTTCTTCCAGATCCCGATTGAACAAAATCGCTGCGCGATGGCCTGCCGAGGCTGTGGCGCAGCTTTACTTTCTCAAAAATTGAAAAGCAG
>CANRIP010000054.1 GCA_947630715.1 uncultured Acetatifactor sp.
CGAGGATATGTGTACGATCAAGGAGGGAACGCTGCATTGCGATCCCATCGGGCATGCGCCGGATCCCTGGAACGAGCAGAATAATGAATGCGGCATCGATCTGCGGGATGCGTTTTTCGAGGCGTCTTCTCCCAGAAAGATCTGCGGGAAATATGTCTATGTGTACTCCAAGCGTTATATGACCCCGGTGCCGGAGCTGGGGGTATATGAGCCGTGCAACGGTTTTTTAAGCTACAAATGGTCCGACAGCCCTCTGTCCGGCTACCGGGACGGAGGCGACATTTCCTTTAACGGCGGCGAGATCCTTCCCCTTCCGGACGGAACCGGCCGGCAGACATACCGCTGGGGCAATAACCACGGCGGCCTGGCGGAAATAAACGGGCAATGGTACATTTTCTATCACAGGCATACCGGCACGGACGAGTTTTCCAGACAGGGCATGATTGAGCCGGTGGATATCGCGTTAGGCAGGGACGGCACAATTTACATCGGCGATATTACCTATGTCAACGGAGAGCCGGTAAGTTCTAGGCCGGTGGAGGAAACTTCTTCGGGCGCGTCCGTCAACGGCATTGACGCTTTTCAAATTATCTCCGCAGGCTACGCCTGTCACCTGTCACCCTTGGGACAGGCTTATATCCAGCCGGTTTATGAGCAAGTGGACGGCGTATCTGCCCCGGTTGTCCATATCAGGAAAGGAACCACCGTGGGATTCCGCTATCTGCAGTTTGGCCTGAATTCTCCCAACACCTGCACCGTTTCCCTGTCCTGCGATGGTAAGATGAACGTGAAGGTCAGGCTGGATTCCTGGCGGGGCCGCATCGCGGCGCAGTTTGACGTATCGCCGGGACAGGATGCATACTGTGTCCCTCTGGACTGCGGCATCATCGGCAGACGGGCGGTGTACTTTGAGTTTGACGGCGAGGGCGAAGCGACGTTTGACTGGTTTACTTTTGACCGGCAGGAATAGGGCAAAGAAAAACAGGAATAGGGCAAAGAAAAACAGAGCGGTTGAAAAAGGGGAAGGGGTATGGTAAAGTGAGCATGTATGATGGGAAAGGAAACCAAGGGAAATGAAACGTATAACGGCTTTTCTGGCAAGCGTGTTGCTGTGTTTCAGTCTGTCCGGGTGTTCGGGAAACGGAAAAGAGGAACAGAACCCGGCGTCTACCCCCGGCTTTGAACCGCTGAACCAGGTGGAGGAAGGGCGCAAAAATATTTATCTGATCGTGAAAAACTTAGACAGCAGTTACTGGAAAGTGATCATCGACGGCGCCAGGGACGGGGGAGAATTCTTTGACTGTAATGTTTATTGCAGCGGCACCTATGTGGAAACCGACTGGCAGGAGCAGAAACGGCTGCTGGACGATGCGCTGGCCGCGGGGGCGGACGCTGTCCTGCTTGCGCCGGACGATTCCGTTATGCTTTCGGAGAAGATCGATGAAATTTATCAGAAGGGCATCCCCATTGTGCTTCTGGACACCATAGCCAATACGGACAGTTATGATGTCTGTTACATGACGGATAATCTGATGGCAGGGCAGCGGGCGGCTCAGGAAATGCTGTCTCAGCTCAAACAAAGCGGCGTTGCGGACAGCGACAGCATACAGATCGGCTTACAGCTTGGCGCCGCGTCTTCCCAGACGATCAGCGAAAGGCTTGCGGGATTTTTCAAGTATTGGAGCAAAAACGCTCCTGAGTCCTGGGAAATCATATCCGATATCAAGTGCAATGACGGCTATCTGGACAAAGCGGTTGAGTGTGCGGAGGAACTGCTGGAATATCCCAATCTGCGCGGCGTGTTCGGCACCAACAACAGCTCCACCAGAGGGTTTGCCAGAGTGGTCAGGGAACAGGAGAGAACGGATATTGTTGTGGTGGGGTTCGATTACTCCGACGATATCGCCACGCTGATCAATGACGAGGCATACAGGGCGTCCACTATTCTGCAAAAGCAGTATTACATGAGCTATTCCGGCGTGGAAACAGCGCTGAAACTGATAAGCGGTGAGGAAATGCCTGTGAAGTTTGTGGATATGGGAGTGATAGTGGTGAACAAGGATACCATTCAGCAGGCGGAAGTTCAGGAAACGCTGATCCATAACTGAGGGAACATATGTATGATGAAGGCAAGAAATTTAGGAATACCCCAAGAAATCAGCAAGCATTTTTCATTCATCAAAATGCTGGTCATCTATCTTCTGATCTGTGGAGCGGGAGTCAGCCTCCTTCTGGCCAGTTTCGACGGGTTGATCAGAAACAATAACAAAAAACTCACCGGCGACGTGTGCCGTCTTGTCACCGAGAAAATGAATAATTCCATCGGCCGTATCAGCGGTTCCGCAGAAAATATGGCCGCCCTGCTCTCGGCGCAGGATCACTATGATCTTCAGGAACTGTATGAGATTTTGTCTCAGGACAGTGTGGGCAGCGAATATGTAAGTATCGGTTTTATCGATGCGGACGACCATATCTACGCGTCTTCATCGGAACTGGGCGAATTTGAAAAGTGGGGGCTTTTGGACATTGCCCGGCTGGCGGATCCGGTTTCGATTTCGGCTCCGTACCGCTCCGGGAAAACAGGCCAGCCGGTGTTCACCATGTTTGTGGATTATACTTACGGCGGAGGGAAACAGGGCTATCTGTTTCTGACCTATCCGCTCAAGGAAATCCAAAAGATGGCGTATACCGAATCCCTGACAGGGGATGCGGAGATATGGCTGATGGAGGCGGATTCGGACAATATCATACAGTGCGCGGGCCCCAACCGGTACGCGCTGGGGATGTGGGACAACGCGCTGATCGCCATCCGGAAACCCATCGACGCCAAGTATCAGAAGGCGTATGAGGACTGGAAGAATCGAATGAACGCGGGGGAGGAATCCGCCGGCGTTACTTACAAAATCCACGGGGAAACCTATACCCAGGTGTATTCCAAAATTAATTTCATGCACGGATGGTATGTGGTGGTAAGGATCCCGGACAGCGCTCTCTCGTCGGCCATACAGCAGTTCCGAACCAGTGTTTCCATCTTTTTAGGCATCCTGCTGATTGCCACGGCCGTCATGTTTGTGGTGTTCCACAGACGGGAGGCGAAGGAAAAGAAGGTGCTTGAAAACCTGTCCATTCGGGATCCGCTTACGTCGGCGCTGAACAGAAGGGCGTTTGACTTTACGGTGGACCAGTATCTGGGCTATCTGGGGAAAACGCTGAAAAATGAGGCGGCTCTGCTGTTTATGGATGTGGACTATTTCAAGCGTGTCAACGACAGGTTTGGCCATGAGGCGGGGGACAGGATTTTGACAGGGTTTTCCGCTGCGCTGAAGGAGGTCTTTGGCGACGAGGGGTACATTTCCAGATACGGCGGAGACGAATTTGTGGTTCTGGTGCGAAACGGGGACCAGGAACAGGTGAGCAGGAAACTGGAGCTGCTGCAAAAGAAGGCGGCCCAGATCAGGCCCTGTGACAAAGAGGAAGAATGCGGAGATTTTGTGCTTACGTTCAGTTGCGGCGCGGCGCTGTACCCGAAGGACGCGGACAACCTGAACAGTCTGAAGGAACGGGCGGACGATGCGCTGTATATCGTGAAGGAGAACGGAAGAAACGGTTTCGGCTGGTATCGGAAAGAAAAGGCAACGCTTTGACCGGGAAGGACGCCGCCGCCTGGGCGGCGGAAACTTCGCTGCAAAAAATATGGTGCAAAGGGTCTGTCAGTGTTATAATGGGAGTTGCCAAAGTGCGGGAGTATCTGGAAGGGGCGTATCCATCATGAGACGAGAGAAACGAAAGAGGGCGGCGGCATTCATTCTTGCCGCGGTGTTGCTTGCCGGCAGCCGGGCAGGGTTTTCCGTGTCCGCGGCGGAGGCGGCGCAGGATCCTTTTACGGAGGAAGAAAAGCAGTATATCGCGGGCTGCGACAGGTTGAAGGTGGGCTATGTGGCGGATCGCAGGCCGGTGTCCTTTCGGGGTGAAAACGGGGAACTGGACGGCATATCCCGGGATATCTTTGACCGGATCTCTCAGATCAGCGGCCTGCGGTTTGACTATGTGGAGCTGCCTTCCGGCGCCGTCACCTATGAATATCTTCTGCAAAAGGGATTTGACCTTGTCACCAGCGTGGAATACAACGAGGAAAATCAGAAGGCAAGGGGAATCCTGATCAGCAATCCCTATCTGTCCAGCAGAAAAGTCATCGTGGCGAAACACAGCCTGCGCTTTCAGCAGGACGCCGATTATACGGTGGCCATCTCCACCGGTTCTCAGACCATCAAAAAGGTTTTTGCCGAATATTACCCCAACTTCCATCTTGTGGATTATCCTTCCATCGAAGCCTGTTTTAACGCGGTACACCAAGGAGAGGCGGATCTGTTGATCCAGAACCAGTATGTGGCGGAATATTGGCTGCATAAACCGGTTTACGGGAATTTGACCGCCATTCCCGTGATGGAGCTGGATGATCGGCTGTGCTTCTCCGCCGTAACGCCTCTGGATCCGTCGGACTCGGCTGTCTGGGATGAAAAGAGGATGCAGATTGACATTATCAACAAAGCTATCGCCATGATTCAGGACAGCGAGACGGCGGGATATATTATCGGCGGCACCATGGAAAACATGTACCAGTACACGGTGGGCGATTTTGTCTATCAGTACCGTCATATGCTGATGTTATCCGGCATCACGATTGTGGTGATCTGCGTTCTTCTGGGGATCAATATTCACATCCGCATCCGCTCCATCCGGGACAAGGCGGATGCAAAGGCGAAGGAAGACTTCCTTTCCGCCATGAGCCATGAGATCCGGACGCCCTTGAACGGCTTAATCAGCCTGAATTATCTGATGTCCCGAAACGTGGACGACAAGGAAAAAATAACCGGTTACCTGAAACAGTCTTCCTCCGTGGCCAGGTATCTGCTGGCGCTGGTGAATAACGTTCTGGACATGTCCAAGCTGAAGGGGGATCAGTGGGAGCTGGAACAGAAACCGGTCAATTTAAAAATCCTGCTGGAAACAGTGGAATCCGTGGAAAAAAGCGGCATGGAAAACAAAGGGATCCGTTTTCAAACGGAGCTTTCCCTCCCTTATCCCGGTGTTTTGGGAGACGAAGTGAGGATTCAGCAGATCCTGGTCAATCTGCTGGACAATGCCTGTAAGTATACGCCCCAGGGAGGCAGCGTCACCATGAAGGTGGGGCAGACGGAGACGGACCGGGGAGAGATTATGACCAGGGCGGAAATCATCGATACCGGCGTAGGCATAAGCGAGGAATTTCAAAAAAAGATTTTTGCCCCCTTCACCCAGGAGAGAAATACCGTTTCCCAGGGGAACCAGGGAACCGGGCTGGGAATGGCGGTCTGTTCCCTGCTTGCAGAGCGGATGGGCGGCAGCCTGAGCGTGGAGAGCAAGCCGGGGAAGGGCAGCCGCTTTACCTTCCTGTTTACGGCAAAACCCGCCGCCTTACAGGATGAGACGGAACGTTTGGACGGGGGTGAGCAGACGGAACCCACGGGGCTGCCCCGGGTTTTGATCGCGGAAGATAATGAGCTGAACGGCCAGATTCTGGTGGAACTTCTGGAAGGGGAAGGTTACTCCGTGCTGCATGTGACGGACGGAAGGAAGGCGGTGGAGACGTTTGAGGCCTCCGCACCCGGTGAATACGGCGTGATTTTAATGGATCTGCTGATGCCGGAAATGAACGGTTTCGAGGCGGCAAAAGCCATCCGCTCCCTTCGCCGGCCGGACGCGGGAACGGTAAGGATCATTGCCTGTACGGCCAATACCTTTCAGGAAGATCAGGATAAGGCGTTGGAAAGCGGAATGGACGACTTTATCGGGAAACCCATCCATATAGACGAGCTGCTGCGCAAGCTGGCAATGCCGTAACCCCGTTTCGCCGCCAAATTTACAGATCCCATCCGCAGGCTTTTTCCAGCAGGGCGGCGCATTGTTTCAGGCCTGTCTCGTCCTCCTGGGAAAAGCGGTCGGGCACAGGGCTGTCCAGATCCAGGACGGCCACGGTTTTTCCCTGATGAAACAGGGGGATGACAATCTCCGATCTGGAATCGCCGTCGCAGGCGATATGTCCGGGAAACGCGTGGACGTCTGGCACCCGCTGGGGCTGCCCTGTCAGAGCCGCCGTGCCGCATACGCCCTTTCCGAAGGGGATGCGGATGCAGGCCGGTTTTCCCTGAAAGGGCCCCAGCACAAGCTCCCCTTCCCTCGCCAGGTAAAATCCCACCCAGTTTAGGGCCTCCAGATTCATGTGCAATACGGCGGAGGCGTTGGAAAGGTTGGCGATGGTATCGGATTCGGCATCTGTCAGCGCTTTCAACTGTGAGAGAATCAGGGAGTAATCCGTCTGGTGGTACATGGCGTTTGGTTCTCCTTTCAAGGGAGGGGCGTTTAGGTTACGGTACGGGAACCGGATGGGTGATATTTGCGTATGAACTCGTCTCCGGGACAGGGCTTGCTGTAATAATACCCCTGAATGTAATCGGGATTCATGGCGGTGATCTGCATCAGCTCCATATGGCTTTCAATGCCCTCCACCACCAGGTTCAGCCCGATACTGTGCACCATTTTGATCACATGGAGCAGCAGCTCATACTCGTATTTATTCTGCAAGGCTTTCATCGTAAAGCTGCGGTCGATTTTCACAATGTTCGGACGAAGGTTGCCAATGTTCAACAGGTTGGAATAGCCGGTTCCGAAATCGTCCAGGGCGATATTCACGCCCAGGGCTCTCAGCTTTTTCCACACGCTTTGAATGGCCGGATTGTTTCCCAGATGCCCGCTCTCCGTCAACTCCACGATCAGGCTGGAGGGAGGCAGTTGGGCTTCCTCCAGGGCCCGCATTACATCCTCGTACACCGGGCTCTTTAAAAGCTGGATATAGGAAAAGTTAATGGAGATCATAAATTCCGGACAAAAATCTCTGCACTTCTGGCACATCTCCAGGGCGTTTCGCAGGATCCATCTGCCCACGGGAATAATCATGCCGCTCTCCTCCAGAATGGGGATGAATTCCGCGGGAGACAGCTTTTCGCCCATGGGCGTGTCATAGCGCAGCAGCGCCTCCGCGCCGAACAGGAATTCCCCGTTGGTCATGATGATGGGCTGGAAATGAAGGGAAAAGCCTTGGAAATCATTGCTCAGCGACCGCCTGAGACAACTGCGGATATAACGTCTGCGCAGGAAAGCGGAGTAATCGGCGGGGCGGAAATAGTACAACTGGTTCTTGCCCCGCAGCTTTGCCTCGGTGAGCGCGAATTCCGACACCTTCATGATTTCGCTGTAACGGTTGTATTCCGACTCCGACGCGTCCACATCCTGTAAGGACACCAGTCCGCCGGAAATGGTGTAAAGGGCCTTGTACTGTTCGCTGGCCACAATATCGTCCACGGAGGAACGGATTCTGTGATACAGTTGGTTCATCTTGACATAGTCCGCCCCTGACAGATCCAGCACCATGAATTCGTCGGAAACGATTCGGTATACAAACTGCTGGGGAGCGGCGCAGTGCTGAATCCGGTTGGCCACTTCCCGAAGGATAAAATTGCCGTATTCCATGCCGTGTCTTTCGTTGATTACCTTGAAATCATCGATGCCGATCCGAAGGAACATGGCCTGGTTTAAGGTGGGGAGAAGGCGGATGACATGATCGTGCAGAGCGGATTCGCCCAGCAGCCCGCTGATGTTGTCGGCTTTCTGCTTGTTGCCGATCTCGTTGATACAGCCTACCATGATGTTGGGATTGCCGTTTTCATCCTTGAGGACGCGCCCCTTGCAGTTGATCCAGATCGGGGAGCCGTCGCGGCCCAGCCATCGGTATTCCAGATTGTGATAATCCTTGCGCCCGGCCATGATCTGATCCAGATCCGCCGTGAGCATTTCTATATCGTCGGGATGGGTCAGAACGTCGAGAACATCCGGCACATGGTTGAAAACGTTGCCCGGCAGCAGAAAACGATCCACCGCCTGTTCGGAAATATAATAGATATCCTCCGCCAGATGATACACGTACAGATAATCGTTCATGCAGGGGGCAAACGCTCCGGCTATTTCACAGAACATGTGGAACGATTTGGCATTTTCTTTTCCTTTCGGGTGTTTGTCTTCCGTCATTGATGTATCGCCTTCCTTCTGGGAAAACACGGGTGAAACAGTACGATCCTTTAGGCTTATTATACTATTTTTTGTCCAAATATCAATAGGAACAACAGGAGTTGTGACGCGGCCCTAGAATGCCAAAGTAAATTCCAGTTCATATACCCATACTAGATTTAAGTCTGGCACTCACTCCTGTATAATGGAC
>CANRIP010000055.1 GCA_947630715.1 uncultured Acetatifactor sp.
CCCCTCGCCTTTGCCGCCGCTATGCCTTCCGCCTGTCTTTGCCGGATGTTCCCCCTTTCATTTTCCGCCACAAAGGACAGGATCTGCAAAACCACGTCCGACAGGAATGTCCCCATCAGATCCTTTCCCTTCCGGGTATCCAAAAGCGGCATATCCAGCACCACGATGTCCGCCCGCCTGACTTTCGATATAATTCTCCACTGTTCAATGATTTCCTCATAATTTCTCCCCAGCCTGTCTATGCTTTTTATGTATAACAGGTCATTTTGTTCCAGACGCTTTAACAGCCGCTGGTACTGGGGGCGTTGAAAGTCCTTTCCCGACTGCTTGTCCAGAAAAATATTTTCCCTCGGAACGTGCATCTCGCTCATTGCGATCATCTGTCTGTCCTCGTTCTGATCCCTGGCGCTGACCCTTACATATCCGTATATCTTACCCATGCCGAAACCTCCTTATCTTACCGTCGGTCATACCGATCCCGCCGTCCTGTGGGTACTGCGTCCCTCTTTGTCTTTCTTTCTCTTGAATTTTCGGGCGTCTGTTCCCATATTTTATAGGCCGGCGCCGTTTCCGCCTGGATCCGTTTTTCGCAAAAAAGGACAGAAAAAAACACCCGACGTTTCGACCGGATGTTTTTCCATTCTGCATAACAGGTTCTGTTTCAGGCATGGAACCTGACAGGGCTTTGGGAAGGGCGGGGCCTTTCCGCCCTCCCGGCGGAACATAGGCTGCCGCGGCCCTGTTTCACACCCCGATCAGGGCGTCAAAGGCTCCCACCATATTCAGCCGCCCGTAACCAAACTCCCTGTTAGGATATACGATCCCGGAACTGCGGGAGGCTCCACGGATCAGATAATTTTTAATTTCCCGGCTTTCCGCCAGGGCATTGTTTCCCTCCACCACGGCCCACTGCATGAACTGGGCCGTGGCCCCCGCGGTAATGGCGGCCGACAGGGAAGTGCCCGATTCCTTCCCCCGAAAGGTGAATACGTCCACCCCCGGCGCCGCAAAGTCCGGCCGTATGGCTCCCGTCCGGGAAAATCCCCGCCCGGACTCGATGTAAAAACTGTTGTTTGCCGCGTCATAGGCGGAAACGCTGATCACATCCATAGCCATGGCCGGCTCCGTCAGCGTGATATAGGGAGTGGACTCCAAAAAGTACACCGGAGCGCTTAAAAACTGGGAAATAGGCAGCCACATGTGAAATTCTCCGTTGTGGATCTCTCCGGATGTTTCCACCTGAAACGTCCAGATGCCGGGGGTGGGATCCTGCACTCTGAGCTGGATCAGCTCCTCTCCGGAAGCAGGCTCCACCAGGGTCCCCGCCACCGTAATCTGGGTTCTTTCATAGACAAACCCGTAGGTAATGCTGTCCGTAATTCCCAGACGTAAAGGGGGTATCGTCTCGCCTCCCGGCGAACGCACCGATATGGTGAAAACATCGGGTACGCTGCCCCACAGCTCCAGCAGAAACCCCTGCGCCCCCTGCTCCGCCCGGATTTCCACCGGAATGCCGTTGGGGCCCTGGAACCCGCCGTTGAAGCCGCCCTGAAAATGATGTTTGGAATTTCCCTCGTTTCCCCCGCCCACAACCACGGCGCGGCTTCGTTTCACCGCTATAAATTCCAGATATCGGGACAGGGCGGAACTGCCCGTGTGATCCCCGCTGTTGGTGCCAAGCCCCAGACAGATCACCAACGGCCGCCGAAAGGCGTCCGCAAACGTGTCCGCATATTGCACGGCAAGCATAATATCGTTTTCCTGGTAAGCCGGCACCCCCGGGGGAATGATATAAAAATCCCGAAAATACTGCTTGCATTCCTTCAGCTTAATCACCACGATATCCGCCTCCGGAGCAGCCCCAAGGTAGCTCAGGCCGCCTCTTACCCTGCTGCCGGCGGCCACCCCCGCCATGGCGGTCCCATGACCGTTTTCATCCCGGCTGGGTACAATGCTGTATGGGTTCTGGGACTGCAGCGCCCTGTCGATTTCTTCCCTTGTATACTCCGACCCGTACTGGAAACCCGCGGGAGGCGTTCCCGTCTGAAGACTTTGATCCCAGATCGCCAGAATACGGCTGCTGCCGTCCTCGTTCCGGAACATGGGGTTGGTATAGTCGATGCCCGTGTCGATCACGGCGATCACGCAGCCTCGTCCGGTGAGAGCCAGCGGCTCCCGCTGAATCTGCGTAATGCCGCTGACAATCAGGCTGTTGGGGTCGAACCCCCCTTCAATGGGTCCGTCCTGCATCAGCCCATACAGCTTTGGCACACTTCGGTATTCAAAAAAATAGCTGTCGGCGCTCAGCACATCCATCCTGCTGAAATAAACCACATTGTACAGATTTTCAATATTGGCATAGCACAGCTCCCGGTTCATTTCCGCCAGCATCCGGATGGGATAATCCGTAATCACGTCATAATAATCGTTGGAAAGAATTTTTTCCCTGCAATCCGCCATAAAAAAGTCCTTTCTGCCGCATATACTGTATTTTATGCAGCAGAAAGAACTTTGGCATACTTTTTGGATTCTCCGTCAGGGGACGGGATGTCAGCGGATTAGGGCTTTGTTTCTATGACGCCGGTAAAAGGGTTCTGGATCATCTGCAGCGCCAGATGCGCCGACGTGATCTGTTCCAGATGGCATTTTTTTCGGATGGTTTCCGCGGTTTCCTTCATGTCCACCACCCCCGCCGCGCCGTCCCGGAAGGAAATCTGCACCCGATTTTCTTGCTTGTCTGAAAACAGCTCCCCCGTTTTCAGATCTCTCATCAGCTTGGTATAGGACTGATCCGCCTTTTCCATGCCAAAGTGCATGCCCTCCGGCGGCTGCCGGATCTCCAGGTAATTGCACTCTCCCGCATAAATGCCCATCAGAATATCCCGGCCGATGGCTTCCAGGCGCAGGCAGGGAAGCGGATCCCCGCCCCCCTGTTTTGCGTAAGCCAGAAATTCCATGCCCCGAAAGCTTTTGACCAGCTCCGAGCGCATCAAAAACCCGGTGTTGACCTGCCCTCCCACTCCGCCGCCCGCCGTCTCAAGGCACTGACGGATATGGCCGGGAAGGGAATCCGGGTCTTTGCGCAGCAGTCTGGGCCGTACCGTACATCGTCTCTCATCCACCCGGGAGAGAATCTGTTCTATTAATAGGGTGTCCTGCCGATAATCCTCCTGAAAACATCTTCCCAGCGTCATCGCGCCGTCCAGCAGAGCGTAGAGCCATTGAAAATCCAGGCGGAAAAACCGAATGCTGTTCTCCGGAAGCATTCTTTCGTCCGGCACCAGATAGGAAAACGGCACCCGGTACAACAGGCTTAAATCCGTCAGAAAGTCCGTGATGGCGTCCGGGATGTCCACACCGTCCGACAGAAAACCGTAATACTGGTTGAGCGCAAACCGGGACGTCTTCTCCCGGCACAGGAACCTGGGATCTGCGTTTTTTCCCCGCCTGTCCGGGGATGGGCTCCCTCCCCCGGCTCCGCCCTCGCATTCGGCCTGCTGCCTCTCCAGAAGGCCGCCAAAAAGCGCCGTGGCCTCCCGATCCAGGGCTTGTTTCAAATCCATGCCCCCATCATTGGGCGGCTCCACGCCGTAATGTCCCGTCAGGCCATAATTTCGGTAATCGTGTTCCTCCGCTTTCAGCCGATTGCCCTTTCGAAAATCCAGCAGCGCTTTCCCAAAAACGCCGTCCTGGATCGCCAGCATTTTCCCCAGATTGGCCGCCGCGCTTTGGCTGACGTCAAACATTCCCAGCTCCGGCTGATACACCAGCCGGGCGTCGGCAAAGATTTCATATTTCGGCTCCGGACACGGCGCGTCCCAGGGCAGGAGCGGCCCGTGGTAAAAAGAAACCGTGCGGCCGCCGTCTCGCAGCAAATGGTTATGGGCGCTGTATCCCCTTTGCAGCAGCGGCTCCGCCGCGCCCGTCTCCTTCGGATCCTGCCGCACCCTCAAAAGATCCGCCGTAAGCGCCCGGAAATATTTTGCAAATCCGTATTCCTCCTGTCTGGAATAAAAGGAACTGACAGCCAGCACGGGAATTCTCACCCGTTTCCACTTTTCTTGAGAAGCAACCAGGCCACGCAGATCGCCATCGGTCAAAAATTCGCAAAAATCCTCCAGCGACACCAGATAAAGGGTATTCCGGAATCCCACGTCGCCTGTGCCGGAGCAGGGCAGGCGGCTGCAGGTCAGAACCGAAACCCATTCCTCCTGAAAAGTGCGTCCGGCGGGCTTGTGATCCCGGTTGACGCAGCGGGCATGGGCTAACAGGGCCAGTTCCTCCGCGGTCGGGCAGACTCTGCAAAACAGCTCTGCCGATACATCCAGCGCCATACAGGCCGTTCCCGTCTCATATCCTTCCTTTTGTTTCACCGGGCAGTAGGTATCCGGCCGTTCCGAAAAAGCCTCCGACACATCCAGGCTTTCCAGCGAAACGTCTTCCTTTTCCGAAAAGAGAAGAAGGGCCAGCCACGGCGCGTCCGGAATGTCCATCCTCCGCTCCCAGGGCAGGGTTTTCCTGCGTAAAACCATATGGGGCAGCGTTGTTTCAAACAGCCCGTAGGCGTTTTCGGGAGGATAGACGGAATACACTTCTTCCTTGTCCAAAGTAAGCCCCGGAGCCTGACAGGCGATCCTGATCTGTTCCTCCTTCAGCCCGGCCCGGCTCAGTGTTTCCGCCTCTTTACTGTCGGGACTGTAAAGCCGCTGGCTGGCATGAACCGTAATTGGGCCCGGCTGTACAGGGGGAGGATAGCTCTTTGCCAGCAGCAGATTTCCCGCGTTCAGATTGTTCCGCTTTCTCATATTCCGCCTCCACGTCCGTCTCCACGCCGCTTTATTGCGACGCCCCTATCACTGCCAGAATCGGTTCCGCGCCAAGCTGGCGTTCCAGCTCCTTTTCCCAGCCGTCCAGCCACAATTCTTCCTCCGTCCAAACTCCAAACACGTTCCGCAACGCCTCCAGCATGTGTTTCCGGGTCCCCCCGGTCACGGCAATACTGTCCTCCACCTGGCGCAGAAACGCTTCCGGCGGATACGTCTTTGCGCTGATTTCATCGGGCGTTTCCCAGGCAAATTCACAGGGGCCCAGCTTTTCATTGGCGCAGAGGATTTCCATGTCATAGGAGCCTTCTTCCGGCAGCACCCCGTCGGGACTGCTCTCCTGACTGACGATGCGGATTCCGAAGGGTACCTGTGGAACCAGTTGATCCGTATCCTCCTGTTGCGGTTTGGAGGCATTCCATAAGGCTTTTGGCGCATTCCTGTAAACAGGCTGCGCCAGCAGGGAAGAAACCGGCTCTCCCTGAGCGTCCGTGAATGTCACCGTAAGCGTACTGCCAAGCTTTGTGATCCCCATGGGAACAATGCCGAGAGCGCCCTGATAACTTGCTATCTTTGTCTCCTGGCAGACAAGCTCGGTGGACGCGATTTGGGATGTGATTTCCAGCTCCATCGTATCTGCGTCCAGCAGATACCATCCCGTTTTTTCCCCGGATTTCAGCATCCCCGCCACAGGCCGTATGGTGATAACCCTTTGTTCCTCCGGCGCGCCGCCCCCGTCCCTTTCCCGCCGTTGGTTTCCTGACTCCAGAAAAGTATCGGAGAATTCCTTCCAGTCCAGATTTCTCTCCGAGGGCCTGTCTTTCCCGAAACTGATGGTAAAGGAGATAATAAACCAGCTAATGTGCACTTTCCCTCCAAAGGGCGGCCCCCACAGCTCCAGATTGGCTCCCAGTTCCACCCGGAACGTGGTGTAAAAGGGGAAAAAATCCCAGCGATAGCTGGCTCCCACACTGATTCCCACGGAAACGTCATAGTAAAAGGGCTCCCACCGCATAAAAAATTCGGCCCACGCCTTGAACCACGCTTTCAGTCTTCCATTTTCATAGACCAGCGCAAGATTCCCTCCCAGCATGGCGCAGGCGGGCGTCAGCGCAAAATATGCTTCCGCCGATAGCGTCAGATGATCGTCCATTTTCCAGTTGATGCCGAGTCTGTCCACCTGAGGATAATGCGCCGCCTTGTGAAATCCGCTGGAATAGCCGCCCAGCGTAATCACGAAATCCCCCGCATGCCGGGCATTTCCAAACCAGATGCAGCAGGCAAAGCCGCCGTTTACCCTGCATTTTTTGTCCAGAAGGTAGCTGTCATCCGAAAGAGCGCCTTCTATGCGGATCTCTCCATCGTCGGGGGCAATCACGGCCTTCAGCGCCAGTTTTAGGAACACCAGCGGGTTTTGGGCGGAAACCGGCAGGGACAGGCGGGACAATCCCAGCACGGAGAGCAGTAACCGTTCGCCGAATTCCACACTGCACAAAAGCAGGCTGTCCAGCAAGCCAAAGGACTGAAACCGAACGCCCACGGAGAAAAAATACTGCCCCTCCGCCGGCAGCACCGTCTGGTTCAGTTTGGCCAGCGCCTCCGCGGGCGTCATTCCCTCCTTCAGATCCCCTTTCCCCATGGCTGCCGCCACAAAGGGGAAACTTTCCACATCCTTCACCTTGTCCGGCAACCGGATGCTGCGCTGAAATCCAAAACCTCCCGCCAGACCGGTGACGGAAAAAGCGGGAGGGCCTCCGAGCCTGACCGAGACCATAAAAAAGGCAAACAAAGACGCCCCACCCTGGGAAAACTGTCCATAGGAACACAGCGCCGTCACACCGATGCCCTGGAACTGCACGAAAATCTCCCCGGAATACAGCGTCCATTCCGCGGTTTTGTCCAGGGTCAATCCTCCGCTGATGCTAAGAGGCGGTTTGGAAAGGCTCACCGCCGCTCCCCTCAATCCAAAGTCCGGCTTGCGATCCAGGGAAAGCGGTATTTTGAGAGACAGGCCAATCAATTCCAAAAGCACTACGGAAAGACGGATTCCCGCATCCACATACAGAGTCACCGCGTTTCCTTCCATTGCAAAGCCCACCCGTGAAAGTTCAAAAAAGCCAAAGCTTTTGTTGATATCCACATATGAGATCTGCCCGCCCTGTGGAGGCCCTTCCTCACCAAACGCCTGTCCGCTGACCGCAGCATTTTCCGCTAGCTGCAGCCTGATTTCCTTCCCGGACAGTTTCCAGAGCAGCCTGATCTGACACGAAAGCTTTTTTTGTCCTCCTCCGGCCGCGTCCACCGTCACGGTAAATTCCTGCAGTTGTACAAAATCCTCCTGGGTAAAACCGGACCCAAAAACGGGAAGGCTGTTGAGTAAAAACCGGCTCTGCATTTCCAGGACAAAGGAATAGATGGTTTCCGCGTCCTGTCTGTCACAGCAGACCGTCAGGGAACCGTACCGATCCGCCTCCAGTTTCAGGGCAAAGGTTTTTTTCTCAATATCATAAGCTGCCTCAACGCTGGAAAGAGCCAGATGCAGATCCTCCAACTGCCCGGGTACGGAAAAATTCATGGGCGTTTTCCGGAAAACATCCGACAGGCCGGCCAGTGCCATGGATTTGGTTTCTCCCCGGCCCCAGGTGAAAATGAGTTTCTTTGTCTGTTTGTGATATTGATATTGCAGGCGAAAGGGTACGCCTGCAATATCGATGTCCGATGAAATCACCACATGAGTTTCCATAAACCGTCCCGCCGTCCTTCATGAGAAAGGGTTTCTGCCGAAAACTACTGAAGCTGCGCCAGCGCGCTGCCCACGTCCGTCAGGGCCATACGCTCCAGAACCTGCTTTCTGTCCGTGTTCCAGATCCCCAGAGACAGTCCCGACACATTAAAAAAGCTGCTGCTCCCAAACAGTTGGGAAGTATCGATCCGAATGGAAAAAGCATATTCCGCCGGTGTACCCGTGTGCAGATACAGAAACGCCTGCTCCAGAAAAACCTTGATACTGCTCCAGTCAAAACCCTTCAGCTCTCCTTCCTGACTCGGGGTTTTCTTTTCGCTGGCACTCACCACATCGCCAATGGAGGTTTCGATAGCTGTGCTGTCCAGTCCTGGATCCTGGGATTGTGTCACATTCTGAAACAGGCTGTTGATTTCTTTCACCATGTCGTCAATGGTCATGCCATAACTGGACTGACCCGGTGCGGGCATGACCAGAAAGGTATTCTCATTGCCCGCTTTCTGATACAGCGCGTAAAGGTTGGTACCCACCAGCGTAAATCCCAGGACAGCCTGCATATTGAGCTGGCCTGCCGTCGGCAGAGTAATCTGCGTTCCCTTGATCAGTTCCTTTTCCTCTTTGTCCATTGTGTTTTCCTCCTTTTTTT
>CANRIP010000056.1 GCA_947630715.1 uncultured Acetatifactor sp.
TACCTCCTGCGACGAGAAACTGGCCGATCTGCAAGAGGAAACGGACACTTTGGAGCAAAACCTAAAGGAGCTTACCGCTCAGCATCAGGAACTGACAGCCGCTATCCAAAACAGAGAAACGCTTTCGGCGGAATACGAAACACTTACGGAAAGCATTGAAATCCGGAAGGAAAATCTTCTCCGAAACCTGACCGTGTTCTGCATCATATTCCTGATCCTGTTCGTCATGGCTCTCGTCAGCCTGGCCGCGTTCATCCGGCTGCTGAAAAAACCGGGCCGGCTGGCAGAGCTGAAACTGACGGATCAAACGGAAGCGGCGTTCAGCCTGAGGGGCTGCTCCAAAAAGAAAACACGGTTACTGATGGAACGCATCAATCCCGAACAACCTGCGTAAGCGTTGTTCGGGCAGACCGTTTCCTCACTCCGTTGCTCTATTCCGCCACTTTGTCGGCGTATTTGATCCGATAAATCCTGCGCAGGGAATCATTGATTCTCTCCTCGGATATCACGCCGCTTTGAACGGCCTCCAACACGCCGTTATATGCTTCCTCATAATCTTCCGGCATCAGCAGCATATCGCAGCCTGCCTTCAGCGCCATGATCGCCGCGTCCGCGGAAGTATTGTACTCGGAAATCGCCCCCATGTTCAGCGCGTCCGTAATGATCACGCCTTCAAACCCCAATTCTTCTCTCAGGATATCGGTCACCACCGCAGGGGACAGAGAACAGGGTTCATTGCTGCCCGTCAGCGCAGGCGCCGCCATATGGCTTACCATGACCATATCGGCTCCCGCTTCGATGCCGGCACGGAACACTTCAAATTCCTCCCCGCGGAACTGCTCGGCGGTTCTGTCGCTGACGGCAATGCCGGTATGGGGATCCTGGGTCGTAGCGCCGTTGCCCGGAAAATGTTTCAGACACGCGGATATCTTCTGTTCCTTCAGCCCCTGAACCATGGACGCCACAAAAGCGGACGCACTCTCCGCGTCTGAACCGTAGCAGCGATCCTCCATATAACTGTTGTCCACGCTGGTGATGTCCGCAACCGGCGCAAAGTTCAGATTAAATCCAAACCCGCTCAGCGCAGTACCAATGCTGACGCCCGCCTGATAGGCATTAGCGGGATCGCCTGTCTGCCCGATCTTACCGGCGCTGTCCACCTTCTCGGCAAGTCCGCTGGCAGCAAGCCTCGACACGCTGCCCCCTTCCTCGTCCACAGCCAGAAACAACGGATACAGGGAATAATTTTTTGTGTTCTCCAGCATTTCCTTCAACTGGTCCTCGGACTGCATATTCTGCGTAAAATAAATCAATCCCCCCACAGGGTTGTCGGAAAGTGCGTCCCTTGTCCCATCGCCGGCTTTCACCGCCTTGCTCACCCCTGTAATCGCTTCCGGCGTCACAATAAACAGCCCAGCCACCTTATCCTCCAGGGGCATCACATCAATGGCGGCGTCTACAATCGCATCCAGTTTTTCCTCCGGCGTCTGCTCCACAATGGGCTCGGGAGACGGGGTTTCCGGGGACGGCGTCTCAAGTTCGCCTTCCTCCGCCAACAAGTCATCGATTAGAGACTGCGTTTCCTCCTGTTCCTCCTGCTGCCGGGAAGAATCATCCTTCAGTTTCCTCACCGCCAGAACAATCAGCGCCGCTGCCGCCAAAATCAAAACGATCAAAACCAGATAAGATAGAATCTGATTCCGGATTCTCCTTTTTCTTCTGGCCTCTCTTTTTTCTTCCTGACTCTGCTGTCTTTCCTCCATAACCTGATTCCTTTCTGTTTTGAAAACATATTCCTATACATGATAACCCATCTTTCGCGGTTTTTCCATAGAAAATAACACGATTTTCAATTTTTTACAACTATGATACAAAACAGAAAACAGAGGCCGGCGGAAAACCTGAAAGAAAAGGAAGGGAAGATTGAAAATTAAAATTTTCAATCGCGAGATTTGTGTCCGCGCACTGCTTGACACAAACTCGTTATGCGCAAAGATCAGCGCGGAAATGAGGTATAAAAATGGGATGCAAAAACTGAGAGAGCGTATTGACCAATTTCATCAATACGCTCTCTTAAACTGACTCGTCCAATGGATCTTACCTCTCTTTCTATCGGCTTGTCCAACGGTTCCCTATTCAGTTGTTCTTCCATTTCATCTTATGTGCTTTTACACTTTTTCCTTTTTGTAAGGGTACCGTAACGCACTGTACATTCTGTCTTCAGTAATTCGTTACCTTTTCCCGTGTACTCAGCACATTCTTCCTTGGCCTATCGGATCCTTGGTATCTTATGGAAGTAGATTGTTTTCTTTTCTTGTTGTTAAGTTGATTATATGACAGCTTTTTTGATTTGTCAACACATTTTTTAAAATATTTTTAAATTTTTCCATTATTTTCCGGTTTCAGATAAATTATCCGTTTTTTTGACAGACCTGCCCGCTTTCACGGATCTTCTGCGTTTTGGTTGCTGGTATCAGAAAAATGTACAACGTAAAAAGCAGCGCCCTCGTCCTGGCAAGATAAGGCGCTACCTTTTATTGTGTAGGTTTTTCTCCATCACTCCAGCATAACGCTTTTGACCGGCAATCTTTTTATCCGCTGAGAGTAACTGTACATCACGCTTTCATAGGCGAGGATAAATAAAAAGAATGTAACCACACACATTTTAAAATCAAAGCTGTATGCTCGGTGTCACCTTCGCAGAAAATGGCGTACCGTTTCTTTAGTATACGCTCTTTTCTACTCAAATGCCGTACCTCCCAAAATACCCTTCATATAAAATTCATAAACCTTGGCAGTTTCATATCTTACTTCAGGGAAATCCGCCAAAGAGTACAGTTCTGATGTCAGGCTGTCTTTACTCTTGGTCACGAAGTAGATCTGTTCTTTCATATACGTCTTTAGATTTAAATGAAGCACGTTGTGCGTGGAGAAAATGAATTGGCCCTGATGCTCCGCACCATTGACAAATGCTACCACTCTGTCAGACAGGATTGGATTCAAAACTCTGTCCATCTCGTCTGCAAAAACAACTCTGTTTTCGTAAACAACACGGAAAATCTGCACCGCCCAGGCAAAAAATTCCCTTACCCCGGTTGAGTCCTGCTGAAGCTCTCTCCTGATTTCATTTCCATCTGCATCTTTACGGATGATCAGTGACTTTCCATAAGGCTTATCATGATCTACCTCTATGCTGCAGATACTGTAATCAACCATACGGAATATTTCCAAAAAGCGAGGATCTTTCAGAACCCTTATATCCTCGTCTTTTCCGGCAGCATCGTTTTCCCTGTCCTCAGGAACAGCACCGGCAAGAAGTATGTTCTGAAACCAGTCTACTGTTTCAATGGCATCCTTATTTCCCAAAAGTGCCAGTTTACACACAAAAAGGCCGTAACAGTTATTGCTGTTCTTTAATACCGCCGCCAGTTCGCCAGCTTTTCCTTCCTTCTTTTCATACTTTCCGTCATGGTCACGCTCGACTGCAAACAGACATGAAAATATGGCTCTACGTTTGCTTTGTTTATAGAGGGTTTCTCTGACGATCCCTGACCTATCGATGGCCAGAGAATATCTGTATACATGCCCCGCAACGGAAATAAATGTAATCTCAAATTTTTGCACAGGATTCTTCTCTGTCATGGCGCTTGCAACATTAACATATGCACCTACTGACTGAACCGGAGAATTAACGTCCACCAGGCTCTTAAGAAATTTCAGGCTTCCGATAAAATTAGATTTACCGCCTGCGTTCTCACCAACGATAACTGCTGTCTTTAATAGATCATATTCAGCATCCGTAGAAGTATAATTATCCGGGAAACGCGTCTTGACCTTTCCTGTCGGCGCTTCCATGCTGAATTCACTCTCAATATTGAAAGAGCAAAAATTGTTAAAAGTAAAGCCGATCAGCATCTGCAGTCTCCTTCTAAACATTTTTTACTCATATATTATAACACAAAAATCTTCTTTGTAAACCAGATTTATGGTTTAGTTGAGAGTTTTTTGGAATATTTTAAGCTTTTTTGTTTTTGAAAGCACTGTTTTTGGCAAAACGCTTTATAGGAGCCGATGGATCAAAGAGCCTATACAGATCACCAGGCGAACGGAACCGCAAAGAAAGTGATCCTGGAGCAGCACCCCCTTTTCCCCTTTGCCTATCGCAGCTTTAAGAGGATTTGATGCAGTTTATTGTATTTCCTCCTTGTACAATGTGTTTATGGCAAATATCCCTTACCGACAGTAAGGAATGATCCACCTTGTTGCCGCAATACGGCAAAAAGGCCATTCCAGAGAAATATGCAGGATTTTGCAATATTGGTTAGAAATGCAACCGTGTGTCACAAAATCTTTTCTCCGTTTCTATACAGTGTACGCCCCCCCGCGTCTTTGTCAATGGAAAAACGATAATCGTAATTTGTGCTTTTCATTTTCCCTTTGATTTTTCACGATCATTTACGGCGATCATTTAAGGTTATCGTCCAAAAAGTTTCGATAAAAAAAGGCTAAGCTTTTCGCTTAACCTTTTTTCTTTCCTGCGGAAGATGGGACTTGAACCCACACGATGTAACATCACATGATCCTTAGTCATGCCTGTCTGCCAGTTCCAGCACTTCCGCATTCAGCATGATTAATGATAGCATTGCGCACCATAAATGTCAAATGTTTTTTTCGTTGTTTTTTCGAGCATAATGTGATAACATTACCTAAAGTATTCGACTCGCATCAAGCCATTTCCCCGCAGCAGATCTGCGGGAACCAACTGGAGGCAATGTATAAAAATGAAAAAGATCCCTACCCTTTTGATAGCGGCATCCGCAGTCCTCTCCATGGCTGCCTGCTCAGGAAGAACCTCGGAACATTCCAATGATACCGCAGAACCCGCAGCGAACATGTCGGAAACAGACGACAGCAGCTCAAACTCGGAAACCGGCTCTTATGTGACGCCTGACGAAGAAGGGCTGGCACAAGGGCTGGTGGGCGATACCATGCGCACCGCCTGGTTTGACTTTACAGTCAACTCCGTCCTCGACTGCGGCTCTGAGTATGAAGGCTACACCTGCGCAGCCGGAAATAAGCTGTTGCTGCTCAACCTTACCATCGTCAACACCTACGAGGAAACCAACCCCATGGGCGAAGGGGATTTTATGCTGATATGGGGCAGTGAGGACAATGATCACGCATTTCCTGTGCAGAACGCGTCGATTCAGGCCGACAGCGTTCTTCCGGACGAATATGACATGCAGCCGGGAGACGAGGTAACCGGCGATCTGCTGTTTGAGGTTCCCGCCTCCATCAACGATTACGGTTTCTATTATTTTGAAATTGACAATGAGGAAACGGTGCATGACAGCTTTGTGGTGTATTTTGCATCCGGTTTCGACAGGATTGCCGCCGTCTCCTCTGAAACCATTACCGGCGTCCCCGGCGACGTGATGAGTACCTACTGGTTTGATTTTACGGTGACCAACGTTTCCCTGTGTGCAGAATACAACGGCAGCGTCCCCTCGGAGGGAAAGACCTTTCTGGAAGTGGATCTTACCCTGAAGAACACGATTTCATCGGCGGTTCCCATGTATAAATCCGATTTTGACGTGGAATGGGACGCCACCGATTCCTATGAAATTCCCTTCTACGTCAGCGCGGACGGAACCGAAGTCACCGAGAACAGTTTTCATCTGGAGGAAGGCAGCACCCTGCCCGTGGTAATGGTGTTCAAGGTGGACGAGGGATACGATACCTATACCATTTACTTTGATGAAACGTTTGCGGACGGTTCCACAGGCAACGTGTACGAAGTGATCCTGTCGCCTGAGCGGCAATAAATTCCCCCTATCTCTGTACCCGTCCGGAGGCGTCTCCGCCGGCCAGAGTCTCCGCTTCCTTTCTGGATACCAGGTTGAAATCTCCGGGAATGGTATGTTTCAGCGCGGATGCGGCTACCGCAAATTCCAGGGCGTCCCTGAAATTTTTGCCGTCCAGCATGCCGCAGATAAAACCGCCGGCAAAGGAATCTCCACCGCCCACCCTGTCCACAATGGGATGGACGCGGTATTCCCTGGAATGATAAAACTCTCCCGTATCCCTGGCATAAACACAGGCGGACCAGCCGTTGTCGGAGGCGGAATGACTCACCCGCAGGGAGGAAACGCAGTACTCAAAATGATAATCCGCCACCATTTGTTCAAAGATGGAACGGTAGCCTGCCAGCTCCAGATCCCCGCTGGTCACATTGGTTTTTCCCGGCTTGTAGCCCAGCACCAGCTCGGCGTCTTCCTCGTTGCCGATACACACGTCCACATACTGCATCAGATCCTTCATCACCTTCTGCGCTTTTTCCGAAGACCAGAGTTTTTTCCGGAAATTCAGATCCACCGATACCTTAACGCCCCGTTTCTTCGCCGCCTGTAAGGCGTCTTTGGTCAACTGCGCCGCGCTGTCCGAAATCGCGGGGGTAATGCCGGTGAAATGAAACCAGTCCGCGTCTTGGAAAATGGCGTCGAAATCAAAATCCGCCGCCGTTGCGGTGGAAATGGAGGAATGAGCTCTGTCATAGACCACCTTGGAAGGGCGCATGGCGCAGCCGCTCTCCAGAAAATAGATACCCAGTCTCTCGCCGCACCTGGCGATATACTTTGTTCCCACACCATACTTTCTCAGCGCCGCCACCGCGCATTCGCCGATTTCATTGTCGGGAACGGCGGTCACAAATTCCGTTTCATGCCCGTAATTGGCCAGGGATACCGCCACATTGGCCTCGCCTCCCCCATAGCACACGTCGAATTCGTCCGCCTGAATCAATTTTTCAAAACCGGGGGTGGACAGCCGCAGCATAATCTCCCCCATGGTGATCACTTTTGCCATGATCCGGATCTCCTTTCCTCCTCTTTCCCCTCAGGGGCCTGTCACTTCTGCGTCAGATGGACGGCAAACCCGCCCACTTCCTCTTTTAAGTAAACCACCTTGCATCTGCCCTTTTCATCCCGCCTGGGTTCCTCAAACTCCACGCCAAGAACCGTACTCATGTAATACAT
>CANRIP010000057.1 GCA_947630715.1 uncultured Acetatifactor sp.
CAGCCGGTTCAGCATATACAGAGGAAAAATTAAAATGGAATGGAGGTTTCAGACATGGGATTTTTTTCCGATTTAAAAGAGGATCTTTCTCAGGCCGTGAATGAGATGCTGCCTGGGGAGACAAAACTTTCCCTGAATGAGATGGTCGCCAATCTGGACGACAGCATTCTGGTGCCGGATGAATTGAAAGACGATTCCGAACCGAAAAAAACAACCGATGGCTCCGGCGAGCCGGGCGGGGACGAAACGGCGGTTTTGGCCGAGACGTCAAACGACGCCGTCCGGGAAGAACCGGACAAGGCGGCCGCCTGGGAGCCGGAAGGAAATGGGGCCGGTGAGGATCCGCTGGCGAAACTGGCCGGTCAGTGGCTGGAGGAGCCGTCATATGCGGAGCCGGAGCCGCCGAAAGAGCGGGAACCGGAATCGTTCCGTGTTCCGGCCGAGGAACCGACGTATGCGGAGCCGGAGCCGCCGAAAGAGCAGGAACCGGAATCGTTCCGTGTTCCGGCCGAGGAGCCGGCGTATGCGGAGCCGGAGCCGCCGAAAGAGCAGGAACCGGAATCGTTCCGTGTTTCGGCTGAGGAACCGACGTATGCGGAGCCGGAGCCGCCGAAAGAGCGGAAACCGGAATCGTTCTATGTTTCGGTCGAGGAGCCGGCGTATGCGGAGCCGGAGCCGCCTGAACCGGTCAGCCTGGAGGAAGAAACGGCTGATCAAAGCGATGAACCAAAGGAGCAGATGGAAGAAAATAAAGGAGCGGAAAAAATGATGGAAAACAACAGCGGAAGGGTTGCAGTGGACGAAACGTCCGTTATTACAGAAGGAATGATCATCACCGGCGATATTGTTTCGGAGGGATCCATTGACGTGATCGGTACGGTGAACGGTAATATTGACGCGCTGGGGAAATTGAATATCACCGGCCATATCAACGGTAATTCCAAAGCGGCCGACATCTATGCGGAAAGCGCCAAAATCAACGGGGAAGTGATCAGCGAGGGAGCGGTGAAGATCGGGGCCAGCTCCGTGGTGATTGGCAATATCAGCGCCACCAGCGCCGCCATCGCAGGCGCCGTCAAGGGGGACATCGATGTGAGGGGGCCCGTGATTCTGGACGCTTCCGCCATCGTGATGGGAAACATTAAGTCAAAGTCCGTCCAGATCAACAACGGCGCCGTGATCGAGGGTATGTGCTCCCAGTGCTACGCGGAAGTCAGCCCTACCTCTTTCTTTGACGAGTACAAGCCTGACGTGGTTGTGCAGAAGAACAAGGCAAAATAATATCATCATGTGCCGTCCTGCGGCGGAATGAGAGGAAACATGCAGAGAATTTTATTAAAGCTCAGCGGCGAAGCGCTTGCGGGTGAAAAAAAGACGGGCTTTGACGAGGATACTGTGCGCAGGGCCGCCCTCCAGGTAAAGGAATTGGTGAGCGACGGCTTTCAGGTGGGGATTGTGATCGGCGGCGGCAATTTCTGGCGGGGACGTACCAGTGAAAACATCAACCGGTCGAAAGCGGATCAGATCGGTATGCTGGCCACCGTGATGAATTGCATTTATGTGTCGGAGATCTTCCGTTCCACGGGAATGGGGACCAGCATCCTGACGCCCTTTGTCTGCGGCTCTTTTACCGAACTGTTTTCCAGGGATCTGGCGATGGAAAAACTGGAACAGGGACAGGTGGTGTTTTTCGCCGGAGGGACAGGCCATCCCTATTTCTCCACGGATACGGGAGCGGTGCTGCGGGCGGTGGAGGTGGAGGCCGACGTGATCCTGCTGGCCAAATCCATCGATGGGGTCTATGACGACGATCCCAACAGAAACCCCGGGGCGAAAAAATATGACGAGGTATCCATCCAGGAGGTCATCGAGCGCAATCTTCAGGTGGTGGATATGACGGCGTCCATTCTGGCCAGAGATAACAGGATGCCTATGTGGGTGTTCGGCCTGAATGAAAATAACAGTATCGTCAACGCACTGAAGGGTCATTTCCACGGAACCAAGGTTACGGTATGACGCGGGGACGCGGCAAAACGGAGACGAAGAAAGGAAAGAGGGTATAGCATATGGACGATAGAATGCAGCAGTACGATGGCAGGATGAAAAAGACACTGGAATATTTGGAGGCGGATTACGCCGCTGTCCGCGCAGGGCGCGCCAATCCTCATGTGCTGGACAAGCTCCGGGTCAATTACTACGGAACGCCCACTCCCATCCAGCAGGTGGGGAACGTAACCGTCCCCGAAGCCCGCGTGATTCAGATCGCGCCCTGGGAAAAGTCCCTTTTAAAAGAGATTGAAAAGGCGATTCTCACCTCCGATATCGGCATCAACCCCACCAATGACGGCAGTGTAATCCGTCTGGTGTTTCCGGAGCTTACGGAGGAGCGCAGAAAAGATCTGGTGAAGGACGTAAAGAAAAAGGGAGAGGACGCCAAGGTTGCCGTGCGCAACATCCGGAGAGACGGCAACGATGCTTTGAAGAAACTGGCAAAGACGGAGGTTTCCGAGGACGAGATCAAGCAACTGGAAGAACAACTGCAGAAACTGACCGATCAGTATATCAAGGAAATCGACGCTCTGATGGAGACGAAATCAAAAGAAATCATGACGGTTTAAGCTTTGGAAGGAAGGAAAAGGCTGCACGGGGGAGTGGAAGAACGTTCCGCTCCCCCCTGTGCGCTGGAAAGCGGAAGGTGCAGGGGCATGGGTGAGGAACTGAAAATGCCGCGGCATGTGGCCATCATTCTGGACGGTAACGGCAGATGGGCCAGGGCCAGGCATATGCCGAGGAATTACGGGCATGTACAGGGAGCAAAAACTGTGGAAAAAATCTGTGAGGAGGCGTACAGGATGGGGATCCGGTATCTGACCGTCTACGCCTTTTCCACGGAAAACTGGAGCCGGCCCCAGGATGAGGTGGACGCGCTGATGGATCTGCTGCGGGATTATATGAAAAACTGCCTGAAGACCGCGGAGAAAAACCGGATGTGCGTGAGGGTCCTGGGGGACATGTCCCGGCTGGACGAGGACATACGGGGAAAAATTGCGCAGTTGGAGGAGGCAACGAAGGACAACGACGGCCTGCATTTTCAGATCGCGATTAATTACGGCGGCAGGGACGAGATTGTGAGGGCCGTTAAAAAGCTGGCCAGACAGGCCGCGGCAGGGACGCTGGATCCGGAAACCGTGCGGGAGGAAACCATCAGCGATCTTCTGGATACGGCCGGCTTGCCGGAGCCGGATCTCTTGATCCGCACCTGCAACGAGCAGAGAATTTCCAATTTCCTCTTATGGCAGATGGCCTACACGGAGTTTTACTTTACCCCTGTGGCGTGGCCCGACTTCAGCAAAGAAGAATTGGTCAAAGCTGTGGAGGCATATAATCATAGAGATCGGAAATACGGAGGGATAAAGGAGGAATAACCCTATGTTTTGGACCAGACTGTTAAGCGGCATTGTGCTGGTGCTCATAGCTTTGTTTGCCCTGAGTTTCGGCGGGATTCCTCTTGTCCTGATTTTGTGGGTCATTTCGCTGGCGGCGCTGCGGGAGCTGACCAAGGCGCTAAAGTGCGCGACGGATCCCAAGCGCCTGAACCTGCTGGAAATATCCGGGATGGCGGGCGTTACGGTTTATTATCTTGCGCTGTATGTGACGAGGGATCTCAGAGCTTTGTTTCTGTGCCTGACAGGTTTCTTTTTGCTGGAGATGTTTGTCTATGTGGCCGCATTCCCCAAATATCGGGCGGAACAGGTGACGGCGGTGATCTTTTCCTTTCTCTACGCGCCTGTGATGCTGTCCTTTGTGTATCTGACCAGATGCCACGAACTGGGGATTTATGTGGTGTGGATGATCCTGATCAGTTCCTGGGGATGCGATACCTGCGCCTATGTGGTCGGAAAGCTGATCGGCAGAAAAAAGATTTTTCCGGAACTCAGCCCCAAGAAATCTCTGGAGGGATGTATCGGAGGCTGCCTGGGGGCGGCGCTGATCGGCTGGGCGTACGGGCATTTTTTTGTGGAGAGCGCGTTCCCGGATCGAAGGGCCGGGGTTTTGATTGCGCTGATCTGCGCTGTGGGGGCCGTCATGAGTATGGCGGGAGATCTGGCGGCTTCCGCCATCAAGCGAAATAACGACATTAAGGATTACGGCCGTCTGATCCCCGGCCACGGCGGTATTATGGATCGGTTTGACAGCGTGATCGTGACTGCTCCGGCCACCTATTTTCTGACGGCGCTTTTGCTGTCGGCGGCGTAGGAGAAAAATCCCTCCTTTTTGGAACGCCGGACAAAGGGGTTTGTGACAGGGACGGAGGAAAACAGGAAGGAAGACATGACAGTGGGGAAAACAATAGCGATTCTGGGGTCAACGGGTTCCATCGGCACACAGACTCTGGAGGTGGTGCGAAACAACCCGGAACTTCAGGTGGCGGCGCTGGCCGCCGGAACCAATGTGGAACGGATGGAGGCTCAGATCCGGGAATTTCATCCGGCGGTAGCGGGCATGTGGACCAAGGAGGCGGCCCGGGATCTTCAGGCCCGCGTCCGCGATCTGAACGTCCGGGTGGTTTCAGGCATGGAAGGGCTGCTTGAGATCGCCGCTTTGCCGGAATATCAGGTATTGGTTACGGCGATTGTGGGAATGATCGGTATCAGGCCCACCATCGCCGCCATTGAAGCGGGAAAGGATATCGCGCTGGCAAACAAGGAGACGCTGGTGACGGCAGGGCATCTGATCATGCCCCTTGCCGGGAAAAAGGGTGTTTCCATCCTGCCTGTGGACAGTGAACACAGCGCCATTTTTCAATCTCTGAACGGAGAGAGCGGGAACCGGGTGGAAAAAATCATCCTCACCGCATCCGGTGGCCCCTTTCGGGGAATGAACCGGGAAGAACTGAAACATGTGAGGGTGGAGGACGCCTTGAAACACCCCAACTGGTCCATGGGACGGAAAATCACCGTGGACAGCGCTACCATGGTGAACAAGGGCCTGGAAGTCATGGAGGCAAAATGGCTGTTTCATGTGGATCTGGACCGCATTCAGGTTGTGGTTCATCCCCAGAGCATCGTCCATTCCGCAGTGCAGTTTGAGGACGGCGCCGTGATTGCGCAGCTTGGGCTTCCGGACATGAAACTTCCCATTCAGTACGCGCTGTTTTATCCGAAACGCCGGCCGATGAACGGCAGACGGGCGGATCTGACCGAACTGGGCAGCCTGACCTTTGAAAAGCCGGATCCGGATACCTTTACGGGGTTGAAAATGGCTTACGAGGCCGCCAGACAGGGCGGCAGCATGCCCACGGTGTTCAACGCCGCCAATGAAAAAGCGGTGGCGTTATTTCTGGAGAGAAAGCTGTCCTTTCCCCAGATTCCGGAGCTGATCGGCGAAGCCATGGAGCATCACAAGGTGATTCCGGAGCCTGATCTTGAGCGGATTTTGGAGACGGAGGCCGAAACCTATGAATATATTGCAGGAAGGATAAGTCGCTGATGGCAACATTGATCTGGTTTATCATAATCTTTGGAGCAGTGGTCATCGCCCATGAGTTTGGCCATTTTCTCTTGGCAAAGGCCAACGGAATCCATGTGGTGGAGTTTTCCGTGGGGATGGGGCCCAGGCTGATCTCCGTCAAAAAAAAGGAAACCAGGTATTCCCTGAAACTGTTCCCCATCGGTGGGGCCTGTATGTTTGAAGGGGAGGACGGCCTGGAGCAGAAGGAGGGGGAGGTATCGGAGGGGTCTTTTCTGAAAGCGCCGGTATGGGGAAGGATCTCCACCGTGGCCGCCGGCCCGATTTTTAATTTTATTCTGGCTTTTCTCATTGCGTTTATCATGGTCAATATGTCCGATATCGTAGATATCAGGGATCCCGTGGTGAGCATGGTGGTGGAGGGAGGCGGAGCCGAACAGGCCGGGCTGCAAAGCGGGGATCTGATTCTCTCCCTCAACGGGGAACGGCTTAAGCTGTATCAGGAAATCAGCCTGTATATGCAGGCCACCTACCGGGGAGGGGATCTGGAGGTGGTTTACCTGCGGGACGGCCAACGGCACACCGCCACCCTGACGCCTCAACTGGATCCTGCTACCGGCATCTATATGCTGGGGGTGGCCAACGGGGATTTCGTGGAGCCCAAGGGGTTTGCGGCCTTCCGATACGCCTGGTATGAAATGCGCTATTGCGTCAAGGCCACCTATAAGAGCCTGCTCATGCTGTTTCGGGGACAGGTAGGCCGGGAGGATGTGGCCGGGCCGGTAGGCATTGCCGTGAACGTGGTGGGAAAAACCTATGAAACCGCCAAAAGCTATGGATGGCAAAGCGTGGTTCTGAGTATGATGAATATTACCCTGATGCTTTCCGTGAATCTGGGGATCATGAATCTTCTGCCGATTCCCGCCCTGGACGGCGG
>CANRIP010000058.1 GCA_947630715.1 uncultured Acetatifactor sp.
TGTTGCCACCGCTTCGCCGGAGGTAATCGACCGCCAATGCACTGCTGTAATGTCATTCTTTATGCAAGGTTGACTAAAAAGGTATATAAAAATGGCAACTTGCCGGAAACGGAGTTCAAAGTAATAAAATTCCAGGAGGATCATCACAATGACAATTAACGGAATCAGCGGAGCGAACGCACAGACAGCGCAGATGGGGATGAATCAGGCAATGGATTCGTACAGCAAGAATATTCAGAACCAGATTGCCAATGCGCAGAAACAGTTACAGGAGCTTTCTTCCAACGAAGAAATGACACTGGAAAAAAGATGAAGAAACGGCAAGAAATACAGCAGCAGATCAGTGACCTGAATATGCAGCTTAGACAGCACCAGATCGAACAGCGCAGAGCGGAACGCTCGGAAAAACAGCAGACGAAAGATTCTTCTATGGACGATATACTCGGTGGGACAAATGCCAAGACAGACAGTAAGAGCGCCGGGCTTTCACAGGCCAGCATGACGGCGATGATTTCCGCAGATACATCCATCAAACAGGCAAATGCGGTGCGCAGGCAGACAGCACAGAGCTTTTGCCGGATCAGGCAGTAAAATATAAGAGGATCGATGTTTTCGTTTAGCGGAATATGCTTATTTTTGATGAGACCGGCGCATAGCGCCGGAACTCATGCAAAGTAAAGTCAGGCTGAAGTCAGGAAAAACTGGAGGAAACAGCGGGAACAGACTTTTAGCTGGTTCATCCATCCCCGGCGCTTGAAAACGATGAGGGAGACGGCAAAGCGTATACATTCCTCCATGGACAAAGTGAGGTAGACCATAGGGATGGGCCAGCCAAGTACAAAAGCTGTGAGAAATCCCAATGGTACGCCCAAAAGCCAGGTGCCCACAAGGTCGATGACCATGACGTAGGTCGTTTTTCCGCCGCTGCGCAGGATGCCGCTGCCGATGATCATGTTCAGCACCTTGAAAGGCATGACTGCGGCGTAAGCGGCGAGGATCTGGACCGTCAGTTCCCGGATGTGGGTTTCCACATTGAAAATGCGTACATACCAGTGGCTTATAAAGAAAATCACCACAGACAGCAGCAGGGAGCCCGCCAGGCCGTAGAGAAGGAGCTTTTTCGCCTCCCGGTAAGCCGTCTCCCTGTCCCCGTCTCCAAGGCGCTTGCCCATGAGGATCGCCGCCGCCTGGCTCAAACCACACAAAGCCCCGATTGCCAGGGACTGCACGGGGTTCGTCAGCGTCATGGCGGCGCTGGCGGCGGTGCCCAGGTGCCCGTAAATGCCCGCGTACACGTTTTCGCCCAGAACCCACATAAATTCGCTCACCAGCAGCGGCAGCAGCATAGAGAGATATTGTTTCCAGGCAAAGGACCCCGCCGGGTGGTTCTCCGTGCTCTCCTGATATTTCAGATACATTACAAAGATAACCGCGAAATATATAAATTGTGAGATCAGCGTGGCTAACGCCGCTCCCCTGATGCCTAGAGCCGGCGCGCCAAACTTTCCGAAAATCAATATCCAGTTGAGTCCCGTGTTTACCGCCGCCGACGTAATTCCGGCGTAGAGCGGGAGAGAGGCTTTTTCCATGCACCGCAAATATGTGGACAGAATGGTGATTCCCGTTGCCGGCAGGAAGGTGCCGGATACGATCAACAGATACTGCCCCGCCGTTTCCGCGGTGGCAGTATCCGCGATATAAAGACCCATAATCTGCTCTGGAATGGTGATACCGGCCAACATAAATAACACAGCGAGGATGAGGCATACCCGCAGATTGAGGAACATGCTCCGCCGCGTCTCGGCGGTATTCTTCTGGCCCATATACTGGGAAATCATGATGCCCGCCACCGCACCCACGGCGGAAATCACCACATGAAATATCCCCGTAAATTTCCCTGCCAGTCCGACAGCGGCCACCGCCACGCCTCCAAGCTGGCCGATCATGACCTGATCCACCACGCCAAAGGACGTTTGGAGCATGGACTGCAGTGCCACGGGAATGGCAAGCGCACAGACGGAACGGAAAAAAGACTGCTCTTTTGAACGCATCATTTTCTGTTTTCCTCGATCCATCTGACCGCGAAATCTACCAGCTCCCTTTGGCGCATGAAAGTCACTGTCCCATTTCCCAAGGCGGCCTTGGCGACCGGACAACTTGCCTCAAAAGCCTGACCGATCCGGTCAAAATCCTCTCCGTCCACAAAAAGTGTCTCATAGGACTTCCAGACACGAACGCCGTTTTCCATAATCGCGCTGCTCTCCACCGTGTTGTGTTTGCCAGGGTAATCAGCCCGCACATCGGCCAGGTGGAGGGAGGTGTTCTTGTCATAACCCACACCGATCAACAGCACATAACCGTCCAATTCGTAAAGCTTGCCAATGGGCGAGCCGTCCCCAAAGATGTTGGACAGGTCATGATTTTCCGTCAAGTAATCGGCATACCGTCCCCAGGCCGCCACGGATCTGGCCGGGTGGCCGCTGCGGACTGTCCCCGGCCACCGGCGGAACATCTCTGCCACGGCGCCCATAGTATTGGTGGGCGTGATATCTCTGTTGTAGGCCGGCCAGTTGTCCCGGATGAGCTGCCACCATTCCCGGGGCTCCTGCCAGTGGACGCCGGAGGCAGGGTCAAGGTTTTTCCAGGACTGAGTGGGCATCATAAGTGTTCCGTTCCCCCCAACGCTCTCCATCAGCGCCTCGATTACCGCCTGCGCCCCGCCGCAGACGAAGCCCAGAGAGCTCAGGGAACAGTGAACCATGATCGTCTGCCCGGCCTCCACGCCTATTGTTTGAAAGGTATCAAGAAGTTCCTTTTTCAGTACGATTTTTCGTTCCATGTCAGCCTCCATAATGTAAAAATTTCTCCATTCGTCCATTATAAGCTGATGGAGAAATTCTTTTCAAACCTTAAATCCGTAAGCTGTGACAAAAATGGAACGTAGTTTTTGTTGAAAATAACAATCTCATACCGAAATCTTTTTGTTCAGCAATTTCTGGTGCTGTCCCGGATCACCAGGGACGTGGAGAGGGTAATGACCGGTTCCACCGGCTCACCGGCCCGCATTTTTGCGATTGCGTCCAGTGCCGTCCTTGCACGTTCCGCATTGTCCTGACGAACGGAGGTAAGAGACGGATAAACCAACCCGCAAAGAGGCGTGTCGTCAAATCCGGCAATGGAGATTTTGTCCGGTATATCGACGCCGTTGCTTTGCAAAAAATGGATAAGGTCAACGGCATAATAATCCGATACGGCGAAAACAGCCGTGAAACTTCTAATCTCCGGCAGCTTTTCCCGGTAGAAGGCCGTCCGCTCTGTGCGGGTCTCTGGGATCTTCATAAACACCGCGCCGGGGCCGAATCCCTCCCGAAACCCCTTCCAGCGTTCCAGATCCATATCCATATCATTGTCGGACAGGCATAGGGCGCGGTGATGCCCGCAAAGGTGGAAATACTCGCCCACCTGAAATCCCCCGTGGCGGTCATCGATATTCACAGCGCAGACCCGCTCCGCAGTAACGCCGCAGGCGTCATAGACCGCAAAGGGTATGCGGACGTTCTCCCGCAGACGCCCGTAATCCGCGCTGCAAAAGCCGATCAGCACCAGTCCCTCCAGGTTCCACATGGTGGCGAAGGAAACGATTTCGTCGAGGGCGTTCACAGCCTTCACCATCATCTGTAATCCGCGCCTGGCCGTCTCAGCGCTGAGGGCGTTGAGCACCGAGGCAATAAAGGCGTCCTCCAGGACGTGAGATTCATATTTCTCATGGGCATTGATGACCACGCCCACAATTTTCGCCGGATTTTCCGCCAGCAGCACCTCCGCCGCCCGGGGCAGATACCCCCGCTCCTCTAAGGCGCGGCGCACCCTGACAGCCGTTCTCTCCGACACCATGCCGGTCTTGCCGTGGAGCACATACGATACCGCCGCCGTACTGAGCCCCAACTCCGCAGCAATATCCGAAAGCCGTACTTTTTCTTCCATGTCACACCTCTGTCTCATTTCCCGTTTCTATCATTCTGTTCCTGAACCTTATCATAGGGCAGAATGATAACACGTTTTGTAACCATTTACACACATCCCTACAAACGTTGCTCTTTCGATTGTCCTATTCGACGACTGAGCAGGATGAATTATGCAGGTAGGATCGGGAGGTTATCAAGACAAGGGGGAATGTGCATCATGTAATGGTTTGTCATGGGCGTTTCCAGCATTCCGGCACGGGTGAGCCTGCCCCAGAATACGAGTAACCACACAGAACGCAGGTCGGGAGTCACGCCGCCTGCTTCATAAATCCTCATGACCCACTCCTCAGGGACCATCTCGAAAAGCTCCTCGTCTTTCAGTCCCGCGATAATTTTCCTGGTATTTTTCCCCACTTCGTTGATATAGTCACAAAGCGCTTCTGGCTGGATGGCTTTTCAAAATTGGATCGCCTCCTGGGTTTCTAGGGCATTGCCCGTGTCGGTTATAGGCGAGCCAATCTTCTTTTGCCAGTTGTCATTCAATAACGGGTCTTGGTTCGCCAAAAGGATATTGCTGACCAGATCCTCTATCCGGGCGGTATGCCAGAGCTGCCACACCAAGGGTACCCGGTCAGTACCGGCGTAGTGGAGGTCAGTCTCCCAGGGCTGCCTGGGTACCAGGTCATTTTGGTGCCCGGCCAGCATATATTCCATGACATAGTCCGCCATGGTCTTCTCGCTGCCGCCGGATACGCAGACGGGATGAACCAGCGCATGTAATTTCAACGCCAGGGTTTTTACCTTTTGGGGATCCCTGTTATTGAACGCCTCATGAAAGGCGAGATTGATCGTACCGTAATGATCATAAAACATCTGCTTTAACATGGTATTTCCTCCTGAAACCGCGATTTGTTTCACTAACATAGTACCACAATCGCGCTTGCTTTCCTATCAGAAACATTGATAAGTTTTTCCGTTGTCTGCAACTTGTGCAAATTTGCACAAGTTGTGGTTTCGTCCAATTCGCCGCTCTTATAGATGTTCTTCAAATGTTTCGTGACAACGTTTCTATTTACATCGAAAAGCTGCCCGATCGCTTTTTGCGTAAGCCAGAGATTGTGATTCTGCACTCGAACCTCGATGCCTTCCTCATGAGCATCCTTTGTAAAAACAAAAAAGTCAACCGTGCTGTTTCTGATTTGCAGCTTATTCCCGCCCGTTGTGGTTTTACTATTCTCAGCCATTGTATATCACCATCCCTCTATTGACCAAGATTTTCTTCATCCGGCTTATTCTTCTTTCGACTCTTGTAGACGTTGTACCTGTTTTTGCATTCCGGTCTGCAAAACTGAACAGCTTACCTAATGCAACAAGAGTATGGAAATGTTCACACTTTGATGCTATAATAATTCCGTTTTTATGGCGATAAATCTAATGGAAGAAGGTGAACACATGGCCTATCGGGTTGCAATCGTTGATGACAGCAAGATTGACGCGGAATATGTACAGAGCGTTTTGAAAGCCTGGGCGCAGGATCGACAGGCCGTTGTTCAAGCGCAGCGGTTTGTTTCCGCTGAAAGTTTCCTGTTCCACCAGGCCGATGATAAGGCATGGGACATTCTGCTGCTGGATATTGAAATGGGTGCTATGGATGGCGTTTCCCTTGCTAAGAAGATCCGGCAGGAGAATGAACTGGTGCAGATCGTATTCATCACCGGTTTCCCTGACTTTATGGCAGAGGGTTATGAAGTGTCTGCGCTCCATTACCTTATGAAACCTGTGGCAAAGGAAAAGCTGTTTGCTGTACTGGACAAGGCTGCTGCCAATCTGGGCAAGAACGAAAAGCGGCTTGCCATTTCCTTTGATCGCCAGACCGAGCTTGTCCCGCTGAGCAAGATCACCTACATAGAAGCACAGAAGCAATATGTGGTGGTACATACAGACACCCAGGAATACCGCATGAAAGTCACCCTCTCAGAAACAGAAAAGGAATTGGATGAATACTTCTTCAAGTGCCAGCGCTCCTTCATCGTCAATCTGCGCCATGTTCTGCGGATCGGCAGCGACAGCGTTGTGCTGAAGAACGGCGCAGAAGTACCCATCAGCCGGGGTATGGCACAGAAAATCGGCAAAGAGATCATTCGCCTGTTTTGAGGTGACAAACTATAAACAGTCAAGAGGTTTTTAAAATTTTTTCGAAATATAAAAAATTGCATAGCAAACAAGCC
>CANRIP010000059.1 GCA_947630715.1 uncultured Acetatifactor sp.
TCCCTTACCATTTATACCAAAAAAGGATAAGTCTGTAAGCCATTTTTCTTGCTTACAAACTTATTATACGAGGAGTGTAAGCATGGGTCAATTTTTCAATGATGAGGTGGAACTGGGACTGAAATATGTCTGCTACGAGGAACGGCTTGGAAAGGGACAGGAGGGCATGGCGCTTTTGGAGAAGGCCAGCGCCGCCGGGGACGGGGACGCAAGCTGCATTCTGGCTCGGTGTTTCCTGGGTGGACAATACATATGGGCGGGCCACGATTTTCCGGTGAACGACAAGAAGGGAGAAAGCCTGATGCGTCTGTCCGTCAGACAGGGCAGCGCTCTGGGGGTGCTGTGCGCCCTGCGGTCGGGATTACTGACCCCGACGCTGGAGAAGAACATGGCTTTTGCAAGCCTGGAGGATGCCTTCAACGTGGTGATGGAGAAGGCGGAGGCGGGGGATGCTTTCTGCCAGTACACCGTGGGTAACGTGTATTTCTGGTGGGACTTTGTCCGGGTTTTTGGCAAGGGACGGGACGCTTTCCCCAGCCAGGAGGCCTACAACGAGTATTTGAAGGAGAATATCTTAAAATGCGAACCATGGTTTCAACGTGCCTTTGAGGGAGGTATGTGGCTGGCGGGGAACAATCTTCGCAATTTTTATCTCCAGGGGGAAAAGAATTTGATTCCGCCCCGCCCGGAGCTGGCGAAGGGGATCTTTGAACATGGCGCGGAGCTGGGGTATCCGGTTCACCAGCGTTTCGTGGCCGATCATCTGGCTGAGGCCGGCGATTATGCGGGAGCCTTCCGGTGGTATTTGGCCTCCGCCGAAAGCGGCGAGAAACTCTCCTGGTTCTACTTGGCCAAATATTATGAGCTGGGACAGGGCACGGAGAAGGATGTTCAAAAGGCTGTGGAGTGGTATGAGAAGTATCTTGAGGACGGCCTGGACACTGCCGGCTGCAACCGCCTGGGGCGCATTCTTTATGAGGGAACCGGCGGGGTGGAGACGGACTACGGCAGGGCCTTCCAACTTTTGAGCTACGCCTGGGGCCAGGGCAACATCTGGGGCGCGGACTGTCTGGGGCAGATGTACTTTTACGGACGGGGCACTCAGCAGGATTACGGCAAAGCCAGGGAAATTCTGGAAAAAGTGGATTACGACAACCGGGCGGTTTTTTACTGTCTGGGCTGTATTTACGCCGGAGGGCTGGGAGTTGCCGAGGACATTCCCAGAGGTGTGGCGCTGCTCCAGAAGGCCGGTGACTATGCCCCGGCAAAACAGGAGCTGTTGAAATACAAGAAGACGCTTCTCGGCAAATGGGTGCGGAGAAAATAAGCCTGCCGGAAGGATGGCACAAAGGATGGCGCAAACAATGGCACCTCCCAGACAAACTGGTAGTCCCAGAGGGGAAAAATCTCGCAATCCGTGATACCGGTTTCCTCAAACAATTCTCTTTTTGCCGCCTGTAAGGGAGTCTCGCCCGGTTCCTTTCGGTTTTTCCTGGGAGGGGATTCCCCGCGTGAATATAGCTTACTACAATTTCAGGGAATCGGCAACGCATAACCGGCGGTTTACCTGAAAAAAAGTCTTTTATTTTACGGCGGAGTATGTTATACTAGGCTTGTCCTGAAGGAATTTGTTTGCGGTTCTGAACCCGCCGGCAGGACGCAGGCTCCGGGCGGAGCGGTATGGGACAGGCGGGGAGAGTTTTTGTGTGTTTGATTGGTTGCGGAGATGTAGCTCAGCTGGGAGAGCATTTGCTTGACGTGTAAAGGGTCGCAGGTTCGAGTCCTGTCGTCTCCAGGAAACTATGCGGTATCATAAGGGGATGCCGCAGGAAAAACTCCCACACCGGATTTGGCGGGTGTGGGAGTTTTTTCCTTCTACCGGCGCAGGAACGCTGGGGCGGCACAGGCCCCGGTTTGGGCGGACGCCGCAGTCTGGGGAAAGGAAGGCCATCGATGGAAACAGGAGGTTTCTCTTTTTATACGGAAGAAGACGGAAGGCTCGCGGAAGCGGAACAGAGGAAGATCGATTATCTGGAGGAGCGCATCGATTATACCAGGCCGGAAGGGATTCTTCATGTTTACAATAAGGCCATACAGGAAAGGCTTTTTAAAACGCCGGTAGGATTTTCCTATCTGAAGAAAATGCAGGATTATCTCCTGCACCAGCCGCAGATGGATCCGGAAAGGGTGCAGCCGATTCCGCTTTATGAGGTCTATACAGACCCGGGGGAAAGGGAGAGGGGGAAACCCTCGGGCGGAACGGAAAAACAGGCGTCCCCGGGCGTCCGGCGGAAGAAAAAAGAAAAACAGAAGGCCATGTTTCAGATTTCCGTGGCTTTGAACATTCTGCTGGCGCTGGCCGTCATCGCCATGTTCGGGATCGCCCTGCAAAGCGATCAGCCCAATATTTTCAACTATAAACAGGCGCTGGAGAATCAATATTCTTCCTGGGAGCAGGAGCTGACCGCCAGAGAGCAGGCGGTTCGGGAAAAGGAAAGGGAGCTGGATCTGGACGGGCTGGACTCAGAATGAGGGAAACGACGGCAAGGAGCGGATGGTTATGGAAAGACTGAAAGTGCTGGTGGTGGACGATGAGAGCAGGATGCGGAAGCTGGTCAGGGATTTTCTTGTCAGGAAAAATTTTGAGGTGCTGGAGGCCGGAGACGGCGAGGAGGCCCTTGATATTTTTTTCCAGCATAAAGACATTGCGCTGATTGTCCTTGACGTGATGATGCCGAAGATGGACGGCTGGCAGGTTTGCAGGGAAGTCAGGGCTTATTCCCGGGTTCCCATCATCATGCTGACGGCGAGGGCGGATGAAAGCGACGAATTGCAGGGATTTGAACTGGGAGTGGACGAATATATCGCGAAACCCTTCAGCCCCAAGATCCTGGTGGCCCGCATCGAAGCCATCCTGCGCCGTACCAATCAACTGGAGACGGGGGAGGTGTTAAGCTGCGGAGGCATTGAGGTCAACAAGGCGGCTCATCAGGTGCTGATAGACGGGAAACAAGTGGATTTAAGCTATAAGGAATTTGAACTTCTGACGTACTTTATGGAAAATAAGGGAATTGCGCTTTCCCGAGAGAAAATACTGAACAATGTGTGGAATTATGATTACTTCGGCGACGCCAGAACCATCGATACCCATGTAAAGAAATTGCGGAGCAAAATGGGGGAGAAGGGCGATTTGATCAAAACCATCTGGGGGATGGGGTATAAGCTTGAGGCGGAATAGGGAAACGGGAGGCGGTTTCTGTGAAACATTCCATCAGAAGGAAATTTTCGTTGATTTTTATCGGCCTGATGGCCGGTACGGTCCTTCTGTGCTGGCTGCTCAACCACATGCTGCTGGGCCGGTATTATTTTAATACCAAGACGAAGATTATTTATGACGCTTATCAGTCGATCCGACAGGTGGCAAACAGCGAGGATTACAGCACGGAGGAATTCCGCCGGAAACTGGACGATCTTTGCAGCAGATATAACATTACGGTTTATGTAATGGATTCCAACTCCCAGACCAAATATGTGTCCTACAACGGCGGCGTCGAGCTGGAAAACCAGTTGATCGGGTATATCATAGGAATCCATTCCGGCACGACCGAGATGCTGGAGGAGGGGGACGATTATATTCTGCAGCGCCTGGTGTCCGGAGACAGGGAGTATCTGGAAATGTACGGAAGGCTGAGTACGGGAATTTCCTTTATCATGCGGACGCCTGTTGAGAGCATCCGGGTGAGCGCGAAGATTGCGAACCGCTTTTTTGCCTATGTGGGGATTGCGGGAACGGTGGCGGGAGGCATTATCATATGGTTTGTGGCCCGCAGGATGACCCGTCCCATCCTGGAGCTGAGTCATATTTCCGAGCAGATGGTCAACCTGGATTTTGAGGCCAAGTACAAGGGCAGGGCAAACAATGAAATCGATCTTTTGGGAGAGAACATCAACAAGCTGTCCGCCTCCCTGGAGCGCTCTATCTCGGAATTAAAGACCGCCAACAATGAGCTGAAGAAGGATATTGAACGAAAAGAAGCCATTGATGAGATGCGCAAGGAATTTCTGGCCAATGTATCTCATGAACTGAAGACGCCTATCGCTTTGATTCAGGGCTATGCGGAAGGGCTGAAGGAGGGAGTCAACGACGATCCCGAAAGCCGCAGCTTTTACTGTGAGGTCATCATGGACGAGGCGTCGAAGATGAACCAGATGGTACAGAAACTGCTCACCCTGAACCAACTGGAATTTGGAAACGATGTGGTTTCCATGGAACGCTTTGACGTGACGGCTCTGATCCGCAATTACCTGCAGTCCGCCGATATTCTCACGAAACAAAATGAAATACAGGTTCTCTTGGAGGACTATGACCCGGTCTATGTGTGGGCGGACGAGTATAAAACGGAAGAAGTGTTTACCAATTATTTCTCCAACGCGGTGAATCATTGCGAGGGAGAACGGAAGATCGTCATATCCCTGACGCCTGAAAAGGGGAAGGTGAGAGTGGGGGTGTTTAACACCGGCGCGCCGATTCCCCAGGAGGCGCTGCCTCACCTTTGGGAAAAGTTTTACAAGGTGGATAAAGCCAGAACCCGGGAATACGGAGGCAGCGGCGTAGGGCTGTCCATTGTCAAGGCGATTATGGAGTCCATGAATCAGGCGTATGGAGTGGAAAACCGCCCCGACGGCGTATTGTTCTGGTTTGAGCTTGAGACGATGGAAGGAGAGGTTTGAGGGAGAAAACGCAAAGCGGGGCGATTCGGGCGCTGCTGGCGGGGCTGGACACGACCGGGGGTTTTGTAAATCGCAATTCCGGACTTGCGGGAGACGGAATTGTGTTGTATGATAAGGAAGAAATCTGGTTCCTGAACCGTCGGGACGGCGGCGGGACACTGAGGTGACGAGAAAAATGAAAAAGAGATTGATCGCGATAGGGACAGCGTTAGGAATCCTGTTTGGATTGTCCGGCTGCGGAAATAATCAGATCCCGGAACTGACGGAGGATCAAATGAGGACAATGGGTGAGTTTACGGCTATCACCTTGATGCATTATGACGCAAATCACAGAAGCCGTCTGGTGGATTATTCCCGGCTGCTGGAGAGCCAGGAGCCGTCTGAAGAACCGGAACCCTCTGCGGAGCCTGAGGGAATGGATCCCGTGGACGATACGCCGGTGGTGGGCGTCCAGGGGCAGGAGAACCCGACGACGGAAGGAAGCGCCGAGGAAGTTCTTTCTCTCCCGGAGGGCATCTCTCTTTCTCTTTCTCAATGGGCGTTATACGATACTTATCCCGAGGATGGCTCCGGCTTTGCCCTGAGGGCGCGGCAGGGAAAGAAACTCCTGATCCTCAGCTTTTCCGTCACCAATACCGGGGGCCAGGATCAGACTCTGGACATGCTGGCCGGTTCCACGGAATTTCGGGTCGCCGTAAACGGGGAAAACGCCCAGAAAACAATGCTGACCATGCTGGACAATGATCTTTCCACGTTTCGCGGGACCATTCCCGCCGGCGGAAGCGTCGAGACGGTTTTGGCGGCCGAAGTGAGCGAAGATACGGCTGACGCCATCACATCGATCCTGGTCAATCTGAAAAACGATTCCCAAACCTGTACCATCCAGGCGCAATAGCGGGATATTTCCGATATCATGTTCCAAATCGGGAAAGGTAGAAAAAAATAAAAAAATAACAAAAAAAGCATGTTGACAGGCGGCAGAACGGGTGGTATACTCAGATTCGTTGTCGGGCAAAAAGCCTGAGGCAAACAGTGAAATACACTGAAAAAGCTGTTGACAACAGGAGATGGGTTATGCTATCATAATATGGCTGTCTCTCCGTTGATGGCAGCAGGCCCGGAAAACAATCCGGGGCAGCACCTTGACAAATAAACAGCAGTGCAACCCTGAAGATTCCAAACAGC
>CANRIP010000060.1 GCA_947630715.1 uncultured Acetatifactor sp.
TATTTGTCATGATTTTTAAAAAGTCCTTATTATATTGGGGTTTTGGCAATAAAGGACGCGGGTTCAAGTCCCGCTGCGGCAGTAAATGGCGTATAGCTGAAACGAAACGTTCAGGTTATGCGCTATTTTCTTTTGCGGAAAACGTCCGGAAGGAAAAGCTGGTTGGAGGGAAAGCTTGTTGAAGGAAAAGCCGGTTGGCGGGAAAAGCCGGTTGAAGGGAAAGCTGGTTGGCGGGAAAAGCCGGTTGAAGGGAAAGCCGGTTGGAGGAAAAGCTTGTTGAAGGGAAAGCCGGTCAAAAAAGCCTGCAAGTAAATGTTCCAATATTGATGGGTATCCGTGGGAAAGCGCGCAAGGGGGTGTCACAATGAGAGAATACAAGCACAAGATTCAGTATTATGAGACGGATAAGATGGGGATCACCCATCATTCCAACTATATCAGATGGATGGAGGAGGCCAGGCTGGATTTCCTGTCCCAGATCGGCTGGGATTTTGCTGAGATGGAAGCGGGCGGGGTTCTGTCGCCGGTGGTATCTGTGGAGTGCCGTTATAAAAAGCCGACCACCTATCCGGAGACAATCCAGATTCTTGTTATGGTGGAAGAATTTAAAGGGGTCAAGCTGAAATTGGCTTATGAGATGAAAAACGCAAAAGGAGAAACGGTCTGTGAAGGGAAATCGGAGCATTGTTTCTTAAACCCAGACGGCAGGCCCATGCGGATGGACCGGAAATTTCCGGAGCTGTTTGAGGCCCTGAACAATCAGATCCGCAAACAGCCCCGGTAATCGCTCACACCCGGATCAGCTCATATTCCCGGCTCCCGATGCCGAGAGCTGCCGCCGCTTCGACGGTGTGGACGCCGTTTCGGCTCTCGATGCGCTCCAGCAGATGATCCCGTCCCGGATCGTCTGTGGCGGCGTATACCAGATCGAGACAGGCCTGGTCGATGGCAACGGGATCCGCGCTGGCCAGGATGCCGATGTCGCGCATGCAGGGATCTTCCGCCACGGCGCAGCAGTCGCAGTCTACGGACATGTTCTTCATGACGTTCACATAAACCGCCTGTCCCTGAAAACGATCTACAATGGAAGAAGCCGCGTCCGCCATGGATTCCAGAAAGGAATCGTGATCCGCGCTCCAAATTTGGGAGGGATCTCCCGCGCCGTGGATATAGGCCTTCCCGGCGGAGGAAGCGATGCCGATGGAGAGCTGTTTCAGGGTCCCGCCGAAACCGCCCATGGGATGTCCTTTAAAGTGGGAAAGCACCAGCAGGGAATCATAGCGGGCAAGATTTTTCCCCACATAATTTTTGCGGATCCGTTTCCCGTTGGGAATGGGGAGCACAAGGTCGGGACCCTCCGCGTCAAGAAGATCCACTTTGAAATAACGGCTCCAGCCGTGGGCCTCAATGGTTTTCAGATGCTTTTTCGTGGTATCTCTTTCCCCCTCGTACGCGGTGTTGCATTCCACTACGGTACCGTTTACGGCCTGGATCACCGGCCTGAAAAATTCCGGCCTCAGAAAATTCTGGTTTCCCATTTCTCCCGAGTGCAGTTTCACGGCGATATTGCCTTTTAATTCGATGCCGGGCAGCCGGTACATATCAAGAATTTTTTCGGGCGTGATGATTTCGGAAAAGTAAACCTTGGATTTCATTTGGCGTCCTCCTTTTGGAAACTGTTTTGGATTGTTCCCACCCTCTCCTCAAATTATATCAGATGCGCCAAATTTTTCCAAGTAGGATAACGAGCCAGTCAGGCGCAAAACCAAGAAACGGGAAACAGCAAAGCGGTGAGCAGAAGGCGCAGAACCAAGAAACGGGAAACAGCAAAGCGGTAAGCAGAAGGCGCAGAACCAAGAAACGGGGAACAGCAAAGCGGTGGACAGTCAGGCGCAGAACAGGAAATCGAAGCCGGGTATATTGTCAAAATCCGTGATTTCAGTTATAATATCCATATCTGGATGATAGTGAGTTGCGAAGGAGAAAAGTTATGTTTCAGGCGCTGGTGATTCTGCTGATCGTTTTGATCCTCATGATGATCATATGCGTGGCGGCTGTCAATAAAAACGTGGTCAGAAACAGAAACCATGTGGTTCATCTGATCTGGACGGCTGTGATAACCGCGGCGTGTTATACGGGATTTATTTTGGTTCGGCCGGATTATCCTGCCCTGGCATATTTTGCCGCCGGCCTCTATTTTTTGTCAACGGACTGGCTGGTCATTTACCTGATGCTGTTCGTGTCGGCTTACACCCGGATGAAACCGCCCTCCCTGGTTCCCAGAAGGATCATAGGGCTGCTGGGGGGAGTGGATTCCGTCTCCTTTGTGGTCAATACGTTTACTCATCACATGTTTGAATTGAAGACAGAGTTCTCCAAACAACTGGACATCTCTTACTGGCATGTGCAGTTGAAGGGCTTTCATGTGCTTCACCGGGTTTTTGTCTACTCGATTGTTTTGTACAGCCTTTGTGTGCTTGCGTACAGTCTGGTGAAGGCGCCCTCCATCTATAAAAACAAGTTCAGCAGCATCCTGTTCCAGACCTTGTCGGTGGTGGGCTTGAATATTTTCTGCTCCGCCATGGACGCAAAATTTGACTATTCCGTGATTTTATATGGATCCCTGGCCATATCCATCTGTTATCTGGCGCTGTATGCGTCTCCCAGAAAGCTGTTGCGGAAAATCCATTCCACCATTGTGCAGGACTCGGTGATCGGACTGTTTGCCTACGACAACGAGGGGAAATGCGTGGGCGTGAATCAGGTTGCCCGGGAACTGTTCGGCTCCCAGGAAGATATTTATGAGACGGCCGAGAAGTATCTGACATCCTGGCGGGAGGAACAAGAGGACAACGGGGAAAATGTGGTCTGCAAGGACAGCGTCATAGAAAAAGAAGGGCGGAAAATCTACCTGTATGTGAGTTTTCAGAAATTTCTGGATGAGAAGGGCAGAAATCTGGGCTGCTGTTTCCAGTTTGAAAACCGTACGGAAATGATCAACCGGTTTCAGGAGGAACAGTACCGCGCCACTCATGACGAGCTGACCGGGCTTCTCAACCGGGATGCGTTTGAGGACGTGGCGGGCAGGATCCTGAAGGACGCAGATGAGCCATACTGCATTGTGTGTTCCAATATCAGAGACTTTAAGCTGGTCAACGAGCTGTATGGGACGGAGGCGGGAGACAGGCTGCTGACCGCCCAGGGGGAAATGATCCGGCGTATGGGCCGGGAGAATTCCGCCAGCGCCAGGATCTACGCGGACAAATTCTGTACGCTGATGCCCCGGAAAAATTTGAACGAGCAGGTGTTTCGGGACAACATGTCCGCGTTGATAGAGCAGAATCAGGTGGGCGCTTTTAAGCTTCACTACGATATCGGCGTTTATGAGATTCAGGACGTCAAAGAGCCGGTCTGGACCATGTACGACAAAGCGATGCTGGCCATCGACGCGGCGCAGGGGAATTATGAGGAATCCGTCAGCTATTATAAAGACGAATTTTTGAAAAATATCATGCAGGAAAAGGAGATCCTGAGCGAGTTTGACGATGCATTAAAGGAAAAGCAGTTCTGCATGTTTTTACAGCCGCAGATTGCCAATGACGGCAATATTGTTGGCGCGGAGGCCCTGGTCCGCTGGATTCATCCCCAAAAGGGCATGGTCAGTCCCGGCATTTTTATTCCCACCCTGGAAAAAGCGGGGCTGATTCACAAGCTGGATCTTTATATGTGGGACTGTGCCGCCCAAAAGCTGGACCAGTGGAAAAAGCAGGGCAAGACCTTTTCCATTTCCGTCAACATTTCCGCCACGGATTTTTCTTATCTGGACGTGTGCGAAGCGTTTCGGGAGCTGTTGGATCGGTACGATTTTGACATCCGGAAACTGAAACTGGAGATCACGGAATCCGCGCTGATGAAAAACGTGAAGGAGACGATGAAGGCGATCGACGGTCTGCATGCTCTGGGTTATGACATTGAGATTGATGATTTCGGGAACGGCTATTCTTCGCTGGGAATGTTGAAGGACATCAATGCGGATATCCTGAAAATCGATATGATCTTCCTTCAGGAGACGCAGAACGTGGAACGGAGCACCACCATCCTGAAACATATTATTTCCATGTCCAAGGAGCTGGGAATGCCTGTGATTACTGAGGGCGTGGAGACCAGGGAACAGGTGGATTTCCTGATGGACGTGGGCTGCGACATGTTCCAGGGATATTACTTTGCAAAGCCCATGAATCTGGAACTGTTTGAACAGCAGTACTGCCAGGCAACGGGCTGAGGGACAGCATGAAACCCAAACAGGGAAAATCATCAAATCTTTACAGGATACTGTCAAGCATTTTTGAAAATGTCTTAAATTATCAAAAACATTAGCGCCGTGTAATGTGGCGCTTTTGTCGTTCTTGGGGCTCTGCCCCAAACCCCGCTCCTCGTCGGAGAGGCAGGGGAACAGCAGTGCTGTTCCTTGCCTCACAGGGTAATCCGTGTCACTGCGTCAAGGGGCTTTTGCGGCATATCCTCGCCCAAGGGCTGGGCTGCGGTATTTCACATTCCCCTTGACTCCGTTCCCGCACCTTCATGATGTGATATGTTGTGAACTGTAGATGTAAACATTTCCGTAAAACGCTGTATTTGCTTTTGGATTATAGAACCCGCAGGGTTCTATAATATAGCGGAAATGTGCGTCTGCTAAAATACAACATATGCGGCTGGCTCATTTGTGGTGAATGGAAAATTGCAGATGTTG
>CANRIP010000061.1 GCA_947630715.1 uncultured Acetatifactor sp.
AAAGACCTCTCGAAAGTCTGCAAACCCGCATAAATACTGGGTTTTTACGACTTCTCAACTTATTCAAACTCAATCGTTCCCGGCGGTTTGCTGGTCACATCATACACCACCCGGTTCACATGCGCCACCTCGTTGATGATCCGGCTGGTGATCCTTTTGAGCACATCCCACGAGATCTCCGCCGTTTCCGCCGTCATAAAGTCCACCGTATTCACGGCCCGCAGGGCGACGGCGTAATCATAGGTTCTTTCGTCCCCCATCACTCCAACGGATCGCATGTTCGTCAGTGCGGCAAAATACTGATTGATTTCCCGATCCAATCCCGCTTTCGCGATTTCCTCACGGTAAATGGCGTCTGCATCCTGTACGATCCGTACCTTTTCCGCCGTCACTTCCCCGATAATCCGGATTCCCAGGCCGGGTCCCGGGAAGGGCTGCCGAAACACAAGATTCTCCGGGATCCCCAGTTCCAGCCCTACCTTGCGAACCTCGTCCTTAAACAGATTCCTGAGAGGTTCGATAATTTCTTTAAAATCCACATGATCCGGAAGACCGCCCACATTATGATGGGACTTGATGACAGCGGATTCCCCGCCAAGGCCGCTTTCCACCACATCCGGATAAATGGTTCCCTGCACCAAAAAATCCACGGCGCCGATTTTTTTGGCTTCCTCCTCGAAGACCCGGATAAATTCCTCGCCGATAATTTTGCGTTTTCGCTCCGGCTCCGTCACCGACGCCAGTTTTTCGTAAAAACGCTGCTGAGCGTTCACGCGGATGAAGTTCAACTGATAATTGCCCTGGGGGCCGAATACGGCCTCCACCTCGTCCCCCTCATTTTTGCGCAGCAGCCCATGATCCACAAACACGCAGGTAAGCTGCTGTCCCACGGCTTTTGACAGCAAAACGGCTGCCACAGAGGAATCCACGCCGCCGGACAGGGCGCAAAGCACTTTCCCGTTTCCCACTTTTTCACGGATGGCCGCGACATTTTCCTCCACAAAGGAATCCATTCTCCAATCGCCGCTGCAGCCGCAGACGCCGCGGACAAAATTGTACAGCATTTTGGAGCCTTCTGTCGTGTGCAGCACCTCCGGGTGAAACTGGATTGCATACAAATTCTTTTCAGCGCACTCTGCTGCCGCAACGGGACAATTTGCGGTTTTTGCCACGGTCCGAAATCCGGGAGCCGTCTGTGCGATATAGTCGAAATGGCTCATCCAGCAAATCGTATGGGCGGAAACATTTTGAAAAAGGACGGAGGAACGGTCAACCTCCACCTCTGTTTTCCCATATTCCCGCACTTCCGCTCTCTGCACCCTGCCGCCCAGAATGTGGTGCATAAGCTGCGCGCCATAGCAAAGGCCCAGAACCGGAATCCCCAGTTCAAACAGACGGGGAGAGCATGTAGCCGCCCCTTCCTCATAACAACTGCTGGGGCCGCCTGTGAGGATGATGCCTTTGGGATTCATGGCTTGAATTTTCTCAAGTTCCGTCTTATAAGAATAAATTTCGCAATAAACATTGCATTCCCGGACTCGCCTGGCGACCAGTTGGTTATACTGTCCGCCAAAATCGATGACTATCACCAGTTCCTTGTCCATATCTTTCCTCTCAATCCGCCGTGAAACCGTTTTTGACGTCTGTACGCAGTTTCCCCGCATTCTTATTATAAGGGACGCGGCGTCTTTCGTCAAAACCTTTTTGAATCACGGCAGATCTGTATGATAGGGAAGAGGTTTCGGTCTCTTCTTTTTATTTTTGCCAATGAAAATTATACTCTAAGCGGATCACGGCGAAACATGGCGGCATGTGACAAAACAGAGAGCGGAACAGATCCTCGCGGAACCCGTTTCACCCAACACCGCGCCAAGGGGAAAACTCCTTCGTTTCACTCTAAAAAGGCATCGGAAAAGGGTTCTCATATATTCCACCGGTATGCAAATCCACTGAATTAAGACATTGCAATTTTTGTCATACTGGATTATACTATCTTTGGCATCGGTTCCGGGAGGAGTGCGGCAGCGTATTGCCAGTGTCTAGGTTCAACCAAATAAAAATCCCGTAGAACACGTGGCAGCCGATGTCATTTTGATTGATTCGACTGCCGGTCTGCATCTGTAAAATCTGAAAGAGGGCGAAAAGTATACCCCATTTCTTCCCATTTGGTCAAAAGCTCATCCAGAATCTCCCCGTTGGTCTTTGACGTGTTATGCAGCAATACGATAGCGCCCGGATGGATTCTTTTTGTCAGCTTTTCAAGCGCCTCCTGGTGAGAGGGCTGGCTGTCCTGATTCCAGTCCACATAAGCCAGGCTCCAGAAAAACGTGCTGTACCCCAAATCCTTTGCCATCTGAAGGTTCGCTTTGCTGTATTTGCCCTGAGGCGGTCTGTAATAGGGGGCCATATCTGTTCCGATCAGCTTTTTGTATGCCTCAGCCGTATCGTCCATTTCTTTCTGAAATGCGTCCTGATCCAAAATTTGCGACATGTCGGGATGGTGATATGTATGGTTTCCCACCGTATGGCCTTCTGGTTGTGTCAAGTTAAACATAACTTTTTTAATTAATTTTTTTAAAATTCCATACGATCTCCATGCCATCCTTGCCACTGACCCGTATTTCCCGGACAAGTGCCTCCAGCATCTCCCTTGTCAGTTCCTCCACAAAGGCATAGCGCCCTAAGTCGCTTGTGGTACAAGTTTCGCTCCGCAGAGCCGCCATCCGACCTGTTAGTTCTGCGTACTGTGCAGTTGCTTCCTCTTGTTGTCTGGCCGCCTCTTTCTTGCGGGAAAGATACTCCTTTCTGCTGATACGCCCCTCGGCATAATCTTCAAAAGCGGCTGTCTGTGCGGTTTTATTTCTGCTGATTGCATCCTGGCACACACGCAGATCTTCCTTAAGGCTGTCTGCTGTCAAGACTTTCCGGTCTGTACCAGCGGAATGGAGCATAAGCTGCACCTGTGTCCTTATGGCTGAAAGAAGGGCTTTCTCAAGGTCCTGTTCTTCCAGCCGGACATCCGCACAGGGAGAGTCCGGCAAACTCCTTCTGGTAACGCAGTAATAATAAGGCCGCTGCCGGCAGGCCCCCCTTAACAACGTCTTGCCGCAATGCACACATTTGACAAGCCCATGGAACATATGGACAGGTTTACCAGGCTTTTCCCTATGTCTGCAATGCCTCATGACCGTCTGCGCCTGTTCAAAGACTTCCTTAGATACAATAGCTTCATGAGTATTCTCCACCACGATCCAGTCCTCTTTGGGAACAGGTTTGGTCTTTTTCGTGGTGACATCCACTCTTACCCGTGTATTGCTGATCAGGCATCCTGTGTACCGTTCATCGGAAAGGATGCGTTTCACATTTTCCCGGGTCCAGCAGTTGTTGTCATTCGCCACCCTCCAGGCGCATCGGACTTCCATGTTGTTTGCCTTACGGTACATAAAAGGAGACAGCACACCGTCACGGTTG
>CANRIP010000062.1 GCA_947630715.1 uncultured Acetatifactor sp.
ATTTCCGTCATCAAAAGCCGGGGCAGCTCCGGAGCGCAGATTTTCCGGCTTTACCTTTACCAGAACCTGCTGCTTGCGCTGGCCGGCGGCGCACTTGGGATTCCGCTGGGCGCGTTGTTCAGCAAAATCCTGGGGTCGGCGAAAAATTTCCTGGAATTTGACGGCGCCCAGTCCTTAAAGATCACCTTCACCGACAGCGTGTGGGTTTACGCGGCGGGAGCCATGGGGGTTTCTCTGCTGATCATGACCCTTCCGGCCATCCGCCACAGCCGGGTGTCCATTGTGAAACTGAAACAGCAGAAGGCGTTAAAGAAAAAAAGCTGGTGGGAGAAGATTTTCCTGGACTTCATCCTCCTTGGCGTGTCGCTGTACGGCTATTACAGCTATCACAAAAACATGGGAAACCTGGGGGAAAACGTGCTGCGGGGCGAATCGCTGGATCCGCTGCTCTACTTAAGTTCCTCGCTGTTTATTGTGGGCCTGGGACTGCTGTACCTGCGACTGCAGCCCCTGCTGGTGCAGTTGATTTACCTGGCGGGGAAAAAGTTCTGGAAACCCGCAAGCTACGCCTCCTTCCTGGAAAACGCCAAAAACGGGAGAAAGCAGCAGTTTATCATGCTGTTTCTGATTATGGCGGTGTCCCTTGGCATCTATCACGCCACGGTGGCCCGCACGATTCTGCAGAACGCCAGGCAGAACGTGGAGTATCTGGACGGGGCGGACGTGATCGTCAGGGAGGTTTGGACGAAGGTAAGCGCGGAGAACGGGGATTCGGTGTTTTATCAGGAGCCGGATTATTCCAAATACGCCTCCATGGAGGGCGCGGCGGTTTACACCCGGGTCCTGCGGGTGGACGACGCCTCTGTGAAACCGGAGAATTCTTCCGCGCAGGACGTGTCCGTCATGGGAATCCACACGAAGGATTTCGGCAGCATTACCTGGGTTCCCGGGGAATTGACGGAAAAGCATTACTATGAATATTTAAACGAGCTGGCGGTGGAACAGGACGGCCTTCTGGCCTCCAGGAACCTGGAGACAAAGCTGGGGTACAAGGTGGGGGATACTGTCACTTACCAGATGCCCTCGGGGCAGTCCCTCAAGGGCACCATCGTGGATTTCTTTGATTACTGGCCGGGCTATGCCCCCACGGAAACCGGGCTGAATCCGGACGGAACCACCTACACGGCGGATCGTTTCCTGATCGTGACCCATTACAGCATGCTGCGGGAAAAATGCGGCGTACAGCCCTATGAGGTGTGGATCGGCTTAAAAGAGGGCTACGATTCCGGGTATGTTTACGACTGGCTGGAATCCAACGACGTCCGGGTGTCGAAATATGTGAATCTGGAGGAGGATCTTCGGCAGACCCAGGAGGATCCGCTGCTCCAGGGGACAAACGGCGTTCTGACCATGGGATTTCTGGTGACCATTCTCCTGTGCGCCGTGGGATATCTGATTTACTGGATCATGTCCATCCGTTCCAGAGAGATGATCTTCGGTGTGCTGCGGGCCTGCGGTATGCACAAGGGGGAGATGTTCCATATGCTGATGAACGAGCAGATTTTTTCCGGCGTGTTTACGGTGCTGGCGGGCATCGGCATCGGCAAGCTGGCGTCTGCCATGTTTGTGCCGATTCTCCAGCAGGCATACGCGGCGGCGAATCAGGTTCTGCCGATGGAGCTGATTACCAACTCGTCCGACCTGTTCCGGCTCTACGGGGTGATCGCCGGCGTGATGGTGGTCTGCCTGGTGGTGTTAATCATTCTTCTGTTTAAGATGAACGTGACGAAAGCGTTAAAGCTGGGAGAGGAATAATCCGGGATGGTGTGCGGTTTTGCCAAGATCCGCAAAAACCGTGCGCAGCCCTGCCAAGAGAGAAGATTGCCGCCTGAGGCGGCGGAATGAGAGGAGCCATGAGCGAGAATCTTGTGATAGAAGCAAAGGGGATCAATCGGATTTTTCCCGTGCCGGGAGGGGAATTCCAGGCGCTTAAGAACATCAACGCGGAAATTCCCCGGGGGAACCTGGCGATTCTGAAGGGGCGTTCCGGTTCCGGGAAAACCACGCTGATGAATATTATCGGCGCGCTGGACCGGCCCACCTCCGGAACGGTGAAAATCGACGGGAAATCCGTGGAAAAAATGTCAGACAGGGAAAAGGAAAATCTGCGGAGGAAGGAAATGGGGTTCGTCTTTCAGGCCGTATCCCTGATCCCCACCATGAACGCGTTTCAGAACGTGGAGTTTTCCATGCGGCTGGCCGGTATTCCGGCGGGCAGGGAGCGGGACAGGCGGGTGGAGGAATGCCTGCGGATGGTGGGGCTGGGAAACCGGTTAAAGCACATGCCCGCGGAGATGTCCGGAGGCGAGCAGCAGAGGGTGGCCATTGCCAGGGCCATCGCCCACAAGCCCAAGATCATACTGGCGGATGAGCCCACCGCGGAGTTGGACAGCGCCATGGGCGCCCAGGTTACCATGCTGTTCCAGGAGATGACCCGCAAGGAGGGGATCACCATCCTGATGACCACCCATGACGTGGGCCTGATGGACGCGGGGGATATGCTGATCGAGCTGGAGGCCGGCGAGCAGGTGATACAGAAAAACGCCGGGAAGGAGTAGGGTATGCCGGAAACGATGATACAGGCGGAGGGCCTGGTAAAAATTTATAAATCAAAGCAGACGGAAGTGCTGGCGCTGCAAGGGCTGGATCTGACGGTGGAGGAAGGGGAACTGACCGCCATCATCGGAAACAGCGGAAGCGGCAAATCCACCTTTTTAAATATGATCGGCGGCCTGGATCGCCCCAGCGCCGGCTCCCTTCATGTGGGCGGTAAAAATCTGTTCACCATGACCGAGAAGGAGCTGGTGCTCTACAAAAGGGACACGGTGGGCTTTGTGTGGCAGAATAACGGGAGAAATCTGCTGCCGTTTCTGTCCGCCCTGGAGAACGTGATGCTGCCCATGAGCATTTCCAGCAAGAAGAAGCGCAAAGAAAAGGCGCTGGAGCTTTTGGAGATGGTGGGAATGGAGAAGAAGAAGTACAGCCGGATGAACATGCTGTCCGGGGGCGAGCAGCAGAGAATCGCCATCGCCATCGGGCTGGCCAATTCCCCCAAGCTGCTTTTGGCGGATGAGCCTACGGGCAGCGTGGACGTCAAGACGGCCAACTATATTTTCGACGTGTTTACGGAACTGAACAAAACCGGGCAGACCATCGTGATCGTCACCCATGACGTGGCGCTTTCCAAGAAGGTGAAACGGGTGGTGGCCATCCGGGACGGGAAGATCAGCAGCGAGAGAGTGTTAAAGGAAGCTTACGCGGATCGGGTGAGAGAGACCGGGATCGACTGGCGCAAGGAGGATACCCAGGAGGAATACGCCATTATGGATCGGGCGGGGCGGGTGCAGATCCCCGCGGAGCT
>CANRIP010000063.1 GCA_947630715.1 uncultured Acetatifactor sp.
CCATTACACATCTCCTGCAAAATGTCAATCATTTAATTATATTATATTCGTTATAGCGAAGACTTTCAACTATATTTGACGTGTTGTTATCCCAACGGATGATTTTGGGAAAGCTTTTTAGGAAACCGCCGGCGCTTTTCATTAGCCGGGCCCACAAGGGCCCGGCCCGTCCCCGGCGCTTTCCAGGCTGGGACTTTCCTTTAAAACCGGCTGGGAAACGGGTGTCCGGACCGATATGGCCTCCCGGATCCGCTTGTCCGCCGCCCGCACCGCATCCAGAAATCCCACCGCCGACAGCCTTGACGCACCTTCGCCCCAGATAATCATCTGCTCTAACGCATCGGAGGTGGCCACCGTCACCCGGTGTTTTTTCCCAAGATCATGGACTGTCTTCTCAATATACTGATCCGCGGTCTGGGCCTCCTTGGTGTAAACCACATAAATATTGTGATAACTGGACACGGAACCCGGATTTCCCTTCACCTTGTAAGCGTCAAAGACTAAGATCAGCGTTCCTCCCACATACCCCTGGTACCCGCAGCAGATTTCCTGCAAGCGGGTTCTGGCGCTGTCTATATTCACCGCCGCCAGTTGTCTTAACTCCTCCCAGGCAAAAATAATATTATAGCCGTCCACCAGCAGATATTCTTCCGGTTCTTTGTGAGCCGCCCTTCCGGTTCCGTTCTTTTCTGCTCCGTCCCTTTTTGCTCCAGCCTTTTCTGCTCCGTCCTTTTCCGCCCCGTTCTTTTCTGCTCCGTCCCTTTTTGCTCCGGCCTTTTCTGCTCCGTCCCTTTCCGCCCCGTTCTTTTCTGCTCCGTTCTTTTCTGCTCCGTCCCTTTCCGCGCCATTCCTTTCCGCCCCATTTCCGGCAGAAACCGCCTTTTCCCCCTGCGGCGCAGTTTCCCGGCTGTTTCTATGATAGCGGAAGGGTTCGTAATCCCGGATGCTTTTCTTATAGGTGCTTTGAAAAATCTGTTCGATTTCCTCCTGGGTAATCATGTCCCCTGCTCTGTCCGGGGCTCCCGGGGAACCCGCCGCCCCTTTGAGCCGGATGCCGGCTCCGTCCGTATCTTCCCCGGAGGATCCCCGGTTCCGGGAGCCGTCGTTTTCCGGATACCACCCGCTTTCCAGGTGCGCCCAGGCTTCCACCTGATCCCAGGGAACCGAGACGCCGGCTCCGTGGGAGCAGAACACGGAGGAGCAGGGATTTTCCATATCCTCCAGGGGATTGTACCCCGTTTCCTGGATCACCGCGTCCGCATTATGGCAGGGCTCATATCCTTTCAATGTGCAAAACAACCGTCCCCTTCCTTTGGTATATGCGTTGAATTCCCGCTGATAGGAGCTGAATTCGGAGACAGGAACGCTGCCCTCCAGCACACTGCATTCCCCCTGGGGCAAGGGCGGGTCAAAGTTTCCGTGCATACGCCGGATATCGTTCATCGCCCGTCCCAAGTATTCCGTTGGCAGTTCCAGCCGGAAGGAATACACCGGCTCCAGCAGTTGGTTCCGCGCCCGCATCAGCCCCTGGCGCAGCGCCCGGTACGCGGCCTGCCGGAAATCCCCGCCCTGGGTGTGCTTTCCGTGAGCGCGTCCGGTCAAAAGGGTAATCTTCATATCCGTCAGGGCGGAGCCTGTGAGAACCCCCGGATGGCTCCTTTCCTCCAGATTCGCTATCACCTGCCGCTGCCAGTTCCGATCCAGCACATCCTCGCTGCAAACGCTTGCAAAGGTAAGGCCGCTGCCCGGTTCCCCCGGTTCCAAAAGAAGATGCACCTCCGCATAATGGCGCAGAGGCTCAAAGTGGCCGATCCCCACCACGGGCGAAAGAATCGTCTCCCGATACACAATGCTGCCGTCCCCAAACTCCGCCTCCATGCCGAACCGATCCCGGATCAGGGACTTTAGGATCTCAAGCTGCATCTCCCCCATTGTCCGCACATGGATTTCCCGGACCGATTCCTTCCAGATCAGGCAAAGCTCCGGCATTTCCTCCTCCAGCCCCCGCAGTTTCTCAAAGGCCGTTCTCACGTCCGTCCCCGCCGGCAGCAGCAGACGGCAGGTCATCACCGGCGCAAGAGACGGGGGAAGGTTCCCGGCCTCCGCCCCCAGCCCCTGCCCCGCACGGGTTTTGCTTAACCCCGTCACCGCGCAGATTTCTCCCGGAACCGCCCGATCCGCCGTGGTAAAGGACGCACCTTCATACATTCGGATCTGATCCACCTTTTCCTCCCAGATCTGATCCCCGGAAAGGGCGCTGCCCGCGTTGCTTAAAACGGCTTTTACCCGGAGAACGCCGCCCGTCACCTTCAGATGGGTCAGACGGTTTCCGGCCTCGTCCCGGGAAATTTTATAAACTCTGGCGCCGAATTCCCCGGGGTATTCGGGAGTCAGGGCAAACCGTTCCAGCCCGTCCAGAAGTTCTTCCACACCCTCCAGCCTCAAAGCGGAGCCAAAATAACAGGGAAAGATTTTTCTCTCCCGAACCGCGGCGGCAATCCGGGAATCCTCCAGCGTTCCCTTCTCCAGATATTCCTCCAGAAGTTCTTCCCCGCACAGGGAAAGCTCCTCCCAAAAACCGGGAGCCGCCTCCGCCTCCGACCCGAACGCGATACAGTTGGGATCCAGTTTTTCCTGTAAAGATGCCAGCAGTTTCTCCCGATCCGTCCCCGGCTGATCCATTTTGTTTCCAAATACAAAAACCGGGATCCCGTATCGGGACAGAAGTTTCCACAGAGTGAGCGTATGTCCCTGCACCCCGTCGGATCCGTTGATCACCAAAATGGCGTAATCCAGGGCCTGGAGAGCCCGCTCCGTCTCCGCCCCAAAATCCGCGTGACCCGGCGTATCCAAAAGGGTCATGGCAAGCCCCTTCCAGGACAGTCTAGCCTGTTTGGAAAAAATCGTGATGCCCCGGGCCCGCTCCAGGGCAAAATGATCCAGAAACGCGTCCCCGTGATCCACCCTGCCCGGCTTTTTTAAAACGCCTCCCAAATAGAGAAACGCCTCGGAAAGCGTGGTTTTGCCCGCGTCCACATGGGCCAGAATGCCGATGCAGATATGCCTGGAACCCCCGCTTTCAGGCCGGGTTCCCTGTCCTTCCAATGTATCCGCCATGGGGCGCCCCCTTTCCTGTTCCAAAGACCGGCGCTTTCTCTGCCGGTTTTCACTCCCTGTCACCAGCATACCAAAAAAGGAACCGTTTGTGAAGTATCCGCCCCCGCCGAACAGGGTTCTTTCACGAAGCACCGCATATCCCCGATCATCCCCGATCCGCCTATATCTGTACATGGGAAACACTCAGA
>CANRIP010000064.1 GCA_947630715.1 uncultured Acetatifactor sp.
TAAATCAAATTATAACAGCGGCTGCAATTTCTTACCACAGGAAAACGCTTATTCATGCGATCCGTAAGCCACAGAATCCCATCGTCCTTCCCATTGTCTTTTCCATTACACTTCCCATCGTCCTTTCCACTGTCCTTTCCATTGTCCTTCCCATTGTCCTTCCCATTGTCCTTCCCATTGTCCTTCCCATCGTGTTTCCCATTGCACTTCCACAGGGTCTTTTGAATACAGTTGGCGGTGACCATCAGCGGAATTCTACCATAAATCAGTTTCTCCGTTCCGTGAGCCTGCACGGGCTCCGTCTCCCCCGTCCCTATCCTTTCCAGAAGCCCCCTCTGGCCGCCGGCATTCAACTCCAGGGGCAGACAGAATCCCTCTGCAAACCGGGAAAGCTGCTGAACCGCCTCCGAATTCCAGGCGTACACGCCGGCGTCCGTGCGCAGGGCATGGATTTCCCCTCGCTCCCGGAAAAAGCCCAGCTCATCCAGGGAACGGATCAAAAAGCCGTCCACCAGCCCCCGTTCATATAGATTCGCCAGCGTTTCCAGCAGAGGAAGATCCCGCTGCCGGAACACATAGGGCAGAGCGGCAAAGATTTGCAGATCCGGCAGAAGTTTTTTCAGCCTGATCCTGAAACCATCGTATTTTTCCACATCCCGAAGGATCAGATCCCCGTCCACATACAGGCGTTCCAGCCGAAATTTCCCCAATCTGCCGTCCTCCGGCGTCTCCTTCCCTGTCCCGAAAACAAGCCATTCCGCCAAAGCGTCCATCTGTTCCCAGGTTCGCAGGGAAACGGCGTATTTTGGTTCCTGCCTCCGAGGCTGAAACGCCGGTTTCCTCCGGGGCTGCAACGCCGGTTTCTGTCCCGGTTCCCTTGGAGAGAGCCCACCGGCCTCTCTCGCCGTGACATCCGAACCTCTTTCGGACAAAAGCATCCGCTCCAGATCCTCCGCCGCCTGTCTGCGGAGACGGTTGATCTGCTGAAGGGGAAGGAACCCCTGCCCGTCCGTCCGCACCGTGACCAGACAGGGCGAAAAAGGACTGTCACCCAGCTTTTTCAACTGTCTTTTCAGTTCATCCTCCGTCACAGGACGGTTTTGGGCGGGCTGCACAGGATCGCCCAAAGCCTGCGCGGTGATTTCCGATTCCGCTGGCTCCAAAGCCCCTTCCTTCCGATGCAGCCTCATACGGACCCGGGCGGGCTGGCCCACAAAAAACTCCCCTTCTATGTCTGCCGGCAGCTTGGGCTTTTCCTCCAGATACCGTTCCCGGATGGCCTTCAGGACGGATGGTTCCGTTTCCGTGTAAGCGGGCTGCTCCAAGGCGATCATTTCCCGGCCGTTTTGGCGAGAAAAGTACCCCTCCGACTGTCCGCTTCTCACATATAGAGAACGTAAAAGCTCTTTGTCCTCCTTCTCGATCCGAAAGCTTTCCCCTGCGGCCTTCGCCCCGGCTTTCAGCCTGTTTTCCCAATACCGATCCAGGTATTTCCGGTATACGGCGGTCACTCCCGCCGCGTACTCCGGCTTTTTCATTCTCCCCTCAATCTTGAAGGAATCCATGCCCGCCTCCGTAAGAGCCGGGAGCAGTTCTATGGCGCACAGATCCTTCATGCTGAGAGGATAACACGCCGGTACGGCGCCTCCCTTCCCTTCCGCCCCAAAAGGCAGCCTGCAAGGCTGGGCGCAGCGCCCTCGGTTGCCGCTTCGTCCTCCCAGGATGCTGCTGAACAGGCATTGCCCGGAGTAACAATAGCACATGGCCCCGTGGATAAACGTTTCCATCTCAAGCCCCGTTTCCTGTTTGATCCCGGCGATCTCTGACAGGCTTAACTCCCTGGCCGGCACCACACGGCATACGCCCAGGGATTTCAAAAGCCCTGCCCCATAGGCGCTGCATATCGTAGTCTGGGTGCTGGCATGCAGTTTCAGAGCGGGAAATTCCCTGCGAATCACCGATAAAACGCCCAGATCCTGCACGATCACCCCGTCCAGGCCGGCTGCGGACAAAGGGGCCAGATACCCGGGCAGTTCCTCCAGCTCCCTCTCCGTCAAAAGCGTGTTCACCGTCAGGTATACTTTAACCTTGAACAGCCGGGCAAAGCGGATGCAGTCCACCAGTTCTTCTTCTGTGAAATTTTCTGCGTAAGCCCTGGCTCCAAACCGCATGCCGCCCAGATATACCGCGTCCGCCCCCGCCCCAATTACCCCGTAAAAGGCCTCCGGGCTGCCCGCCGGGGCCAGCAGCTCCGGTTTTTGATTTTCCCTCATGTTTTCACCGATTTCCTTTTCTGCCGGATTCCCGCAGACTGTTTCTCCACCGGGGCTCTGTGTTCTATCCGGGCTCTGCATTCCTGCCGGGCCTCCATGTCCCATCCGAACTCTGCATTCCTGCCGGACTCTTTGCTCCATCCAGACTCTGCATTCCTGCCGCCCTTTTCCGCCCCTGAAAAAAGAAAGGCTGTCCCAACACATGCGGACAGCCGACCCCTTTGTTTCCTTCCGGTCTACTTCTTTTTCAATTCCGTTTCCAAACGGACAATCTGTTTTGCATCGTCCGATCGATTCTGCTGCAGCTCCTTTACCTGTTCCTGCGCGCTCTCCAGCTTGATCTGCGTAGAAATCAGCTCATGCTTCAGATCGTACAGCTCTTTTTCCCTGGCGCGAAGTTCTTCTTCCAGCTCCGTGATCTGCGCCTTCGCCTTAAAATAATCGTCTGCGATGTTGAGCTGGAGCAGAACGCCCTGGGTGTCCATGGGCTGTCTCCGGAAACTGTCCACCTTATTGTATTCATTAAGCTTGTTGTTGAGATAGGACGCCACTTTCTGAAGGTATTCCTCGCTCTCATAACCGCTCAGCGTAAAAACCTTTCCTCCGATAATAACCTCAGTATCCGTTTTGGAAGACATATTCTCCCTCCTTTTGTAAAAGGCCGCAGGACGCGGTCTGCTGTCCGTCTGTGAACCGCCGCTATCGGCAATGCTTCGCCATTCGTGAGCCGCCGCCATCGGCAATGCCTCTCCGTCCGCTGTCCGACCTTCCCGTACAGTATATCTCAAATCCCCTTCGCAGGCAAGTAAAATCATAGGATTTCTTTGCGGAATGTTTTGGGAAATTTCCCTCCCCGGCGCAAACATTTTACAG
>CANRIP010000065.1 GCA_947630715.1 uncultured Acetatifactor sp.
GACTGGCGCAAGGAGGATACCCAGGAGGAATACGCCATTATGGATCGGGCGGGGCGGGTGCAGATCCCCGCGGAGCTTTTGGAGTCCATGGGCTTAAAGGGCAACAAGGTGAAGATTGCCATGGAAGACGGCAAGGTGATTATCAGCAGCCCCCAGGAAGGGCAGGCCGGATAGAGAACGGTTTTTTCCGTGGCCGGAAGGGGAGAGACGGACAGGATGAAAAAGGACGGAACCATCATAGCGAAAGCAAGGCCGCTCATCGGCGGGGATTATCCGAACCCGGAGATCATACGGGTGCAGGACGCTTATTATATGCTGTGCGCCACCATGCACTTCCTGCCGGGGGGCGTTATCCTGCGTTCCTATGATCTTTGCCACTGGGAGATCGCGTCCTACGTTTTTGACACGTTTGAGGGGACGGAGGAGGCAAGGCTGGATCACGAACGGAGCAATTACGGCTCCGGGATGTGGGCGGGATCCATGCGGTACCACAAGGGCCGATTCTATGTGAGCTTTGCGGCAAAGCAAAGCGGGAAAACTTACTTTTACCAGGCGGACCGGGTGGAGGGGCCCTGGGAGAGAACCTGTATCGAGGGGTATCTTCATGACGGCTCCCTGTTCTTTGAGGACGACGGCCGGGTGTTTCTGGTGTACGGAAAAGACGAGATCAGGCTGGCGGAGCTGCTGCCGGATCTGTCCGGGATTCGGGAGGACGGCTTTTCCAGGGTGCTGGTGAGAGAGACGGAGGATGTGTTTCTGGGGCATGAGGGCTCCCATTTCTATAAAATCGACGGCAGGTATTATCTGTTCACCATCCACTGGCCCAAAACCGGCACGGGGCGCAGGATCCAGATGTGTTTCTGCGCCGACTCCCTGGAGGGGGAATTCCGGGGCGGGGCCGTCCTGGACGATGCGATGGGGTACCAAAACTGCGGCGTGGCCCAGGGAGGGATCGTACAGGCGAACGACGGTAGCTGGTACAGCGTGTTGTTGCAGGATCATGGCGCCGTGGGGCGGGTGCCCGTCCTGGTTCCCGTAAGGTGGGAGGAAGGTTTTCCGGTGTTTGGGGACGGCGGGAAAGTCCCGGCCCAGTTCCCGGTAAGAAGCAACCGGCCTTTTTACCGGTACGGGGAGCTTTACGCCTCGGATCGCTTTGAAGATACGTCCCGCGGGGAGGGAAGACGGCGGCTGAAACCCCAGTGGCAGTGGAACCATGAACCCAATCCCGCGCTTTGGAGCATTCTCCGGGACGGGGGGCTTTGTATCACCACGGGAAAGCTGTGCGCCAACGTGACCCAGGCGGTGAACAGTCTGACCCAGCGCCTGATGCTGCCCCGGACGGACGTGGAGGTGACGGTGGACGCGTCGGATTTGAACGAAGGGGATTTCGCCGGGCTCTGCGCCCTTCAGGGCTGTTACGGATTCCTGGCGGTGACAAAGGAGCTGCGGCGCTATTACCTGGTGCTGATCGAGAGAAACCGGGAAGAAAAAGATATGCGTATGGGCGCCTGTGATTATATGCCCGGGATCGTGACCGCGAAGATCAGCCTTTCGGAAGCGGTGGTGCGGCTGCGCATGGAGGCCAGTTTTTCCGAAAAATCCGACAGGGCGGCGTTTTTTTACAGGGAGCCGAGAGAGGGCGGAAAATGGAGAAAAGTGGGGGGAGAACACCCGCTGTATTTCGGGCTGGATCACTTTGCGGGCTGCCGGTGCGCGCTTTCGGTCTATTCCACAAAGGAGACGGGAGGATCCGCGGTATTTCGGGATTTCCGCTATGAGACGACATGGCGGTAACGGTTCTTCTCCCGGTATTCGGAAGGGGAGCAGTTCTTTTGCTGGCGAAATACCCGGTTGAAGGTGGAAATGCTGGGAAAGCCTGACTGCATGGCAATTTCCGTGATGGAGAGGTCGGGGCGTTCCAGCAGTTCCTCCGCCGCCTTGATCCTCCGGCGGCAGATATAGGAGCAGAAACTGAAACCGGTGTACTGCTTGAACAGCCGGGAAAAGTGGTATTTGCTGAACCCGATGGAAGCGGCGGTTTCGTCCAGGGTAAAATCCTCCATGTAATGGGAGTCTATGTAATCCATCACGTTGTTGAATTTGTTGATGTATTCCTTCTGCTTGTAAGGCCGGGAGGCGGCGAACAGATCCACATCGTTCAGATAGTTGGTTCCCAGCTTGACGAACAGGTCGATCAGCAGGGAAAAAATGGTCAGTTCCGCAAACTCGTTGTGATTAAAATACTCGTTGCGCATTTTCAGCAGAATGTGATAGACGTCATCGTAGATATGGGGGTAGGTGTTTTTGTTGACGCAGAGAGGCTCGTTTAAGGCGGCCTGGATGCCGGCAAACCCCCGCAGCTTGGAAATGGCGGTTACGTCAAACAGAAAGACAAAGCGGATGCCTGTCTCCGGCGCTTTCAGGGAGTGCATTTCCCCGGAGGGGATGATCAGGATATCTCCCGGCGTCAGCCGATATTTCTGTTCGGCAAAGAAAGCGTCATACCAGTTTTCCACAGGCATAATGATCTCCAGGGCGGTGTGCCAGTGGGGATCAAAATCCACGTTTTGATTGTTGCACCAGATGCGGACGGCGGAGCTTTGCTGAAAAGAGACTTCCTCCTGGCTGTCGGGACGGACGGTCCTGAAACCGGGGAAATCGTCGTTGGCGCTGCTATAATCCACTCTTTCCACTCTTTCTTCCTTCATTGACGCTCACCTCTTTTTTATTTTATCACTGAATTTCCCAAAAGTAAACCAAATGACGGGAAAGTTCACAGTTCCAATGCGCACAGTTCCACAACACACAGTCCAATGCGCACAGTCCGGCAAAGGCCGGCGGGGGAATCCCTGGCGGCGTAGGAACCGGCGGGAGGAA
>CANRIP010000066.1 GCA_947630715.1 uncultured Acetatifactor sp.
TCGGAGATCTTAAAAATAAACAGGCAGCGCTGGGAGATCGAAGAAAACTTCCGGATCATGAAAACGGATCTTGAAGCACGCCCTGTGTATGTCAGGCGTGAGGATCGCATCAGGGCACATTTCCTTATCTGCTATATCAGCCTGCTTGTATACCGTCTGCTTGAGAAAAAAACCCGGAATAAATATACATGCAGCGAACTTCTAGGCACCCTCCGTTCCATGCAGGTAACACGGTTATCAAAAGAAAGCGGCTATATCCCTTTCTACAAGAGAACGGACTTGACGGATGAACTGCACAAGGTATTCGGCTTTCGCACGGATTACGAATTTATCTCAAGATCAGCCATGCGGAGCATAATAAAAAGCAGCAAAACAGACGACACAGAAAAATAGCACAAATCGTTTCCAAAGGAAAAACGGCTGTAACCAGCATTATTGCTGGGTTTGGAGCCGTTTTTGATTCCCATAAGTGTCAAACTCGGGATGTTAACACAAAATGGTAGAATCCTCAAGCTTTCCAGTGTCAAAATGATCTTAGTTAGTATAAAATGATGGTTGGCAAAAATAAAGAGAAGAGGCCGAAACATCTTCCCAATCACACCTGATCTCCCAGAAGCTCTGCAATCTCTGTAACGGAAGGGAACGTAAAGGTGGGTTTTATGTGATATGCCTTGATAGCGTCCACGGTGGCTTCGCCGGACAACACGCAGATCGTATCGACCCCTGCCCGGTATCCGCCGGCAATATCCGTGTACAGCCGATCTCCTACGACTACGGTTTCTTCTTTGGAGCGCCCGCGCTGCCTGCGCATGATATCAATCATGGCAGGTTCCGGTTTCCCGATAAACAAAGGGGTGCGGCCGGTGGCTTTCTCATACATCATGCACAGGGAGCCGCAGTCCGGGACAAAGCCAAAGCTGACAGGGCAGACATAATCCGGATTTGTGGCAATATAGGGCAGATCCCGTTTCAGAATCCGGCAGGTATCATGGATTTTTTGAGTGGTCAACTCTGTGTCATACCCAACGAGGATGACTTCCGCTCGGTCGGAATATTCGGAAACCACATCCAGGCCCGCGTCTCTCAGCTCCTGTACCAGAGAGGCAGTCCCCTGACAATAAACGCATTTGCCGGGATGGTTTTCCTTCAGGTATAGGATGGACGCCTGGGCGGAGGTAAAAAAATTGTTTTTGTCGGCCGGAATTCCCATGCGGCTGACTTTTTTTACATAGTCTGCCACGGATTTTGAGGAATTGTTGGTGATGAAGAAGTATTCTCCGCCAATGTTTTTAACAGCTCTTAAGAATTCCAGAGTGCCGTCAAACAACCGATCCCCTTCATAGATCGTTCCGTCCATGTCCAGAAGAAATAGTTTTTTCCCTTTTAAGCAGTCGGCGCTTTTGCCAAAATAATCCGTGTGCATGAAGGTTACCTCCATCCTGTGGTTTTGGGATCAAAATAATAGTAAGAAAAAACGGAAACTGTGTCAAGACAAATTCCAGAGACATCAATTCAGAGACATCAATTCAGAGACATCAATGCAGGGACATCAATTCCAAAGACATCAATGTAGGGACATCAATTCCAGAGACATAAATTCAGGGAAGCAAATTCAGAAACAAAACCCGGAATACAAGTCTGGGGGGCAAATCCCGAACACAAATCCGACACAAAACGGGAGTCCCCTCACACCGCTTGACCGGCTGCGGGAACTCCCGGCAGTCCTATTTGGAATCCTGGTCTTTGCTGTCGGCTTTGAGCAAAAGATCGATGGTATGGATCAGGTAGATCAAATCCTTTTCAGGCAGACGTTCCTCCAGTTGCAGCAGATCCGCAACCGTATAGGGGCCTAATACATGGCGGTCAAGACTGACGGTAGGACCGTTGCACAGGGAGCGCCCCAAAAGATAATCGGTGGAAACATGGTAAAAATCCGCCAATCGGCTTAAGATTTCCGGATCGGGGGAATGGGCGCCGTTTTCATAATTGCTGACTGTGCCGGGCGAACAGTTTAGGTAAGCGGCCAGTGCTGTCTGCCTGACGTCGGACTGTTTTCGCAGCAATCTTAATTTATCCGCAAGTTCCATGTGGGTGACCCTCCTTTGTTCAGAATGGCCGCGGCGGGATCGCGTTGGCGCCCGCGTAGCGGCTTTGAAATAAAAATCGCTGTAAACCATGCGCTTACAGCGATTTTATGGTGAACACTTCTCTGGAAAAGCAATTAATTATGGTGATGTCCGTTAGGGTCGGGAGCTTTTTCAGGAATCTTTCTGACAAAGATCCAATCGCCGATCCAGTTACCGGTGCTGTTGTTAAATAGGCGCTTGTAAATGGAGTCACCATTCATGGCATATATCCACGTTTTAATGTCAGATATGGGGCTGATGCCGTAGTCCTGGTTGGTTGCGGCCTGTACCGGCAGGGAAGCAGCAGGGCAGACAAAAAGCGTCAGCGCCAGACAAGACGCGCCGATCACGGCTGCAAGTTTCTTTTGTACTTTTTTGAGTTTCATTGGTTTTCCTCCTGTGGTAATAATGTATTTATGGTAAAATTCCTTACGCCGGTAAGGAATCTGCCATCCAAGCTGACCGATTACTGGGTGTCTTGAATGGGGACTTCTGGAAGAAGTCCCTCCAAGGATGTTATATTGTCTAGAAAACAATCCTTGAAATAAAGATCGAAGGTTCCGTCTTCCTTGGGAACGGCGTATATGTTGTCTGTATTTAGTTGAAAGAATTCCGTGGCGGTTTTCGACAAATCGGGCAGGGTGTAGCTTTCAAAGGTAATCAGGTAGGAG
>CANRIP010000067.1 GCA_947630715.1 uncultured Acetatifactor sp.
TAAGATACCATGAGAAAAAAGAAGGGGAAATGCCTGTCAATTCTGTTCGGTCTGACTCTGCTGGTTCTTGCACTGGTAAATCTGGGGCTGCCGGGCCCTGCTCTTTCTGCCGCTAATCAGGAAACGCCGCAGCCTTCCGCCCCAACGAAGGTAAAAAAACTCACGCTGGATGATCTTGCGTTATATATACATGAAAATGGAACTTCGGACATTCATGTGAGAAACGCAAACCAAGGTTATCAGTATGCCCTTCTTGACAGTAATGGAAATGCCATCAGCGGCTGGAAGGATCCCAAAGACGGACGGGTCATATTTGAGGGCCAGGAGTCGGGCAAGGATTACTCTGTGGTATTCAGCCCTGATGATTGGACAGAAGGAATTGACCCGGGTCAATGGTCCGGTACGGCCATTCATTTCAACCTTCCCGATTTTGACGATGCCATAGACAAAACCTTTGTCAATCCTCAGGATGTGGAGCGCAGCAAGGACGGCACCACTATCTGGATCTACTCCACACATCGGGAGTGTGAGTATGCTCTGTATGAATTTTATTCGGATCAGAAAATGACGGAATGGAAGGACGGCGTGGCGGGGGTCGTTGTCTTTACCGGTCTGAAACCATACCTGAACTATAATGTCCGCGCCCGGATCAAAGGTACGGGGCCCAAGCCGGAAATCATTCCCGATAAGACGCTGCCTATGCCGGGCGCGGATGTGATCGTAGCAGAATGTTCCTTTGACGATTTGTCCGGGTATGGCCTGATCCATGTATGGGCGTCCCCCGGCTACGGTTATGCGATCCTGGGAGCGGATGGGAATCCTTTGTCCAATCAGGAAATGCTGAAATGGAATGTTTTTGTTAAGGATCAGTATGACCATGAAATATATCCGGATGACGATCAATACTACCGAAGCAAGAATGGCGGACGGATCACCTTTTCCGTGCCTGCCGGCGGTACCTATAAAATGGGCGGAAAACAGCCTGACGGGACCGTTTTTGTAGACAACCAGAAGTTTCAGGTCAAATCAGTCAACAAAAACTATTGGTACGAGTATATCATTCCCCAGGGAAAACAAAGGGAGGACGGCTTTTACAGACTGGTGATCTCTCCGGCATGCCCTGAAGTGGTATATAAGCTGAGTGCGATACATTCTTTTATTCATTTTATAGATCGGTATGCAAGCGTTAAGCCAGGGGGAGACAACAGGGTAATATTCAGCCCGGTAAACAGCTTTCTGGACTATGTAATTACGGCGCAGCCAATCCCTCTTACGCTTACGGAGTCGCCGGAGGAAGATTTGTTTGGGGACGATTTATGGAATAGCGCTGTATGGGGCAGCGGCGCGCCGGACGTCAGTGTGTCGGGAGGAGACGCGCCGGATGTCAGTGTGTCGGGAGGAGACGCGCCGGACGTCAGCGTATCAGGCGGCGATGCATTTGTACAAATACCGTCGTTGCAAGGAGAATTCGAGGCTTTGACGGATCAGGATGTGACGCGCAGTGAGGATGGAAAAACAATCACCGTGACAGGCTCTGCTGATCAACAATATACACTGGTGGATCCCATCACCAATGTACCCCTGAGCGAGTGGCACTATGCGGAAAACGGGCAAGTGGTGTTTCATTCTCTGGATCCGGCGCTGCCTTATCTGATCCTGACGCAGATCCCGGAGACGGAAACTACTGTTTGTGTGTTCCAGCCGCAAGGTGTTTATGTTCCGGGCGTGGTGCCCGGAGGCGGGCATGTAAGCGGCGGGGATGCCGGCGGTGCGGATGGGGAAAGGACGGCTGTCCACCTGACGGTGCAAATGTTCCAGAGCATAAACGGCAGCGATCCCAGCATCCTGGATCAGACGGTCCAATTTGGAGATTCTGTGCTTTATTCCCTTGTCGTGGAAAACTGTGGGGATAGGGATACCTCCGATGTGGTGATTACCGACAAGATTCCGGATGGCATGACTCTGAAGGAAGGCTCCATTTCAGGGGGCGGCGTTTACAACGCTGATACCCGCACGATCACCTGGAAAATCAATCTGGACAGGCCGGGTGCAGAAAACGGATCCGGCATGGTTAGTCTCCAATTTCAGGTAACAGTTGACAGGAATCAAAGAAAGACCAGTTATAGCAATCTGGCATATGTAGAGCAGAAGGGCGCGTCCATCGATGCATCCAACACCGTTCATGCGTCTACCGCCGTTATCACCGTTGCCAAGAAAGCATATGATTCCCGCAAAGATTCCAAAACGCCTTTTCTCTTTACGCTGCGCCTGTGTCCAACGCAGGGTCATGAGATTGATACGGATAAAATTGTATGCCCTGATGAATCGGCTGTTTTTGTAAAAGAAGGACAGTATTATGTGGCCCGTTTCGCCCTGGTGGACAGGCAGCAGGTTCAATTCATTGGTCTGCCTGCGGGCATTGTGTATCAGGTTGAAGAAAACAGCGCCAACCTGGACGATTATAAAACAACAGTGACAGATGTGACAGGGCGGGTCCTTACAGATCAGTGGGGGCAATGTGGCGGCGCCGG
>CANRIP010000068.1 GCA_947630715.1 uncultured Acetatifactor sp.
TACAAAAACAGAGCAATTTTTTAATGTATTGCAAAGTTTATCTGCTACGGTAAATTCTCCATATTGCAATGTAAAAAATGGGTGCATATTAAATTCTCCTATGGTTGCTGCTTTCTCCATTGATAACTGCACTTTTTGTCATCTTTTCCATTGAAATCAACTTTACTGTTCGTAGCAGGCCAGTTATCATTATCATAATAGCGGACGGACTTATCATCAGAATGATTATTGGTTTTGCCGGGGTTGCGGGCAAGCTGAAATAAATGGATGGTACTGCGGTCTTCTTCGTCTAGCCAGAGCAACGTAAGCATAATATCTTCGGCACAGCCGGGAGTAACACCGGTAAAATGAATATAGTTGACATTCAATATCTTTGCCATTTCCATTAAAGTGTTTTTTGGGAGGACACGATAGCCGGATTCATACTGTGTAATACGGACACTGGCATTATGTTCCTCATACCTTAATTTTAAACCTAATTCACGCTACGCAATCCTCGGAACGTGCGTATCTCTTTATCTGTTCTCCTAATACCATAATAATGCGTCCTTTTCAAAAATGAAATGATTATTTTGAAATTATCATGTTACATCTGCTCCATAACTCGTCTTTATAGGGAAATACATCTTTGTCAATCTTTCTTTTAACAAAACCGACTTTTTCATAACATTGTTTCGCTGCTGTATTTTCGCTGAAAACATTTAACTGAACTGCTGATGCGCCTGTTATCTGAAAGGCGTATTGCAGAGCCAGATTTAACATTTCTTTTCCGTAACCTTTTCCTCGTTTTAAATTATTTATGATTATAAATTTTAGAAAACCGATATTATCTGTTGGATTGACAGAATAACAGAAGAAACCTATTGGTTGTCCGTTATTTTCAGTCGCAATATAAGCGCTGTCTGTCCAGTCCATTGCATTTTTCCTTAATAAATCATGGAAAGAGTTCTGCGTTATGGGGTATGGTAAAAGATTAGCACACCAAAAGGCGTGAGTTCTTTCGTTATCAATCCATTTGGATACATATTCGTAATCTTTGCATGGTATATATGGCCGGATTCTCATAAATAACCTTTCAAAATGTGTTTTTAGTATTTTCTACATTTTAACGCAGTTTGGATGATACAACAATAAAAACTTCTTGGGAACATAACGTACAGGAACAGAGCTGACTTGCAATCCAAGATTCCAGTGAAAAAGTAAATTCCACCGCCCTTAAAATTTGACGTATTTTATTCATTTTCAATCATCAAAACGTCTGACGGATGTTATGATCAGGATAACTTCTTACAAAATATCTGATTTTAGGGCATAGAAAACAGACCGCTGGAGAGTTGGTGTGCAGAAGTAAATTCCACCAGAGGATTGGAGAGTGGAATTTAAAACTTCAATTTTGGTTAAAATTTCAATTTTGGAACTTTATATATACCCCCAAAATTGACAAAACCTAAAATGTTATGTTAAGATAATGCCATAATTAATTTCATGCGTACCCGCAGATGGAAACGGGTAGGCATACAAGTTGTATCCTGCGGGTTGTCTACCGGTTTTGGTTGAAAAGGAAAAACAATATGGTAAGGACAGAGCTGAAAAGAGCCTTTTGTTCCACTCCTTTTTGGGTGACATGTGCAATTACGCTGCTGATGCTTGCTTTTGGCAGCAGTGATTATTTGCCGTCTTCTTATGCCACTATTCAACATTCACGTCCGTGGTGGATTTATTATTTTCATGCGTTTTTCTTAGGAATGAACACCATGCTGCCTGTGTTTTTCCCGATTGTAGCCATGATCCCTTACGTCCTTTCATATCGGAGAGATCGGGACAGCGGGTATCGGCAGCTTATCTTGCTGAAAGCCTCTCGGAAAAGCTACCTGGCGGCAAAGGCGCTCGCGGTTGGATCTTCGGCTTTTGTGGCCACGCTGCTGCCTTGTCTTGCATGGATTCCGGTCTGCCGGCTGCTCGGTGACACAGACTGGGACTATGCCAACCAGTATTACGGACATGAATTTCTTTTTGCCCCGTCCTTTTATGAAGAACATGTTGTCCTGTATTGCATCATGTATGCTTTCCATGCCGCCCTATTGGTGGCTGCTTTTGCCATCTTAGGGCTGGGGTTAAGCGCAGTAGTCAAAAACAGGTATCTGGCGTTGCTGCTGCCTTTTTGTTATGCTATTTTTTCATCCTCCATTCTCAGTTCCCTGATTGGCAAATGGTTTGCGGTGCTGGATATGATGCCGCTGCAAATGTACTACTACAAAGAGGCGTATCCGTTGGGATACTGGACAATTCCAATCTATGAGGCAGTATTGATAGCGGTTGGCTTGGCATTGTACTGGGGAGGCGATTATCACGCTGGCAAAGCTTAAAATAGAATGTGGGGAGTTTCATTTTGGGTGGAAATGGATGATCCAGACCCTTCTTTCCGTTATGATAGCATATGTTCATTTGGATTTGTTCCTGATAGATTGTCCGGGGGCATCCATTGGAGAATTCATTGTATATTCTCTAACCCAGGAGAACTATTTTTTGGTATTATTTCCTTTTTTGTGTCTTGCATGGACTAGCGGAAAGAACCATGAAATCTGCCGATATCCTATTTTACTTCGGTATCGGACCAGAAACGAATTTTTTCTCGTCCGGTTTTTAGCGAAAGCTCTCTTTACGATCGCTGCACTGCTGGCGCATATAGGAATCCTGTTTATCGTAGGTCATTCTCTGCCTGTTGCTCCACAGATGGTCTTTGTGTCCTCCGGACATCCGGTGGGGATTATCATAATGCAATTTTTCAATCTTGTTTGCTATGTCTGTGTCCTGATTTTGTTATATGAATTACTGTTGCATGTGGCAGGAAATGCAATGTTAGGTGTAATGCTGACTGCGGCGGTTTCTCTAATGAATCTTTTAGCTGTAAGGCTGGTACTGCAGCAGGTGGTAGTGTGGACACCTTGGGGCAATATCGCGTATCGGCTGTTTGGGAAAGAGAGACTGAATTACCGGTTTTATGGGATATATTGGGCGTTTTTGTTGTTGCTTTTATTCTATCTGGCAGATGTATTGAACGGGAGAAAGGATTATGTTTTTGAGGAAACCCGTAAAACTGATTAGCATGGCTCTGCTCTTTTTCCTGCTTGCGTGGTACTCCCGGTTATTTCTGATGGAAACTGGGGAAGACCTGTTAGTCTGTACATGGAATCGCACGTTTCACAGGTTTGAGGCCGATTGTATTTATTGGATAACCATGCGTTTGGCTGCGTGGATTCTTATTTATCTGCATTTGCTGCGCTTGGAGAGTGGATTTTCTATCTATCTTTTTTTGAGACAGAGGAGCTATGGGAAAGTATTTCTGTACACTTATGCAGGGTGTGTTGGGAGAGCTGTGTGCTATTATGGTGTCGGGACATTGGCAATGGCAATTTTCCACAGCCTGGCATTACCCGGTATGAATATGGGGAATCTGCTGTGCCGGAGCGGTCTGCTGCAGGCATTAGCAGAAGAAGTGTTAGAAGCCTTAAGCTTTTGTCTTGCCGCGTATGTGGTTCACTGTATTGTTAGGCATGCGGAGGCGGGATTTTTGGCGGTTCTTGCAGGGAGGCTGCTGCTCAATTTTGTAACGAGTGGGAACCGTCCGGTATTGCCGGTTCAGTTAGCAGTCAATTTGCTTATGCTATGCGTGGTGTTTTTTCTTACCTTTCGTGATTTTGCAGAAAAATATATAGATATGTGAACGGCGGCGACAGTCGATTCCGAGTGCGCTGGAATTGCTGCAAGGACTGGCACAGCAAAACAGGAGGAATAGAAACCATGGAAAAATCAGAAATGATGGAAAAGTCGGAATTGATGGTGCAGATCAATCATGTGAAGAAAGCATATAAGGGTAATGTTTTGTATACAGATCTTAATTTCAGCGTGGAACGGGGAGAAAGCTGTGCTATCGTAGGGGTTAATGGTTCGGGGAAAAGCGTGTTGCTTAAAATGATATGCGGGCTTGTAAGACCGGATGAAGGGGATATTACGGTAGGAGGCGAAAAACTTGAAAAGGGAAAGTTTCCTAAGGACATAGGCGTCATTTTGGATAATGCAGGATTTTTACCCAATGAGACAGGATTGAAAAATCTCTCTATTATAGCAGGGGTCTTAAAAAAGGTGACCAAAGAGGAAGTGGAGGAGACTATGCGGTTAGTGGGGTTGGATCCAGCCTCTAAGGTCAAAGTAGGAAAGTATTCCCTGGGAATGAAACAGAGGCTTGCGATTGCTCAGGCCGTTATGGAAAAACCTTCCCTGTTGATTCTGGATGAACCTTTTAATGCCATCGATCAACAAACGGTAAAAGACTTTCAGCAGTTGCTGAAACGGCTGAACACCCAGGAAGGGGTTACGATCCTTATGACCTCCCACCACCTGGAAGACATGCAGGATATATGCAGAAATACTTACCAGATTGTTTCAAAAGGGCTGAAAAAACTGGAAGTATAAAAGCCTTGGAAGATAGATGAGGCTGTTACGGATGATGAAAGGCTGGCAATGAACAGTGAAGTTTACAATCGCCGATAAGGAAGGCAATGGGAAACTTCATTGCTTTCATTGCCGATAAGGGAGGCAATGGGAAAAGAAAAATGGTACTTTAGGTTAGATCCATGAGGTTTCAGATCGCCCAGGGCAGCAAAAGCCTCGGGGTCTGTTTTGAAAATTTCCTCTATCCTCTATCAAGTCAATATTTCTCAACAGCGTTGCCGGTGGCAGGATCATACTGGATTTCTAAAGCGCCGCCTGCGGAATCTAATTCTTTAAGTTTTTGCAGATCGCTCTCTGCATTTGAGGTCACAACAACATGAAGACGGTATGGATTTTCGTAAACCGCAGATGTGACAACAAAGGGCAGTTCCCCATGGAGCATAGCATTGCTGACTTTTTCCTGCAATTCGGTAATATACTCTAAACTGACATTTGTGCCACTGGCCTCTACAAGAAATGGATCGCGATTCTCGCCTGTGGAGTGCGCTATCCCCTGATCTGTTTGGCTCTCGAAACTATCTATCGTAGTTTCTATTCCCAAAATATCCTTTACCCTTTCAGCCTGTTCCTTGCTTAAGCGATTGTATGCAATACCCGAAAATTCATAAAACATATTGGATACTGCCGTATACTTTAATCCATCAATTTCATTCCCGTAATCCGTTTCCACGGATAGGTATCGCCCCAGCAGCACAGCCTGATGTGCCGATGGTTCCGCATCGGCCGGCGCGTCGACAGCCCCGGTATCAATCATATCCCAATGGTTGCTTCCATAGCAGGTCAGGGAACACAGGATTTGATACATTTCGTCAATTTCCTCACGATCTGTTATCTGGATGGTTCCGATTTTTTCCTGTATGGCTATTCCTTCAGCGGAGTTATCCATTTTCGCAGGACTGACGGTGATCGCATGGATTTGATCTGAGGAATCAATCTGATACACATGTTCCAGGACAAAGGAATAAGGATAATTTTCCTCATTGAAAGATGAAAATTTCCACAAGGAATAAGTTTCCTCATCATTCCGGATCAGATATTGCATATCGGAATGTCCCAATACATAATACCAGCCATCTTCTCCGGATACAGCGTCTCCGATGCTCTCGGACAGCACGGTGCTTTCAACAGACGAAACCTTTTCGTACAGACCCGTATATGGCCCGACGGATATGTGATCAAAAACAGCGGCCATTTCGCTGACGGTTTCTTGTGCCAGCAATGAACGGATTGCCACAAACTTTTCAGGGGTGTCAGCCGGTACAGTTTCACCGGCAGGGTGGAGAAAATGGTCATCCGGATTTTCTGGCAGAATTTCATTGATCCGGCCTGTAACATTTGGTAAGATGACAAGGGTCAGCGCGGCTGCCAGCATGGCAAGACAGGCCGCGGCCCTGCTTATTTTGATCCAGACGGGCTTGTGAGACTTTTTCTTTGCTGCATAATCTGCGGCTTCATCAATATATTTGGTGCTGATGTTGCTGATCGCATGAGAAATTGTTTTTCCTGTCATAACTCAAACCCCTCTTGCCTTAAATATTGGGAAAGGACAAGCAGCAACGTGACGATACTGGCACCGGCCCGCCACTGCTTGAACAGTATATCATATGGCAGTACACTTTTCTACGGTATTCCCGTAACCGGTGCAAAATAGCAAAGACAAATTTTCCGCGCCAGCCTTGGTTGTTCTGCACCCTTACCCTGCAAGCGCTCTCATGGTAAAAGCGATATGATCCCATAAAGGAAAAAGGTAGTATTCCTGTTTCCGGTAGCGCCATGCTGAAAAATGCTTTACAATCAGCTATTTTGACAAGGAGTGGCGGCTGTCGGGTGGGAGTTTACCTGAAGGCAGCAGGTTTGCGCCAGAGGGCAGATGTGAGATGGTCAGAAAGGAGAAAGGAAAAGGGAGAAGGGAGAAGGGAGAAGGGAGAAGGGAGTGATACCAGACTTGAGGACGCGAAGACAGTTGGGAGATGGGTTGTGCATTCTGTAAAATTTGTTATAATATAGGTATGACAGCCCTTTGGCAGCAGAATGAGAGAGTTGCCAGGCGGAATTTCCTGAAACCGGGGCAGGCAGTTGTAAGGGATGGCATTGGGGACGGAACAGGACGAAAATTCTTTCACCGCAGCACATCAAGATAAAAGGGGATAACGACAAATGAAAATCAACGCGGTCTTATTGAAAATAGCATACAAGAAATTAAAATCCAGCTTATATTATGATAAAACGCAAAGTATCGTGAGGGACGCGCTGGTTACATTTGAGACGCAAAAAAAGGACATCGATCAATATTTGGAGAGACTTGCGCAGGATTTCTTGAATCCAGAGACAAGGAAAAAATTATTTCATGATATTTTGAACAGTATCTCTTATTATGTCTTCCCTAAAAGTCTGGTTTCGGAAAAAAGTGAAATGATCAAAAATTACTCCCAAAGCAATATCAAAATTAAGGAGAATCAATATTTTATTGATATGGATATCCGAGGCCATATCTTGGGAGTCCTCTGGCTGATGCTAATCGGATATCGCGTAGATCAAAAAATGTACGCATATTCGTATGGAAACAGAATCCGCAAAAACCTGTATAATGAATTCAGCGAAATGCCTACCTATTCTCCCTATTTATTTGAGCCTTATTTTCAGCAATATGAAAGCTGGAGAGACACGGCTATGGACGTGGCAATGCGGTATTTGCATTCGGGTCAGGACGTTGTGGTTCTCACGATGGATTTTAAAAGATTTTATTATTCCGTAGATATCACCCAAAAGCTGCTCGATGAAATTTATGAACAGGAAATTGTCTCGTTAAAAGAAGACTGTGAAGAATTAAAGGCATTAAATGATTTTATATTCTCCGTGATAGAAAGATATGCAAAGCAGTTTGATGAATTCAATCAGTTGAACATTTTGCCAATAGGGTTTTTGCCCTCCAATGTTTTGGCCAATTATGCGTTAAAAAACTTTGACAAGGCGATACTCGATGGATGGAATCCTCTTTATTTTGGCAGGTATGTGGATGATATCATCATTGTCGATAAAATTGACGCGCCCAGCGACCTGTATCAAAAATCCCAGAATAATGAACTGGAAGCGGAAGATATCATTGCATATTTCTTAGAGCAATGCTCAGGGTGGAAAGGCTTGCATGGAGTCAACTGCAAAAATGGGAAAAGGTATGCGCTGCTGCAACGGCATGAAGACAATCTGGAAAAGAAAAAAGAAAATGGAAACGGAGATAGAAAAGAGGATAGAAACGAGGATAGAAACGAGGATAGAAACGAGGATAGAAACGGAGATAGAAAAGAGGATAGAAACGAAGATAGAAAAGGAGATAGAAAAGAAGATGAAGAAGAAAATGGAGAAAAAAATGGCAATGATAAGCTGTTTATGTTAAATAAACTGTATAACCCTACGGCAAATGATCGTTCCAAAATGACAATAAAGAATGAAAAAGTCAGAATATTTTATTTTAGAGCAGGGGAGTCAGATGCCTTAATCACATGTTTTAAGGAAAATATATCAAAAAATAAAAGCGAGTTCCGACATATGCCGGAAGACGAAGCGGTTTTTCAAAAAGACGATTATAGTCAAATTTACGACTTGCAGAATGATGAAACCATCAACAAGTTTCGGGGGATCACAGGAATTTCAATTGACAAATATGAATTGTCAAAGCTGTTGGGAAAGCATTTGCGGATATGCGGAATGATTACCGACGTAAAAGAAACCGGCTTTGAGGAACAGATGAGCAAGATATTAAATGAAAGGGTGCTCATTGAAAATTATAACGTTTGGGAGAAAATCGTTGAAATATTGGTGATGAACGAATCCTGGGATGGACTGAAGGACCTGATCCAGCGCGTGATAAAAGCCATAGACGCTTTGGAATATCAAGATGAGGAACAGCTTTTTCAAATCAAGCAGACGATGCAATTATATTTATATTCCATATTGAGCAGAGCCATGGCCTTGGTCTGGGGCAAACAGGTAGACCTATGGATTGACAGTCTTGCCCAGGAATATGCCGATCGCCAGGATTATGTCATGCTTTCCAAGGATGAATGGGACAGTCATAGACGGGCATACTGCCGGACCAGGATGGTGGATAAATCAGTGACGCCTATTTTGGTGGATATGCTGCAAATGGACCGTATTTATGAAACAAAAAGCGAAACTCTTAATCTATGTAATTTTGGACAGATGATGGCATTTAGCAAGCATACCTGGATCAGCAATTATTTTTATTATCCCTATCTGGTAACCATGTATGATTTTTCCATGATACATTGTATGGAAGAATTGAAAAAAGAAGAAAACCCGTTTTGCCATATGACCAATATTTATAGGCGGCAAATGAGCCATTATGTGAAAAGTAATTACAGAGTGAGACAGCATCTTGACGATGTCAAACAGTTGGTACAGGTTGAAAAATTACAGCATGAAGGCGGTGGGGCCCAGGACAACTTTTTGGTAAAAATCGGCAATGATAAAAAAGATAAGCTGAGATTGGCCATAGCGAATGTGCGGCTCAATCATGATAATTTTAAAAAGGTAGTCATTGACCGGCCCAATAGAAGTTACCAGCGATATAAAAATTTGTCCAAGATCATCAATGAGGCGATTGAGGAGCGAGCGGACATGCTCATTATGCCGGAGGCGTATCTGCCGTTTGAGTGGTTGGCGATCGTTGCCAGAACCTGTGCGAGAAATAATCTTGCGGTGGTAACAGGCATAGAACATATGAAAGTTGGCACTCGGATTTTCAATTTAACAGCCGTGATTCTGCCCTATGAAGACTTAGCAAATAAAAGCGCATTTATCTCTTTTCATTTAAAAACCCATTATGCGCCCGCGGAGAAACAGGAGATCAACGGATACAGGCTGGAGGAAGTAAAGGGCAGGCATTATGAGCTGTATCAATGGCATGATTGTTATTTCCCCGTATATTGCTGTTATGAATTAACAGCCATTATGGAAAGAGCCATCTTTCAATCGTATGCAGATTTTCTGATTGCCATCGAGTGGAATAAGGACATCCATTATTACAGCAACATACTGGAATCCTTAAGCCGGGATCTTCACTGCTATTGTATTCAGGTCAATTCCTCGGATTACGGCGACAGCAGAATCACAAAGCCATCCAAAACGGAGGAAAAAGATATTGTGAGAACAAAGGGAGGAGTCAACAGTACCATCTTAGTGGACGAAATCGACATTGCCAAAATGAGGGATTTTCAACTGAAGGAATACCCTTTGCAGGCTTATGATAAAAATTTCAAACCCACTCCGCCGGGGTTCCAGCCGGAAATTGTGTTAAAGAAAATAAAAGGCGAGAGCGTGGTATAAACTGGACGGGAAAGAGCATCGGGAAGATACTAGACGCAGTCAGGATAGAGTGGGATGAGCAACGGGCTTGATTTTTTGTTTACTCTAAGTGTAAACCGCCTAGCGCATCCTGTCCATAAGCGTTCCTGATGATTTCATTCAGATTTTCCCGTTGAGAGTGTATACCGCTAAAATGACTCATATCTTCAGACCATTCATCGGGATAAAACAGTATTTGATCAAAATACGCAGGAAATTGAGTGGACATCCATGTATTCGGATACTCTTTCGCTAAATCCATAACTTGATCTTTAAAGTATTCTGAAACAGGCGATGGATATATGTGCAATGTAACGTGACGCTCCAGGCATAAGTCATACAATTTTTTTACATATTGATCCGCAATTTCAAAAGGCGACTGCTGCACATAGTCCTCCCTGTGGATACTAATATAGCTGAGATATAATTTCCGGCAAACAGGTGAATCTTCTATCAAGTTGACAATTTCTTTTTGCATGAAAAATTTCCCATATACATCCGCTATGGTTTCTAAGGTATTTTGATCCAGTAAATGGATCGTATTCGTTTCTACATAAGTCATAACGGCATATCGATATCCCCATTCCATATCAAAGGTTCTTGTGAGAGGTAAAGGGTGTATCACTAAATAAATGTCAGTAGCGTCAGGGTGGCTTTGCAGGTATTCTTCGGCCAAAAGATACTGTCCTGTGATCATCAGCGCAGCGTTTGTGGTTAAAATGTCTGTGTCCGGATTATTTTCCTGTAAAGCTGAAAATAACTGGTTCGCTATGCTGTCGCCAATAATTAGTTTTGTGGAGTTGTCCGTTTCCCTGGCCCGCTCAAAATATGGCAGCATTCCGCTGTCTGTCATAAAATCTTCACTGGCGGTCCAATTAGCTATGAGGGAGCGGGTGGGCTCTTTGGTGGAAAGGTAGATCATAACCGCAATCGTGGAAAAAATGATACTGATAAAAAGGAACCCTTTCAAAAATAATTTTTTCATTGCTATCTCCGCAAAGACATTGATTTCACATGTTAGAAGGTTGCATAAATAAAGGTAGATGCCGCCAGCCCATAATTACGGATGATAACCAAAATCAGCAGCAAGGTAAGGGCAATATATAAAGACCAGCGGATCACAATAGGCACTTTATCCTTCATGATTTTTGCAATGGATATTTTCTTTTCATGGAGAACATCAACTAGAAACACCGCTATTATGCCAAGCAGCATGTATACAAGCCCCAGTTTTGTTTCACCCAGCAGGTAGCTCCCATAATATGTCATTTCCTTAAAGTGAAAACAGAAAACGATACGCTTAAGGATATTCAGCGCATGTTCGACAGAACCAGCCCTGAAAAAAAGCCACGCAAAATCCACCAATATAAATGTAACTGCCATATGAACGATCTGGGAGATCACGGTGCCAAAATGTCTCGGGTTTGTCCTGGCCTTTTGATAGGGCAAATCGTTGTTGTTTGGAGGGTGATTGGCCGTCGCTTTCAAAAAATGACCTTTTGAAACAATCTGTTTCTCAATATTTTCAGCCATATTATAAACGCCATGCAGAATGCCCCATATCATATAATTTCCACCGCCATGCCATAGACCGCTGACCACAAATGTGACCATCAGGTTAAGCTGGGTTCGGACTTTTCCCTTTCGATTGCCCCCTAAGGGGATATAGACATAGTCTCTTAACCAGGAAGAAAGACTGATATGCCACCGGTTCCAAAAATCCTTGATGGAAACTGCAAAATAAGGCTGCCGGAAATTGGCATCCATATCAAAACCCAGCATTTTAGCACTTCCGATTGCCAAAGCGCTATATCCGGCAAAATCGCAATAAAGCTGGATGGCATATAGAAAAGTTGCCCACAACAGTGTCGCCCCTGGCAATATCTCCGAATTATCATAGGCAAAGCCCACCATCTTGCCTAATGGATCGGCTATTACTATTTTTAACAGATACCCCCCAAGCAGATCATACAAACCGGCGCGGGCTTTTTCATAGTGAAAGTCCGTGCCATTCCGGAGCTGTGGCAGTAAAACCGTACTCCGCTGAATAGGGCCGGAAATAACGGTTGGGAAAAAGGCTACATACACAGTGTAACGAATGATGTTTTTTTCAGGAACGGTTTTGCCGCCAAAGACATCCATCACATACCCCATAGCCTGCAGCGCATAAAAGGAAATACCTAAAGGGGCGAATAAAGTGTCTTTCCAAAACAAACGAAATAAAACCAGAGCAAATACGTTGACGAAGATACACATGGCCAAAATGGTTTTTCGTACAACAACGCCGGTTTTTGCTATCCATATAGCTGCGAAATAGGTGGTAACAATACAAAAGGCCAATCCGGCCATATACCGGATATCGTTGGAAAGGTAAAAAAATAAACTTGCCGCAAACAACCAGATATATTGATAACGCTTTGGCATGACAAAATGAATCCATGTCACAACCGGAAGGAACAAAATAAAAGGGACAGAATTCACAGACATTCTATATACACCTCAGTCATATTTGCTATTTTTGATAGAACGCTATCAAGGGTAAAGGCAGAAACCCTAACAAATTAAGGCGGAACATGGAAACAATGATTAAAATTTATAATATCAAAATTTCCTGTAAAAAGGAATACTAAATTTCAAAAAGGAGTAAGGACGCATTCAAATTAAGGTAGGCAAATGAATCGGGTTGTGCTATCATGTCAATGAAACTGTCCAGGCGTTTTTCGTGAAAGCGGGTGGGAGGTGTCACATGACTCTTATCTTTCAGTATTGCAGACATGCCATATGCCGGTATAAAACCGTTTTTTTACGGGCGTTGGCAATGATGTTGTTCATGACGATGCTGAACAGCCTTGTTCCGTTCGGCATGCGGTATCTGCTGGATCAGGCGGCACAAAAGGGAAGCTACCTGTTTTTGATCCAGGGTTTGGTGATTTTCGGCATCTATTTGACCCTGAAAACGGCGGCCAATATTCTTTGGTACATTTTGCTGGATGAGTTTGGGGGAAAGTACATTACGGATCTGTCGGTAAGCTTGGAGGAAAGGCTGGCCAAAGCCTCTCAGTCCTATATTGACCGGGAACAGACCGGACGGCTGAAACATACGATGTATGCCGATGTTCTGGATGTGTTCCGCGTTGTGGCCCATAACATTCCCTCTCTTTTGAGTTCCGTTGCCGTGATCCTGATATGCCTTGCCCTGGCAGCGGTTTATGATTTCAAGCTTTGCCTTTTTATCGCCGCCGCGCTGGCCGTGGGATTATTTGTGACTTTTTTCAGCCGGAACATGATCGCGTTGAAAGCGGGAGCCACAAATCAAAAATTAAAGGTTTTTCACGCATTTTGCGATAATTATGTGGATTCTCTGCCCCTGGTGCAGACCAACCCTGTATTGGGTTATTTCCGGGAAAAAACGGGTTTCCATATCAACGATTTTATCCGCACTTCGCAAAAAGAAGACAAGGTACAGATCTTTTGGAGCGAGGCCATCAGCAACTACAACACGTTATTTACCCTGGCGCTGTCCGCCCTGCTCTCTTTTCCGGCAGCGGGCGGTTCCGTGGTGGATCTGGTGTTTTTTATGGCCCTGTCCGATATCGTCATGTCCGAAGGGCAGCAAGCGGAACTTTTATTGCAGCAGATCGTCAGCCATCAGCCTGCTTTTGAAAACATAGATCGCGTCTTAACGCTGCCGGCCAGACAGGGAAAGGAAACCTTACCTGTCGTCCGCGAAATTGTTTTCGATCAGGTTTGTTTTTCTTATGGAGAGGAAGGCGAACCGGTGCTGAGACAGGCTGATTATGTGTTTCAGCAGGGAGAATGTGTGCGGCTTACAGGAAAAAACGGCAGCGGTAAATCCACTTTTATCAAATTGCTGTGCGGCCTTTATACGCCTGTGTCGGGGGAAATCCGTATCAACGGCGCTCCTCTTTCTCAATGGTCGCTGGAAAGCCTTCAGGAGCAGATCCTGTATATCAATCAGGACGAAACGCTGTTAAACGAAACATTTCGGACATATTTGGAACTGATGAACGGGAGCGCCTTATCTCCGGAGGAAACAAAGCGGCTGCTGGAGCAGGTGCATCTGGAGGATCCGGAACGAAAGATTGAGAACAACGGAATGACTTTGTCCGTCGGACAGCGGAAAAAGCTTTTGATTTTAAAGCTGTTTCTGCGGTGGGAGCGGGCATCCGTCATTATTTTAGACGAGCTGGAAGCGGGTCTGGATCAAAATACGCGGCAGATGTACCGAAACTTTTTATCGAACCTGTTCCGACAGCGCCAGAAATTGATTTTGGTCATTGAGCATGAAGAAGATCTGCCTGACTTTGACCGAGTGATTGATCTGGGGCGGCCATGAAACAACTCTACCGCCAATGCTCATGTACGGTAAGGAAGCAAGCAACCGAAAACAAGAGATAGACCGCCAGCACTACACTATTCCGAACC
>CANRIP010000069.1 GCA_947630715.1 uncultured Acetatifactor sp.
ATGCCCAGATAGCTCAGTTGGTAGAGCAGAGGACTGAAAATCCTCGTGTCACTGGTTCGATTCCGGTTCTGGGCATTGTGAAAATTGTTACGGTAAATTTTAAATTCATATTTTTTGACATGCGGGTGTAGTTCAATGGTAGAACACCAGCCTTCCAAGCTGGATACGTGGGTTCGATTCCCATCACCCGCTTTTCTTTTTTGCCTGTGAGGATCCTTAAAATAAAGGATTCTCACATTTTTTATTCAGTTTCCAGACTGATTTTTGGGGTTGACCAGGGGTTGACCTGATTTTGGATTCCCTGAAAACCCCTAAAAAGCAGGTTTTTCGCTTAAATTGTCATTCTTGCCCCTGTCAGTTTCATCCAGCTTTGGGGCATATTCGCTGAGAGCCTTCTTTTCGGCATAGCTGTAATTGCTCAAGTTTACCTCGACGGAATGACCAAGCCAAAGTGCTCTGGTGGTCACCGGGATTCCGCGAGGGATGAGGAAATTGGAGTTCAGGCTCATCCTTAACGCGTGATTGTTGGTGACCTCGTACCCCAGGGAACGGCACATGCGTTTCAGGCATTTTTCATACGAAATTGTAGTAATCCATTTACCGTTTTCGAGAAACACATAGCCGTCAGGATCATAAGCCCCTACTCTTGTTTGATTTTCCTTTAGAGCGGTAAGGATGGAGCGAATTTTATCGGTCAGAGGATAATACCTCCCGCCCCTGCTGACGCCTTTTTCATCCTTAGTCCACCCCACATAGGTGTAGTACAATTTCCCCTTTTCATCATAATTGCTGAGCTGCTGCGAATGGATGTGGATACATGGACCGTCAAATTTATCATTTGGAAAAACGATCCACTTGACATCGTCCCATTTTAGAGAACAAAGTTCGCCTACCCGCATCCCGGATTCGATGGCAAGCAAAATCATGTATCCCCGTACATAATAAGCGTCCTTTGCTATTCTGTTCCGGCAAACTTCGCGGATCTTTTCGATTTCCTTAGAAGACAAAATTTTATCGTCCGACTTCGGCCTTGTTTGATCACAGGATTTCTTATAAGGGGCAAAATCGACCAGATCCATCGGATTTTCGGGAATGAGCCTTTCAATGGTACGGGCATACTTGAAAATTAAGTTAAGCAGACCGATATACCCAAGGAAGGCTTTCAGTTTAGGATGGCTTTTATTCACCATTGCCTGCGTGAAAGTTTGAAGGTCCAGGGCGGTAATCTGGCAGATGCTCTTTTGGGCGAGAGGGCTGCCCTCCAAAAACCGCTTAAAATCCTTCTCATATTTATACACGGTGTTTGGAGAAGGATTGTTGGCAGCCTTGTAGGCATCCAATGCTCTCTGGAAGATGCACGCAAGGGTGTTATCAGTTTCTGCGGGCAAAACCATCGTCTTATAATAGTCATACAGCTTATCAATCAGTCCGTTGTAGGTATAGGAGCGAAACTGTTTTTTCCCTTTTACTTTCGTGAAGTAATAAGTCCTGCCGTCCTTATCCTCTTTTTCGCTAATGGTTCTCGGTGTACCAGACTGGGTTACATGTACTTTTTTGACGGTGTCCTCCTTCAGTTTAAATTCTTTTTCGGTTCTTTTCTGCATTTTTTCGTTTAATGCAGCATCGGCGATTCCCAGTATAACATCATTCCTGCCCTCACGCAAGTCCTGGATCGTCAAGACAGTCAGCTTGAATTCTTTAAGCAGCAGGTCATCGTCCATAATCGTATTTTGGATTGCCATTTGATCTTTCCTCCCTGTATCTGCTCTGACAGATGCAACCTGAGAGCTTCTGGAAGAATATGAAAAAAAGATTCTCGAATATGGTGAAATGATTTTATAAAACTTAAATATGGCACATTTACAACAGTTTGCTAAGGGCTGGTTCTGTCAGCACGTTTGGGAGAGATGTGTATGGGAAAAGCAAAAAAGAAAACTTTTGCAGAGGAATTGATCGACAACCGCATAAGATGCATCATCCAGACCGGGTAAAAGTGTTGTTATTTGAGCTGCGGGATGAACTTGTTAAACAAAAAGACGATTTGCCCGAGGCATTGATGCGGCATGGATTGATCAGGATGCCGTCCAGGTTCAACGCGTGGGCGCCGGGCGACAAGCTTGTGGGAGAATATGCAGAGGTCTTGGAGCAGGTCCTGAAAGACCAAAAACGTTTCCTGCAGAAGATCACGCTGTTTAACGGGAAGGATGCCTTTATCAAGCTGCTTGAGCCGGAAAAGAAGGCCGTGTACGAGCTTTATTTCCTTGGGTTCAAGAACCTTCAGATACAAGACTATTTAAGAGGCCATGTTAAGCATCAGGACCTTGTGACGGTTTTGATAAAGACATTTGAACAAATGACCCCATCGCTCCATGCTGGCGAGGCGTACATGACAAGGGTAAGCGCAGCAAGAGCGGCGAGATCAAGAACTCAAGTCCCGTGAGCATTGCCGCAAAAGAGGAGTTTTAGAGGCTTTTTGACGCAGGAACGAGTCTAAAGCAGATCATCATGATCATGGGGGACCAAAGCGTGGTGATTGAGGATTACAAGGACGAAAAGGGGTTGTGAAGGGCAAGAAGGAGGGAAAAACGAAAACGGGACAGGCCAGGGAAAGCTACGCGTATAAAAAACAGAACCATGACATGTTTGCAGCTTACGTCGACGAACGGAACTGACATCTGATGCAGACGGACTTGGCAAAGAAACTTGGCAGGTCCAGGGTGACGTTTTCCAGAGGCGTGAAAGAATATTTAGAAAGAGTTTCCGATAAGGAAAAAGAAAAGTACGAGAGGAGGGTCGAGGCATCGGAGGAGATGCGGATATACAATATGCATTCCGCGATGAAACGTAGCCGCAAAGAAACGCTCGCTAATTTGTAGTTATAAAGAATAGATCAGTACCTTAAATAAGGACGTCAGGAGTATATCCTGGCGTCTTTATTATTGCTGAAAAAATTATGAAAAAATTTAAGAAATATAAAAAATGATCCCCAACGCCCCACTTTTTTGAAAGTTCTGAACATAAAGAGATGCGATTAAAACGTCCGACTAAGGAGGTATAAAATGGTCACATCTTCAGAACTAAAGAAAATGACGGATGCGGAGCAGAGAAGGTTGTTTTTGGGACACTATTTTGATATGCAGATATCAGATGAAAAGGTATGCATCTATTTTCCGGTCATCAATCCGAAGAATGGGCACATGTGGGGAGGGGAATACCGCGCATGCCATTTAGGAGGAAACTATGAGGCAATGTGCGATTATCCTGATCGGAACAGCTACATTACCGTGAATCTGATCGAGGAAAATAAGCCGAGAAAGAGGGAGCATGTGCGATTCATCTGCGGAGTATATATTGATATTGACGTGGGGCACTCCGAGAACAGCAATCTGACAGCAGAGGAGCGGGCAAAATATGTTGAAGATGTAATTGTCAGGATCGATGAAATTGTCGCAGATGGGACGATCCCGGAACCCTGGTGCGTTGTGCACAGCGGGCGAGGCCTTTCCATCCATTACCGCTATGACCCGCCCATTGACTGCGCAAATGATGCAAATGCGGCATGGCACAAGGCGTCTTACCAGTATATCTTCAACAGGTTTCAGGAGCTTTTGGGCGACGGAGCACCGGAAAAGGAGATCGAGGTGGATCGCCATGTATCTGATACCACCAGGTTCTGCCGGATTCCGGGAACCCGAAACTGCAAGGCGGGGAGATCGGCCAGAATGATCCGGTTTGCAGAAAGGAAATATGCCCCGCGGGATCTGTACCAGGCGTTTGGGTTTGACGAAGAGCGATTCGCGGAATACACCGAAAAGCTTACGCCGAAAAGGAAGGCGAAAAAAGAAAGAACGCAGAAGACCTCTGAAAAACGCAGGAATGCCGCCGCTAAATCGGTTGAGGCGTACGTCCCGGATTCGGAGGAGATTTCTTCTTGCAAACAACTGGAGATAAAAACTGCAAACTTTAATTTGCGCTGTCTCGATAGTTTGTTTCATAAGAAAAGATGGGTGGAAGGCGAACATCGCAAAAGGTTTTTGTTCATCGTCTATAATCTTATGAGATTATTCTGCCCGGCAAAGGTGGCGTATGAAAAGATAATGGATTATAACGGCAGGATGGAAGAACCCTTGGAAATCCGCGAGATCAACGACATTCTTTATTCAACCGAAAATCATGTAGAAAATTCCAATTATCATGAGGACGGGTTTTATCGTTTCAGTACGGGAACGATCCTGAGCCCTAAATGGCTGAATGTTCCGGAAGAACTGGCCAGGGAATGCGGATTTCTAAAATACGAAGACCGGAAAAAAAGGAGCCAGGATAATAATGCCCTTGCCACGGAGAGAGACGAGGCTGTTGTGGAATTGTTCTTGGCCGGAGTGACATCGCACTCGGAAATATCTCGGATCATCCAGCGAGAACATCCGGAATATAAGTGTTCCCGCAGGACGGTGGGGAATACCATCAGCAGGCTTGGAGTCAAAGCCGGTATGTGCCTTGAGGATATCGACTTCGAGGGGCATAAAGTTTACGCCAGGGGTGGCAAACTTTCTATTAATCGCAATTTTTTAAAACATTTTTTCCCCTGCGCGTCCAAGGGAGATGTATCGGGGCGTTTCGAAGGGATGAAGGACCCCGATGCCCGTTGGAGGAGGTTGCTGTACGAGGAAAAGAAAATGGCGGCCCTTAACGCCACGGCCGACGAAAAGGATCAGGCGTTAGTGGTATTGCGTGGCAGAAACAACGTGTTGCTTTTGGGCATGGCTGGGACAGGTAAGACCTACTTGGTTGTGGAAAGGTTTTATAAGGAGCTTTCTCGCAAGGAGAAAAGGGCGACTGTTTGTTTGTCCTTTACCGGAAATGCCGCCGACGGACTCCCAAAAGGGAAGACGCTCCATAGTTTTCTTAGGCTCCGCCCGGGAGTGTATGACCCCAAGGAGTATCAGTACCCCCTCCCTGAAGGCGTAGAGAGGATCATTATTGACGAGGTGGGCCTGGTGCGCAAGGACCTCCTGGAAGTGCTGCTTACGAGGATTGAGTGCACTTCGTGGCCCGTGCAGTTAATCCTTATGGCGGACTTTTCACAGATTGGTCCCATCCTGCAGAGCACGGGCAAGGAACATCTTGATTATACGAGGCTGCATGGGAACAAGGTCCATCCCTATGAGTCCGAGATGTGGGACGCCCTTAATTTAAAGGTCGTCAATCTTTTCAAGGTGGAGCGCCAGCAGGATCCTGCATTTGCGGACATGCTCCTTAAGGTGATGTGTGGGCTTTATGAAGGGGTCAGGAAGATCGAGGAGGGCGCAACAAGAGGATATGCCAAAGATGACAAGGTTCCGTACATTTGCCCCACAAACAGATGGGTTGAGGCGATCAACGAAGAACGGATAGGGCAACTTGAAAATGTGCAGACGTTTACTCCAAGGAATTGCGAGAAAATAAACGAAAAGGATCACGAATGCAAGGTTGCTGTTGGCATGCGCGTAAGGACCACGGTCAATGAAACAAAGTATAAAAATGGCAGCCTGGGCACAGTTACGGAGATTACCGACGATGTCATCAAAATCCTTTTAGACGGGAAAAAGGCGGAGGTGGAGGTGAAGAGGCATCGTTTTTACCTAGATGATCCGGACGATGGGTGCAGCTACGAGCAGTTCCCGGTCGAGCCAGCATACGCCTTGACTGCTGAAAAGGCACAAGGGCTCACTTTTGATGAGGTCAATGTGATACCCGGATACTTTAGGGCAGGACAGCTTTATGTGGCATTGTCCAGATGCAGGACGCTGAAGGGGATCCATCTGGAAGAAGATTTTTCCCCCAGAGAACTTATCGTTGACTTGAAGGCACTTATGATAGGCAGCAGGCTGAATCCTAAGATTGAGAAACAGGAACCAGAAAGAGATTTGGAGATCTATGCCGGTAGAAGGTAGTGGCAATACGTCAGGATATTTTTCATTGATCTATTGCGTTTACACAAATAGAAAGTTCTGATATTTCCCGTTTGGATGGAGGTTATTTGTCCTCATAATGTCCACGGCACTGGAGAATTACAATGGCGTCATTTTGAATCTCATATACAAGACGGTCCTTCTCATTGATTCTCCGGCTCCATTTGCCGCTCATGTTTCCGCGAAGGGGTTCCGGTTTTCCCTCTCCGGCAAAAGGTTCCCTCTGGATGGCCTTTATCAAGGCATTGATCTTCTTTAAGGTTTGTTTATCCTGAGACAGCCAGTAGAGATATTCGTTCCAGGCATCTTCTGCAAATATAATCTTACTCACCAGCCAATGCCTCCAGTTCTTCCATTGTTTTTGTAACAGTCTGGCCATTCTTTATCTGCTGGTCTGCTTTTTGCAACTGCTCCATATTGGATGTGGAGTAAAACGGTTCGATGGGAGCTGCGATCTCAAAAGGAATCCTGCGGTCCCGCAGGGCTTTTTTTGCATAGATCATAAAAAAGGTGGTAAGGTTCATTCCCATTTGGTCACACATCTCGTCCAACTGTTTCTTCATTTCATCGTCAAGACGCAGGCTCACGGTTGTCATTTTTGTCACCTCCTACTGTTATTATAATGATATTGTATGCAAATTACAACAAAAATATGTAAAATTCTTTCAAATTCTTTCAAATACACTCAATTCTTTCTCAACAAAAAAATCTTGCCTATTTTTCCGGAGCCCTAACAAGGATACTGCAAGAGCCAGGTCAAAGAAATAAAAAACCTGGCTCCTCTTTTTTCAGCAGCCTTCCTCTTTTCTCTGCTGTTCCTCCTTCTCCCGCAGAACCTCCACCAGTTCTTTTCCATCTGATCTCTCATATATGAATTGATAATACGGGATCCGCCGGATTCGTCCTGCTGGATCTGTTTGATCTCTGGTTAATAGGATCTTTTCAAAGGAGTCCGGTAAAAGATGGAAATTTGTATCCCGGATCTTTTTATTGAAGACCGAACACTCCAGCGCTTTGCCATCCAGGGAAACATAGTCGATTTCGGCACCGTCCGCATCCCGATAGGAAAAGCATCCACTTTCCGGCAGTAAACTGCGGACATGACATTCCACGATGCTCCCCAGCAGTTCCCTGGGAATGGTACTTCCCATCGTTTCCTGAAGGACGCCTTTTATCAGCTTTAGGTAAAACATGGGATAACGGATCACCGCATTGATCCGGGAAAAGATTTCTGGCTTTTGATACAGATCATTGGATTCCTTCAGGATCTTCTCCGTCAAATAGGGATCCACATTCAGTTCATCGGAAACATAAGTTAATGTGATCAATCCACAGTTTTGCAGGAACCGAAGGGCATTCTTGCAGTCCAGGGCAGTCATGGCTGAAAAATTGTGATATCGGCTGCTCAAAAAGTCCTGGATGCGCTTTTCCAGGATTTCTTTCTGCAGACCCAAAAGCTCCTGTGGGAAAAAGTGGGTCAGAGCCGTTCCAAAATATCTTGCATCCGCAAATCGCACATAGCTGGTATGGTTATGAAGTTTGATCAGGGACGCGTATAAAACATCCAACAGCATTTGCACCGTCAGATCCTCACAGCCGTTCCCCATCACATATTCCACAGCCTTTTGGTTGGAAAGGACTGTCTCATCCAGGCATCCCTGCAGATATTCCTTCACATCTTGAAAGTCCGGATAAAACTCCCTGGTATTCCCTAAAAACTTCAGATAAGTGTCTTCTGAAACTTCCGTGATGCCCCGATATGCCATCCACTCAGGGTAGCTCAAAAAATCGGCATGAATGTAGGACGCATTTCCGGCACAGGCAAGATGTCCCCAGAAATTTAAGGCAGTGGACTGGCTGCCGGCAAAGACGACTTTTGTTCCCTGATCAGAATTGTCCAGCGCCGCAGCCGCAATCCGTAAAATATCCTTATCTGGAAGGGGAAGATAAGTGGCCTCATCTATCAAGTAAATCCGTTTTTTCCCTTCCTGAATCGCTTTCATCACCTGCGAGAGAAACATTCTTTTTTGCTCCTCTCCCGGGAAATCCGTCTTTAGATCTACATAAATCGCTTGATCAACCGCATCTTCGATCTGCTTTAAACAGATAGTTTTTCCACATTTCCTGGGTTCTAAGAGGAAACTGACAGCACTGTTTTGAATTGCGTCTTCCACCTTCTGATAAAAACTCCTTCGGAATGGATACCGTTCTGTGATCTTTCCCATGCTTTGCCTGTCCTCCTTCCCCTTTCAGAATATACAATTTTACTTTGTTTGGCAATCCTTTTCTCTCTTGTCAGCTTTCATGAATCATCCGGTAGTGGAGATCGATTGTGCAGAGTATGTTTCTTCCTCCCGTATAAACGCCGGGATCCTTGGCCTGGTCAATGGCCACATGGGCGGTAGGCCCTATATTTCCCGCCACATCCACGGCCGCGATATGGAAATAGGACTGTCCCGCGCTTACGTTGTCGCAGACGCCTCCCACATAATAGTATTTCTGCCCTCCATCCATGTAGGAGGACGCCGCCCAAACCCCGATAAAGCCGTGGTCAGCGGCATGGCTGTCCGTCCAGGTAAAAGAGGATGCGCCGTTCCATCCAACGATGTGGGACGCGATATTGTAGTTCGGGGTATTGTTGCAGATATAATAGTACCCCGCAATGCCGCTGACAATATTCGCCTCGCAGATGTCGGTCTGCCTTTGCAGCGCCATTCCCTCCGCCGTGGCCCGATACCACGATGCCCGGAAATAATAGGGAGATCCGTTCCCCTGTACAATGCTCCTGGGATTTTCCACCGCCGTCCAGCTTACCCGGCCATTGTCGCGATCCGCCTCAAAAAGAACCTGCTCGATCTCCCGGGGCGCCTTCCGGTCCGTCGTTTCATATCCCAGGACGGTAACGGTGTTGTTCTTGGCGGACAGAAATCCCGCATTCACAACCTCGATCAAAACGCTCCCCTGCGCACCGTCAGACGCGCCCTTACTTCCGGCGGATGAACTCTGGCATACGAACGAAGAAAGGTCCGTATGGATCAGGTTCGCCCCGCCGACGCCCCTTTGGGAACTCTCCGGAATGGTCGGGAAATCACAGAGCCAGCAAACGCTGTGCCCATAAAAGCTTTCAAAGTAGGAATTCTGATAGACGCAGTTTTGCTCACCGTTCGTATGCTCATGGTAAGGGCAGCTATACAGATACCCGCAGGTCCAGTGTCCTTCCGCGCATTCTTCCTTGGTGCAGGT
>CANRIP010000070.1 GCA_947630715.1 uncultured Acetatifactor sp.
GTAAAAGACAGCGTCCGGGAGGGGATTTTTACGGACTTTGTAAAAGAACACGGGACGGAGGTGCAAAATATGCTGTACACACAGTTCAATATGGACGATGCCCTGGAGGTAAGATACGAGGAGGGCGTGGAGGATGGCATCGAACAAGGCATAGAACAGGGCATAGAACAGGGCATAGAGCAGGGCATGGAACGCGGGCGTACTCAGGGTATGCGGCAGCTCTTGATCCATCAGGTCTGTGGCAAGCTGCAAATGGGAGACTCCCCGGAGAAGATTGCGGCGGATCTTCTGGCGGACAGGGAGGAGATCGACCAAATCTGCAGGGCCTGGGAAACATGTGGGCCGGAGGAAGGGGCTGTCCTTGACAGGCTGCAAGAATAGGACGGAGTTGTACCTACGGACAAGAAAACATAGATTGTGACACGACAGCGCCCCTTCGCCGTGAAAAACAGCTACCCGGGAAAAGGATAGACAGTATGCCCGGTATTTCGTTCCTATTCTTTAATATGGATGGAAAAAACCTCTCTGATACAGTATAATAAAATGTCAGGGAGGTATCTTTATGAAGGAAAAAATACTAATCATGGAAGATGATTTGACGATACAGACGCAGCTTAAAACCCTTTTGTCCGGAAATGGATATGAGGTATTTGCAGTCACGGATTTTTCCCAAACAATAGAGCAGGTAAAAGAAACTGCGCCACATCTGGTTATTCTGGATATAAAACTTCCGGGGAATAACGGTTTTGAAATATGCTCTCAAATTCGCACCTTTTCCGATATGCCGATTGTATTCGTAACAAGCAGCAATACAGATATGGACGAACTAAACAGCATTATGCTGGGTGGAGATGCGTTTCTCACAAAGCCTTATAATCCCGCTATTCTTCTTGCTAAAATTGCGGCATTGTTAAAGAAAGCCTGTCCTTCCTCTCAAACAGAAATTTTGATGTGGAAAGAAACTGCCCTGCATTTGGAGAGCAGCATGATAGAGCACAAAGGACAGAAAGCGGAATTGACCAAGAATGAATTAAAGATTCTTTACTACCTGTTTAAAAACGCAGGAAAAATCTGTTCCAGAAATGATATTGTGGATTTCCTCTGGGACAACCAGCTTTATGTTGATGATAATGCTTTAAGCGTCAATATGACCCGTATTCGGGATAAACTGGCAGCAATCGGGCTGGTAGATTTCATTCAAACCAAACACAGGCAGGGATATATCATATGAGTGGAAAACAGTATCTGAAAAATCAACTTCCCGTCATTTTCATCAATCTGCTGGGTATGTTTGCCCTTGCCTTGCTCTTAATGGCATGCGGCAATCCGATCCAGACAGTTTTGTTTATTCTTGCCGTCTGGTCGATTGTCCTTGCCTTATCTTTGCTGGCTTTTTATGTTTCAAGAAATAAATATCTCAATAAACTGCTGGATATGACGGAGCAGTTAGAAGAACGATATTTACTGCCGGAAATCATGCAGGCGCCGGAAAAGGCTGATGATCAGGTCTTTTACCAGATGATGAAAATGGCTGAAAAATCCATGCTGGAACGGATTGGCGAAGTGCAGAGGGAACGCAGGGAATATAAAGAATACATTGAACAGTGGATACACGAAGTAAAAACGCCAATTACAGCTATGAAGTTGTTATGTGAGAATAACCGTTCTCCCTTTTCCAGAGAGGTACTGGCAGAGCTGGAGAATATCAATCAATATACAGAACAGGCGCTTTACTATGCCAGAAGTGAACACGCTGAAAAAGACTATTCTGTTCGTGAAGTCAATTTATGCGACGTGGTGCATAGTGCCATCGCGGATCATAAGTATCTTTTGCGTCAAAGCAATATGACGATCCAGATAGGCGATATAGAGAGCAGGGTTTACACGGATGAAAAATGGGTGCGGTTCATTTTAAATCAGATTATCGGTAATGCAATCAAATACCATGCAGAGCAGCCTGTTTTGCACTTTGAGGCAACAAAAGGACAGGACAAGGTTGTGTTATCCATCAGTGATAACGGGATAGGCATTCCTAAAAGTGATTTACCCCGTATTTTTGAAAAAGGTTTCACAGGTCAGAATGGGCGAATCGGGAAAAATTCTACGGGAATTGGTTTATATCTTTGCAAGCGCCTTTGTGATAAATTGGGAATAGGGCTTACCGCTGATTCCGAAAACAGAGGAACAACGATTTCACTCTCGTTTCAAATGAACGACTTTATTATGGGAGTGCAGGGCTGACGTGTTCTGCACTTCTTACATTTTTGTAAGAAATGCGTAAGAAAAAGGCATACATAAAAGGATATACTCCGTTTACAATCAGGATATAGGTAAGGAGGCTGATCAGGTGGATACAATTTTGAAACTGGAGCATATCCAGAAATATTATGGCAACGAGGGGAATATTACCCAAGCCATCAAAGACATTAGCTTTTCTGTGGAAACGGGGGAATTTCTCGGAATTATGGGCGCATCCGGATCCGGCAAGACAACGATGCTCAACTGTATTTCCACCATTGATACCGTGAGTGCAGGGCATATTTTTCTGGCCGGAACCGACGTAACGGAACTGAAGGAAAAGGAATTAGCCCGTTTTCGCAGGGAAAACCTTGGCTTTGTTTTTCAGGACTTCAATCTGCTGGATACGTTGACGGTTTCTGAAAATATTGCGTTGGCGCTGACGATCAACCATGTGCCTGCTGCGCAGATTGGCGAAAAAGTCCATGAAATAGCAAAGACGCTGGGGATCGCGGATCTTTTAGGGAAATATCCCTATCAGGTATCGGGCGGACAAAAACAGCGCTGTGCCTGTGCCAGAGCGGTCGTTCACAAGCCGAAACTGATTCTGGCCGACGAACCTACGGGGGATGCGTAGTTAGTAAAACTATTCCTACAAAAAAATGATGTCCATAGTGCCATCTTCATGGACGCGGACGGAATGTACAAAGGATTTCCAGAAGGCGGCTTTT
>CANRIP010000071.1 GCA_947630715.1 uncultured Acetatifactor sp.
GCTTGTTTGCTATGCAATTTTTTATATTTCGAAAAAATTTTAAAAACCTCTTGACTGTTTATAGTTTGTCACCTCATTATATTTTAGTATAACACGTGAATACAATTAGTCAACAGACAATAAGTTTCATTGTCGGGTTTTTGACGCCTTGGGCGAAAACCTTTTGACACATCTCTTGACATTTTTATTCAGATCATGTAAGATCATGTTACATCTGATATAGAATTCATTCTGATCCTTGAATTTCCATTCTGGCCGGGCCGCCGTTGTTCCTGTACCCTGCAATCCGAAACTAACAATCTGTAACTTACAACCTGAATTAACAGTCTGTAACTTACAACCTGAAATTAACAGTCTGTAACTTACCATCTACAACTTACAACCTAAGAACTGTAATCCATTTTTGCGGCGCACTATGCTTTCCCAGCGCTTTCTCTGTTTCTATTTATGCATCTTCACTTTCTGAAAGGAATCCACTCTTATGGACAAAAACCAAACTTTTGTGACTACCGAACCTTCCACGGTTTCTACAATTTTCAAATCTGCCAAACCTTCCTCAGTTTCTGCTTCTTCTGCATCTCCTGCCGTTTCTACTTCGACCACATCTTCTGCCGTTTCTGCACTTGCCAAAACTTCCGTGCCCTCCACATTTCCCACATTTCCTGCATCTGCTGCAACGTCCGCAGTTCCTGCATCTTCCCTTCTGCCAGACATTTTGAACAGCGCTCACGGGCCGCTCCCCATCCCCATGACCAACGACTGCCTCTTTCGTATCCTCATGGAACGCAGCCGGAAAACCCTGCATGGCCTTTTAAGCGCCCTCCTGCACCTGGAACCCGCTGCCATTATAGACACGGAAATCCGCAATCCCTACGAATTCGGCGTTTCCGTCAGAGACAAGAAATACATCCTGGATGTTAAACTGATGCTGAACCGGCACATCATCATCAATCTGGAAATGCAAGTGGTAAACGCCAGCAACTGGCCGGAGAGATCCCTGTGCTACCTCGCCCGTTCCTTCGGCGAGTTAAACCAGGGCGATGATTACGCAGCCGCAAAACCTGCCGTTCAGATCGGGATCCTGAATTACACCTTGTTTCAGGAGCACCCGGAATTCCTTGCCAATTACTATATGATGAATATAAAAAATCATCATATTTATAGTGACAAATTCCGCCTGACTGTGTTAGACTTAACTCAGAAACATCTGGCTACCCCAGAAGACCTTACTCACAAAACGGACGTCTGGGCCAGCCTGTTTAAAGCCGCCACCTGGGAGGACATCAAAATGCTTGTGAGACAAAACCCCGAATTACAGGATACCGCTACCGCTATCTGCCAGCTTACCATGGAAGAAAAAATCCGCATGGAATGCGAGTCTCGCGAAGAATTTCTTCGCCGTGAGGCCACCACCGTAAAGCTGAAGGCCATAGCCGAGGCGGAACGGGATCAGGCCGTTGCAGAAAGAGATCAAGCCGTTGCAAAATTGAATCAGACTGCTACAAAATTGAATCAGACTGCTACAAAATTGAATCAGACTGCTACAAAATTAAATCAAGCCATGGCAGAAAAAGATCGTCTTCTGCAACTGCTTAAGATACATGGTATTGATGTCAATGAATAAGTAACATCCCTTTTCAAACCAAAAGCACTCTAACAAAAATAATCTCCTGCACTGGATACCACCATGAGACTACGCAACATGATACCGATATCGCACAGAAGGTTATTTCGTCTTAATTCTTACTTTCATTGATTAACTGATTCTTGGGTCATATACGCAAGCAACCCTTCACATGGTCAATCCATTCATTCATCGTCTAAAGTATTTTTTCTTTTGAGTTTTACAACCGCCTTATCCTTTTAGTAAAATAATGTAATGTTAGATTTAATACATAAACTTTTTAATCATTTTACTTTGATTCTAACAGGGCGCCACTGTTCTGATAACCTACAAGCGTAATTTACAACCTGTGAACTGTAATCCTTTTCCACAGCCAATCATACCTTCCCGGCGCTTTCTCTTTCTCTGTTTCTGCGTCTTCACTTTCTGAAAGGAATCCACGCTTATGGACAAAACCCAAACTTATGTAACTCCTGACCCTTCCGCAGTTCCCACATTTCCTGCATCTGCTGCAACGTCCGCAGTTCCTGCATCTTCCCTTCTGCCAGACATTTTGAACAGCGCTCACGGGCCGCTCCCCATCCCCATGACCAATGACTGCCTCTTTCGTATCCTCATGGAGCGCAGCCGCAAAACCCTGCATGGCCTTCTAAGCGCTCTCCTGCATCTGGAACCCGCTGCCATTATAGACACGGAAATCCGCAATCCTTACGAATTCGGCGTTTCCGTCAAAGACAAGAAATACATTCTGGATGTCAAACTGATGCTGAACCGGCACACCATTATCAATCTGGAAATGCAAGTGGTAAACGCCAGCAACTGGCCGGAGCGATCCCTGTGCTACCTCGCCCGTTCCTTCGGCGAGTTAAACCAGGGCGATGATTACGCAGCCGCAAAACCTGCCGTTCAGATCGGGATCCTGAATTACACCTTGTTTCAGGAGCACCCGGAATTCCTCGCCAATTACTATATGATAAATATAAAAAATCATCATATTTATAGTGACAAATTCCGCCTGACTGTGTTAGACTTAACTCAGAAACATCTGGCTACCCCGGAAGACATTTCGTACAAAACGGACGTCTGGGCCAGCCTGTTTAAAGCCGCCACCTGGGAGGACATCAAAATGCTTGTGAGACAAAATCCTGAATTACAGGATACCGCTACCGCTATCTGCCAGCTTACCATGGAAGAAAAAATCCGCATGGAATGCGAGTCCCGCGAAGAATTTCTCCGCCGTGAGGCCACCACCGTAAAACTGAAGGCCATAGCCGAGGCGGAACGGGATCAGGCCGTTGCGAGGTTGAATCAAGCTGTTACAGAAAGAGATCAAGCCATTGCAGAAAGGGACCAGACTGCTACAAAATTGAACCAAGCCCTGCAACTGCTTAAATTACATGGTATTGATGTCAATGAATAAGTAACATCCCTTTTCAAAACAAAAGCACTCTAACAAAAATAATCTCCCGCACTTAATACCACCATGAGACTATGCAACATGGTACCGATATTGCGCAGAAGGTTACTTCGCCATAATTCTGACTTTCATTGATCAACTGATTCTTGGGTCGTATACGCAAAATACATTCTGGATGTCAAACTGATGCTGAACCGTCACACCACCATCCATTTGGAAATGCAAGTGGTAAACGCAAGCAACTGACCGGAAAGATCCCTGTGCTACCTTGCCCGTTCCCTTGGTAAGTTAAACCAGAGCGATGATTACGCAACCGCAAAA